>JAGXHW010000010.1 GCA_024635995.1 Clostridiaceae bacterium
AGCCATACGGGGATCTGTCGAAGCTTTTTCTTTTCCAGTTTCATGTGATCAGCCTCCCATCACTTCGAAGAGTGAGAGTTGCCCTTCCTTTTTCAGATCTTCCTCTTTTTTCTTCTTCTCCTCTTCCTGACGTTCAATGGCTTTCTGTTGCCTTTCAGCTTCTTTCCTGGCTTTTTCCTCTTCCGCTTTCTTCTCTGCTTCCTCTTTTCGTTTCCGTTCCTCTTCCATGGCTTTCTGTTCCAGGGCAACGTCGTCCAGCTGGTAGTAGTCAATGGCCATTTGGAACACTTCCTGGTCTGGGATCCAGCCGGATCCTGTTACTCGCTTTTTGACCTCTTTATCAACGTGGTTGATGCATTTGGTCAGGGTTTTGTGTTCTTGCATCACCAGGGCGGCGAAGGTCTCGTCTGTGTCGGCCATGGTGATCAGGTGCTGGGCTATGGGTGCCACGGGCATGGTTGGGTTTTGTACGCTTGTCTTTTCTGTTTTCATCTTTTCGGCAGCGGTCATCGTTCTTCACCTCTTTCTCTCTTTGTAAACCCTTGTTACGTCCAGTTCTTCCACGACGACCAAGGGCTTCGATCCTTCCTTTCTAAATTCTGGAGGGACTATTCGGGTCATTACGTAATGTTTATGTACTTCCGTTTCTTCTGCATCAATGTTCAGTATGCTAAACTTGTCCGCTGGGTAGTCGTCCTCTAATGTGGTTTTACAGTACACTTTTAACATGGGCAGGCCTCCTTATCAGCTTTTATAAAGCAAAACGGTGGTTTCCAATGTCAGTGACGGTCTGGCGGGTCCTGATCCAGTGGCCACGGCTGACGATGCGTGGGTTGTAAAAATACAATGCATTTTCTTCGATGATGCGGTGGCCTTTCAGTGCGTCTGCCACTGCCTGGCGTGCTGTGTCACTGGGTGTGATGGTGTTGATGATGCCTTTGGCCACCGGGCAAAACTGACCAGGTTGGAGGATAACAGCTTTGATGGTGTCAGGGAATGCTGGGCTTAGTGTACGGTCAATGACCACGTTGGCCACTGCCAGCTGGCCTTCATAGCTTTCTCCCTGGGCTTCTGCTGTGACTAAACGTTCCAGAAGTTCAAGTTCTTCGTCAGTGACAGTGACATCTGGGCGCATTGAATCAAACTTGTAGATCAAGTCATTAACCTCCTGGATGCGCCGGAGTAAAGTCTCTTCCAGGATCTCTTTCTGATGCTGCAGGTTTTCAACCTCAAGCTGAAGTCGGGCAACATCTTCTCGTTGCTCCTGCAGTAGTGCTTTATATTCGTTTTTTAAGGTGGTGTTGATGGCCAATGATAAGGCCAGGATGGTAAGAATAAGAAGGAAATACGGACCTGTTCCGTGCCACCAGGGGCGACGGTTAAAGAATTGTGGCTTTTCTACTCTCATTGGCGTGCCCTCCTTTGTTGTGGTATAATTAGGTATCAAAGTGTTACATGTTTTGTTTCACGATCCTCGTCAGTTGCAGCTGGCGGGGATCATTCTATTTCGTCAAGTTCTCGTATTAACAATTCCAATAGTTCAGATGTGTTAAGATTAGCCTCAATTGATGCGTCTTCAAATTTCTTGTTTATAATTAAAGTTTCCAATTCTTTGATCGATTCTTTCAGATCTGACAGCGCTTCCAGGCTTTTTTTTCTTTTCACTACTTAAACCTCCCCATCAAAATATCCAAGATGCTTCTACGTTTTTTATCTCTTAACTTACACTTTGGATCTGCATCACAGTGGTCTTCTTTTGATGCCTTGCAGCCTGGTTTCCATTGATAGAATGAACTCCACTGGCGTATTGCATAAGGGCATATGTCGTTGTGTTTTGGCATTGTCTATGCCTCCTCTCATTGTTTTGAGTAGTAGCACACAGTTGCGGCCATGATGCTAACGATTAGCACTGCGATCATCAGTGCCAGGAATAACATTTGATACGCTCCTTTCCCTGGGTCTTTTCCTGTTTAAGAGTATTTTCTCCAGCTGATCATTTGTGTACTGTCCTGCCCTGCTGGTTTCGGGTGGCAGGTGAAACCCTGTCTTGTTGGCCGTATTTGTAGTTTTAGGTGCTTCTGATGGCGTGTAATTTTTGTCCAGGTAATCGATGTAACCGCTGATAAAGAATGTACTGCCGTACTGGTAGGCCAGTTGAAATCCTCCCGCCCTTTTTTGTTGAACCTCTTCCACGTATCTTTGGATAGCTCTGGCCATGTGATCACAACCAATCCGGTGCAGCTCTTTCTTGCGCTCTGTTTTGATTTTGCCTTTGCCCTTTTTTTCCGGGTACAATTTCCAAAGTTTTTCAAATGTCTGCTCATAGGGCTTTTGTTCTTGCATGCTCTCCCTCCTTATTATGTGATCCACACACCCATGGCTTCCAACCGTCCAGGGTATATCTGGTCGTTGTCATGCATCTTTCTTAGCTTCCAGTTGAAAATTACAATGGCTTTAGGGTATGGTCTTGTGTAGATTCTTCTTGGTCTGGCTGGTGTTCGTGCATTGGCTTTTTTTCTTGGCACTTGATCACCTCTCTGCTGTCCTCCTCTTCTTCCTTTGCTTCTCTGCATCTTTAAGTGGTGCCCAGTAAATCGGATCTTTGCCCCAAAATCTTAAATGAATTACAGGTACTCTTTGTCCGGCGTGCTTAACAAACATTCCCTTGCCATCTTTTCGAAGAATCCGCAACACATGTTTTTCATTGTTTGAGTCAGAAATCATGATGAGCTTTCCTACATTTTTGTCCATGGCTGCCTCCCATTACTGGCTCCTCTTCTTCATTTCCTCTTCCCTCATTTTGGCAACTACTTCCTGTGTGGTCATGCCTGTAAGCAGTAGGCAATATCCTTCGGCCAGTTCATCGTCGGGGATCTCTTTGGTACCGCTTTTCCATCGGCAGATTTCTTTTCCTGTCTTACGGTCAAACTTTACGGTGGTTAAATCCATTAACACGGTACTGCCTCCTATCTGGCCACGGCCTGTTCTTCCTCTTCCACCAGTTTCTTGATAATGTACAGCTGGCCTGATCCGGTCACTCTGGTTGTTCGGTGGGTGAAGGTACCTTTTGATGTTTCCACAACGCCTTCTGTTACTTCAAAATATCCCCGTTCAATAAAGCGCTGATATGGTTCGGTCTTTCCTCTGAAGATCATGCCCCAGTCCCGTAGTTTCTGCCACAGTCGTTTTTCTCCAATTCTGATTCCGTCTTTGGAAGCCAACTTGGCTACTTCTCTCACCAGTAGGGTGTTTTCACTTGCGGCAATTTGCTTTTGGAACCTTTCTGCACTTTTAAGCTTTTGAGTCAGATTGTTGATGGTTCGGTCTGACATTTGAAGTGCTCTCGCCATTACCATTTCCGGTGAATTCCATGCCTTTTCAACTTCAATAAAATATTGCCTGATTTCGTGGGATTTCGGTCCACCGGAGATCATACACAGATGTTTTGCAGCTTCCAGAGTGAGAACATAGTCTGTGCCTGGCCGTCCTCCGGTACTTTCCTCCAAAATTGGGGTAAAGTCATTCCCCTCGATGAACTCAATTTTTTCCACCTGGTATCTAAACCATGCTGAGAAATCTTTTCTGATGCCCAGTTTTTCATGCAATTCTTTTGCGCTCACCAGCTGCTCATTCTGCTCTTTGTCAAAACTCACTTTGATCAGTTCGCCCATTTCACTGCTCCTTCCCAATAACCATGGTTACACCTAGTGCTTTTAAAACCTTATGTGCTGATTCAAGACTTGGTTCTCGTTGGCCACTTTCCCAGTAGGTGATGGCTCTTCCAGATATTCCAGCCTTCTTTCCAAGCGCATTAGCACTTAAACCTTTTTTTATTCGTTCATTTTGAACTATTTTTGTAAATTTATCATTCATTAGGATTGACACCTCTTTAACTTTCATATACTATATGTTGTAGGAACAGTTGTTTATGACTCAACATAGAGGGGGTGATCGTTATGGTTAAGAATAAGAAACAGACTTCTTCTAAAGCAGCCAGTGCCGCTTCAGACGTTTTGCGTGATAAACGTACTAGTAAAAAATCGAAAACGGCTGCAGCTAGTGCTTTAGCTCAAAAATCATCTAAGAAGAAATAGAGGCTTGTAGTTATATTTATGGAGGTGTGAAGTATGTGGAATGTTGCTATCCAGCTTAAATCAAGTTCTGTGATCACTATCAACGGATTAACTTCTATCAAATATGTTGGTGTAAATGAGTCCATACTTTCTGGTGATAAAATTTCAGAATTTGTTCTTCCGCCTGGTGGAGTTCTTACTTTTGTATCAGAGAATGAAATAAGTACATTGTCCGCTAAAGAGATCCAGTTTGTTAATCTGTCAAAGAATGAGTTTTAGTCTTGTTTTTTTTCTGATCCTGAGTGCTTAGTCAGTTTATGATCGATTAGTTCCAACGGGCTAAAAATCTTGATAAGGTCCGGCATGATTTTCAATGCTTCTTCTGACGCTTGTTCACTGTTCATCATTGTTTGCTCGATAAACCTTGCTACGATTACTTTCAGGTTGACAGGCTGCTCCTGAACTCGCCCTTCATGGGCAGCCAGTTCCTCTTCCAGATTGTCGATGTATCTGTTTTTGGTTTGTACATATTTGGTCAGATTTTCGATCTGCTTGTCCTTATCCTTGATCTGCTCCACAAGGGCATCAATCGTGTTTCTAATTTCTGGTATGTCTGCGGTGTTAATGGTTACAGTTAATTCTCTTAAGTCTCGTTTTGATTCACTCATTTTTATCCTCCTCTTCCGTTTTTAAAATAGTGAATGATATACTGTTATGTAAAGGGGGCGATACCATGTTGGATAAACAATCAAAGAAAGTGCTTAACGTTTTAATTTCATTAGCTGATGAGCGTAATCTTGTGGTTTCACTTGAGAAACTTTATGATCGAGTACCGAAAAAACATGCCATTGATTCAATCTATTACCTGTCAAGAAAGGAGTATCTTGTCGTTTTTCCTGGTGAAGATGAACCTGGCGGTGTTCAAGTTCTTTACGAGGGCTTGCACCACAGCAATTTTAACTGGCTTGAATTAAAGTCTTTCATTATTCGAAGCGTGACAACTCCTATTTTTATTTCAGCTGTTACTGCTTTAATCACTCTACATATCAAAGGCCTCTTCTAACAGCAATCAACTCTATGATCAGTATTGTTGTTATTATGCTAAGCACTATTGGTAGTAATATTTCTAATATTTTTTTGTCGATCTCACGTACTTTTTTTTCATCCATGATTTCTCTAACCTCCCGGCTTCTCTCTTTTCGGTGCTCATTGTTATAGTGAGCCTGCAGTACACTTAATGGCGTTTCTTTAAGATATTCGACTGAGTACATATGCCAGGTCGGGAAAGTCATGATTTGATATTTACTAATGTCTACTGCATTGATGCTTTTCAACCATTCGATCTGTTCAGGTTCCAATTGATCTTTGAATTGATCCATCTGGCCATCTCCTTTCAGTCCCTCTTCCACGTTTTTATTTTTGGTTATTACACAATATATAAGTCGCGATTATGCGACTATATCGTTAAAAAAAATCACCATAGCTTCTTCTTGAGTGAGTTTTAATATCTCAACTAGTTTATTTGCTTCACCAATAGAAAAATTTATACCATCATTCTTCATTTTCCGATGAAAAGTACTGTTATCGATACCTATCATATTTGCTGTTTTTTCAATGGTTAAACCGTTTTCAGCAATTTTACCCTTTAATTTCATCACATTCGCCATGCATATTACCTCCTTTATTTATTAGTCGCTTTTATGCGACTTTTATTCTATTATACATGTTCAATTTTTTCTGTCAATAGATTTTGTCTTAATTATGCGTTTTTTTATATCTTTTTTGTTTTATATTATTGCATATGTGCAATATATATAATATTCTAAAGATATTAGGAGGTGATAGTATGGCTTCACTTGTAGCTCAACGCATAAAAGATAGAAGAAAAGAACTAGGTTATAGCGCAGAATATTTAGCCGATAAGCTTGGCATCAACAGATCAACTGTTTATAGGTATGAAGCTGGTGAAATTGATAGTGTTGATGTACGTGTCGCGTACGAATATTCAAGAATTCTTGGAGTTTCAATAGGTTACCTTATGGGGTGGACTGATGATAAATATGATTATAAAGAAGATCTTTCGCAGCCTAATTCTCATTTTAATGCAGTATGTATACCTTTACTCGGAACAATAGCAGCAGGGTTGCCTATACTAGCAGAAGAAAACATCGAAGATCACTTTTACATAGATGCCCGGATGAAGGCTGATTTTGCATTGCGAATTAAAGGAGATAGCATGATTGATGCTGGTATCTTTGAAAATGACGTGGTGTTTCTGAAACGTCAAGATGATCTTGAGAATGGGCAGATTGGCGCTGTTCTTGTTGAGGATGAAGCCACTCTGAAAAAGTTTTACCGAGATGGCAGTACCATTGTGCTTCAGTCTGAAAATGACAAATACCGCCCAATCATCCTGACCAATGGCAATGTGCGCATACTGGGCAAGCTGGTGGCGGTATTGAATTTTAAGGACACTACTATAATTTAGGGGGCGATCATGTGACTGCTGATGAACTGTATTCTCAGATAAAGAACATGTTCAATGATATTGGATTGAAACTAGAACCTGGCGAACTTTCTCTGAAGAAAAACGCCACTGACTATTCAATTAAGATCCTTAAAAATGTTGGATTTAAGATTAAGAAAGGCAACCGTGATCACTTTCTAATAAGAAAAATTCCAGGCTATAATCTTCCGGATAGATACAAGGTTGATTCATTGAAATCCTTTCCTTTGTACCATCGAGTCTGGCTTGTATTTGATGAAGATCTATCCGATTTAAAGAAATACCTCTTACAGATGTACATAAGTGCCCTTCCAGATGATGATGTATTTGGTTGCTGCAATGAATTTAAGGTGTGCAGTGATAATATGGCATGCTTGAAAAATCTAAAGTTCTCCGCCCGGTGTATGTATAAAGTTAATCTCGAAGCTGGCCGAATATTCTATGGAATTAATCGGAACATTTAGCGGAGGTGAATCTTTATGTCTTTGAATTTTGTGGCTCTTGATTTTGAAACTGCCAGTTATAGACGGAGAAACAGTGCTTGTTCCATTGGAATTGTTGTCCATTCGAATGGATCTGTTTATGAAAAGCATTCTCTGATTAGACCTGAACCATTGCGTTTTGATCCATTTAACATTGAACTGCACGGCATTACCCCAGACATGGTTAAAGATGCACCTACTTTTGGTGAATTATGGCCAGAATTCGAAATCTATCTGAAGAATAATATTGTTGTAGCTCATAATGCCGCTTTTGATTTTAGTGTTATTCGGTATTCACTTGCTCAATATAAAATTGAATCCCCAATCATCAACTATTTTTGCACTTGTTCTCTTTCAAAAAGAGCACTTCCGGGGCTGATTAACTATAAATTACCCACAGTAGCACATTCATTGAATATCAGTTGTAAACATCATGATGCGTTGGAAGATGCGCGCACTGCTGCAGGTATCATTAATAGTTTATTACATAAAAATAAAGTGGAATCTATTGAATCTCTCGCCGAGTTATATAAAATTTCGATCGGTCAAATTCACCCGGACGGCTACACTCCATGTAGTATGGCTCAGGCAATTAAGAGAAAAAAGAAATATATAAACTATTCTAAACTGATGCCTCATTCTAATGAAATTGATGAAGATAATTTTTTCTATAATAAAAACGTTGTATTTACAGGAACCCTTAGTGGTTACACCAGGAAGGAAGCTGCACAAATAATTGTAGATATAGGCGGCACCGTCGGAAACACAGTTACATGTAATACTGATTATCTTATTGTTGGCGAACAGGATTATTCGAGGTTTTCTGATGGTAAGATGAGTAGTAAAATGAAGAAGACTCTCGAGTTGTCACAAAATGGTAAAGATGTTCAAATCATAACTGAAAGTGATTTTATGGAGAATGTGTTGGCTTAATTAGAAATAGGAGGTGCTATATTGGAAGTCGACAAAGATACTAAATGGATTCACTGCAATTCTTGTAATCGCTCAACAGAACATGTATTAGTTTCTGAGTATAGCCGAAACAAAGATCAAAACATCGGTGAAGATTATAATCCATTTATTATTACTGAAACCTTTAGCTGGTTCGTATGGGAGTGCAATGGATGTAAAGTACTGACTGGAGAATCAAGCTATTCTTTCTCAGAAGATTATGATTGGCTGGGTAATCCTGTAGAAGATATCAATTTTTATCCAGAGCGCAAAAAGGAGTATCATCCAGTAAAACAGTTTAATGAAATACCTGAAAAGCTTGAAGGATTGTACAACGAAGTAGTTCTTGCCTATAATAATTCATGTGGAATATTGGCAGCAATTGGTCTTCGTTCACTGCTAGAAGGTATATGTGTTGATAAGGGTGTTACAGCAGATAACATTCAGAAAAAAATTGATAAAATGAATTTTATTCCTGATAGTATTCGCAATAACCTTCATGCTTTTCGGTTTCTTGGTAATGACGCTGCCCATGAACTTATTATTCCGGATAAAAAAGACCTCCAAATGGCTATTTTTGTAATCGAAGACATTCTTAATATTGTTTATGATCTTGATTACAAGAGTAAATTAATTTTTGATAAGTTCAATCGCAAGGCTTAAATAATTATTCATCAATAAGTAATAAGACAAAGGAGATGAAATATGATGATACAAGAGGAAATTAGGGTTATTGCTATACCCGATGAATACACTGTATATGTCAACAGCGGTTCTGAAAATAAACTACTTAAAAGAGGCCATATTCTTCTGATCGTAGAAATTGGAAAAGAGCTCTTTGATGTTGATGGAACTTCACTTGGAAATGCTATGCGATCAAAAGAAGAAGTTGAAGTCCTCCAGATCTATCCTAAATATTCCGTATGTAAAAAAAGAGAAAAAACTATCACATCATACGATAAGATACTATCAAATGCAGGAAAAACAACATATTCCAAATTGAATATAGGCAAATCAAATATTGTACCAATTTTTTCTGATAATGTTTCACCAGTTGAAGTTGGTGATTTGGTCATTATTAAGTAATTTGTAAATTTTTGTTGAATATTGTTCACAAATAGGGTAATATATAGGTACAGGAGCTAGCAACTAAGGCTAGCCATTGGTCGGGCTTTATCGACTAGAGAGAGACCTCTATTACCCTTTCGGGTAAGGAGGTCTCTTTATTTGTCCCCAATTTACGATAAACCATTTAAAACATTCCATGAACAAATAGCGCTGATGCAAAGCAGGGGCGTTATTGTCAATGAAAACTCCCGGACTTTTGAGATACTCAGCTCTATCTCTTATTTTTCGCTGATGAATGGTTACAAAAACACTTTTTTAAAGAGTCCAAACGATGATATTTTTATTGACGGAACAACGTTTGAGATGATTTACCAAATATATCTTCTGGACTCCTCCATTGCCAGCATTCTACTCAAATACATTCTTATCGTAGAGCGCTCTTTAAAAACAAAAATTGCTTATCGTGTATCCCAAGGTTATGACGTACATCATTCAAAATATTTGGATCCAAACAATTATTCTATAAGGCCTGCTCATAAACGTAAAAGGAATGAGCTGTTCAGTTATTTGTACAATTTTTGCACTAAACCGTACAGAAACACCATTTCTTATTATTATTGCAAAAATAAAAATCATGTGCCACCTTGGATTGTTGTCAATGACATTACTTTTAACAAAACAATTGACTGGTATGAAATAATGAAAGCTGCTGACAAAACCTACATATGCCAAAATATGATTCCTTACGGAGATCCCAGTATTAATATAGCTGACAAAAAAGAATTTTTTATTAATGCACTGCATCTTCTTCATGCTTATCGTAATTCGATAGCGCATGGTAATAAAATTTTTTCTCCCCATATCCGTTCATTGTTGCCTAAGCGTCCGCTTTTCTTATTAGTCGATGATTCCAGCATTCTTTCAAAAAATGAATATAATGCTGGTTTGGGCCAGAAAGATTTATTTGCAGTATTTGTTTCGTTGATACTCTTAGTAAATAATATGGATTTAATACGTTCGTTTTTCTTGGACTTATCATATGTGCTAGATGATTACACTGATGAGATGATTATGAACAGAACTTATTTTGAACTATTGGGACTTCCAAATGATATTATGGATAGACTGCTTCTTCTTTCCTCTAAAAAAGCTACTTTTTTGAATGACTATCCATGTGAAGTAGATTTATAAACCTCTCGTTTAATTTTTTAAGTTGCAGAAAGGACGAATTTTATGAACGCTGTAATCTATGCTCGATACAGTAGCGATAACCAGCGGGAAGAATCCATCGATGCACAGGTGCGTGCAATTAAAAAGTATGCGCAGCATCATAGCATGAAAATCATCCATATTTACACCGATGAAGCCAAAACTGCCACCACGGACATGCGCCCAGGTTTTCAGCAGATGATGAAAGACGCTGAAGACGGGCGTTTTTCCGGTGTGCTTGTTCATAAGCTGGACCGCTTCGCAAGGAACCGGTATGATTCAGCATTCTATAAACGGCATCTTAAGGTCAATGGTGTTAAGGTGTACTCTGTGCTTGAGAACATTGATGACAGCCCTGAGAGTATCATTCTGGAAAGTCTGCTGGAAGGGATGGCGGAGTATTACAGCCTTAATTTGGCCAGGGAAGTAATGAAAGGGTTGAGTGAAACAGCCTATCAGTGTAAGCACACTGGTGGCACTCCTCCCCTTGGGTATGACATTGCACCTGATAAGACTTATGAGCTTAATCTTTTTGAGGCTGAGGCTGTGCGGATCATCTTCTCCATGTATCTGGAGGGCCATGGTTATGGTGCCATTATCGACAAACTGAATGAGCGTGGTCATAAAACCAAGCTTGGTCGGGCATTTGGGAAGAACAGCATTCATGACATTTTGAAGAATGAAAAGTATTCGGGGGTTTTTGTTTTCAATAAGACACAACGTAAGGTTGAGGGTAAGCGGAATGGTCATCTGCAGAAGCCTGACGAAGAAATCATCCGAGTTCCCGGAGGGTGTCCGGCTATTATCACGCCTGAAATGTTTGAAAGGGTGAAAAGAAAAATGGAAGAGAACAAGCATCGTACAGGGCAGTACAAATCTAAGCGGGTTTATATTCTTTCCGGATTAGTCTTGTGTGGCAAGTGCGGATCGGCCATGGTTGGTAAGCATGCGCGTTCCGGCAGGAATAAAACTGATTACTCTTATTATGAATGCAACGCAAGGCGCAATAAGCGCACCTGTGATGCGAAACCTATCAGTAAACCCTTCGTGGAAGACCTGGTGATTGATTTTCTTTATGATAATCTTTTTTCTGATGATGCCATTGGCCCGGCCAGCGATAAGATTTATGAAGATATTCAGAAGTCTTCTCAGCAAGTTCCGGATGAAGTTAAACAATTTCAGGACCAGCTGAAGGATGCTGATGCAAAAGTTGAGAGTATGCTTCAGTCTGTCATGGATGGAATGTATCACCCGTCAATGAAAATTAAGATGAAAGAGTTGGAAGAAAAACAGATTGCCTTGCAGCGAAGGCTGGATGAGGCGGCCAAGATTGACCGGAACCTTTCTTTTACACGGGACCAGATTTATCATTTTCTTTCCTTGTATCAGGACATTAAGAACTTCTCTGATCTAAAAAAGAAAAATGCTGTCAATCTGTTTGTTGATAATATTATTGTAAATGAAGATGATGTGCATTTGTCGGTGGTTACGCGGCCAGACGCTAAGGGACCGCTCAAAAAAGCAAGAACTACCGGCGAGGACACCGGTAGTTGGGATTTGTTGGTGGAGACGACCCTTCACCCACAGAGGTACAAAATAGCATACATCTTCACTTGCGGCTTGTTGTGCCGATTGTTTTTTATCGTCACTCTATCGCATCTGTATAGTTTTTTATTAGGCTCCCTGTATGGGGGCCTTTTTTTTGCGCAAAAAAATAAAGCCACCCCGAAGGGTGGCGGTGGCCAGGCAGTGAAAGGAGTAACACTTCTGGCCCTGGCTGGCTATTTAGGGTTCTGCAGCTTTCTTTTCTCTTTTCTCCCGTGCCTTTGTAATTTCTTCTAGGCTTGCATTATAAATACCTCTTACAATGGCTTCCATTCTTTCTTTGTCTAGTACAATACCCAGTCTCTTTGCTTCTGCATGTGCCCATTCGACTGCTTCCGTTCTTCTCTTTTCTCCTTTTCCATCACCAATAAACTTGTCTTCAGCTAGGTTGACGGCCGTCCATGCTATTTCCCTGAGTTCCGTCATTTCAAACTTTTTGCCCAGTATCTTTCCAAAGAACCTTGCTATGAAATATAGGACAAATACTATGATAAGTCCTATTGCATATCCTAGGTTCTCCATGGCTGCAATCATTATATTTTCCATATATGCCCTCCTATCCGTTCCATCTTACGCGACCAGCGCGAGTGTCCAAGTGAGTAAACGTGTTGTAGATACCTATGCCACCAAACCCGATCTTTTCTGCTGCAGCTGCCACTTGCCTGGGAGTCATCCCGTTAACGCGTATATCAACGGCTTTACCCAGTAAATGTTGACTTTTGGGCGAACCTCCTACAGCAGTGTTTCTCTGTGGACAACGGAAAGCACTGTTAATGATTATCGGCTTGTTTATAGCATCACGCAGCTGCTGAAGCTTTGCCAGCAATACCTCATCCAACATGACGTGATTGTGCGCCTGTCCAGATCCTGTGCACTGAAACTCATGCAAACTAAAATTCTTCGCTATCTGAATTTTGTTCATAATTTCCACCTCCCTTCCTTATCTTTATTTCATTCTCTGCTTGTGCTTTTTTCATATACCATATAATGGCCAGTATCACTTCTAACCCGATCACTGACACCAGTATCTGAAGAGTGGCAGAATCTTGGTTTTTTATGACAAAAAAAACAGCCAAAGTCAGAATGACGTTTGCCCATACAAAAAGCCATATGAGTATTTTTTTGCTGAATTCAAGCTTTTCGACTACTACTCTTTTGCTCAGTTCAATCACATCCCCTCCGAAACATCTTTCCGTGGGTGTTCCCTTCTTTCGCCGCTGATTGCTTTAATGTGTTCATCTATCCTTTTGTGTGCAGATTTTGCAGACTCTTCCACTCTGATTACTCTCTCAATTAATCCATTCACACAGATAGTCAGTGTTGTAAGTTCCTTACTCACCCTATCTATTGCCACTATGATATACTCGATATCTTTTCGAATTCCTGTTGCTTCGCTGCCTTGCTCATAATAGTCTTTTTTAAGTCCTATTCTGTATCCAAGGTACCCGAGTATGATTCCTGATATCGTGCCAGTGACTCCTATCGCCGTTAGAATGTTTACTTCCATCCTGTCACCTCCTGAAGTTTTCGCATTTCATACACTTTCTGCATCCACAGTCCCAGGACGGCTTTCGTTGTGATAATTCATTTTCTTCCAGCTCCTGCCTGTCCTCAATCAAGCTCATCATTTCCTGTTCAAGTTGATCCAACAGCTTTCTGATTTTATTGAATCGCTGCATTAAGCTGCCTCTGGTTCCCAGTACCTATTATACGGCTCGTCGCCGTCAGGCACGGTTGTGTTGGCAGGTATCTTCGAGGTCCATACCTTGCCTTTGTAAGTAACTTGCTCTCCCACTGCATAGGCGTTATGCCCGCCCGTAGGTTGCGTCCATTCAGGGATCACACCGACGGGTGCATGAGATTTGAAAAGGGCCGGCACTGTGTCAGGCGTCCAGTCGGCCTGTGATGTATGGGCCTGTACGGTTTCGTACAGTGCACCGTGGTAGGCAGCAATATCTCCGACTTTGTAGTTGGTGTCTGGCGCCCAGGCTGGATAGATGCCGACCAATTGTGCCATTTCTTCAGGGGTGAGCTCTGATGTTTTGATCAGGTTTCTGGTTGCGATTTGGCCTGCTGTGCGGGATGCTGCTCTTTCCTGGTTAAAGACAATGGCTCTTTGCAGTCTTTCTTCGTGGGTTAACATTATACTTCACCTCCTGTTGGTTGTCCTAGCATGGTGTCAATCACTTCTTGCAGGCGCTGGTTTTCCTGTTCCAGGGCATTTATGCGTTGTTCTTGTTGTAGTTTTTGCCATTCCTCTTTGGTGTACTGAGTTTCGTCGTAGGTGTACCAGGTGGATTCATTTTCCTGGTCGTCAGTTCTGGTTTCTTCTTGAATGTTTTCTCTTGCATAAACGGTTGTCGGGCTTGTGGTTTCGTCAACTGGCAATGGCTGTTCTGTGCTTTCGGAGCGGTATGTTTTCATTTCGACTAATCTCCCCTCTTGAATATTGTCTTATAATGGCTTTCATGGCTTTGATCGACACATAAGGCACTACTCTTGTTTTAAATACCTTGTACGTCTGTGAGTGTTTTATCCATCCCAGATAACTGATAATTGCGGCCGCATCTTTGAATGTGGCTTTTCCTTTGTTGTAGATGCGCTTTGCTTTACGTGTGATGCGCAACATCAGGCTTTTTCTTAATATTGTTTTGTGCCTGAAAAACCTGAATCCCATAAAATCCAGCGCTCTTGCATCTAGCTTAAATACCTGCCAGTTTTTCTTGATTTTGAGGTTCATTTTTTCCAGGTACCCCATGATCATGCGCACGGCTTTGTGTAGTTTTCTTTTGTTGGGCCCAAACAGAATCATATCGTCCATATACCTCATGTAGTACTTTATTTTCAGCACTTGTTTTATGAGGTGGTCCAGCTTTTGCAAAATGAAATTAGCCAGCCATTGGCTTGTTAAATATCCGATTGGCAGGCCTTTTGGGTAGCTGTCTATGATGGTGTCCAGGAGCCACAACATTTTAGGGTCTTTGATGATGGTTCTGATACTGGCCTTGGCCAGGGTGTGCGTAACTGATTCATAAAATTTTGTGATGTCTAATTTTGCACTGTATTTAGTGTTTTTCCTGTCTTTTCTGATCCACTTTTCAAGTTTTGGTTTTCCAAAATGCGGTCCTCTGCCCGGCATGCTTCCGCAGGAGTAGGCATATGCACCTTTTTCTATAACTGGCTGTAATTGTAGTACCAGTGCCCAGTGTATGATTTGGTCTGGATAAAAATCGATTTTTGTAACTTTCCGCTGTTTCTGTCCCGCTCCTTCTCTAATAAAGGATTCCTTGTATGGGCATGGTTTGTATGTGCCGGTGACCAGCATTTTATGAATTTGGTATGCGTGTTTTTCAACGTCTGCCAATACTTCCTGGACTTCTTTTCTATCTTTCTTGTCTTCAGCTGCTCGGTAAATTGCAGCTGTTATGTTTTGCATTGATATTGTTCTTTCAAATATGTGTTTTTCCGTCTTCATCCACGATGTCCTTTCTTATGGCCTATGGGTGGTTCGAATTCGCATGAACCTACTTGACCCATCCAGTTTCGGCTTAATTTTTACCTAGGGGTAAGGAATATGGCACACCATCGTTCGAGATGATTTTTGTTACTTTTCCATAAGAATGGAGAGCGACGCGCCAATGTTCGAATTCGCATTGGAGAGCGGATTGTTCAGATTCACCGTGCCGGCCCCGCAAAGAGAGCCATTGTTACGATTGCCACTGACAAGCGCTGCGCATGTGTGCCATATCCCTATATATGATTTTGATTTATTGTTGATGTGTAATTCTTTCCGGGGGCTGGCTGCCCCCTTGCCCCCGCTTAACTGGTCTTCTCAAGGAAGGAGAGCGACGCGCCAAAGTTCGAAGTCGCAAGGGAGAGCGGATTGGACACCGTCACCGTGCCGGCCCCGCAAAGAGAGCCATAGCCACGAGCGCCACTGACAAGCGCCCACTTTATAGTGCCTCCAACTGCGTACCAAAGTCCGCATGTATAGTACGTTGTTGCTGATGCACCGTTTGTGTCCGGGATGAATCCTAAATCTTCAACGATTTTTGCATCACGCAGATACCCGCCTGATCCGCCTGTTGGAAATACGCCGGTAGGTGTGTAGCCGGCGGGCATTACATTTTCGTCTGGTGTCGCTGGTTGCAGGTATGGCGGTGTTTTTCTGACGTGTATTTCTCCATTCAGTGCCAGGAGCATGCCGCTCATTCTTTCCCAGTAGTTACCCCAGTAGTTTTCGATGTAGAACACTTTTACCGCCTGGGTTGTAGTGCTGTAACCGTGGAATTGGCCTTTTCCTTTCAGGGCTCCTGGTGCTATGTAAACACCTGAATCGCTGTTCCCGTTTCCAAATGTCAATTGATCTGCTGTTGTTTTGCCTATGAGCCATAGCAGGTAAGTGATGTAGTCTCGTTGCGATTTGTAACCTATATGCCATCCAATCCCGTTTTCTTCCGCTCTTTCGATTTCTATTTGTCCTGTTTGACTGGCCATGACCGCACCCGTTGCCAGTGACCGAAGACGTGGCGCTACATACGATCCGTCAAACATTGCTTTGTACATGTAATCCTGTATGTTTCCATTTTCGTCAGTAAATGCATGGGCGTGGTAGCTTGAATCGTACTGCACGTTTGAAAAAACAATATACTCATGTGTTGCGTCTTCCCATTCTTTTATCCATAACCGTTTGAACTGGCTCATTGCATTTCCTGCAAAGGCTGTGCTTCCGATGTCCGAGGCTGTTCCGTCGGCTTTTTTTGTTTGATCGTTTCGGTCTAGTCGGTAGGCGACGGTACCATCGTAGTTTAGCATGACGGGGGTGTTTATCCATTCGCAGAAGCCTCTCCATGATCCGTAATTAAATTCGTCTGCTGAATAGTTCATGCCGGCCGGGATCATGCCTACAGCGTCGTATAGGTATTCCACCCGTGTAAAGGGGTTCGAGTCGTTTTTGTCGATTTTTATGCCGTATCGGAATGTGCCAGGTGTGCCGGCGCTGATAATGCCATTTTCGTCAATAGTGATGGTGTTTCCGTCTACTTTTACGTGGCCTAGGGCTGCGTCTGTTGCTTTATCGTTTTTGTGCACATTAAAATCTTGTTGCGTTACATATATTCCCGATTCCACTGTTATGCTTACATTTTCCGCTTCCCCAATTGTTGTCGTAATATTGTGTATCGATTCAATCACTGTTGATCCTTGATCTGCAGGTAAGTAGTCTGCAAATGCCCCAGCATTTGTATAGCAATATAGTATTTCTCCTTCGTCTGGGTCATTTGCAAATATGCCAATTTCTCTCACAAAAAATCCCTCTGCAAGATCTTCATTTGTTACATATATTCTTATTCTTACTGTTCCATCTCCAATCACTGACATATCTCCTATGTCCAGTGTTTTTTTCTCACTTATGAGCACGTTCAAATCTTTTATTTCCTGTTCTGGTTCCAGTGTTCCGTCACCTATGCCAGATCTAGTGAACTGCAGTTGTGTTCCTATTTGGGCTTTTGCCTGTAATGCTAATCCCTTATTTGTTAGTTGAATGTTCGGAAAATCCGCCAACTTGCTCCCTCCTTTAGGTTATAAATATTTCATTAACTACCTGTATGCATCCCGCTTTATTTAGTTTTGCCTTTGTTTCACCTGCGGCTATATCTATTCCAGATGTAACCACCGTTCCCTTCATGTGTCCTAGAGCAATGTTTAACTCCATTTCTTTTGTTTTTTCGATGAATATTTTTTCCAGCCAACTCCTTAAATTTTTTACTGTATTTATTAATTTTACTATTTGTTCAATCCTTTCTTCACTATATGCCAGGGCATCTGTTTTAACCATAAAACTGTATGGTTCTCCTTCATACTCAAACCATTCAATTATCTCTCCGTTTCCGAAAACATCTTGAATTATTTGCTGAACGGCATAGGGTGTTCCTTTGGTGTACTTTTTCAGATAACCCGATTTCACCAGCCTTCTCTTTGTTTCAATCGGAAAAGCTGTATCATAGAAATCAATTCGCATTTGTATTGCCAGGTGATCCAGTATAATTCCCGGGGCACTGTCAATGTCTGTCATGACCATTACCAGACCCACTTTCTGAGCAATTTCCTGAAACTCCTTGTCTGCAGCAGCTGATGCTGCTATTATATCCGGATCTGATCTTAGATTTTCCGGAAGCAATTCAAGAAGTGTGACGGTTTTGGTTGTTTTACTCATCTTCCAGACCCCCATACGCTGCATCAATCGTGGTTTCTTTTGCCACTTCCGTTTCTCCAATCACAGTAAATACAGGGCTTGTTATTTCCACACGTTTCGCTCCCGCCTGTACTATTCTGGCGCTCAGCTCTGATGGGTTTATGTCTCTTCCAATCCTTATCTTTTGCCAGGTGACATATTCGCTTATGGCCAGGTTTATGGCGTCTTGTATTTCCACCACTCTTGATTCGTTTTGTTTTCCGATGTAGTAGGTTAGTTCGATTGCGTAGTCTACCTGGTCCGGAGCACCTACTTGTAAATTATCCGTTAACGGCCTTCTATTTGATGCGCTTAGGTAGTTTGTTATCTCGGTGATCAGTGAGCTGTCTGGGATGGATCCGTCTGATAGGATGAATCGAATGTCAACAACTCCCGGATCGGGTGAACTTGGTTTTACATCACCTATCGCTGAGCTGTACTGCTTAGCGAAAAACACATAGGCATCTCCCGGACCGGCCACTGAAAACGACTCCGGTTTCAAGTAGATTCGCTCTCTTAGTGATACATCGTCTTCTGCAGCTTCACCGCCTTGTGATGTGGTGGTGTTGGCCACTGATGCAATGCCGGCCACTGGGTTTACCAGCGTGCTTATCTGTCCTGGTGTAAACCCATTACCTGCTGTGCCCAGGGTTCTGCAAATACTTTGCACATCGATGTATTCTTCTGCTTCTTCTATTTCTGCATAGACCGTTGTTTCAAAAAAAATACCGTTTCCTGGGGTTGTTAATGTTCCTGCAGGTATCGGTATGGTTGTGCCTTCCTGTGATTTTGTAAACCTTACAGTTGTAACAGCTGCCGATGGTCCGTTTCTTCCTTCTCCCACTATGGCTCCCAGATTTTCCAAATAACTTCCTTCAGAATACCTGAGCAGGTTTTGTTTTGCTGCGTAGTCTATCTGCTGAAGCAATCCGTATTCTCTTAGAGCCTGTGCATAAATCCATATTCTTACCGGGTCTCCTGGTGACAGGGTTTTTCTCACACCCGTTGACTCGAAATAGACCTCTTCATACTCTGCCACCATTTGAGACAACATTGTTTGTACATCCTTATTCACAAAGTTAATTTCCGGCAAGCTTCTGAAGGCTCTTATTGATTCGTTAGACACCTATGATCACCACCTTTGGGTATAATTTTCCCTGCAAGGCATCTGTCTCGAAGGTTACTTCTGATACTCTTGCTCTTGATTCGTAACGTTTTATTTGTTCTGTATACTCCACTACCAGTCTTCCTTTAGCCTCTTCCAGCGGAAGATCTAAAACATCGATATTTATGCCAAAGTTTCTATCCAGCGGCACTGATCCTCTTGCCGTGGTTATGATCGTTCTGACATTTTGCACAATCTCTTCGGCTCCGGAAGCGTCGAAAATAATTTCAGCTGCATTCAGGTTAATTTCCATGGTATCAATCCACCCTTATATACTGGTTGTATACGTAAGCCGTCCCGCCTCCGTACTCTATTTCAAGCCAATTACCAGAACTTCCTACAATGGTTATTTGTGTGCCATTTGTCAGCGTTCCTATAGGTGCATGTGACATCCCTGGCCCTGGTCGCACATTAAGCACCGATGCAGTTACGGTTCCTGTTTTTGTTTCAGACTGTGTTTCCTGTACTGGCGATGCCATAGGTGGTGGCGGTGCTGGTGCAGGTTTCCATAGAACCAATCCCTCTTCCTCTTCAACGTCCTCTTTCAGGCTTAGTTCCAGGGTTAAACTGTACACTTGTCCACGGTCAAGCACTACATTTAACGCTTTTGACATGCTTTCAATCACCCATTTACCTTCTCCCTGTGGCTTATTTCCGATCACCAGGGTATGGGCTTCACCTTTTTTCAAAATCTCGTGCAAATTCTCATACTCTTTCATGGGGTTTACACCATTACTGGCATTCAGATCAATGTTAAAGGTCACAATATCAAGTTCCGTTCCCATAAATTCCAGTTGTGGCTTTCGCAGTATCAGGCGGTGTTCTGCGAAATTTGCGAATGATTCACGACTGTAATTTCTAAACGTTAGTATTCGCCTGTCTGATGTTCTAAAGGTTATTGGTCCAAAAAATCCTATTGTTGCCATGGTATATCACCGCCTTAAAATGGTTTTTCTGTGGGTACGGATGGTGTTATACTTCCTACTGCTGTTATATTGCCCTCTGCATGTATATTTCCATCCACTTTCACGTCACTATCAACAATAAGGCCCTGGTTTATCCTCGTGCTTCCTTCCACTGTCAGATTACCTGTTATGGTCACGTCTCCCATGAGCCTAATGTTTTGTGCTGAAATGGTGAAGGTCTTTGTCTGGCTGTCATACTTTAAGTATGATTCATTCCAGAAATGCTTATAGTACAGCTTTTTTCCCCATTCAACAGGTTTTACCATTTGGCTGAAGAACTTTCCTATGCACACACCTTGCGATGTGCCTGTGCCCAGGAAAATGCAAAACACTGAATCCCCAGGTTCCGGCATCATATACTCGAATGCCATCATGGGTATTTCTCCTGACGTTGTGTTTTCTTTGTCCTTAAAGGTCACTCTGACTTTACCGGCCTGATAGTTCACGCTTGATACCGTGGCCACCCTGAAAAGGTTTTTAATGATTCTCAGCGCGTCCATCAGTACCCCTCCAATACTTTGTGAGATGCAAAATTAGTTGTCGATTTTTGACCAACGCTGTGATCAACTGCATCAATAAAATACTTTCCGTTGAATTTTCCAAATCCAGTTATAATGACATTGATCCCTGCCATGATGTCCAGGTTCATTGGCAGATTTCCACCGAGTACAGTTTCGTACTTGTTCGCTTCACGTAGCTTTGATTGTGCTATTATTTCAGCCTCTGCAATGCTATAAACTGTTTCATTCACTCTCAGTATTTTGTTTCCTGTCCTACCTGGTGCCCTGAAAGTATATGTGTAGGTTTCTTCTGTGTCTGGTAGTGAGTATGTCACTTCACAGGCATCATAAACGCCGGCCGTACTGGTTCTGGCTTCCCATGATGAATCAATGTTCGTTTCATCAATGGTGAGCGTCACTGGCTTCATTGTCTTTTCATCCACTTTTTGTGGTGGGTTTTTCGCTTCCAGTTCCATTTCCCTGTACAGTACAATGTGATCCCGGTATACTTTCATGGCCATCCCATAACGCTTCGCAACTTCAAACAGAAAGCCTGCGTCCGGTTTTTGGGCCTGTTCAATAAAATTTATCACTGGATTAAAGGCTGATTCATACTTCAATTTCAATCCATTTGCGCTGGCTATTGCCTTGCCAATTTCTTTAAGGGTGGCCATCTCAAAAGTGCGCGAGTGTTCCGTTTCCATAAAATCTTCATTCGATGGGATTGATAGCCCCTGGATGGTTGCAGTAATCGGCCGGCCTCTAAACTCCGGCTCATCAATAATAAAATTGCCACAGAAAAACCTTTTTTCCCGGTCTTCCTTTTCCCAGTTTTTTGTGACAATGGACGCCATGATGGTATCCCCTTTTTCAGGAAACCAGTCTCCCATCCATTTTTTCTTACTGTCTTTGACTTCAATGGCTAGACTGTCCGCCTCACCTGATGCTTTTTCAGAATAGGTGAGGCTTATCAGATCTTGCGCAATGTCGGCGGTAATGTTTTTGTTTTGGTAGAAGATGTCTACTGACGTTCTTCTTATTTCTTTCATGCTATCGCCTCCATGGCGGTATGTTTTCAATAGTGCTGCCTTGCGAGGGGGCAATTTCCGGAATTTTGATGGTGATCCCTCCGCTGAACACTACTTTGTCGATGTGGTTTGGGTTAGCTTCCATTAACTCCCTGATCCGGAATACTGACCCCATTTCCCGGTGTGCTATCAAATCGAAAGTATCTCCCGATACTGTGGTGTAATTTCTCATGGCCAGCCTCCTTACTGTGCGAAGGTTACCCGCCTTCTTTTTCGCTTGAACTTTTCATAGTTGCTGGTGAACCGTTTGAACGATTCTTTTTCTGCCTCTTCGATTACCTTTTTATCTGCATTGCCTTGGATGATAAACTGTGGACTATAGTGTATTGTGTCTCCACCATCTCTTGGTGGTATCCCCAGCAGGCTTTCAAGGCGTGACAGTGGCAAAATGGCTTCCTGCTCTTTTCCTTCTCCAATCATTGAGAGAGTCGGCCCAGTTGTAATTCCACCCTTTTCAAGCATTGGAATTTTAGGCAGTGTAACCTCTGGTATTTTTGGTATTGAGAAGGTTTTTCCACCCAGGCCCGGTACCCATTCAGGTATGCTGATTGATGGTATTTTTCCAATGATCTTTCCTACTCCGTTTAGCATTTTTTCATATGCTGTGATCACTGCATTTGCATAACCAATAATGCCATTCACTGGTCCTTTGATGCCATTTTTAATGCCTTCCCATATAGGGCCGGCTTTGCTTTTTATCCAGTCCCAGTTTTTGTATAGCAGCATCCCTATTGCAATAGCTGCCCCTATGGCCAACACTACTATTCCGATAGGTGATGTGACAAAGGCCATTGCCAGTCCAAATGCTTTTGCGGCTCCTGCAGCTGCCAGCTGCGCTAATGCAATTCCTTTTGTAACCACTGTTGCTGTCAGCATTGCGCCTTTATACACAGCCATGGAAGCTACAACTCCCATTACAATTGGTCCTATGACGTTCCAATTGCTTTTGATGAAATTGTATACATCTTTTGCTTTTTCATGCATTTCTACCATAATTTCAATTGCCTTTGGGATGCCCTCGGTTCCAATCCATTCAATAATTGGCTTGGCGGCCTCGAACCCATTTTCAAGCATTGATGCTGCTATCTGTATTTTTTCATCCAGGTTTTCCACCTGTGGAATGTTTTTAGATATTGCATCTCTTATGGCATTAAAACTGTCTACTCCTGTATCCTTCAGCCAAATTGCGCTGTTTCTTATGATGTCAATGATAGGAGAGAGTACTTGTAGCCTCTCTTTAAACCTGTTGGCCACCGGACCTGCTTTATCAAACATTTCCATTGCATAGCTGAGTCCATCCACGATTAATGGCAAGGCTTTGTTTCCGATGTTAATTGCCGCCACATTTACATATTGCTTTATTCTTCCCATGGCTGCTTTTGCCGTGCGCTGTTTTGTTTCGAATGCCGATTCAGTTGCTCCCAGAGCCTCTTTCATGGCGTTCGTTTTCTCTGCAAAGTTTTCTGCCTGGGCTCCTGTCAATGCCAATACTGCACTGGTTGCTTCTGCTGATCCAAACAGGTTCGACAATGCAACTTCGTCACCATTTACTGAGTCTTTCAGTCTTTTCAGCATTCCGTCCAAGCCTTCAGATTCAAGTGCAGCCATTCCGTTTGCATAACCAAGTTTTTGCAACTGAGCTTCCATGTTCTTTGTTGGTTTTAAGAATGATTGCATTGTTGCTCTAAGCTGCGTGGTTACTTCAGCTGTTCCACCTGTTACCCCCGTCAGTGTAGCCATAGCTCCGAAAAGTTCTTCCTGCTCAATTCTTAATGTTGAAGCGAACGGAATGACTTTTCCCATATTTGCTGCCAGCTCAGGGAAGGTTGTCTGTCCAAGTTTAACAGTTTGAAATGCCAGGTCAGATACTTTTTTCACTGCCTCTGTGCTTGTGTCTCCATATCCTTTCGTGACAGCTGAAAGCAGGTTTACGCTGTCTGCTACAGTCGCGTTTCCTGCCATGGCTGATTTTGCGGCTGTTTCCAATATTCCCATGTTGTCTTTTGTATCTCCAAAGGCAGAAACCACCTGGTATAGTCCATCTGTAAGCATTTCTGTTTCGTTTCCGGTTAATTTGGCAAGGTTTTTCACGCCTGATTCCATGGTTTTCAGTGATGCTTGTACATCTCCATCAAGCAGGGTGGCAACGTTGGCCATCTGATCCTGGAATCCCACAGCTGCGTCAATAGCAGTTTTGAACGTTCTAAATCCCACATAAGATAGGGCGGCTACTCCGAGCGCCTTCATGGCCCCCGTTAATGATCCAAATGTCTTTTGCAAAAGGCCCGCCTGTTTTCCGGAGTTTTTCATGTTTTTATCGAATCCCTTGAAATTCTTGGCGGTGTTTGCAAAGGCTTTTTGCATTGAAGGATCTAACTTAGCTGCCATTTTAAACGCTATTTCGTATTGTTTTGCAACACTCATTTTTTGTTCACCGCCTCTACCTCCTCAATTATTTCGGATAGGTTCAACAGCGACATTTTATTCAGGTATTCCAAATTTGTATAAGTGCACATAGATAAACGGACACACACTTTTGACAGCATGCGCCCGTCGATCCTTGATCTATACCTGAATTCAACTTCTTCTATTAACCCTACCCGTTCAAAAAACCCATAACGATATTCTTGATTTTTGTGCCATCTTTGGCCGGCAGCTTATCAAAGAACTCAACGGGTTTTCCTGTCACCTGCGATGCAATAAAGCAGGTGTATGCCACGCTGCTTTCGTTCATGATGGAAAAGTTACCGGATCTGGCCATCATGTTTTCAGCTGTTTTCAGCTGTTCAGTTGTTAGGTCTTCAATGGGTGACATATCCAGTTCCTTATACTCTTTTCCTTCAAATGTGTACGGTTTACTTAGCGGAATCATGTAGTCACTTTTCTTTGCGCTCATCTTCACACGCTCCTTTCCGATTGGTATTGTTGTTTAGATGAGGTTTCTTACTTCCTGCAGCATGTCTTCTCCGTCAACCACAAAGATGAAGTTTAGCTTGTCGATTTCCAAAAGTGTTCGTCCCTCTTCCTCGATCTTCATGTACACCACTTCAATCTGGTTGTTGGATTCCGTTTGCCTGCCCACGCCCAGGGTTCCCAGAGCCATACCTTTTGGCATGCCTCTGACGGTTATTTTTAATCCTCTGGTCCTCACTTCACCTGCGGCCACGTCGAAGCTTTGTTGTGCTGCTCTCAGCACAATTGACCGACCTTTGTTTTTCATGAGGTTGAAAGACTTCTGCATCAGTGTGCGGAAAGGAATCTCCATTGTCATGGAGCCTGTGTGGCCTGGTGTTGGTGATTCATACTCACCAGCAATGCCGGCACCCGAGATGGTGTCAGTCATGAGCTCCACAGATGGCAGGGTGACTTCTGCCGCTACGCCCACGAGCTTTTCAGCGTCGTCATAGACGTTATAGTTCACCACTTTTTCAGGGATTGGATTCATTCTTTATACACCTCCAAGGGCTTCTTCAAGTAGTGTTGGGTCAAATTCCAGCACGTTTACAATGTCTTCTGCTGGTATAAACGCTGCAATACGCTGAATGAATACGATTCTTCCATCCAGTATTTGTGTGATTGGGTTCATGTCTTTTCTAAACTCGATCACTGCGCCGGCTAGCTGTCCACGCGCTTTAAATCCGTTGGCTCTTATGTTTTCTGAGTCAACAGCGTTCTCAATGAGTCGGTAATTGGTCGGATCGTCCACTTTTTGGAAGTATGTCAAAATGAAGGTGTTTCCCCACCAGCTGAACATTCTTCTGATTGGCAACCAACTGTCTTTCGGGTCTGAGTTTCCTGGATAAGCTGCTGTTCTATTGCCCCATGTTCTCCATCCGTTGATATTGATGGCGGTTGTTACCCCTGCACCGTTTAGGAAATTGCCCTGCATTTGATCCAGGTACACTTCTTCTCCATTAGCCACCATGCCAGTGATTGGGATGGTTTTATTCGATGGAGACACGTAAGGCACATCATCATTCTGTGCGTCTGTGCGTGCGATCACGGCTGCCATTACTGCGCTGTACCAGTATTCACGTTCACCAATCACAACTTTAGGCCACAGGGCAAAAGTATCTTCACTCACGTAGCTGTTGTTGTTTTTCCATTCCGGCACGTCCTGGTAACTTGTGACTGTGTCACTGTCAATGTCCAGCAGATTTGTGCATCGGAACACGCCATTGATGTTTTGGCTTTTTGCCGCAATCACTGATGCCACTTCCGGGTCCTGGCTCCAACCAGGGGCCAGAATCTGCCCTGGTACAATGCCCAGTCGCGGGTATACCTGCGTGATGTTTTCAAGTCCTGTGTACAGGTTGTTGACTACATCATAACCACCGATAATGTCCGCATTTGTGATTTGTTCAGGTGCCAGTCGTGAAAAGTCCACCTGAAGTTCTTCCACAGTAGTTAAAATGTCTCCATCCAGTACTGTTACCAGTACGTGACCGTCTTTGTTGAAGGCGGCTGTGTAGTCTTCGTCTTTTGTATGGGTTGTTGCCCCATCTGCGCTTTTTACCACCAGGGTATCAAGCATAATTCCTTCGGTTTCCACGATGCCTTTTCCGTTTTCCATCAACAATGTTTGTGCTGTCACTGCTTCAGTGTGTTCGTCCGGATCCAATACGTTGATAAAAATAACCGGTGCCACGCCAATGCGTCTGAAAGATGCGTCCATGCTCTGGCACAGTGTAAACTTATCCCAATCATCACTGTAGCCAAGCTGGGCAATGGCTTCTGCCCATGAGAAGGCAACTACCGGCTTGTTCACCACTCGTTCAATGTCTGTTGATAAATTGACGGGAGCTGTCCCCACAACCACCTGCACACCTGCATTTGATACAATGGGAGGCGTGATAGACGTCGGGTTCTCCTGAATTCGTACTCCATGGTTGTACATTGATTATTTTCCCCCTTCCTTAATGGCTTCCAGGGCTTTTTTGTACAGAGTGTGTTCCCTGGAACCTTGTTCTTTCATGCTTTTCATTACTTCCGAAAGCTTAGCCGGCGGCACAAGCATTCCTTTGAACCATTTGTGCTGTTTTGTCAAATCTTTTAAGGCCGGCGGTAACCCATTTCTGAACGTGCTGTACTGCAGCACGCTTTTCATGCTTGGTCCCCAGTAAATAACTGTTGCTTGTTGCTTAGTGGTTTTTTTTCGTATGGCCATTAGATCATCCCTTCCACATCTTCTCTTAGTGCTGATGGCAGCTCCCACATGGTTTCAATGGCTCCGAAAAAATAGGGGAATGTATCATCGTCCGGGAATGCCCAGCGTATGGGCAGTTGTAACGAGAACCTTTTCCCCACCACCTGGTTACGCATAATGTCCTGATAAATCTTTTGTAGTATGCCGGCGGTATGTTGAAAACCCTGGTAACTGTCTTCATCGTCATAGGCCGCTGCCAATAGCAGCACGGTTGCCGTGTTGTCTGTGTCCTGCTCACCTTCCATGAGCTTTATGAGCACATAAGGGTACAGGCTTTCATCTGCCTTGTCTTTTTTAGGCAGGTGCTGTTTATAAATTTTTATGGCAGTGTTTTTATCCTCTTCCACTGCCTGCTGGTGGTGTGGGTCTGGTATCTGGTAGTTTTCCAGACACTTTGTAACCCTTTTTTCCAGTTCTTCCTGCAGTTCGACTGGTATCATGGGCTTTACCCTCTTTCCTCTTGCTGCTTTTTCAGTTAACTCTTTTTCAATATGCGGTCAATTTCATGGTCCAGACGCTTCTGAAATGTGTTCGTAGCCTCTTCCATGATGTTTTCTCTTACCTCTTCGTTGTTGATCATTGAGGGTATTGTTGGTCCAAAAAGGCGCTCAACAGGCAAACGTGTTTTTCCTGTACGCCTGAAAGCCATCACTGCTGATGATCCGTCTTTTTTTCTTTTTACAAAGTCAGTGACAAAGGCTCTTTCCATTTCTTTTGTTTCGCCTTTTTTGATGGTTACGTTGAACAATTTTCGCCTGCGCTGCTGTTCACTGGCTGTTCCTGGCTTAATTTTGAACCTATCCAGTGGTATAGGGCCGCCTCTTGTTTTTACTGTGATTGTCAGGTCCTGAAAAGTGGCTTTTTTCGGTTTTCCTATAGCTTCCTGGATATGAGAGGCTTTTATGACATACCTCTGTCTTACCTCTTTTTTGATGTTGCTCTGAATGTTTTGCGCCGTTCTGTTCAGCGCATTTCGTATAACATTTGGTGTTTTATGCCAGAATTTACCCAGCCTTTTTTCAACATTTGCTACCAGCTGTTCTTTTGTTTCTGTTTCTGTTACGCGAATGTCGATCATGTCTGGTACCTCTCAATGGTAATGGTGTATATGAGGCTCCCTTCTGTTACTTCTGCCACCCGGTAGGGTTTTCCATTAAATTTCATGTGCTGGCCTTCGAAGGGTTCTTCCGTTAGCTGGTCTTTTCTGGCAATGAATATGATCTCACTTGATTTTAGGCCGATGCCTTCACTTACGAACATACCGGCTTTCTGCATTTTTCGTTCTTTCATGGCTTCCGTGTCAATGACAACATCTATTTCAACGCCATTCACCGCAATACTGTCAGACATTTCATCGTCGTTGAAAAAGGTGTCCAGGTCTTTCACCATCTGCTCTTTAAGATTCAATTTCCCTCACCCTTTCCTCAAGGGCTTTCACTGCTCCCACTCGTGTAGTGGGTGAATTTTCTTCATTTTTCAGCATGGCTTTGATTACTTTAACATCCGTAATTGTGCTGATGCGCTTTTTAATTTCATTGATGGTTTTAGCTGATACGTCTGGAATTTCAGGTGCGTTCACCGTCTCTTTTCCCGGTTTTTCAGCTTTTTCCGGCTCCTTTACAGGTTGCAAAGGTAATGCGACGCCCAGGTTAATCAGGCGCCGCACATCATTTTCGGATAGGTTTTCAATTGTTTTTCCTGCTGAGTATTCCTGTCCGTTATGCCGGATGCTGCCGCTGATCACTTTCACTTTCATGGCAATCACCCTTTCATTTCCTCTACAGGACAGTGGCCACCAACCATGAATCAATTTCATCCGGAACAGGCAGTGGTTTTGAGTACATTGTCAAGAACCTGGCTGCAGGTTTCTTTTCAATGCGTGTGTCTGGTACTCTTGTTGATTCAACAGTGAAGAAGGCTTCTGTCTTCTGGTCAATCAGGGTTACAGCACCATAGTTCATGGTGTAGTTCGCATCAGAGCTTGCCAGCGCCAATGTTTTTTCAGGCACCAGCTTTTTGGTGGTTGGTTCTGCTGGATTGGTGAAATCATCCAGATACACGCCGTCGTACTGGTAAATATCCATTCCCAGTTTGTTGATTCGGCCAATGTATTTCGCGCCATTTGGCAGATCTTTGGGGTTGATAATTCCCAGCTCAATGCGGCGATTGTCCAGCATTTCTTTCACTTTTGCATGGCTGATAAATACTTTTACAACGTCAGTTGACATGATGCACATGTCTGCGTTAACGAGGCCTTTTACCCGTACTTCGTCCTGCCATACTTCCAGGTCGTTGAGCGGATCACTGCCCTCATCACTCCATAAATCCGTGCCGCTGAGTGTCTTTTTGTTTGTAAACTGGAAATCAATCTCTTCGTTTATTCCTTCACCAATGACATGCAGTTTTCCGGTGAACAGAACCTGGGCGCACATAAATTCTTCACGCCGTGTGATCATTTCATTCAGTTCACGAAAATCTTCCCCCATTTTTTTAGCGGCTCTTTGTTCAGGCGACATGCCGCTGTAAGGGTTTTCGCCTGCCATACGTTTCAACAGGTCTTCTGCTCTCGTGGGCAGTTCGGGCGCCACTGTTGGTGGCGTGTATTCCTTTGTTTGGTACCCACGGTTTTCAACCGTCTTGCTTCCAATTCGTGGGTGCACAAAAGGCGCCATGCGCCGGCTTCCCTTTTTCACATCAACTTCAACACTTTCAGTCACGAAGGTTTTTTCGTTTGTGAAAAATGTTGATTTGATGAAAGTGTGTACAGGTGCCATTCTTTCAACTGCAGCCATCATGGTTTTTGGTGCAAAAATGTTCATGTATTAATTCCTCCCATCTCTTTGGTTGTGGTTATGCCTTTACGGCAAGTTTCAAGAAAATTCCCAGCTTGCGCAGGGCCAGTTTGTAGTCGGCCAGGTCTTCACCATCAGGGATGATGATTTTATCCTGGTTGAATTCGCCGGTTAAAAACACAACGGATTCCTTTGTTTCTGCTGCTTCTGTTGTAACGGGAGCAGCCATGATGCCATATGCTTTTGTCGGGTCTATGGTTTCTCCGGATGGTGCCACTGCGTTTCCGCTGGCGTCCAGTTCAACCACTTGACCAAGTACCAGTTCCTGTGATGCTGCCACGGTGATGCTTTCTGTCACCACTGGTTGTACACTTCCTGCAAACAGATTTTCATATTCCATGTTTCCCAATACTCTCATTACTTGGCACCTCCCTTTTTGTTGGCTCCTTCAACGATTGCATTTACAATTTCATCCTCTTGCTGCTTGTCTTCCTCGGGTGTCGATCCTTTGACATCGTTCAACTGTTCTGCATCCTTGTTAGTGGCATTAAGGACCTGTTGACCTTTTTCTTTTTGTGCTTTGATGATGTTCATGGCCAATTGCTCAGCTGAGATGGGCTCGGTAAATTTTGCCGCTTCCACCATTTTTTCTGATCCTGCCACGGCCACGTCTTCAATTGCTTTGATTCTGTCGCGTTCTTTTGCCTGTGCTGTTTCCGCTGCTTCCTGCTCGATTTGTGCACACAAATCAGGGTGAGCCGCTTTCAATTCTTCTAATGTCATATTTTTCCCTCCTACCTCGTTTTTTACAGCAGATATATTTTCAGGCTCCGGCTTTTTTTCCGGTGCTCTTGCTGCTACTTCTTCAATCGGTGGTTTTTTGCTGAATTTTGTTAAGTCGAACTCGATGCCTGCCGCTACCAGCTTTTTACCACTAGCAACCATAGCCACAGGTTCAAGCAGTGTATCTGCAAAACCCTCTTCCACCGCTTCCTTGCCAGTCATCCATGTTTCGTCTTCCATCATTTTGTCCAACTCTGCTTCTGTCTTTCCTGTTTTTTCCTTGTATGCGGCTATGAGGGTAATTTCTACCTTTTCAAGCATTTCTGCCGCTTTAATGAGTTCTTTTGCATCTCCCCAGGCAACTGTAGCAGGGTTGTGTATCATGATCATGCTGTTTTCATGCACTTGTATTTCATCGGCCCCTGTTATGATGTAGCTGGCTGCAGATGCGGCTATGCCTTCAACAATGGCTACCACTCTAGCGCTGTGATCATAGAGCATGTTTCTGATTGCAGCTGCCTGAAAAACGCTTCCTCCATAGCTGTTAACGCGTACTTTTATGGTTTCAACATCTCCCAGTGCTTTAAGTTTTTTGTCAAAGTCTGATGCGGTTACATCACTCTCATCCCATTTCCAGTCGGTAATGTCTCCGTATATCAGTATTTCACCTTCTTTTTCTGACAGGTTCTTAATTTCCCACCAATTCATCAGCGATCAGGCCTCCTTCCTTCATCATCTTTTCTTCATTTTTTCTCTGTCTGACGTTTTTCTTAAAATCTCCGCCTGTCAGCTCAACGGTCTCACGCTCTCTTGTCGAGAACGCTTCCTGCACACGTCTTGCAGCTGCGTTCACCTCCTTCAGCGGGTCGAGCTGGCCTTGTGAAGGACCGTTCCATTCAGCTGCGCAGTACGCTTCCCTTACGAGTGGGTCTGTTAAGAACCCTGGTGCACTTATTCGGCCTTTTGCTACCGCTTCAGTGAGCCATTCTTCGTAAATTGGCTGACAGAAATCTGATGCCATCCATGACCGGCGCATTTTAAACATTTTCCATGCTTCCAACATTGCCGCTCTGGAAGCAGAGTAACTTGCTGTGAAATGTTTCAGCAGCATTTCATAGGGCAGCTCCAAGGCCGATCCAATTTGCCGGCAAACGGCTGTAACAAATCCGTCAAAGGCGGTATTTGGTCTAAGCGGGTTTGCTTCTTTTATGTCTTCCCCCTCTGCCAGGGCAATCATGGTGCCATTGCCTAGCTGGTAACTGTTTTCATCACCCTCTATCCTGTCTTCTTCTGGTATTCCTTCGCCCATAGGTGATTCTTCAGGTGTTTTTGATGTTATGAATATGGTGTACATTCCTGTAACAACAGCGGCCATCAGCTCCGCTTCTGAGTAGCGAGAAAGTTGTTTTAACGACTCAATGACCGGCGACAGTATTGGCACCCCTCTACGCTGTTCCGGACGTTCAGATTCCATTAGGTGTATCACATTTTGCCGGCCGGATAGCTCACCGAACTTATCGATTTTTGTCCATTTGTTTTCTTTTCCGTTGTAAATACTCGATCCGGGGTGTTTGTCTGCAATGTGGTAGGCCACCACTTCTCCGTTTTCATTGATTTCAACGCCGTTTATTACCTTTCCATACTCTGTTTTTCCTGGTGGCGTGCACACTCTGTCTGCTTCAATGATGTTTATGCGCAGGTCATAAACACAGTTTTTGCGTGGTATCACCGGCAACAGCGCAAAACAATCACCTGACATCATCCACGACAAAAATGCCAGCTGCTGCAGCTCGTAAAAATTGTTCATGCGCTGGGCATCACAATGCACCTTGCTTGACCAATGCCTGAATTCTCTCTCGGTTTTGATTGACCATTCTTCTGCTTCTTCCTGTGTCATTTTTAAAAATTCATAGTCTATCTGCGGGTTTACCTTTAACCCTGGGCCTATTACGTTTGTCCGGATGGTTTTCAGGGCTCCGGTGGCCAACGGCGCACCCATATAGAGGTCCCTTGACCGCTCCCGCAGGGTCGGGATATGTGTTTCCACGTCTTCAAGCACTGATCCGGTGTTTGTTAGCCAACCCATCAAGCTCTTTTTTCGACCGCTTGCACCGTGATCGCCGTAACCCTGGTTAAATATTTCAAGTTTTTTTCTGGCCAGCTGTCTTTTAAGTGCTCTTTCTGGTGCTATTTGTGTATAGATTTTGTCTAAAACGTTCAACTTATCTCACCCCTTACAGGTCCCTTGGTATGATACGCATTGCTTTTCTTGATTGTTTTCCTCCCAGGCGGTTTACTTCTCCCCTCCAATAGGCAATTTGCTTTCTTATTTCGCTCAAATCTGCCCTCTGCAGCTGCTTAGGTCCTATTCTGTACATTTGGCCGGTTGATACTGCTATTTCTGCGTCCAGCCATGCTATCAGGTGTTTTTTTGCTCTTTCCAGTGTGATAATCTCTGACATTTTTTCACCCCTAACCGGTTACTCCTTTTGATATCACTCTGCGCCTTTTCTTTTTGCGTGATGTTTGCTCATAAATGGCTCCTGTTTTGTTTTCCTCTTTCATTCGTTCAAGGTCCGGGTTTAAAATTTCCAGGGCGGCTGTTGCATAGTTTCTAAGGTCAAGCGGTTCATTAGGCACACTTGATTTCTTAACCCATTCAATCTTTGGCCGGCCTTTATAGTACTTGATCACTCGTTTTTCAGAACAAAGGCCTTCGAAATATACTGAGTCGTAGCCTTTTTCTTTTTCGATTGGCCAGTGACAGTATCCGGGTTTGTCTTCATATTCAACTTTCAGCCTTGTCATGAGTACTTCTTTTCCGGCGTCTACCCCCAGGGTGAAAAGAGCTGCTTTCTCCCTGTTGTTTCGCGTGGCTTTACCTACAAATGGCACATCTTTTCCGCCTTTTCCTTTCACTGCGTATATTCTTCGGTGTTCTCTTGGTTTGCAAAACTTGTATACTTCCTGGGTGTAGTGGCCACCTGAGTCAACGCATACGCATGATATTCGCAACTGATCACCTGATTTGTATGAAAATGACTTTTGCAGGTATTCATCCACTTGGTCCCAAAGTGCTTTTTGTGCCGGATCTCCATAAAATATCTGGTATCCGATGCCCCATGATGCTTTTCCGGTTCCCCATCCTACCACTTCCACTTCCAGGCGATCATCCTGTACGTCAACTCCTGCTGTAATTAATAAAACGCCATCTGGCAGGTCGCAATCGTACCTTTCACGGCGTTTCAGCAGGTCTTCTTCAGTTGTTTGTACTCCATCGTCTTCCCATGTTTCTCCCAGAGTGGTGTTTACCCATACTTTCAGTACTTCAGGGCCTTTCTGTTTTGCATCCCTGAAGTCTTCAATTATATTTTCCCATCTTTCCCATGGTGATGCCAACGCATTCAGGTGAAAGCTTCTTTTCCCCTGGCATTCCCTTTGCGCCAGCCATTGGCCAGTTTGTTCTTTCCACTCAAACTCCGAAAATCTTTCTTTGCACTTTGCACATTCATGGGTTACGTCTTCAAATCTTATCTGACTCCACTTTAGTGGTTGCAGGTGTCCGCATTCTGGGCAAGGCAGGTGCCATTGCTCCATGGTTCCGTCTTCATATTCCGCTTCAATCCTTGATTCGCCTTTTATTGTAGGGGTCGAAACGTATATCTTTTTTCTGTTCCAGAAGGTCTTTGTTCTTTTTGCCGCCAGTCCCAGGGGGTCCCCTTCATCACCTGCGGTGGCCGGAAATCTATCCACTTCATCTGCCAATAATATTCTGATTGGCCTTGATGATAACCCAGCCGGCGAATTTGCTCCTACCAAGGTTACATGCCCACCAGGAAACTTCTTGTGCAACAATGTGTTATCTGAATCTCGTGTTTTGTGGTCTTTTACTTTATTTTGCAACGCCGGTGTGTCCCTGATCATTGGTGCAAGTCTGTCTTTTGAGAATCCTTCTGCCAGGTCCAGTGTCGGCATGACTAATAGCATTGGTGATGGGTCATAGTCCATGTAGTATCCTATGATGTTCAGTACAATCTCAGTCTTTCCAATCTGACTCGAAGTCATGAGCACAATGTTTTCAACTTCCGGATCATTGATACAGTCCATCATTTCACGCTGGTAGGGTGCCCGGCTTGTTCTCCACCGTCCTGCTTCAGCTGATGATTCCTTCGATAGCCTTCTTTCATTGTCGGCCCACTGACTGATTACAATCTGTGGTGGCGGCTTCAGTACTTTTACTATTTTCGTGAAAAGTTTTTCAGTCTTGTTCATCCTTCTCACTCATTTTCTGGTCATTTTCTGATTCTTCTTCATCGTCCTCTTCCTCGGAGTCTTCATCCTCTTCCACTACATCATCAAAATCAATGTATTTTTCACCCCTGTACATCTTGGGATCATAGTCACTAAATTCTTCCAGGGTTTCATATATTTCTTTCTGTATCAAATCCTGGATCACCGCAATTTCATTTCTTGCAATAAGCACCGGTGCCACCTTTGATGGGATGGCCAGTATTTTTGCCCTGAAGGTTGACAGCATCTTTGTCATAACCTTTTCTACCACTTCAGCTTCGTGCAGACTGCCTTTCATAACGGCCAGTTTTAATTCAGCTGCTTCACGCTTTGCTGCTTCGTGGAGCATTTTCTCATGATCATATTTTTTCACCAGGTCCATTTCTTCTGCAGAAGCTTCACCGGTGTTTCTCAAATAATCTATGTATCGTCTCATGGTGTCCATGAGTTCAAATCTTCCATGTCCTACTTTTTCGATGATTCCTTCCTCTGCCATCTGCCTCACCCGGCGATCAGTAACGCCGATCATGGAGGCTATCGTTTTGGTGTTCACCACCATATTTTCAACTTCATTTTCTTTCCGCTTTTTCATTTCGACTTTCCCCTTAAAAACATTTTTCATTTCCGTTTTTTTGATTTGTTTTTTGATGCAAATATTTTTGCTCATTAAGAGGTTGGTTTTTATTTTATTGCCTGTTAAGTTTTGGCAGGAAGTGTCATTAAAATTTTCTCTGTATCTGGACGACTTCCGGGCTCGTCAGCACCCGCAGAACAGTTATCTCCCAGAAGGACCCGCGCCCGGCGGCTGTATGCAACGTGGCAGAAGGCACACAAGGGTTATTCCTGCGTCCTTGCTCCATACGCAGTGATAACATGGTGATTCTTCTAGCTGTTTTCTTTTCTTTTCCGATGTTGTTTCTCCCTTGTTCTTTATGGATCTTTCAAGGGCCTGTATAAACCTGTTTACTGCCTCTGGATTCTCTAGAACAATGGTATGGGTGATGCTGCTGGTGGCCATGATATCACCTCAAATAAAAAACCAGGCCCTCATTTGCTCCGAGGATGCCTGGCTTTTGGTTATGTTGCGTGCCGGCATGGTGGCCGGCACATCGCCCCGTAACCCTGGGACATGGGAGATATTAGATCACTTCCTGTTCGGATGTGACTTCACCGTTAGTTTTGCTCAATATCATAATAACACGTAAAGTACTCTCCATCCTGCCAACATACTGCCAATTTACTTAACGCCCATGTTCTCCGCCACTTTTTCAACCAGCTCTCTTCTGTATCTGTAACAGGCTCTTTCGCTGCAGGGCATCTCTTTGCATATCTTTCTTGTGCTGTAATGCAGCTTGTACTTCAGTATGAACAGTTCTCTGTGCGACTCATTCAGCATGTTAAGGCCTTTCTCTATGGCTTGTACTACCTTCTCCATATGTAGCACCGAGGCTGTGGAATGCATGCTTATCAGCTGGCAGGCTTTGTTTCCTGTGATATCACTTGTTGAATTCTCTGATCTTCTGCCTGTTACATTCCCTTCTGATCCTCCTTCTATGATGTCTGCTCTCAGCTTAACTATTTCTTTCTTGGTAGCTTCGTATAAGTACAGTTCGTGTTCAACAAATCTAAAGGCGCTTCTGCTTATTTTTTCTCTGTCAACTCTCTCTGATCTATCTATGGTGATTACCTCCCTTGGCCTTTTTATTGTCTTTTTTAACCTCTTGCACCTCTTCCATCTCAAACCCTTGCTTCTCCAACAGCACTTCCGTTTGTTCTGTGTGTGCCTCACACAGTTCCCCTGCGTCCATCCATACCATTGACATTAATATCCTTCCTCCTGGCGCTCATGGTTTATCCTGTTCTTTTCCAGGTATGCCTTTATGAGATCTCTATAGGTGTACCCATCATACCTTAGTAGTTTGTTGTAGTAGGCAATGAACTGATCCAGTCCGTACCGTGTCATTGTCTGTTCCTCTTCCACTTCTTCTTTGTGTATCATGCCTACCATTTCGTAGGTGATGGTGGTGCTTTGTATGGCTCTCATGTATATCTGGTCTGGCCTGTTATCGGCTATTCTGATGTTGTATCCATCGTGTGGGTCCATGATACTGCTGTCTGGCCTTATCTTAAGGTCTATGCACAATGACAGGAAGAAGTGAAGCACGTCTGCGTATTCGTGTATAAGCTTCTTTCTGTCTGCCTGTTTGTCTGACCAAAACTTAAAGCGCTTTGATTCGTTGTATGCTTCTGACATCTCTACCTGCATGGCCACTATCTTTTTCAGCGTTTCTTCTTTTCCGGCTTTTAGGCCTTTTGTTTTTCTGATGTGATCGTCGAGTACCTTCTGCATCTTTGTGAGGTTGGTTATTGTTTCGTCTGTTATATTGTCAAGTGACTTTTCTATCTGGTTGGCAATTATGCTTTTCATTGTGTCTGTCATGGGGGACCTCCTAGGATGGTGTGTCTTCATCTTCCATCATCGTCTGAAATTCTTCCAGTTCTACTCTTTCCTGTTCCTGGTTACTGCCTTTCTGATCCTCTTTCACGTCATTCTTTGTTGATATGAATTCTACGGAGCTGGCCACTACTTCTGTGATGTATCCTTTCGTTCCGTCTGATTTATCCCAACTTCTGGGCTGTATTTTTCCAACCACTGCTGCTTGGCTGCCTTTTCTCAGGTAATTGGCGCAGTTTTCTGCTTGTTTCTCCCAAACTACTATGGGAATGAAGTCTGCTGTTTTATCCTGTCCATACCCTCTGTTAATTGCCAGTGTGAATGTTGCAACGGCTTTTCCTGTGCCTGTGTATCTTAGTTCCGGGTCTTTGGCCAGTCTTCCGATCAGTGCCACATTGTTCATTTTCTCATTCCTTCCGGTTATTGATTCTTTTTCGCTATCTTTATGAATCCATTTTCTTTGGCTATTTTCTCAAGTCTCAATATGGTGTTGGGGCCTATCTTGTTTCCTGTTCCTGACATTGATCTCAGGTGTTTCATAAACTCTTCGACTGATTTCATGTTTTTCACCCTTTCTCAAAATTAACCTCTGCATCCCTGATTCAGTCAAGATTATCTATTAGTGCTAGAATGAACAAACATACCAATGCAATTAAAATGTAAACTAAGGTTTGCAACGTACCTCCCCTTTTCTGATGCGGTCTAATAGCCTTTGATACCACCTTTTAGGTTTCCACTCACAGCATATTTCTGTGTACATGAGGTAATAGTTGCCTGTTGAACAGGGTTCTTTCATTATCGGCCGTTTTCTGTATCTGCAGGTATCGCATGTCATGTTATTTTTCCATTCCTCTCATTCCATTTTGCTGCACGATCAATTAATAATTGAAAAATACTTTTCTTGTTTTCTCTTGCTTTATTTCCAAGTCTAGTTTTGTCATGAATGCTTCCTTTGTGGATTTCTATTCGAACAAAACCTATTCTTTCCGCACACTCATCACAAAGTCTCATTTGAAAACCATTTGATTCACCTGCTTTTCCCTGTGGATGAGGAACAGATACTTGAACATTGAGCCTTATTGATTGGCTTTCGTATTGATCTTCTGTCATTTCTTTATTGCAGTTGTCACAGTAGCAATTTATGATTGTCTCTTTCACTCTATTTCCTCCCATTCCTCCGCTAGCCATTCCGGGTACTCCTGATCTCCTGTATGTGTTTTTTTCTTATGCTTCTTGCACGATGGGTTACTACAGTACCAGGTATAGTCTTCACCCTGCTTTACCGATGACAGCACAACAACTTTATGACCGCAAGCTCCGCACCGTTTACTAAAAAACCAGCTATTCGGTTTATTTTCCACCTGATCAGTGCTTTGCTTCTTAGTTATTAGACTTTTGAAATTATGATCATCCAAATTCATGAGGTTGTAAATGTCATAAAGACCACTATTTGTCATTATGTGCTTCCAGTACCTGGGCTGTACTTCAACAAATCCATTGCTCTTTAGCATTTCGATTCTCTTATCTCTATTTTTCATCTTCTGTCCTTCCTGGTGGTTATGACTTAAATCCACCCTTTACCATGACACTGCGGACACTTAATGGAATAGGTCCAATCAATACCAGCTACCTTGCATATTAACTTTTCTATCTTTTTTCTGCCTTTGCAAGTAGGGCAACAATATCTTTTCTTTTCAGGCATACCATAATCACCCTTTCCTTACATCCCATCATGGCGGTTATATTTTTTAAAGTGTCTCTTCAAACCATATCCTTCGATATATACATGCTTAGTTCTAAAGGACCACCCATTCCAGAATGCATAGAGCGACAATATTATTATTAAAATCCCTATAAAATATCCTATTGCCTGTAAGATATGATTTATTATTATCAAGATAGTAATACTCCTTTCGTTTCATTCAGATCATGGCGGTTATGCGTCTTAGTGTTTTCCAAGTCTTTTACTGGCGTATTTCCCTTCCGTACACCAATCTGCTGGTTTTGCAGGAATTCTCTTTTTCCTATAAAACTGGCGACCAAATAGCTTGAAAAAAGGCACATGGTTTATAAAGGTGTCGCCGGGTTTTGGGTTTCGTGACGAACATTTCTTGTTGTAGATACAGTGTTTGCAATCATAAGCTAAATACACTACCCTCATCATCCCTTCTGGCGGTTATGTGACTTACTTAATTCCTGCTTTAGCCTTAATAGCCTCAATTTCTTTATCTAAATTTTGCTTATATCTTTCAAGTTCGGCAATCTTTTCATGAGGACTTTTAAGAACCCAATTCTCAGCCCACCACAAATGCTTACCTTGTGATTGCAGTTCTTCCAATTCTTCAGGAGAAAACCAAAGATCTTGATAACTGCTGTGAAGCCACAGATTATCTTGTTTTGCTTTCTCAAAAAGAGGTTCCATGCTTTTCATAATTTGACTTTTGCTATCCATACAATCCCTCCTTCGCATCATCCCGATACTGGCGGGTGCTTCAAATAATCCATTCTTCGCCATTCCAAATACACGCTTTATAATCTCCATCAATAATGCTTTCAGAATTTAGGACAACATCTATTGTTTTGCCTCTGGGCATCACGTACAGCACAGCTCCCCCCATATCCAGCTTTAATGTTGTATTATTGGGTGCGACTCCCGTTATGCTTGCTTTCGAACCTTTCAAGCACTTATCACATTTTTTAGCCATTATGTGTTTCCCCTTCCTATTACGCATTTTCCCGATTAAGCGAATTACTCAACATCGTATTTTAGCTTATTCTCAACCCATGAATTTCTGTATTTGTGTAATTCCATTAAATTTTTAGGACACTTTTCACCCATATACAAATGTGCTAACGTTGGCAAAGAAAGACATTCCGAAAAATCATGTTCCTTTCCCATAAATTTTTCGCACTTTAGGCACATAGCTTCAACCTTTTGCCTTATTCGATGTTGCATGTGCAAATTTTCACTCATTCCAACATATTTTTTAGGATGTTTATATTCCATTTTGTTCATCCTTTCTGCCTTATACTGCACAATCATCTTCAATCCTTTGCCTATTAAGATACACCTTCTCAAATTCTTCACGTATTACTGCATGTTTGGGCTTAAAAGTCATTCTTGGTATGTCAAAAGTGAGTGGCATCCCATTGTGTGTCATAACAACTTTTACTTCATATGTTCCTGGCCTGTTTGAATAGCACGTAATATTTGTCACATCATAACTCACTTCATTAACCGGAACCTTGAATTTTGGTAAGCCAATGTTCATTATTCTTTTGGCGAAATATTTTACTTTTTGACTCCACTTCATTTTTTCACCCCTTATGTTTTTTAAGTTTTTATTAGACTCCTTCCCACGGAAACTCCTGTCTAAAATCCTCTTCCATCAAATTTCTGAGTGACTCTTTCATGAAAATTGGCACTTTTCTTTCCTGACACTGGCTTACAATTTCCTCTATCCAGTGCTTTTCTGGCTTTACTTTTCCTTTTCGGTTTCCTGTTTCTGCTCCAACGATCACCCAGTCTGGCATTTTACCATTTTCAAGTTTTCCGAATGGGGCCATGATTGGTTCGATACTTACGAATGTTTTGTATGGTGTGTCCTTCACCCATACGAATTCATCTGATGGCCTGGTGATTGTGGTCCCGAACCAGTAATTTTCTTTCCAAGGGAATTTTTTATACTTGTATAAGTTCAGGTATCTCTTTGGGTTCTTGGTTAAGAACATGTATCTGTGGTGAGGTGCTTCATCACATGCTTTGAATACTTCTTTTATCCATCCGTCCGGAACCCACTCTCCAAACAGGTCCGCCATGCTGCATACGAATATATTCTGTGGTTTATTTATGTTTTTAGGATGAGTGAGCCGGTATCTATGGAGTGTTGGTTCAAACTTAAACGGAAAAGGCTCTTTTTTTCCTTGCTTATCATAGGGCTTATCTAAGCAGTGAAGTAATCCTATGCCATTCGGAATATCGTCCGAAAATGCTACGGGTCTATTTTCAGGCAGAAAACCCCAGTTGCTAAACCTTGTGGCAATCTTTCTGGCATAACAGTAATGGCAATCATGCAGACATCCTGTCACTGGGTTCCAGGTTATGTCGGCCCAGTCTATCTTTGTTTTGTTCATTTTCGCACCTCTTTCATTTCAGGGTTCATTATGACCATGACCCATGCATTAGTGAGTTGTACTATTTCATAGTGCTGACCACATTCGCATTGATATGGCTCCCGTTTTTTTGATGTAGGTGTGTGTAAATACTGTTTGTTGCATACGCAGCATTGGAAATCTACCTTTGCTTCGTTCATTTCTGCACCTCTTCCAGCAAATCTTTTCCAATGATGTCCGGGGATCCCAGGTGTCCGCCCTCTCTTTCACCTATCAGGCCCTGGCGTGACAGGTGCATGCACATGATCCACACTTCATCCATGGTGTTTTCCAACTTGTCTTTTGGTCGAAGGTACCTGGCCATATCTTTCAATGGAAAACCAGATTTCCACATCATGGCCACTTTGTCCAATTCCTGTTTTGTGGCTGCAAGGTTCAGGTCATCACACAGCGGTATCATTTCTTCTTTTGGCCATCGGTTCTGTACGTCCAGCATTGTGCATGCCATTAGGCCTCACCTACTTCTTTGGCCATTCGCTTGAACTTTTGGCGTGTGTTGTTCCAATCTCTGTTTTTGTACAGCCATTTGATGCATCTTAGGTAATATTTCAGCTTTTTCATGGCTTCCCTCCTAGTTTGATGCTGCAATCTGCAGCAGGTCTGATTTTTGTACGAGATAGTAGTCTTTGTTCTTCAGTGTTTTGTTGTACTCTTTCTGGCCTTCAAATTCTTCCACTGTCTTTTTTTCTTCCGGTGTCATTTGGCTGTAGGTGGCTTTTCCGTAGTTTGGCGGTAACCATCCTTTTCGCTGAGAGCCAAAAAGGTTGAATTTTTTCAGTAATTCCAGGTCCTTAAACTCAATGTGTGTTGTGCCTTTTTTATAGAACGTGACTGTGAAATACTTTAGCTCTATTTTCTTTGACTTGCTTTTCTTTTCAGCCTCTTCCAGGGCAGTTCTCAGATCGTGGTGATCGGTGCGGCCGGCGTCCAGGTAGTTGAATACTTTTTCTATGTCCATGAGTTTTGCTGTGGCTTTGGTTGGCTGCATTGTGCTGCCCCATATGTCCCTGGCACTTAGTGGGATGATCACTTTTTTATTGATTTTGTAGGCTTTATTTGTGCGCCATCCATTGTATAGGTGGATGTTCTGTGAGTAGTGGTCATAATGGTGCTTGCAGGACAGTTCGTCAAACAGGCTGAGTATAGTTTCTTCAACTGATTTTGTCATTTGCTGGGTGATTTGGTTTTTTACTTCCATGATGTTGAACATGGAAAACTCCAAGTGTGCCAGCTGGTTAATCTTGCTGTTGAACTCATCTCTCATGTTACTGGTGAGCAAGTTGACGAATGTATCTGTTTTGAACAGGGCTTCCCAGTACTTGTATCTGAGGTTTGTCATGTACCGGTTTATGGTTTCTTTCTTGTTGCCTTCTTTATGGTTTCCGTACTCGTTGACCTGCAGGGACAGGATCGGTGAATTAAATTCGTCTTTCATACTTTTGAGCATGTATGGCAGCATGGCGAAATATTCGTTGATTAGCTTTGTGCCGGCAGCTGCTTCGTACTTGTACCTGGTAATGATGGCCTGCATTGGGTCTTTGTCTATGACATGGTGTCCCTCTTCCATGGTGCTGGTTGTTCCTGCTTGTGCTTGGTCCAGCTGGTCGAGTATCAGACTTTCTTCTTCTCTTTCTGGAACGGTGATTTTTACCAGGGCTATTTCCACGTCTGTTTTTCTTTCAGCTTCTGTGAAGGTGTCTTCCAGGAAGATAACCTCTGCTCCCGTAAGCTTCAGGTGATTTTGTAGTATTTTTCTTAAATTGCTGTGTCTGTTCCTTAATGTTTCTGCATTTAAGATGCATACTATCTGACCGCCGGCGTTGATCATGCCGATGGCTTTCATCAAGTGTTTGTCTCCGGCTGAAAATGGCGGGTTCATGACAATGAGGTCGTACTGCTTGTGTGTTTCGTAAGTGAGAAAATCGTCGTGTACTACCCGGAGGCCTTTACCTCTTAAAATATGGCGTAGGTTTTCTTCTATCTCGATGGTGTCAATGTCATACTGTTTCTCTTCCTGGTTGTATCCATATCTTCTATGGCCCTGGGCATCTTTCATGCGCTGGTGTATGACTTCTGCTATGTCGCCTTTTCCGGCTGATGGTTCCAGGGCTGTACCGATGGTTCTAAAATCTATATGGTCTATCATCTTCCTGATCAATGGCATAGGTGTTGGGTAAAATTCAGTGAGGTTCATATAATCTTCCTTTCGGATTTACTTTTTATCTGTCTCTGTCTTTTTCTGTAGCTTCTTTGCATTTTTCTTTTGGTTTCTGCGCTGTTTTCTGTTTGGTTTTCTAGCCTGCTGTGTTTCGTGGATTATGCCGTGATCAAGCAGGGCCATGATGTGTTCTTCGACTTTTTCTTTGTGCTGCACTTCAAATGCGTTCGCTTTTGCTTGCATATAGTAAGCTGTTGATGGGCTGATGCCTTTCATTGTGCTAATGGCCACTGCATTTACTTTCACCCACAGGCTGAAAGTGTAGTCTCTTTTCATTCTTTCGATTTTTTCTGGGTTTGTTTGCATGTTCTCTTCGTGCTCCTTTCAGTTTTTGGGTACGGCCGGCGGTGGCCACTCCCTTTTTCTGCAATTAATTATTCTGTACTTGCGTTTTTGGGTTATACTGTTCGGCTTTGCTTGAAGGTGTCGCCTCTTTCAATCTTTACTTCTTTTTTCGTGTTCACACTGATGGTGCCTTTGGTTCCGCTGTCTTCGTCTTCAATGCTGGCTTTTCTTATGAGGTCTCTTATGGCGGCTTCTGCCAGCTCCTGCATTAGTTCTATAAATCTTTGGTTTTGTACTGGTTCTGTGTGTTGGTTCTGCTGGTCCTGTCCAAAGAGTATGTTGATTTGATGATTGGCTTTCTCTATCTTATCTTTGATGCGCTCTTCTTTTCGGAATCCCTGACCTTCCGAGCAATCACAGTTTTTCGTTACGGTGTAGTTTCTCTCTTTTTCTGATGGATTGTCTGCTATTTTTGTTTGTCCGCAATAGCTGCATACGCCTGTCATTTGTTCGCTCACGCTTATTCCTCCCGTCTTAGTCTTCTATTTGCAGGAATCTTATGATTCCGTTTTTATAGGGCACTTTGTAGCCTTTTAGTTCCTCTTCCATGACGTAGTTTCTTCCAAAGGCCTCTTTCATATTCTTCCAGATCACCCAGGGGATCATGTAGTAATGTTCCAGCCGGAAGGATACGAGTATGTAGGTGATAGCTCCCATCTGCCGGTAGTTTTCCAGTGACTCTTGCTGTTGTTCTGATACTCTTTTGGATTCTATTCTGTCTTTGTCGGTGTGTTTTGCTTCCATGACGATTGTTTGTCCGCCCTTTATGGTTCCTTTGTAGTCTGGCTGGGCTTTTTTTAGAAAACAGCAGATAAACTGAGTGCCTTTTAATGGCCTGATCACTTTCATGGGTTCGGGTGTTTTTTCGATAATGGCAATGTTGTGGTTTCGGTACCATCTGCAGCTGCCATCGATGATGGTTTCCATGAGCTGGCCAATCATTCTGTTTTGTTTTCCGCGGACTTGGTTCATTGTTTTGGTGTTTGTCATTGGTTGGTTGTTCCTTTCTGTTTGTGTCTTCATTCGATCTTTCTCATTCTGATGTGCAGGTGTTTGGCAGCTGTAACGTCATTTACCGTCACAGTGCAATCGTTTAGGTAATAGCCTGGGTATAATTTGTTGAAAGTGTCTCTATCTCCCTGGGCTGTGCTAAGATGATCTACTTTTTTGCGGCTGTATTTGTGATCGTTCACGTCTACTCTCGGTTTTTTCAGATTCAGGGATGATGTCCAGCGCTTTTTCCCTTTCGGATCCTTGGTGATGTACCGGGCTATTCCTTCGTAACCAAATTCATCTGCTTCCAGTCTGTCTGCATTGGCTCTTCCTTTTTGCCAGATTTCTTCTGCGGTGTCTCTGTCCATGCCTGACATGATGATGTGATGGTGTATGCGCTTTTTTCTTTTACCAGCTGCAGGTTCTTCCTCTTCCTGGTGTTCAATCACTGCTATGTATTTGATGTCCGGGAGGCCTTCTTTTTTTCGATGCCTCTTTATTCTCCGGATATAGTTGATCACGTCCTTTCTGGCTTCTTCTTCAGTGGCCGGCAACTCTCCATCTTTGTAAGTCAGGTGCACTGCCAGGTCTTTGTCAGTAAAATTTGTGTTGATGAGTCTGATCAGGTGTTTTCGTGCGTTTTTTTCGTTGAGGTTTTTCTGCTTTGGTTTGCTTAGCTTTTCTTTTTTCTTCCTGGGCTCTTTCTGCTGTTTTTTTGTTATTGGGTATATTTCGACTTCGAGCATTTTACCGGAGTAAATCTTTTTTTCTCTCCATGGCATAGGGCTTTTTCCCTCCTGGTGATTTTGTGCTCTTTTTTTGTATATTTATACTGTTGCTTGGGTTGTGGTTGAGATCTTAATACCTATTACAAGCGCATAAAGATGGGGGTTTTTTGTTGCTATTTCGCCATTTAGCGCCTGTATTGTGATATAATATTTTTAGGCATAGCGGTTTTTATTTTGTTTAAGCGCATGACACTTTTGGGGGTGTTATGCGCTCTCTCTTTGTTGGTTGATTTCCTCCTCATATTTTCTGATTCTGACGCTTACATATGTTTTGTGGAGACTGAATATCTCTCCTATTTGCAAATAAGTCATGCCGCTTCGCCTCATTTCTGCCATCTGCTTGGTTTCTTCTCTGCGTTTCCTTTTGTTTTCTTCCACTTGTTCTTTGCTGGAGGCTGGTTTGAGGGCTTTTCTATGTTTGTAATTGTCTATCTTCTTAATTGATTGCTGCATCTTTTCTCTTATTTTCTGTGTCATTTCACCTTCTTCTATCCATTTCATTGCTTGTTCTGGCGTAATTCCGCCAACAATACTCAGGCTCAGGGCATACCAGTTTTCAGCTGTATCCATGTGATCACCTCTTTAGGTCCTCTTTCAACTCTCTTTTGGCTATTTCAACTGACAGTTTTCTTCTGATGTGGTAAGGCTTGTTTTTTATGATGGCCTCTTCCAGTTCTTCCCTCAGGCTGTTGATGTCTTTTATATCTATCATGTGGGTTCCTCCCTTACATAGCCTCTTTCAGTTTTTCCGGTGGTGCTGCCAGCTTTTCTTTCTCAAACTTATCGAGCAGCCTTTTAATGACTTTTTCTTGGTCGGTGTCCTTGTTTCTCATACCTCTGCACTGGCGAACCTTTCCGCCGGCGATCTCCATGGTATAGAAAGGTGTGTCTGGTTCTTCTTTCTTCCGGATGAACAGGATGACACATTCTTTTCTGGCCATGCGTGAAATGTAGTTACTGACACAATGGTGTAGTTCCTGGCCTTCTTTGACGAGTTGATCAGCTGATTCCGGTGCGGTGATAATGTACTTGGCGGTTTCCATGGCGTACTTCTCCATGATCTGTGGGTACAGCTTTGCAATCTTCTTCTGCTCCCGTCGTTCCCTGGCGGCTTCTGCTTTTTTCCGTTTAACGTCCCAGCGTTTAAAGGTTGTGTCGTGGGCCTCTTCCAGGTTTCGCGGGAACAATATAAAGTGGTTCGATATGTCATATTTTAGTTTGCTGCAGACTTCTACATAGTCGGTCCAGTTCTGGAATGTTGTTTCTGTCTTCTCTTTACCATGGGTCTGCTTTTCGATGTAGTTCATAATCTTCACCAGGCCGGCGTGATGGGCTGCTATTTTCAGTATGTCTTCCTCACACTGTGTCATGCTGGCCAGGCGCTTTATCTGTTCCGGGACAATCTTCATGCCATAGTGCTTCATGCGCCGGTAAAAGAGCAGTGCATCTCTGCCGCCATCTATCTGTTTCAATAAACTTATTTCATCGTTTTTCAGTGAGGTAAACTTGTCTGGTGTGTAGCCAATGCCTCCGCGCTCCATGCAATCGGCAATGTAATAACTCAGGCCTCTTTTCACCAGGTATTCCATTTCTCTGTGAATTACGTATACTGCTAAGTACTGATGGATATTAAAAGCAAATTCCGGACGGTGAATGGCGTACTTTTCAAGGGCTGAATACTCAAATGGTGTACCATGGAGGGCTTCGCTGATTCCTTCCGGGTAAAGTATGGTTTTGTTGTCGATGTTTCTTTCATATAATCCCCTGATGCTGTACTCGCACCATCTGACTTTTCCTGTATTCTTGAATGCCGCCCAATCATAAGTTTCGTATTCTGTGCCATTGTGAATGGTACGCCTTATCTCATAGTGCTTTGTGTTGGAAGTGGCCAGTAGTATTCCCTTGTCACCTTTAAAGTCCCGGCATACGTTGAAGAGCCTGACCACAAACTCCGGTTTATCTTGTTTCTTTGTGGTGGTGGTTGGCAGCATGGGCTGGATCAGCGCCACGGTTCGCCATTCGCTCCACCTTCTGGCTCTCATTTTGCCGGCGGCCTTGTAGGTGATGGTGCTTTCACAGCTGGGGCAGGTACCGCTTTTATCGTGACGGGGTTCTGTAACAATCACGTCTTGACCGCACCAAGTACAGTGGCCATTCATTTGCTTCCTGCCTTTCCGGTAGTGGTACACGATGTACCGGCTGGATAATAGGGCCTGTTCTTCCACCCATGGTGTGAAATTCTCCGGGATGGGTGGCACCCGGTTCATCTGGGCATCGATGGCGTCTGTGATGGCTTTGTGTTTTATGGCCAGTCGTTGTTTCATGATGTCTTCCTGGAGCTTATCAATGGCTTTCAATGGTTCAGTGGAGCCGGTGAACTCTTCAAGCAGCTGTTGACTTTCAGCGTCAACTACTGCACATTTTCGGGTCCATTCCCAACTTGGGTATCCGGTGACCATGGATGATATACTTCCTGTTTTCCATTTCCGATCTTTTATAGTCTGGGAAATGTAGTCTTTTTTGTTGAGGAAAACCCTGAATACTGGGTTTAGATACTCAGGCTGGTGATGAAGCAGGTTCTCTCTACTGTGAAAGTCCAGCTGCAGCACTTCTTTTTCCGGAGTGAACTGATGGTGCCATGCACAAACGAACCAATCAGGCTGTGGCGTTCTGATGGCCAACCTCACTAGGTCTTCTGTGGCTGGCCATACGGGTATCTGCCGGAGCTTTTTCTTGTTTAATTTCATATCATCATCCCCCCATCACTTCAAACAGTGACAGCTGGCCTTGTTTCTTCAGCTCTTCTTCTTTCTTCTTTCTTTCCTCTTCCTGGCGTTCAATGGCTTTCTGCTGCTTTTCAGCTTCTCTGCGGGCTTTTTCCTCTTCCGCTTTCTGCTCTGCTTCCTCTTTACGTTTCCGTTCCTCTTCCATGGCTTTCTGTTCCAGGGCAGCGTCGTCCAGTTGGTAGTAGTCGATGGCCATCTGGTATACGTCCTGGTCGGGGATCCAGCCGGAGCCAGTTACTCTTTTCTTGACCTCTTTCTCAACGTGGGCTATGCATTTTGTCAGGGTTTTGTGTTCTTGCATCACCAGGGCGGCGAAGGCCTCGTCTGTGTCGGCCATGGTGATCAGGTGCTGGGCTATGGGTGCCACGGGCATGGTCTGGTTTTGCACATCTGTCTTTTCTGTTTTCAGCTTTTCGGCAGCGGTCATTGTTCTTCACCTCTTTCTCTCTTTGTAAACCCTGGTTACGTCCAGTTCTTCCACGACGACTAAGGGCTTTGATCCTTCCTTTCTAAATTCCGGTGGTACTATTCGGGTCACTACATAATGTTTATGTACTTCCGTTTCTTCTGCATCGATGTTGAGGATACTAAACTTGTCCGCTGGGTAGTCGTCCTCTAATGTGGTTTTACAGTAGACTTTCAGCACATCATCAGCTCTTCCAGGGTGTTTTCTATTTCTGCGGCTACTTTTTCATATCGTTTTTCGCCTATGCCCAGGTGCTGGTGGAGTGTGGACTTGATCTTTTTTATGGCTTTTATGGTACTTTCTTTGCCATTTTCGTTAGTTTCTTGGGCGTTATTATTACTTTTGGGGCTGTTTTCGGTATGTGGCACGGCTCCAATATTTTTCATATGATCCAGCTGGTCTTCTGCTCCTGCCTGGTAGATTGATTGTAGAAACGCTTCCATTCGCTGTCGGTCCATTTTTTTAACTTCTTTGTAGATTTTTCTATTGAGCAGTTCTTTTTCCGCTGGCATTGGTTTGGCTGTCATTTTGTTCATGGATTGGCCTCCTTATGGTTGGATTGATTCGTAAAACGCTTTTGTCTTTTGCTGTTCCACTGCCTCATTTTCCATTTTTTCAGCTGCCTGTTTTAGTTCCTTTAGCCATGGTTCTATAATCAGCTTTTGAAATGGATCTTTAACGGTTTGTTCTTTCAGTTTCATGAAGGCTATGCGCATTTTCAGTGTTTGTTCATCTACCTTGGGCGTTTTATTTGCTTCTTCGAGTCGATTCTTTAGCAGGCGTGCTTGTCTCTTTAAAAATTCAATTTCTTCTTGCAGCTTTCGCGTGTCTTCTATGGCTTCAACTTCCTTTTGGGTCGGTTTTATAGGTTGTGCCGATGCTTGTGGTTTATAAGGTGCTGGCTGTTCTTTCTTTTCTCCCCTGTTGTGTATGTCTGTCTGCTTTGATCTAAACTTCTGGGCCTGCAGCCATTTTTCATAGTCGGTTCTGACTTTTGAATAGTAAAGGCCGGTGATCTGGCCTGGCCTCATATTCTTCTGCTTTGCAAAGGCTTCCATCTGGTCTGTGAGTGTTGTGTCTGCGTCTTTCGCTTTCATGTGTTCCAGTAATTCTTCTGCCAATTTTTCTTTTGGATCTGTCATTGGTCGTTCCTCCCTTTTTCTTCTTTGGTTATTTTAGGTATTTCCATATATATGTGCGCCGTGAGTATGCCTATCATAAAGGCCCACCATGATTCATCCGGTGTAAAATATTTGTAAACTTGCGATAATAAAAGTCCAGCGGTAATAACCATTATTTGCAATTTCAGTTCTTTGTTTTTATCATTTCTTTTTTTCACTTTTCCCTTCCTTTCATGATCTACAGTGCAAACCTGTGATTACCTATATCGGTGATGGTGGTTCGTGTTCTGATCCAGTGGCCATGACTCACCACCTTGGGATTATAAAAAAATAGTGCTCCGTCAACTACCTGGTAGCCTTTTAATGCATCTGCCACCGCTTTCCTTGCTGATTCGTCTGGTTCCATCGAATAAATTGATCCGGTTCTAACAGGGCAAAACTGTCCTGGCTGTGTGATCACTCCGTTTATCGTGGATGGAAATGATTCACTAGCCACTCTATTGATCACAACGTTGGCCACTGCCAACATTCCTTCGTAGTCTTCGCCGCGCGCTTCGGCTGTCACCAATTTTTCCAGTAACATGCGTTCTTCGTCGGTCACTGTAAGATCCGGGCGCATCTGATTAATTTTATCGAGTAGTCCGTTTACTTCTTGGATACGACGAAGAAGGGCCTCTTCCAGAATTTCCTTCTGGTACTGTAGGTTTTCAGCCTCCAGCTGTAATCGGGCAATTTCTTCGCGCTGGATATCCAACTTTTCTTTATAATCATTTTTTAGGGTTTGATTGATGGCCAGAAAGATGGCCAGGGTGGTAAGAAGTATTAGAAAATATGGACCTGTTCCGTGCCACCAAGGGCGACGGGAATCTATAGGTGCTATTGATCTGTGCAAAGACATTTGTCGTGACCTCCTTTGTTGTGATATAATCAAGTTACTTAAATGTATTTTTCTTTTTTTATGGTCCCTGTCAGCGGCTACTGGCAGGGATCATTCCGTTTCATCCAACTTTTTCAGCATCTCCTTGTATTCTTTAATATTGCTCTTGTGATGAGTTGCTTCTGAACCGGTTACCTCTTCATAGTTCTTTGCCATTTCTTCCAATCTTTCAATTCGTTCCATAAGAGCAACCCTCACTAATATTTCTTCGTTCATGTCCATTTTGAGTACTTTATTATTTGTCCTGGTCATTGTTCTCCCTCCGCTTCGATGATCATGTCCTGCAACTCTTTGGCGTCCAGCGCCACTACCATGGCATTAGACTGATGGATGCTTCGGCTGAATTGGTTGCTGATTCTATGATCTTGTTAATGTCTGCATTCGACGTGAATTGGTCTACCAGGCTGTCACCTTTGTACAAAAATACAACGTCTTCTTCTTCTCTTAGCTCAAACCCATATGGCAGTTCAAATGTTGGTGTAATCGACATACCTAGTTTCGTTGTCATAGTGTATCCTCCTAACATTCTGGTGATTATATCTAATGTTTTTCCACACTTCTTTCAAGACTTTTATGCATCGATCTGCTTCTTAACTGCTCGTGCCGTAAATCAAACTCCAACTCCCATATTTTTTCTTTCTGTTCATTTATGATTTTTCGTTGTCCCTCTGCATAACCTAGTGTGAAAATTATTATGAGGACGCAAAGTAGAACAATTAGCTGTAATATTTTATGCATACAATCACCCCTCCTGACTTCTGGGTCTTTTCTTTTTGAGAAGTATTTTTTCTAGTTCCTCATTGGTGTAATCTTTTCCTCGGCTCTCAGGCAGGTGAAACCCTGTTCTAGTAGCTTTGTGTCCCGGTTGTGATTGGGGTGTGTTTGCTGTGGGCGTGTAATTTTCATCCAGATAGTCTTCATAACCCGATGTCAAAAATGTTGAACCGTACTGAAAGGCCAGGGGAAATCCTGTTGATCGCTTTTGTTCTACTTCTGTTTTGTAGCGTCCAATTGCCCTGGCCATGTGGTCGTAACCTATTTTGTGTAGTTGTTTTTTTCTGTCGGTTTTGATTTTTCCTTTTCCCTTTTTCTCTGGGTAAATTTTCCATATTCGCTCGAAGGTTTCTTCATAATGCTTTAACTCTTTTTCTGCCATTGTCTCCCTCCTGTTTACTTTCTTCCTTCTTCGTCTGTGATCATGGTTAGTTTTCCTATTTGCTTGTTCCTGGGCTCATTCACGATCCGCTGTCCTCCTGGCTTTCTGTATTCTGTTTTCCATGGTGCTACTTGTCAATCTGCCTATTTCTGCGAAGATCTTTAAAGCGTCTTCTGTACTTATCAAATTTGGTGTTGAATATGCAATTTTCAGTACTGGTGCTTTTGTGTAAAGGTCTGGTCTGCATATTGGACATGCGCACTCTTTCTGCTGTACACTTTCCTCTTGCTCTTTAATTCTGGCTTCTTCCTCTTCCGTCAGGTCCTCTTCCTGCTGTCCCTCTTTCATTTTTTCTTGTTCTTCGATGTACTTTTCTATGGCCAGGTGGAATCTGTTACTATCTGGCATACTTTCATATCTTTTATCCAGGCTATCTGCTATTCTTTTTATGCTTACTACTGCATCTTCCAGTTCTTTTGATGTTGATTTATTCATCCTTACAATTTCGTGCAACATTTCCTGAGTTTCGATTTGCTTTTTTTCTAGTTTTTCTAACCTTCTGCAGACATTGCGTCTTCTTTTTTGTTTTGGCATTATACGGCCTCTCTTTCCTTCAGTTGGTTTCTTTTCTTGTGGTTTATCTGGACGATATCTTTTATAACCTCTTCCAGGCCCTTGCCGGTGATCAGCTTGCAATGGTTATCAAGGGCCTGGTGTGTGCCTGTAATTTCTTCCTGTGGCTCCATTCTTTCTTCTTTCAATAATTCGCCGGTTTTTCTGCTGTAGGTTTTTCGCATTATGCCAACCTGCATGGCGTTCACCCTTTCCTATACTGCTTCTACTTCATCCCGCTCGATCATGGGTAGAGTGTCATTTTCTTTTAAGAGGTTATACAGGAATAAGCGGCCTTTTTGAGTCCATTTGGTGTGCATTGTTACGTCTGGCCGGCCATCTGTCCTGGTAATGTCGATGGTTTCTGAGTGGGTGTAGCCTTTACCATGATGTTTGCTGTATAGCAGCCATTGCCCTGATTGCTTATATTGCACTCCCAGTTGATGGAGCATTCGGTTCATGGCCGTTGCACTCATGCCGTAGTCTTTTGATATCTGTTGCATGGTCACTGTGCCTTTGCTTTTCAGAATTTTATCTGTGTAATCGGCTTTTGGCTTTAATTCGCCTATCACCTGGTGGGCTACCGTGACTTGTTTTTCCAGTTCTTCCTGCCTTTTGGCCAGTTGATACAGAAATTGGCTGGTGATCTGTGGCGGCTGTTTTTCCATTTCTTCAATTTTCATGATGAGTTTTCTTCTGGCCACTGCGTCGTACCTGGCTGCCAGCTGCAGGGCTCCTGCTTTTGTCAGAATGTAGCAGGGTTGAACTTTGTTTTGGTTGTTAGCATATGACGACGGCTGAAAAATTAGCTGTCCTCCCAGTTCTGCTTTTTTCAACTTTTCCATTTCATCCCTTATGTCAGCGAGAACATTCTTGTGCTCTTTTCCAAAGTGATGTGCTATCATTCTACTGTCTAGTTTCACTTCTCCGTTTTCTATTCTGATCAGTTCGTTCATCGTCTTCCTCCTATTTCAAAAATTCAGATGGGGAAACTTCCAGCGCTTCAGCAATTCTTTGTAATTCTTCAATCTGGATTCTTCTGTGACCGTTTAGCATAGAATTGAATACCTTGATGTCAAATCCGCATTTCTGTGCTACGTAAATCTGCTTCAAGCCTCTCTTTTCAATAAACTCTTTAATTTTTAATCCCGTCATGGTTAATCTCCTTTCTTCAACTCCAATTAATTTGGATCTATTGATAGTTTAGACCATTTATCTTGGGTTGTCAAGAAATAAAATCCATTTAGTTGGATAAATTTTCTTTACATGGGTACAGATGTTGATATATAGTAAATATATTCAAATAATTATTTATACTTAGAAAGGGGTTGTACATATGAATCTTGCAAATAAACTTAAAGAAGGTAGGATAAAAATGGGATACTCACAGGAGAAGGTTGAAAAGCTTACCGGCATTAAAGAGCGTACAATAAGTAATTATGAAAATGGTGTAAGTAGGCCTGACGTTGATAATTTGAAAAAACTCATTGATCTTTATGATTTGGATCCTGATGCACTGTTTGAAATAAAACCTAAGCAATGGAACAAAGTTCCTTTATATGGTAAGATTCCTGCCGGTGATGCTTGTATGGTGGCGGAAGATATTGAAGATTACATATATGCTGAAGTTGATAATGCGGATGATTATTTTTTCTTAGAGGTTAAAGGCAACAGCATGATCGGAATAAACATTCACCCTGGCTACCGAGTTCTGGTAAGAAGACAACAGGACGTTGAAAACGGAGAAATAGCCATTGTAAAAATCAATTCTGAAGAAGCAACTCTTAAGAGGGTCAAAAAAGAAAATGGGGAGGTGAGGCTTATAGCTGAAAATCCACAGTATCCGACGCAAATTGTCAAACACGAAGATGCATGTATTCTTGGTAAAGTTATTAGAGTAGAATTTGAGCCAAAATAGAGAGGGGACTAAAAATGGGATTGTTCAAGAAAAACAACAGTATCAATGACGAACGCCAGGAAGAGAAAGTTAAGAAGCCAATTTATAAGAGAAAGTGGTTTATTGCTATAATTTTATTGTTTGTTTTGCCTGTAGTATTTGGTGGTCTTGGCTCCGACGATCCGCAGGAAGAACCGACTGAGATTGCTGCTGAAGAAATGTCCGTTGAACCTGAACCTGTTGAAGAATCAGAACCTGTTCAGGCACCAGAACCTGAACCAGAGCCTGAGCCAGAGCCTGAGCCAGAGCCTGAGCCAGAGCCTGACCCTATTACATATTCCGGTTCAGGGGATGATGTTATTGCTGTTGAAACTCCGGAAGATGGGCCAATTATTTTATATATTACAGGAAACGCTTCAAGAGGCCATTTCGCTGTTGCCGGTTATGATTCTAATGACAACCATGTCGAGTTATTTGTAAACACTACTGATCCATACGAAGGAATTACCATGGATGCCAGCGGTGCGACAACACTTTTAGAAATATCATCAAATGGTGCGTGGACTATTGAATCAAGATCTCTTAGGTCTTGTAGAATATTAAATGCTCCAGGAAGCATAACTGGCGTCGGGGATGAAATTCTATTAGTTGAAGGCAGCGCGAGTATTGCTAATATCAAAGGTAATTCAAATGCCCGTCATTTTAGTGTTATTGGATATAACCCGGGTGGAAACTTGATGGTAAATACTACTGACATTTACGAAGGTAATTTGAGATTTCCCAGGGATACTTTTGTATTGCAAATTACAGCTGAAGGTGAATGGTCCATTGAATTAGAATAGTTAGGAGTGTTACTTATGACCAATGCGGTGATCTATGCCAGGTATAGCAGTGACAACCAGCGGGACGAATCAATCGATGCTCAGGTGAGGGCCATCCATAAATACGCGCATTCTAAAGGTATGCTGGTTGTTGATTTGTATACGGATGAGGCTAAATCTGCCACTACTGACGATCGGCCAGGCTTTCAGAAATTAATGCGTGATGCTGAAGACGGTAGGTTTTCTATTGTTCTGGTACACAAGCTTGATCGGTTCGCCCGTAACCGGTATGACAGCGCTTTTTATAAACGTCATTTGCGGCGCAATGGTGTGAAGGTTTGTTCTGTGTTGGAGAATTTGGACGATAGTCCTGAGAGTATTATTTTGGAAAGTTTGTTGGAGGGCATGGCTGAGTACTATAGTAAGAACTTGGCCAGGGAAGTAATGAAAGGACTCAGTGAAACTGCATACCAGTGCAAGCACACTGGCGGCATGGCACCGCTTGGTTTTGATGTTGCTCCTGATAAAACTTATGTTATTAATGAACGGGAAGCTGAAGCTGTGCGTCTTATCTTTAGTATGTATGCCAGCGGCCATGGCTATAGTTCTATTCTTGATGCTTTGAATGGTGCCGGGTACCGCACAAAGCTGGGCCGCAAATTCGGTAAAAATAGTTTGCATGACATTATGAAAAATGAGAAGTACAGTGGGGTTTTTGTTTTCAATAAAACCGAGCGAAAGATTGATGGCAAGCGTAATGGCCACAAGTACAAGCCTGCTGATGAGGTTATTCGGATACCTGATGGATGTCCGCGCATTGTTCCGGACGAAACATTTAGAGCTGTTCAGAATAAGTTGACTGATAATGCCCGGAATGGCGGCAGGTTTTCTTCCAAGGTACTATACCTCTTGTCTGGGATCATCTACTGTGGCAACTGCGGTGGTACTATGTATGGTAATCGCGCTTTTAATGGGCGCAACAAAACAGAGTACATCACATACCGATGTACCACCCGAAAACAAAAACGTGATTGCAAAGCTAAACCTATAAACAGGGATTTTATTGAGACGATTGTCATTGATGGGCTTCATGATACTTTCTTTTCAGATGAGATAATTGGCTCTATGGCCACTTTGATTCATGAGGCTATTGAGGTTCAGTTCAGTGAGCTTCCTGAGGCCATTAAAACGCGTGAAACGGAACTGAGGCAGGTTGAAAATAAAATCTATAACATTGTTCAGTCAATTGCCGGCGGAATGTTTCACGAGTCTATGAAGGCTGAAATGGATCACCTGGAAGAGCGAAAGCGTGAGATTAATGATTTTATCACAAAGGCTAAGATTGATTTTAGCCGTAATCATTACACTCGTGATGAAGTGCTTCATTACTTGGAGCGTTTTCAGAATTTGAAAGAGTTTGCGAAGGTAGACCAGCGGGCGGTTATCCAGCAGTTTGTTCACCGGGTTACCGTGTTTGAAGAAGAGGTTGTGATTGATTTTAAGATTGATCATTTTGTCAGATTAAAGAGAAAGAAAAACGGCACCCCGGAATCTAGTTCCGGTGATGCCGACTGTACCTTGAATGGTGGAGACGAGGGGAGTCGAACCCCTGTCCGAAAGCCCTTTGCCATCAGTTTCTCCGAGCGCAGCTACTGTTTTAGATCTCGTCTTGCCTGGCTGCCAGTAACAACATCCAGGTTCGACCAGCCCCAATCGTACAACGCAGGGTCAAGGCAACCCCCTGCGACGTTCCCCGCTAGATGACGTCACGTTCCGGTTCGCGGGTTTACCGGAGGTGACGAGCAGCTATATTAAGCTGCTAATGCGTAATTATCGTTTGCATTTATCTTTAGGTGTCCCGTTCTTTAACGTGTACCCGAAACAAAAACACGGCTCGCTTCTGAAGACTCCAAACCCCCGTCGAGACCAGTACGTCCCCTTACTGTTTTTGCCGTTCACGCAGTTCTTTTTGGATCCTGCGGTCGGCGTCCCGTCTGGCAATGGTTTCCCTTTTGTCATACTGGGCTTTACCACGGGCAACTGCCAGTTCAATTTTCACTTTCCCATTTTTCAGGTATGCACGTAAAGGAATTAGCGAAAACCCTTTTTGCTGTACATACCCTATGAGTTTACTAATTTCACGCTTATGCAATAGTAGTTTTCTCACGCGCATTGGGTCTGTGTTGAAAATGTTCCCCTGTTCATACGGGCTTATATGTACATTATACAGGAAAATCTCACTATTTTCAACTTTTGCATATCCATCTTTCAGGTTGATTTTTCCACCGCGTATAGATTTGACTTCTGTGCCCTTTAGAGCAATCCCAGCCTCATAGGTTTCCTCAATAAAGTAATCATGTCGTGCTTTGCGATTTTGAGCTATCACTTTAACGTTTTCTGCCATTCTCGCTCATTCCTTTCAAACATTAACAATCGCCATGAATGTATTTCGTGTCATCCGGCGTTTGAGAAATTCATTTCTAAGTTGGTATTATATCACAGACTCGAGAAATTATGGGTTTAGATGTTGCTTCTTTTCATGAAGTCTTCTACTTCCCGTTTAGTGGGCAACGAACTTTGAGCTCCCATCTTGGTGGTGGCTAAAGCCCCAGCTGCATTGGCGTAGTCCAGTGCATCTTCAAGCTCTTTTCCATCACCCAGTGCTACCACCAGTGCTGCGTTGAATGTGTCTCCCGCTGCTGTTGTGTCAATCGCCTTGACAGAATATGGCGAGGCACTTATTTTCGTTTCTTCCCTGTAAGCCACTGAACCCTTGACGCCAAGCGTAACCACCACTGTATTAATTCCCTGTTGTATCAGCCTGGCAACCCCTTCCTCAAGATCATCACTGCCCGTTAACAAAGCCAGTTCTGTCTCATTAGGTGTCACTACATCCACCAGGGAAATCAGTTCTCCAGGCAAAACCGTGGCTGGCGCAGGATTTAACAGTACTTTTTTGTTTAGTTTTCTGGCCAGTCTTGCCGCTGTAACAACACTGTTCATGGGAATTTCCAACTGGAGCATCACCCAGTCAGCCTTTTTTATGATCTCTTCCTGTTGTTTGATCCATTCTTGTGATACTTTATGGTTGGCACCCGGGTAGACTAAAATCGTGTTATCACCCTTTTGATCCACTGTAATCAGGGCATTGCCACTTGGGCCTTCAGTACGGTTGATGCCTTCTAAGCCAATGCCTTCCATTTTTAGATGCTGGAACAGTTCTTCTCCGAATCCATCATTTCCCAAGGCCCCAACCATGTTCACGTCTGCCCCCAATCTTGCAGCAGACACGGCCTGGTTGGCGCCTTTTCCCCCTGGAACAGTGAAATAACCCTCTGCCGTAAGTGTTTCTCCTTTTTGAGGCAGTCGGCTGACTTTCATCACCATATCCATATTGATGCTTCCAATCACAACAATCTTCACAAAACAACCCTCCAAAATACATCATAAGTGATCAAATCATCCTAGTAGCGAACCGCCTGCTTCACTGCTTCAACGGTTCTTTCTGCCAGCTGAGGTATTGTCAGATGTTTCATGCCCCGCACATAAGTGGTCACTTCATTCTTAAGGGGGGCTTTCCAGTGGTCTGCGATATTATGTTTTCCAATAGCAATGCCAAGTATGGTCCCCACCTGTGCTGCATTACAGTCCACTTCTCTTCCTGCCATGGCAATAATGTGCATTGTTTCATCAAAATCACCATTGCCAAACCATAACGCAACCACTTCCGCTGCTGCATTTGGGTATACATGACTCCAATGACACTTTTCCAACATTTTTTCGCAAGCGTTCCATACATTTTTCCATTGTGTATTTTCTTCCTTGCACCACTTGAGTACTGTATTAACAACATAATAATACTCACTGTTTGCAGGGATCATTTCAACTGCAGATTGGAGAATGATTCTGGGATTTGATTCGATAAAAGCCAGTGACGCCATCACAGCGTTGAAGACTTCGCCTAAAATTCCATTATTGTCATGAGACACAGAACCATCCATCCATGCCAACCGGGCAGCTTCCTTGGAATCACCGGGTGCCACCATACCACAAATAGCACCTCGCATTTGAGCCCCTACCCATTCGGAAAACGGATTATTTCGACTTCCACTTTCAGGGGGATAATACCCCAGGTTTATGGATCGTAATGCCAGATCCTCCGCATCAATACCATAAGGTATGGAAGAAACCCATTCATCCCCAATTTGCAAAGCGTTAATACCATACCCCTTCTCTTCAAAGCAGCGTAAAAATGCAAGCTCGTAAGTAATGTCATTGGTAAGGCTGATGGGTTGACGAACATAACCTCTTACATCACCTAATAGTTCTATGATTTGGTCTGTGGTGTATCCCTCCAGCGCACTACCCAACTGACTGCCGATGATTTTTCCCAACCAGGCATCCTTGATCTGGTTTTCATATTCAATGGATTGTTCATCAACTTCTTGTGTATCTGGAAATTCAACCGCCTTAGCGTATTGTTCGTACGACTTAAACATATCGAACTGCCAGTATGGTGCATCCGGGTTGATATCTGCTGTTGATGTTAAGTATTTTATGCGTGCTGTCACACGAAATAATTTCGACATGTCATTTACTTCATAAGCGTCCAAACCTTCTTGTATCAATCTTTCTGCCGGTTCAACAAAGTAGCCCTTACTTTCAAGGCTTTGTATCATTGCAACAATCAAACATTCAGGTTGTCCCGTGCCAATGGTTTTTCCTTTCCACCATCCTCTTACCCGTTCATCTTCATTTTTTTCCATCTTGGAGAATAAGTCCCAATTATGTGGCGGGGTATGTAGTATTTGCGGTTCAGCATTTTCAATCAACTCTTTTGAAAATTGCCACGCTTTCATTTCAAACCCTCCTTTACACTTTATCATCCCGGATGCCTCGTGACTAAAACATAAATCATTCGATCACACAGTATATTAACAAGAGATCAACTTTCATATGATTTCAGCAACTTTTTTACCAATTGAACAAAGCCTTCTCTGTCAATGTCCAGGACCACATTCACATTGGGATCTTTTTTTGTTACTCCCATAAGGTCTACCACCGTTTTTCCTGTGGTATACTTGCCCTTTGTTTCAACAACCACATGGTAAGGTGCAGTCACAAAGAGCTCAGGTTTTATCACTGCTGTCACAGCAGAAGGATCATGCATCACTGCACCACTGAAACCAAACCGGGTAGCAAATTCATAGATGTGATTCATCATGTCCTGTGCCAGCTTGGCGCCGGTTCCAGGCACTGAGGCCATTGAATCAATCTCATCTTTCATTAGAAGTGCTTTGTGGGTACAATCCAGTCCGACCATAGTGATAGGAATACCCGAGTCAAAGACGATGCGGGCTGCTTCCGGATCTGCATAGATGTTGTATTCTGCCGCAGGAGTATCGTTTCCATAGCAGGCAGAACCACCCATCATAGTGATCCCTTCAATGCCATCTTTCAACGCAGGGTATTTCATTAATGCAATGGCAACATTTGTAAGTGGTCCTAAAGTGATTAGATGCACCTTTTCACTTTTATCAACAGTCAATTCATAAAACAGGTCCCATGCTTTTATATCTAATGTAGGAGTCACAGGGTCTGGTAATTCGACTGGTCCCATACCTGATTCACCGTGTACATGAGGAGCAGTCACCAGCGGCCGCATAATGGGTTTGTCAGCTCCATGAGCAACAGGGACATTTTTCTTTAAATACGAGACTATTTTTCGTCCATTGATCGCTGTTTTATCCCCGGTTTGGTTTCCTGCCACAGTGGTAATCGCCTTTACGTCCAACTCTTCTGCAGCCAATGCCATTACCAGTGCAATGGTATCATCCGTTCCTGGGTCACAGTCGATGATCACTGGTCGTTTCATGAGCGAACCTCCCCTTGGTGGTAACATTGCAAGCTGTCTTTAAGTAACTGAATAAAACCTTCCCGATCAATGTCAAAGACTACATCCACCTGTTTTTCTTTGCCTGTAATGCCATGTATGTCAACAACTGTCGCTCCATCTGTGTATTCACCACAGGTTTCAATGTCAACATGAAGATTTTGAGATATGAACAGTTCGGGTTTTATGAGCCAAGCCACTGCACAGGGATCATGCAACGGGCTTCCCTCAAAACCCATTTCCTGATGAAATTTAGCAAAGAAATCCAACAGCTCAGCCACCATCACAGCAACTTTGCCTCCCTGCTGTCTTATCTCTTCAATCTCACTATTGAATATTTGTGCTTTATGGGTAACATCCAGCCCACACATTGTGATAGGGATACCCGATTCAAAAACAATCTCTGCCGCTTCCGGATCAACCATGATGTTAAATTCAGCCGCTGGCGTCCAATTGCCTCCCACCGCTGAACCACCCATCAATGAGATTCGTTCGATTTTCTGTTTTAAATGCGGTGCCGCAATCAGTAACCTGGCAATGTTTGTTAAAGGACCTGTGGGCACCAGAGTAATCGGAACTTGGCTCTCACTGATCACTTTTTCCATTAACTCCAATGCGCTCAGCGGGCTGGCACTAAACGCAGGCTCCGGCAACTCAGGGCCATCCAGGCCTGAATCGCCATGTACTTCAGGCGCAATTTCCAGATCCCGCACCAGGGGTTTGCTGGCTCCTGCCGCTACAGGCACATGATGAATACCAGCAAAACTAAGAACTTTCATCGCATTTATCAGTGTTTTTGCACTGGTTTGATTGCCTCCCACGGTTGTTACTGCTCTTACTTCCAGTCGTTCATTGGCAAGAGCCATGAGCAGTGCAATGGCATCATCATGCCCAGGGTCGCAATCCATAATAATTGGTTTTTTCATACGCGGTCCTCCGATTTATGTTTTTGGGCCATTGATTGACGTCGTTTCGCATAAATGACAAGGCCTAAGATGGTAACAACATACGGTACCATTTGAACAAATTCAGATGGTATACGGAATGCCTGCAAGGCATTTGCCAGGGCATCAGCAGTACCAAACAAGAGGGATGTGAGTAAAACACCAAAAGGTCTTCCCATTCCCAGTGCTTCAGCAGCCAGGGCAATAAAACCGCGGCCGGCTGTCATGTTTGTTGAAAACCAGGATACATATCCCATGGACATAAATGCTCCGCCAAAACCTGCAAAAGCGCCACTCATTATCAAAGCTATGTATTGGGTTTTAATCACGCTGATTCCCACTGAATCTGCCGCATGTGCATTTTCTCCTACAGCACGGATACGTAATCCTAAGGGAGTTTTGTAGATAAGTACATATACCACAATCACAGAAAGTAAAGCTACATAGGTTAAAATATTATGATTTGATAACACAGAGCCCACAACAGGAATCTGATGGATGATGGGTATCTGGATTTTTGGTAATACTTTGCTTGCAAGGGAGCTGGAAATCCCTCTGTCACCGGATATAACATAAAGCGCAAAAACGGTGCCTCCTGAAGCCATTAAATTGATGGCTATCGCGGCTAAAATAATGTCTGTTTTCAGGTTAAGTGCAAAGTATGCCAACATTAATCCCAGCAGCATACCCGCCAACACTGCGGCGACTACCCCAGCCATGCCGCTGCCAGTAAAGGCACTGACAACCACACCGGTGAGAGCTGCCGTTAACATGGTTCCTTCCATGCTGATATTAACAACACCGGCTTTGATGGAGATCAAGGCACCCAATGTGGCGAATAAAATGGGAGTGGTTACGCGCAAAACAGCATAGCCAAAACTGGTCGAAAAAATAATATCCAACAGATCAGCCATTCTGCACACCTCCCTCATCTATTGGTTGGTTTTGCATCTTTTCTTTTACGATCATTCGATGACGCCATCCAGCCAAAAGCCTCTCTGCTGTCACCAACATGATCATAATTCCCTGGATAATGGCCACCACTTCACTGGGCACGTCGGTGACCCTCGACATCAGATCTGCCCCTATTCTCAAATAACCCAGAAAGAAGGCAAACACTGGGATGAGTAACGGATTATTACGTGCCATGATGGCCACAATGATACCATCCCAACCATAACCTGGCAGCTGGAACCATGTAAAACGGGTGTACATGCCAAGCAGTTCCACTGCTCCTCCCATACCAGCAATAATGCCGCCGATGATTTGTGAATACAGCACAACGGACTTCGTATTGATTCCGGAATATTCCGCAAAACGGATGTTTAAACCAACCATTCTGAGGGCATATCCCCAGCGTGAACGGTAAAGGAATAAATACACCAGTATCACCATCAGCAGCGCAATAAAAATTCCAAAATGAACACGGGTACCTTCCAGCACTCGGATCAGTTTAACCTGTTCAGGCAATCTGTGTGATGCCATTGCCCCTGCCTGTGCATCCCGAAAATAGTTGTTGATGATGAAGATGCCCAGCCAAAACAGTATGTAATTCATCATAAGAGAAGAAACCAGTTCACTTGCATCCAATTTTGATTTTAACAGCGCTGGTATCGCATTCCCCAGTCCACCGGCAATTCCACCGCATAAGATGGCCACAATGGGCATAATGATGGGCGGCAGTTCAAAAGACAGTGCTAAGGCCGTTGCCCCGACAGCCCCAATGAAAAAACCACCCTCTGCCCCCAGGTTAAACTGTTTGGCTGTGAACATAACGGATATGGCCAGTCCGGTAAAAACCAGGGGTATTGCCATTTCAAGCACATTACCAAAATTTCGTAGACTGCTGAGAGGCCCCAGAAGAAATCGTTGCAAGGCATAGCCTGGGTCTTCACTGACAGTGAAAATGATGATGAAAGCCAATAGAAGGGCCACACCAATGGCTACCAGGGTGCGCATTGCTTCGAACAGTATTTTTTTATTCACCCAAGGCACCTCCCATTTCTTTCACTTCCATTTTTTTAAGGCCCAGCATATACATGCCCAATTCCATCTCGTCAACTTTAGAAGCGTCTTCAAAATAAGCAGCCATTTCGCCTTCGTACATCACCATTAAACTGTCACTCAGCTCCATTACTTCGTTCAGGTCAGCTGAAACAAGGAGTATGGCCGTTCCTTCATCTCTTAGTTCAACCAACTTATTGCGAATGAATTCGGTAGAACCTACGTCTATGCCTCGTGTTGGTTGATCTGCAATAATCAACTCAGGATCGGAAGAAAATTCCCTGGCAACAACCACCTTTTGAATATTACCGCCAGACAGCATATTGACCTGTTGTGTATGTCCGTCACATTTAATGCTGTAATCATCTATCAATTCATTGGATTTTTGTACCAAATCCTTTACTCGCTGTATAAGGCCTGTATTATAAACCGGATAATCATATCGATCAGAGATCAAGTTTTCTCCGATAGTTCCTTCCGCTGCAACACCATATACCATTCGATCTTCAGGGATATGTGATGTTTTCAGATTTCTGATGTTTTTCACCGATAGTTTTGTTGCCTCTTGGTCATTAATGAATATCTTACCTTTTGACGCTTTTTTAAGTCCAGTAATCATTTCAACAAGTTCACCTTGCCCATTTCCTTCAACCCCGGCTATACCAAGTATTTCACCTTTTCGGAGGCGAAATGAAAGATCTTTGACCACTGGTTTATTACCCTTGTCATAAAAAGAAAGATCTTCTATCTTCAACACAGTGTCTCCAGGTATGGCATCAGTTTTGTTTACTGTTAAGATAACATCTCTGCCTACCATTAACCGGGATATTTCCTGTTCAGATATATCTTTTGTATCATACACTCCCATACTTCTACCATTTCTTAATATGGTCAGCCGGTCAGTAATTTGTTTGATTTCTTTCAACTTGTGGGAGATAAAGATGATCGTGAGCCCCTTATTTTTCAGGTTTATCAGCTCTTCGAACAACTCTTTGGTTTCCTGCGGTGTTAAAACTGCCGTTGGCTCGTCCAGAATAAGGATTTCGGCTCCTCGTAACAACGCTTTTAAGATTTCAATTTTTTGTTTTTTCCCTACTGCCAAGTCTAAAACCACTGCATTAGGGTCAATGTCAAGGTTATACGTTTTTGAAACTTCCTCTACCATTCTTACCGCTTTATCGAAATCAAAAAAGACATTGTTTCTTTTAGGTTCAATACCAAGCACCATGTTTTCTGCTACTGTTAAGGATGGCACCAACATAAAATGCTGGTGAACCATACCAATACCATAGTCAATGGCCACACTGGGAGAATTAAGCGTGACTTTTTTCCCTTTATAGTGTATTTCTCCTTCTTCCGGTTGTTCCATACCAAAGAGTATTTTCATCAGCGTTGATTTGCCTGCTCCATTTTCACCCATGATGGCGTGTATTTCACCTTTTTGAACAGAAAAGTCAACCTCCTTATTGGCTACAATCCCATTTGGATAAACTTTTGTGATGCCTTTCATTGATAAGATTTCGTCCATACCCGCGTTTGCCCCCCATTCATAAAACTCCCGTCAAATATGGCGGGAGTTTTGATCCCTTGGTAAGGGAATGAACAGGACATATCAGGGATTGTCCTGTTCATGGTTTTACATTCAGTTTTTATTAGGGTCTGACTGAATCTCTAAGTTCATTTAGTTCATCCGTGGTCATTCCCATGGCTGAAGATACTGTAATGTCTCCATTTACTATCATATCTGCCATTTCTGCCAGTTCTGCCCGCAGTTCTTCAGACACATTGTTTTGATAGAATTCATTGTTAGCCAAACCGATGGCTTCTTCAACCAATCCCAGTTTTTCTGCCTCACCATAGGGGAGTGTCCCGTCCAGGTGCATTTCAACGGCGCGGAAAAGTGAATTATCCACTCTCTTTAGCATTGAGGTCAGTACCAGTTCGGCTTTTTCTGGATCACTGTCCGCAAATACCATGGCCTGGTCAGAGTCAACGCCAATGGCATATTTGTTCATTTCTTTGGCTGCATCTAATTGTCCTAAACCAGCCTGGCCCGCAACATTAAAGCCTATGTCTGCTCCTGCGTTGTACTGAGCAAGGGCCATTTCTTTCCCAGTGGCAGAATCATCAAAACCACCAATGTAGGAAACATATACTTTAACATTTTCGTCAACATAAAGGGCTCCTTCGATATAGCCAACGAGGAAGTCGTTGATCACGGGAATGTCCATACCACCCAGGAATCCGATCATTTTTTGATCGTTTGCCAATTCCATATCAGATGATGTGACAGACGCCGCCAACGCACCTGCCAGGAATGAACCTTCATTTTGTTTATACTCGATAGAATACACATTACTTAAGTCAGCCACAGAGTAATCCACTGCGGTGTCAAAGATGATGTATCGGTTATCAGGAAACTCAGGGGCAATTTCCTGAAGGTATTCCTGCATTTGCCATGTTCCCAATATGATGATGTCCCAATCCTGTTCAGAAACTTCCCAAAGGGTTGGTTCCCAACGGGTTTGATCGTAAGACATTTCAATGGTTCTTACTTCTGCTCCAAACTCATCTTCGATCATTTCAAGTCCAGCGTTTGCGGAGTCAAAGAAAGAACGATCGCCCAGGGTGCCGTTAAGCAACAATACTACACGCAAAGCATCATCTTCCCCTTCCTCAGGTTCTGCTGGGTCCGTTACAGGTGTGTCAGTTGATGGTTCTTCTGGTTCTGGAGACCCGCAACCAGATAAGGTTAGCGCCAAGGCCAATATCAATATCAATATAATGCTACTATACTTCTTCATGTAAATTCCCCCTTTGTCTGTAACTGCCTTCACAGCAGCCTGTTTCTTTGCAAGGACAGATATCCTTCTACAAGTGTAATTGAAATCAGTCATAAAGTCAATGTGTTCACTCATCTTTACCCATTGAATTATCAACAGATACGAGAACAAAGTCAATTTCTCTTTGAGAAATATTAACACCCTCTACCCGAATGGTTAACGCGTCTCCAATTCGAAAGACTTTATTTGTTCTTTCACCTGTGAGTGTCAGTTGTTGCTGGTCATACACATAATAGTCATCTTCCAAATCACTGAGTCTGATTAAGCCTTCCACTGTGTTGTCCAATTCCACAAAGATACCAAAAGAAGTAATGCCTGAAATTAAACCGCTAAAGGTTTCGCCAATATGCTGTTTCATATAGACTGCTTTTTTCAAATCGACGGATTCTCTTTCTGCTTCTTCTGCATTTCGTTCCTGTTCCGATGAATGTGCAGCTGTTTTTTCCAGCTTTCCTTCCAGTTTATCCTTTTCAGATTCATCAACAAGCGGACCACTTTTCAACACTTCTTTGATGATGCGATGAATTGCCAGGTCTGGATACCTTCTGATGGGCGAGGTAAAATGTGAATAGTACTTGGCAGCCAATCCAAAATGTGTGCCGTGGAAGGCAGTGTATTTTGCTTTTTTTAATGAACGCAGCATCATTGTATTGATGACTGGTGCCTCTTTTTTTCCTTCCACTTCAGCCAACAGCTGTTGCAACTCCTTGGGATGCATGTCACTACCTGCACCCTTTAGTTGGTAGCCAAAATGGAAAACAAATTTGCTCAAATCCATCATTTTTTCTTGATCCGGATCTTCATGGATCCGATAAATAAAGGGTTGTTTCATCCAATAATGATGTTCAGCCACCGTCTCATTACATACCAGCATGAACTCTTCAATAATCCGATTAGCCGTTCGTCTTTCTTCCAGCCTGATATCAATAGGGTTGCCTTTTGGGTCTAACACCACTTTTGATTCAACAAAATGAAAATCAATTGCCCCCCTGGCATCTCTCCTTTTTCGAAGCCGCTGGTAGAGTTTGTTCATCAACTGAAGATCATCACCAATATGCCCGTATCGTTTTTGAAGGTCTTCATCCTGATTTTCAAGCAAATCACTTACATCATCATAGATTAGTCGTTCCATTGTATTTATGACAGTTTCATGTATTTCGTGTTGAACGACACTACCTTTTTCATCGATGTCCATAAAAACGGACAAGGTTAATCTGTCTTCTTTTGGATTCAAACTACAAATACCATTGGAAATTTCCTGAGGAAGCATTGGCAGTACTCTGTCTACCAGGTAAACGCTTGTCCCCCTGCTCCAGGCTTCCTGGTCTAATTTTGTTCCTTCACGCACATAATGTGCCACATCCGCAATATGAACACCTAATCGAATTCTGTCTCCATCCAGTTTTTCAACTGAAATAGCGTCGTCCAAATCTTTTGCATCAGGACCGTCAATGGTCACAATGTTCATATGTCTTAAATCCTTGCGGCGGCTTATTTCCTTTTCCGGTATCATTTTTGCCACTGCCTGTGCTTCTTTCAAAACACCTTTGTTGAAGGTTTCTTCTAATCCATGCTTCCGGACAATGACCAGCATGTCTGTTTCAGGATCAGCAGGATTTCCCAGCACTTCAATTATTTTTCCTTCCGGATTGCGTCTGTTTTCTGACCATTTTGTAATCCGACAAACAACTTTATGACCATTGGGTACACCCTTTGCACTGTCACCAGGTATAAAGATGTCTGAGTTAAACCGCGGATCATCCGGAACAACAAATCCAAATTTCTTTGACTTTTCAAAAGTACCCGGCAACTCCAGCACGCCTCGCTCCAGAACCGTTACCACTTCTCCCTCAGCTTTTTGATCTTCACCGGCAGATTCTTTAATGCGCACCAAAACCTTGTCAAGATGAAAGGCATTGCGCATGGCATTGGCAGGAATGTAAGCAGATGGCAGTTCCGGATTGATGGAATCTACAAACCCGTAACCTTTCCAGTGACCTTTTAAGATCCCAGTCATAAAACCCATTTTTTCCGGGATGCCATAACGCTTACTTCTGGTTGACATCACCAATCCTTCTTTTTCCATCTCAGCAAGCGTCTCCTGGAATGCTTTCTTTTGATCAGCGCCAATTTCCATTGCTTCCATTAGCTCATGAAGCTTCATTGGTCGATAGGCAGTCGTTTTCATGCATGTCAATACATTTTCTTTCATAAGTTCATTCCTTGATACGTCGATGCTAACCCCTCCTTTCTTTCTCTGTATATTTACCACACAAAACCAATGTCAATCAATAATTGGATTAGATATGGCATTACCAATATCCGGTGGATCAGGTAGATCACTGGTACACCAATATAAAACAGAGGTTTTCGGGTTTTGTGCCTGCACAACAGCATTCCAGCTATTATCCCCAATGCCCCACCCAGGATGGAAATCACCAGCAGTGACTTCTCAGGGATGCGCCATTTCCCCTTGATCGACTTACTTTTATCAATTAGCATCGCCGCAAATCCTAACAAACTTATTAAAAGATAGTACGAGCTTACTGGTGACAGTGGCCAGTTGGTCATGTCCATCCTCAACCTTCTTTCTTCACTTGAAAAAAGCCCTCTGCCGAAAAGTGGCAAAGGGCTTTTGGATGATCGTTTAAAATAGTCCGGAAAGCAGACCGCCAAAGGCAACAAACAGTGGTGCAAATACAACTGACACAATGGTCATAAGCTTGATCAGAATATTAATGGAGGGACCCGATGTATCTTTGAAGGGGTCTCCCACAGTGTCACCTACAACGGCAGCTTTATGAGATTCGCTACCTTTTCCACCATGATGTCCTTCTTCAATATACTTTTTCGCATTATCCCATGCACCACCGGCATTAGCCATCATGATTGCCAGTAATACGCCAGCTACCAAAGCACCAGCCAACAACCCTCCTACCGCTTCCGTGCCCAGTAAAAGACCCATTGCGATGGGTACAAGTACTGCCAGTAATCCGGGAAGAATCATTTCTTTCAGTGCTGCTGCGGTACTAATATCAACGCAATTGGCATAGTCCGGTTTACCGGTTCCTTCCATGATTCCTTCGATGGTACGGAACTGCCGTCTTACTTCTTCAATCATTTGGTTGGCTGCTTTACCGACTGCCTCCATGGTTAAGGCAGAAAACAGGAATGGAAGCATGCCCCCAATGAGCATACCAGCGATTACAGTGGGTTTTGTTAAATCAATGGATGTGAGACCAACCGCTGCTGTATAGGTGGCAAACAGGGCAAGTGCCGTCAAAGCGGCGGAGCCAATGGCGAAACCTTTACCAATGGCTGCTGTTGTGTTGCCTACAGCGTCTAATTTATCTGTAATCTGTCTCACTTCTTTTGGTAAATCACACATTTCAGCAATACCGCCAGCATTGTCTGCAATAGGGCCATAGGCGTCAACGGCAATGGTCATCCCGGCAGTGGCCAGCATTCCCACTGCTGCCAAGGCGATGCCGTATAAGCCGGCAGCTCCGTGCGCTACTAAAATACCCACAGCGATGAATAAAATAGGGTACATGGTCGACATCATGCCTACAGCCAGTCCAGTGATGATTGTTGTAGCTGGTCCGGTTTCTGATTGTTGTGCAATGTGTTTTACCGATTCATAGTCACCCGATGTATATATTTCAGTGATTTTTCCAATGGCCATACCAACAACAAGACCAATGACAACCGCCATGAAACCGCTCAAGTTGCCAAGCAACATGTTGCTAAGTACATAAGCCGCAACCATGGTAATTATTCCACTTACATAGGTGCCACGGTGTAGTGCTTTGGCGGGATTGGATCCTTCTTCTCCCTTAACAAAATATGTAGCAATAATAGATGCAATAATTCCAATGGCTGCAAGAATTAACGGAAATAAAGCGCCATTCAGGCCATACGCTAAAAGTCCTAATGCAATTGCAGAAATAATGGATCCTACATATGATTCAAAAAGGTCGGCACCCATGCCGGCAACATCGCCTACGTTGTCGCCAACATTATCAGCGATTACAGCCGGGTTTCGGGGATCGTCTTCTGGAATGCCCGCTTCTACTTTTCCTACCAGGTCAGCCCCAACATCAGCAGCCTTTGTATAAATACCACCGCCTACGCGGCCGAACAACGCAATTGAAGATGCACCCAAAGCAAAACCGGTGATAATTGTACCTGCAGATTCTGCTCCCTCAAGAGCAGTCATAATGATAAAAAGTCCGCCAACGCCAAGTAATCCCAAGCCAACAACCGACATTCCCATGACAGCTCCGCCTGAAAAAGCAACACTTAAGGCTTTGTTCATTCCACTTTCCTTTGCGGCGTTTGCAGTTCTGACATTTGCCTTCGTCGCAACCTGCATGCCAAAAAAACCAGCCAAACCTGAGAATAGAGCTCCAATCAAAAAGCTGACAGCTGTTAAAACGTTAATACCGATTGCCAGCACAACGCCAAGCACAACGACAAATTTGATCAGCGTTTTGTATTCTCTTTTCATGAAAGTCATTGCACCTTCATGAATATAAGAAGCGATCTCTTGCATGCGATCCGTCCCAGGATCTACTTTTGAAATTTTTTGGGCCAGCATATACGCAAAAATCAATGCTAATACGCCAGCCAGTGGCGCCAGATAAAATTGACTCATTTGATCGTGTCCCTCCTGTTTTAGGTTATCTCTTACTGAATGGCAATCAAAGCAATAGCAACAAGTATAAACAGTACTGCAGCTGCAGTAGTGACTTTTTCTAAAACGGCTTCGTATCCTCTTCCCTGTTTACCGAACAATTGCTCTGCACCACCGGTAATTGAACCAGACAATCCAGCGCTCTTACCAGATTGCATGAGAATACTTCCGATAAGCACCAATGAAGCAATAACCTGAACGATCATCAATACAGTTCTCAATGTACCCATTTTTCACACCTCCTACACCTCGTCTTTAACATAGCTATTCTATCACAGGGGTCTATTTAAAGCAACATAAAAAGTCGTTCAAACAAGCCAGACGACAAGTTGATTACTGATTGAAAAACAGCTTCTTCACCTTACGGAAAGAAGCTGCTTTTATTGTGTCATGAATACAATTTAGCCTTTATTTCAAATTGTAAAACAGATTTTCTCCTCCAAATTTTGCTGTATCACCAAGCACATCTTCAATGCGAAGTAACTGATTGTATTTCGCTACCCTGTCTGTTCTTGCAGGTGCGCCTGTTTTAATTTGGCCAGCATTGACAGCCACGGCAAAATCAGCAATGGTACTGTCTTCAGTTTCTCCTGATCTATGGGAGATGACGCATGTGAAGCCGGCACGTTTAGCCATTTCAATGGTATCAAGGGTTTCTGTGATGGTACCTATTTGATTCAGTTTAATTAAAATCGAATTGGCAGACTTTTCCTCTATCCCTTTTTTTAAGCGCTTGGTATTTGTGACAAAGATGTCATCTCCAACAATTTGAATCCTGTTGCCCAATCGCTTGGTCATAAGATTCCAACCTTCCCAGTCTTCCTCTGCCAATCCGTCTTCTATGGAGACAATGGGGTATTTATTAATCATTTCTTCATAATAATCGATCATTTCTTCGGCAGTCTTCTTAACGCCTTCACCTGCCAGATCATACACCTTATCCTCTTCCAGATAGAAGCTTGATGCAGCTGCATCGATGGCTATTTTTAAGTCTTCTCCCGGTTTGTAACCAGCTTTTTCAATTGCCTCTACAATTACCTGGAAAGCTTCTTCGTTGGATTTAAGATTGGGAGCAAAACCGCCTTCATCACCCACGCCTGTTGCCAGTCCTCTTCCCTTTAAAACTGCCTTTAGGTTATGGTATACTTCAACGCCCATACGCAGTCCTTCTGCATAAGTGGCCGCTCCCAATGGCATAACCATGAATTCCTGGATATCCACATTATTATCTGCATGGGCACCACCATTTAAAATATTCATCATTGGCATTGGCAGCTGTTTGGCGTTGACCCCTCCAATGTATTGGAAGAATGGTAACTCCAGTGCGTTAGAAGCTGCTCTGGCAACTGCCATGGACACCCCAAGCATGGCGTTTGCACCCAATTTTGATTTGTTTTCAGTTGCATCCAGTTCAATTAAAATTTCATCGATTGCCACTTGGTCAACCGCATCTAATCCGATGATTTCCGGCGCGATCAAGTCATTAACATTTTCAACTGCCTTTGTGACACCTTTTCCCATGTATCGGCTTTTATCTCCGTCCCTTAGTTCAACAGCTTCAAAAATACCTGTTGATGCACCAGAAGGTACAATAGCACTACCCATAACACCACTTTCAAGGTATACTTCCACCTCAACGGTAGGGTTCCCTCTGGAATCTAATACTTCTCGTGCATATACATCAGTGATCATTGTCATTATTACACACTCCCTTTGGATTATTTTTTTATTAATGAATGGCCTGTCATTTCTTCCGGTTGATTCATGCCCATCATTTCAAGTAGTGTAGGCGCCAGATCGCATAATTTGCCACCATCCTGCAAACTCATATTATCCATTCCCACCATGATCAATGGAACCGGGTTGGTTGTATGTGAGGTTACCGGTTCTCCTGTTATTTCATTAAAAAGCTCTTCTGCGTTGCCATGATCTGATGTAACTAACAGGGCTCCACCCTTACTTATCACTTTGTCAACAATTCGCTTCATATTCTCGTCCACTGTTTCAAGCGCTTTAACCACAGCATCCATGATCCCTGTATGTCCAACCATATCCGGGTTGGCATAATTCAATACTATAAGGTTTAAATCGGCTTGATCCAGCCGCTCCAGCAAGGCATCTGTTACTTGCACAGCACTCATTTCTGGTTGAAGATCATACGTGGCCACTTTTGGTGATGGTACCAGGATGCGATCTTCACCTTCAAATGACTCTTCCCTTCCCCCATTCAAAAAGTAAGTGACATGGGCGTATTTTTCTGTTTCAGCGATCCGCAGTTGTGTGCCACCCTGTGAACTGACTGTTTCGCCAAGGGTTTTATTGAGCGTTTGAGGTGGATAGGCAATTTTAGCGCCTTCGATGGTTTGATCGTATTGCGTCATGGTAATGTAGTTCAGCGAAAACTTGCCCTTTGGCCTTTTGAAGCCTTGAAATTCTTCATCCAACAGTGCCCGTGTCATTTCCCTTGCCCGATCAGGCCGGAAGTTGAAAAAGATGACTGAATCATCTTCTTTCAGCAAATATTTCCCTTCAGGATCGGTACCAACAACCGTTGGTTTCACAAATTCATCATGCTCACCACGTTCATATGATTTTGTGATCGCTTCTTCTGCAGTGGCTTCATTCAGTCCTTCCCCCAATACCAATGCGTCATAAGCCAACTTCAGCCTTTCCCATCGTTTATCACGGTCCATGGCATAATACCTGCCGGATATTGTTGCAATGCGCCCAACACCCAGATTCTTGACTTTTTCTTCCACCGTTCTAACATACCCTAATGCACTTTGAGGCGGGGTGTCCCTGCCATCCAGAAAACAATGGATGGCAACATCTTTAACTTCATATTTTTTCGCCATTTCCAACAAAGCCAACAGATGATCCAAATGACTATGAACACCACCATCGGAAACAAGGCCCATTAAATGAAGTGTCTGTTGTTTTTCACTGGCATGCTTAACTGCATCCAACAGCACAGCATTTTCAAAAAAATCGCCGTCTGCAATTGACTTAGTAATACGTGTCAGCTCCTGGTATACTACCCTTCCTGCTCCCATATTAAGATGGCCAACCTCGGAATTGCCCATCTGCCCTTCCGGCAATCCAACTGCTAAGCCACTTGCCTGCAATTGGGTGTGGGGCCATTCATCCATCAAACACTTAAAATTTACCAGATTAGCTTTTTTTACCGCATTTCCAACTACCTGATCCCGTAAACCAAATCCATCCAGGATCATCAAAACAATTGGTTTTTTCATTTATAACGCGTCCTTTCGCACTAAAACTGAATGATGCCTATAAAGTCATCTGCTTTTAAGCTGGCACCTCCCACCAGTGCTCCATCGATTTCTTCACAATTCATAATTTCTGTTGCATTATCGGGTTTAACACTACCGCCATAGAGTATTCGAATTTCTTCCGATACAGGGTTGCCATACAGCTTTTCCAGTTCACTACGAATATATCCAATGGCTTCGTTTGCCTGTTCCGGAGTAGCGGTTTTACCTGTGCCAATGGCCCACACAGGTTCATAGGCAATGACCATTGTCTTAGCCTCTTCCGGAGATATTCCTTTGATGCCTTCTTCCAATTGACGTTTAAGTACACTAAACGTTTCTTCAGCTTCTCTTTCATCCAATGTTTCACCAATGCACATGATAGGTGTTATTTTTTTTGAAAGTGCTTTTACCACTTTTTTGTTCACCATTTCGTCTGTCTCTCCAAAAATGTGACGTCTTTCTGAATGACCAACGATGACATAATCGACCTTGGCTTCCAGCAACATGTCCGCTGAAATTTCCCCGGTGAATGCGCCTGCCTCTTCCCAGTGCATGTTTTGAGCGCCCAGTTTAATGCCCGTGTTTTCAACTGCTTTTCCAATACAGCCTAATAAAATTGATGAGCAACACACTGCGACTTCAACTTCCGTCTCTTGCATTGCAGCATTGATAGATGTAACCAAATCTGTTCCTTGCTGGCAACTTAGGTTCATTTTCCAGTTGCCCGCAATTAGTGGATTTCTCATTCAGCAGCCTCCTCTTCTCTACTTCAGATAATTCAAAATTATTTTTCTGGTATGGCGGCAATACCTGGAAGTACTTTACCTTCTAAAAATTCCAGGGAGGCGCCTCCCCCTGTTGAAATGTGTGTCATAGAATCGGCAAAGCCCATTTGTTCAACGGCAGCGGCACTGTCTCCACCACCAATGATTGTCACCGCCTTAGATTCTGCCAGCGCCTTCGCCACTTCACGTGTACCTGTGGAGAATGCCTCAATTTCGAAAACCCCCATAGGCCCATTCCATACAACCGTTTTCGACTGTTGAATGACTTGTGCATATCGTGCAACTGTTTTGGGTCCAATGTCCACGCCAATTCCATCAGCAGGCATCGACTCAATATCAACTGTTTGAAAAGAGGCCTCTGCCGACACCTCAGAGGCAGAAATGGTATCTATGGGTAACAGCAAGTTCACATTTTTTTCAGCTGCTGTCTCCATTAACTGAGTGGCCAATTGAATTTTATCTTCTTCCAGTAATGATTTTCCGATCTCGAATCCCTTCGCTTTCAGGAACGTGTAAGCCATTCCTCCGCCAATAACCAACGTATCTACTTTGTTTAGCAGGTTTTCGATGACACCAATTTTATCTGAGACTTTTGCACCACCCAAAATGGCGACAAACGGTTTCTCCGGATCTTCCAGGGCTTTTCCTAAAAACTTCACTTCCTTCTCAATTAAGTAGCCCATTGCTGCGGGAAGATATTCCGCCAACCCCGTTGTGGAAGAATGAGCTCTGTGAGCTGTTCCAAAGGCATCGTTCACATACATGGTACCCAGTGAAGCCAGTTCCCTGGAAAATGAAGGGTCATTCTTTTCTTCTTCTTTACGATAACGCACATTCTGGAGAAGCATCACTTGCCCAGGTGTTAGATCTTTGGCAGCTTGCTGAGCGATAGGTCCGGTGACCGTATCGTCGTCTGCAAATGTAACTTCTTTTTTAAGTAATTCCCCAATCCTTTTTGCAACGGGTTTCAATGAATATTTGGGACTTGGTTCACCTTTAGGCCGTCCCAAATGAGACATTAAAATCACAGCAGCGTTTTGATCTAACAAATACTGTATTGTGGGCAAAGCTGCACGAATTCTAATATCATCCGTTATGTTTCCTTCCTTGTCCATTGGCACATTAAAATCGCATCGTACCAACACTTTTTCTCCCGTTACCTGTAATTCATCCATTCTTTTTTTGTTAAGTAAAGACATAAAATCCCCTCCTATTCAATTTCAAGACAAATGATGCAGTAACATATATGCCTCCTTCATCATGTTAGAAAAATGATACCCTTAGTAGTATTTCATGATTTCCATGGCAGCCGCTTCATCAGTGACCAGCATCATCTGAGGTTTTAGCTTTGCAATGGTATAAATAGCTTCCGCTTTCTTAGCACCCCCTGCCACACCAATCGTGTTTTTGATTTTTATAAAGTCACTGAAATTGATACCTAAGGTTTCTATCTCGTGAACGATTGAGCCATCACGGGTAAAATAATAACCGAAGGATTCCGCAACAGCTCGCTGTTTCGCAAGCACATCGATCTTTTCTTTTGAAAATTCTCTTCTTACGGCCATTTCGTCTGCACGACCAATACCAAACACAAGGCATTGTGTGGTTTTTATGGTGTCAATCACTTTTTTTATTGCAGGATCATTTAACACACTTTTTAACGCTTCCTTGCTCAGATTATCGGAAGCATGAAGCAAAAAATACTTAGCCCCTAGCTTTCTGGCTATTTGAGACACCACAGTGTTGGCCTGTTTTTCAACCTCACGACCAAACCCACCACGAGCCGGCACTACTATAATGTCTTCAAACTTTCTTATCGGACTTAAATTATCTGCCACCGCTGCCATTGTACTGCCTCCGGTAACTCCCAGTACCATTCCTGATTCCAGTGTCTGTTGTACCAGTACTGCGGCGACTTTTCCCAGATCGTTTAGCACAAACTCTTCTTCTTCCAGATTGCCCGATACTACAATTATTTTTTTAAGACCAAGCTTTTGTTGAAGTGCTTCCTGAAGGTGGCGTATACCTCTTAACTGATAAATACTTTCCTTCAGCTGGTGAATTACTTCCTTGCCTTTGGGCGTGACTAACATACCTCCAGCATTTACTTCCAGAAGATCCTGTTTCTGAAGAAATGAAATTTCTTTTCGTACAATTCTTTCACCAATTTGTAATTTTCCTGCCAACAGCCTTCTGCCAATTGGTTGCCAAACAAGCACATTACGAAGAATGTAATAACGCTTTTCCATTAAAGTAAGCATTTCTGGCACAATTATCTGTTGTAGATCCAACAACTCTCTCATCATACAACCCTCTTTCGCGGGACGCTTTGTATCCCTGCGATGTTATTTGTGTCCCAACAAATGAAAAAAAAGAGCGAGCTTCTTTGCCCACCCTCATTATATCTTATAACAATCTTCGTATCAACCATCGTTACTCATTTTTGTGTTTATCCGATGACTACCGCCGCTAAGGACTAATATCGCTTTCTTTTTGACGATGCTGGGATCTTCATGTCTTCACGGTATTTTGCAACTGTTCTCCTTGATATGGTAATCCCTATACCCGCTAATTCTCTCGCAATTCGATCGTCACTTAATGGTTTTCGTGCATTTTCTTCATCGATGATATCTCTAATATAATTCTTTATACTCTCTGATGCAATACCCTCTGCTGAACCATCAGATACGCCACTGGAGAAGAAAAATTTTAATTCAAATGTACCCATTGGTGTTTCCATATACTTCCCATTGGTTGCACGGCTCACAGTGGATTCATGCACACCAATCTCGTCAGCAATTTCTTTAAGTGTCATAGGTTTTAAATGTTTTTTCCCGTATTCAAAGAAACAGCGCTGTTTCTTGACAATCATATCGACAACTTTGTAAATGGTTTGCATTCTTTGTTCAATGCTTTTTATCAACCACATGGCACTGTTGAATTTATCATTTAAAAATTTTACAGCGTCGTTATTTTGATTTTCGTTTGACAACATTTGCTTATAATCCTTGCGTATGGTTAACCTTGGTGCGTTTCGGTCATTGGGAATTATGTAATACTCATTCCCCACTTTACGAACCACAACATCTGGCACCACATAGCGATTATCAGTTTCTGCATACATTCGCCCAGGTTTCGGCTCCAATGTTTTTAGAAAATCACAGATGTCCTGGACCTGACTTGTTGTTATTCCCACTTTCTTCGCGATGACAGGATACTTATTGTCTGCCAAATCATCAAGGTATTTCTCGATAACCAGGTAAACGTTTTCATCCCGGAGTCCAATAACTCTACATTGTATAGCTAAACACTCTTTCAGGCTTCTTGCTCCGACACCGGCGGGTTCAAAGTTTTGCACGACCTTCAACATATTTTCAACATCTTGTACGTCTACATCAAGGTCCTCTGCTATTTCCTCAACAGAGATTGGAAGGTACCCATTGTCATCAATATTTTGAACAATGTACTCACCTATTTCCTGATACGTTTGATCCAAGTTAGTTAGTTGCAATTGAAACATTAGGTGTTCCCGTAAAGTTGGATCTTTAAAAATAATGTTTTCATAGTTAAAGTCTCTGTCCTTATTATGATGATAGGCGTCTTTACAATATTCGTAATTGTCAAAGTCCTCGGCATATTCTTTCCAGTCAACTTTGTTGTCTTCTACAGGTTCGGTTTTAGCTGCACGGTCTTCCTCGCTGATTTCAATCACTGGATTGTTTTCGATTTGTTGCTCAATGTATTCCTCCAGCTCTAACGAAGTGAATTGAAGAATTTTAATGGCTTGACGTAGCTGCGGTGTCATCACCAGTTTTTGTGATTGTTCCAAATGGAGATTATATCCCATTTCCATTGCTATCACTCCTATATCATCAGGCTGGCCTCGAAATGTCGATGACCACTAAAGCCATTATATCATTGATCTGAGATAACAAAAAGAGTTTTAGGATAAAATATCAATATTTGGCATGTATTTTGCATGTGTCATACACATTCAATTTCTTCGTACACTAAATAACCGTTTTCTCTTAATATCATCATTGCCTGGTCAAACCTCTTTTTATTCACCATCAATACAGGCCCTGTGCACCCCATGCCACTTTCAGCATAGATTCCTTCTGCCCAAACGACTCTAACGGCTTTTTCCAACTCCATTATATCGATACCTGAGATCCCCTGGTTTACCGATTCACCCAAAGGGGAAACAACACTTGCTGATCTATATGTTTCATCATCTCTTTCTATTATCAGTTCTTCAACAATCTGTTCCAATCCAGCTTTTTTTGCCAGCTCAAATTCATTCTGTGCAACCTTAATCAGATTTCCTTTTACAAGCTGGACTGCATAAAGAATTGCCTGTTGAACAACAATGTGTCCTGACGCCCTCGAAATTACCATGGCTAAACGTTCGTAATGCTGTCCAATACCGGGGCCATAACCCGCACCAGCCGATTCAAAAGCACCACCTGTCATAAAAGTTGCAAACATCTTCATTGTAATGTTACCTGTTAGAGAATCATGGACCAATACATCAGGGGTACCGGCAACCACATCATTTCCTCTCATGATACAACCGGATTCAGGTCTAAGGGATTGTGCAAAATGAATAGCGTACCCTTGTTTTTTAAGTTGCATCAATTTCTTTTCTGTTTTTCGGGCACCAGCCACATTCAGTATGCCTACCTTTGGATCACTGATCCCCATGGTTTTTGCAGTGATGATGCCATAGATCGCATTCATCACCATAGCTGCAGAACGATTTAAGGCAGCTGTACCGGAGGTGGTTGCCAAATAAAAATCTTTACCTTTGCCGGGCGCCATCATTTTTCCAACCGATGCAACGCCGATGGGATAGGTGTAGTGCGTTGTGATGCAGGCATCAATCATTCCAAAATCCAACATGGTTTCCATCTTGTGATGCGCTTCTTCTTCTGTGTATGCTTCGAATTGCAACAAAGTAGTGATAAGTTTGGGACCGATTAAAACAACCTCAAAATCCTCTCTGTTTCTGGATATGTCTTCAGCTGCATTAACCCATTGTTCAATCCCCACTTCACTGCCAAATGTGGTCAGCCCAATTTTTACTTTCTTATCCAATTTACCACTTTCGATGGCATCTGCAATCTGGTAAAAAACCTCACCCATGATCCTTTTTACTGGTATCTTGTCATTCATACAATCCACCTCGGTTTTAAGATTCCTGTTCTTTAAGCAGTTGGGCGGCAAAATCCCTCATGACGGTCGCTATCATTTTCTTCACTTCTTCTTCAGAAATCATTTTACTTGCTTCCTGGGATATTTCACCAGGATTGTTTTCAAGAATCAATGAAATGCCATCAAACTGGTTCGTCAAACGCCCCAGGAACAAACTTCCTTTTCCAACGATCATAGCGCGGTGTATTTCATTGTTCAGAAAAGCCACTCTTGCATGCCCAATATAAGGAATTCCTGAAGGAATATGTCCTTGTGTGGGGGCCCATCCTGGTAATCCAAATTTTTCACCAAAAGATGCCACTTCTTTTTGCTCCAGTTCTTCACGTCGAACGCCAAGTGCCGCAATCATTTTGTAGTTTGCTTCCGGAACATCACCGGCACCCACTGGTCTTGTGATATCAGGGTTTTGCATTTCAACTGAATATCGATCAATGTCCTTTATTTTGTAGCCTGCTTTGTCCAGCGGTGTTGTTACGAGTGAGGTGATGACTGCCTGGGGAGAAGACCCTGTTGCTACGGTATGTCTTCCAATTAGATCTGTACGAATAATCGGGTTCACCCCATCATTTTCACCAATGAGCACTGCAAACCCTGCAACCATGTCTTCCAACACTGGCACACCTTTTAGCATATGTTCCCTTGCATTGACACCCAGTTTTGCCACTGAACCACCAGCAGTGACCAGTACATTATTATATATGCCTGCGCTTACCAAGGCCGCAGCTTCAACGATGGCATGGGCAGGGGCTGCACAAAATGCACGGGTATCTGAACCGGTTGCATTGTTTGCTCCAATAGCTTCCGCAATGGCTTTGGCAAAATTGCCCCCACCACGTTGGGTTATGTCACCGGCAGCACTTTCGGAACACTCAATGACATAGTCAATCTCATCTGGGTCTATTCCATTGCGATCCAATAAATTTAAACAGGTTAACACGGCAGATGACTTTGTGGCTAAATTTTCCAATATCACTGCCGGAGATAAATTAGGGTCGAATTCGTGGCCTCGCTTAACACAGCCAACCAGTTTTCCGCTTACTTCCAATGGAAGAGCCTCTTGTTGTTCAATAAGATAAAGAAGGGATTCTTCTTCTTCGCCTTCTTTCAGTTTTGCGATGCGTTGTTCACTGAAAAGTGGATGCTTGGCCAAATGTTTCTTAATGTCTGTCGTAAATTTCTTCTCCAAACGAACAAGGTCGAATACATCCGCTATCTTCAGTAAACCTATGAATTCTTTATACGGCATGATTTCTCCGAAGGTACCAAATCGATCAGCTTTTTCAAGTGGGCTTTTGTACCATGGTATCTCGATAGACCTTAGTGCCTCTGGCTTCAATTCACCAATGTAAACCTGGTTAGGCGGATAACGAACCACTTGATCAAAGGACCTTAATCCGCTGGTGATGTCAGACATAAATGCCATCGTCACATTGTTTCGCATTGATTCCCTGCCAACAGCGCTGAATTTTGGTATTAACTCTGCTGCATGGATCAGTGTATACCCTTCTGCCTTAATAACTGGAAATTGCACGTTTCCACCCCCCAAATTAAAATTAGTCGACTACTCATGAAATAAAATTGCCAATGTGCCCGGGCCAGTATGTGTGCCAATGGTACAACCTATGTGTGACATGATAATTTCCTTTGGCTCCATGATTTCCATCATTTTCTTCCTTAGTTCTTCTGCCCGGTCCTTGTCATTGGCATGGGCAATGGCGATTGTTTTACCCTTCATGTCAGCTGATGATAACTGGGCAAGACTAATCATTTTATTAATCACTTTTTTTGAACCCCTTACCTTATCCAAGGGTTCAACCAATCCGTTGTTTACAGTCAAAATCGGTTTTATGTTGAGAATGTTAGCGACAAGTGCCTTGCCGGGGGCAATGCGGCCGCCTTTCTTCAAATAACTTACTGTATCAACGGTAAAAATATGTTTAATGTCTTTTGAATAATTACGGGCAAATTCTGTAGCCTCGTTTAAGGACCGACCCGTTTCAATAAACCTGGCTGTTTCAATCACTGTCAATCCTGCCCCCATACATAACCCCAGGGTATCAACCACCTGAATGTCATCAGAGCCAATGGTGTCTTTAGCAATAGTTGCAGACTGATGCGTGCCACTGGCCCGGGATGAGGCATTAATGCAAAGTACCTGTTTACCATCTTCCAAAGCCTGTTCAAATGCTTTTTGAAATTGTAAGGGTGACACTTGTGAAGTCTGCGGTAGTATGTCTGTTTTTGACAATCTTATATAGAATTCTTCCGCTTCGATTTCAACACCGTCCAAATAGGAACTGTCACCAAAGATAATTGTTAAGGGAATTACCTTAATACCATACCTTATCTGCAACTCTTTAGGTATGTCAGTCATGCTGTCTGTGATAATTTGAATGTTTCCCATCTGTAGTATTCCTCCTTATTGTAGCCCTGGAAAATCCCATTGTCTAAGAACTTCGTAGCATACCGCTGCGACAGCATTTGAAAGGTTTAGTGACCGTGCTTTTGGATGGTCAACCATGGGAAGCCTGAAACTGGTATTCCCATATGCTTTATGGATAAACTGTGGTAATCCCGCCGTCTCCTGGCCAAATAATAAATAACAAGGATTCGGGTATTCAACCTCATGGTACAGTGCCGTAGATTTTGTCGTCATGCAATACACCAGTGGCTCATGATTATCCTTCAAAAAGTGATCAAAGTTTTTATATACATTGAGGTCCAGTATATCCCAATAATCCAACCCCGCACGTTTCACCATTTTATCAGACATGGAGAAGCCTGTCGGTTCTATGATATGAAGTGATGCTCCCAACACCACACAAGTACGGGCTATGTTACCAGTATTCTGTGGAATTTCCGGTTGATACAGCACAACATGTAATCCCATGAAAACCCTCCCTATGAGTGTATTGAAGTGATTTGATTCTTATATCCGATTATACCATAGTTGTGTTTACCCGCAATGAATGTTTTAAAAATGGTTCAATGAGGGTATTGACAGAAATAACGCCTTCCTTGGAAAGAAAGGAGCCTATTATGAAACCATTTACAGCCCAAATAACCCATGTTTATCATAGTGGTTTTATTATCGAAACGGTCAATCACACGCTGATTTTTGATTGCATTGAACCTGACAAATCCCTTAATGTAACGGGATTTAATCAACGTGATATTTATCGAAAATGGATCAATAGCCGAAATAATGTGTTCGTTTTCGTTACGCATCATCATCAGGATCATTTCATGCCCTCAGTGCTTGATTGGAATGCATCCAATCCTTCGTTACACATTATTGCAGGTTATGATGTCCCCATCAAACCCTCCCAAAACTGCCATCTTATGAATCCCAGCGAAAAACTTAAAATTAATGAAGTTTCCATAGAAGCATTTGGTTCCACCGATGATGGCGTATCATTCTATGTTCAAGTGGACAATATGTCGTTCTTCCACTCAGGGGATTTAAACTGGTGGCATTGGAATGAGTTTACCTCCCAGCAGCTGGAACAGGAAGAACTTGATTTTAAGAATGAAATTCAACAGATCAGCTCCAAGATCATTGACGTTGCCTTTGTGCCAGTTGATCCGAGACTTGAAGAACACTATTACCTGGCAGGGGAGTATTTTGTTGAAACCTGCAAACCGTCTTTGATGGTCCCCATGCATTTTGGCATTCACTTTGATATTACACAACAGTTTTCCAATAAATTATCTCATGCGTCTTCTTCCATCGCAGTGCTTGAAAATAGTGGCCAGCAAATACAGTATGTAAAAAAATAACTTTATAGTTCGATCAAGTACAAAAAACGGCATTGTCCTTTGACAATGCCGTTAGTGCTGTCCCTTACTCTACACTTTAAAGATCTGCGTCTTATATTTTTCAAGCAGTATCAGTAGTGGATACCCCAGTCCATAACATGCTACCAGCTGGCCAGCTCCAACCCATATCATCATGGACCATAACGGTGCTTGTTCGGGTGACCCCAAAAACAAGTAATACAGCATTGCTCCGATTAAAACAGCATTGATCAATACTGGGGGCATTGGAGCCCACTTTCGGTTTCTCATTCTACCGGTTGCAATTGCCGCCAAGGTCGTAGCTGTTGTACCGACAACTATATCAAGCACGCCAAAGGGCCCCACAATATTGGAAATTAAACAGCCAATCGCCAGTCCGGGGATGGCTGCCGGTGTCAAAAAAGGCAGGATTGTCAGCGCCTCAGAAATCCGCACCTGTATCATTCCATAGCTAATTGGCCTAAACATCATGGTTATAACTGTATAGATGGCCGCAATCATCGCTGCATGAATCCAATAGGTTGTCCTGTTTTTAATGACAATCATCCCCTCTTCCAATTTCATAAACACATCTTGTTTTTTTGTGTAATTTCAAGTCATTGTGATTGTTGTATTTCATCCATAATATCATCCAGGCTTTTATACTCTCTAAGCCCTAATGCGCGAAGCTCATTCAAACAATTGATGCCTTCACCGCCAACGTAGTCATACGGAGTTCCTTCCTTGTATGTATTCCAGAGAAAAACCGTTTTCCCCTCATTAAGTTGAGTTTTGGCAATCAATAAATTCCGAAGATTTCCCCTTCCAATGGGGATGCTTGTCAAAATAACATATTGAGCGTAGTCTGCCAGCATACAGGCTTTTTCCAAGGCTTTATCAGTAATGTCACAAAACGGTTCTTCTTCCACTACATTAACATCTAATTTTTTTCCTAATTCCGCATCGCTGTCTCCTTTGTTAACCACTCCCAGTGACAATTGAAAGTTCTCCCGGTAGCAGCGTTGTAATACCTCTTTGGCAATTCCACCACCACCAATCACATGAACACTTATAGTTGATACAGTGTTTTTTTTGTTAACAGCGACAGGAGAAATTTGTAAACTGCCTGTGTACACATTGTGATCAATAATCATATTCATATCATAGGCTCTTTGTAATTGTGTCGTTGTCATAACCTTCTCTGTAGTGCCCAAGGCTAAAATTTTACCTTCATGCATTAACATGACTTCATCACTGTACCTGGCTGCCAGATTTAAATCATGAATCACGGCAATCACTGTGATCTGCTTTTCCTGATTCAATTTTTTTAACAAGTCCAATATCTCAATCTGGTGATGAATGTCCAAAAAAGACGTGGGTTCATCCAGCAGTAATACTTGTGGTTCCTGTGCCAGCGCTTTTGCGATCATAACCCTTTGCTTTTCACCACCACTTATTTCATCAACGAACCTTTCCTGAAGGTGAAAAACACTTGTTGCTTTCAATGCCTGTTCCACAATTTCCATATCCTGTGCCGTTTCCCGCTTAAACCTGGGAATATAAGGATGTCGACCCATCATGACCACATCATAGACTGTAAAATCAACGCCAGCATCAGGGTTTTGATGCACCACTGCCATGTCTTTTGCCAAATCTGATGTTGAATAAGCCTTCAGTTCTTTCTGATCTATGAAAATTGATCCCTGGTCAGGTGTAAGATTCCTGGCGATGTTTTTTAATAAAGTTGTTTTTCCAGAACCATTTGGGCCAATAATGGACAAAAAAGTTCTGTGGCCGATCATCACGTTCAACTTTTTAAGAATAGACTGGTCGCCGTACCCAAAAGTCAGGTCCTTGATTTGAATGGATTTTCCCATGTTTTTCATCCTTAACGTAATTTTTTGGTTTGACGTAACAGATAAATAAAGAAAGGAGCTCCCGCCAAAGCTGTTAATATGCCCACAGGCAATTCTGTTGGCGCAATGATTGTACGGGAAAACGTGTCAGTCACAATCAAAAATATACCACCCATCAGTCCCGCAGCCGGTAGTAAAAATCTGTGATCTGGCCCCGTCAACATACGTGTTACATGGGGAATGATAAGCCCCACAAAACCAATGATCCCGCTCACAGATACAACAAAAGCTGTCAGTAAGGTACTTACCACTAAAATGATCCGTTTAACGGCATCAACTTCCACCCCAGTATTTGAAGCTGTGTCTTCCCCCAACAGTAGTAGATTCAACTCTTTCGCATATGTCATTAACACAAGTGACCCGACAAGCACAGGAATAACAATCAAACCCACATGCTGCCAGCCCCGGGATGAAAAACTACCCATGGTCCAATAAATAATGCTGCTGACATCCTGTGAAGCCATAACCATGATAAATGAAAGAATCGCATTGAAAAACTGACCAGTTGCGACACCTGCCAACAACAAGGCTGTCACGGGTACCCTGTTTTTCAAGCTGGCCAATCGGTAAACGATACTGGTGGATAAAAGTGCACCGACGAAAGCTGTCATGGACACAGCACCAAACCCCAGTATGCTTTGATTAAATTTTAGAACAATGGCTATAGCGGCCCCCAAGGCTGCTCCTGATGAAGTACCAATAATAAAAGGATCTGCCATAGGGTTTTTCAGCATGCCCTGCATGGCTGTTCCAACCACCGAGAGCCCATACCCCACTAAAAATGCCAGAATAATCCGCGGTAAACGGATATATAATATAATTGATTGATGCGCATGGGAAATATGGTTTACATCTAATAAATCCCCAATCCCTGGTATGGCCGATAGCATCACCATCAATGAATCCCTCGGAGTGATGTTGGCTGCTCCAAGTGAAGTTGAAAAAACCAGCACAATGGCCAAGGCCATGGTGCCGGTAATAAAAAATGTTTTTTTTGATAAACCACTTATCATTTAGAACACCTCTGGATGAATCGCCTCTGCGAACATTCGCAGGCCTTTAATAATGCGTACACCAGGACGCGATGAAATATTTGGTTCCATCAGTTCAATTTTGTTTTCTCTTATTGCTTTAATTTGATCATACCCTGGTCGGTTTCTGACTTCTTCACGATAGGTTTCCGCCATTTCCTCTGTCATTTCTTCAAAATTTTGAACATGAGGTGGCATAAAGTAGATTTCAGGATTCTTTTCAACCAAGGCTTCCACACTATACATAGGGTACTCAGTATCTGTGTCACCTGCGATGTTTTCTCCACCAGCCAGTTCGATTAATTCATGAGTAAAAGATCCCGGCCCGGCTGTTTGTAGAGGTTCATCCCATATCTGGTAAAACACCGGTACTTTTGGAAGGTCTTTAACTTTTGAAACGATCAACTCTTTTTCCGTTTGAAGTTCTTCCACAATACGTTGCGCCTCATCCACTCTGTTTGTTAATTCCCCGGTTTCTAAAATTGATTCGAACACTTCATCGATTGATTCGGGGGTAAAATCAACCACCTGTATTCCGGCATCGTTCATCTGCTCCACCGCTTCCGGTTGTCCACCGGCATAGATAAAGACAATGTCCGGGTCCATTTCCAGTATGCGCTCGAGGTTAATTGTCCATGAACTGCCCATTTTTTCTATCGTTAAAACTTCTGCAGGATAATCACAAAAATCAGACACACCAATGATTTGATCGCCCAAGCCCAAGGCAAACAAATTTTCTGTCTGGCTGGGTGATAGCGAAATGATGCGCAACGGCTGATCCTGAATGATTTCCTCCACAACTGATACTTCTTCATTCTTCGAACAACCAACCATTGTCAGAACCGACAACAAAACCATTAACACCAACATAACCTTTTTCATTTTGATCCCCTTTCTTTTGCACTGCATCAATGCGCATTGTCGGGGAATAAAAAAACCCCTTTATTACCATTCTTTCATCTTTTCTGTCAAGGCGTTGCCAATGGATCATACAGATGAGCTATGTCATTGCACAGACGTAACACTGGATAACCATCGTAAAACTCTACAATGGTGACACTGCAATGATCGATCCTAAACTTCCAATGAGCGCGCCAATCATTTGCAATCCACCCAGCTAGCAAGCATCGTATGGTTCCTGAATGTGCCACCACAGCAATTGATTCATCATCAGGAAGTTTTAACAATTCCAACGCTGCTGACTGTATACGTTTATGAAAGCTAACCAAACTTTCGCCTTCAGGAAAAACATACTCGCCATCCATCTTCTGTAAATGCATAAAGACTTCCGGATGTTCATCCATAATTTCATCCATGGTTAACCCTTCCATGGTGCCGAAATTCATTTCCTTTAGCTGTACCATAGTTTCAGCAGATTTAGATAGGTGGGGAAACGCGATTGTAGCTGTCGCACCAGCCCGCTCCATGCCGCTGGTTATGAGTCTATGTACCGCAACATGTTCCAGTTTTTTCGCCAATGACCTTGCCTGACTGGCACCTCTGGCACTTAGTGTTGCTTCCGTCCACCCACTCATTCTATTTTCCACGTTGTGATCGGTCTCACCATGTCGAATGAGTATAAATCTCATTAAATCATCTCCAATTAACCAACATTATCATCACCAGCATAAACAATGTTTCACTTATTTCGTTCAGTGCGCCCAAGGTGTCTCCTGTCATGCCATTCAATGTTTTGCTCATCACTTTTTTTGTCAGAATAATCCCTGGAATAACAATGACCAGGCTTATATAAGCACTGGGATAGATCAGCATACAAATCAATGACAAAACCAGTGCAGTCACTATGTCTTTTGTATTGATGACACCTATGAAGAGGTTTCCTAATCCCTCATCTCTGGCATAGGATGATTTCCATGCACCAAACACAAGAGCAAACCTGCCTATGACGGGTGTTAATATTATGATAAGCGTTCGAGTGGTGTCAGGCGTGAGTAGAAGGGTTGTGAATTTAAGGAGTAATATAAAGAACAAAATCACCGCTCCGTGGGTTCCAAGGCGGCTGTCTTTCATAATATCCAACTTTCTTTGCAGGTCCCGTCCACTCATGCATCCGTCAAAAGTATCTGCCAACCCATCATGGTGCAGTCCTCCTGTGATGAAAAACTGGGTCATTAAAACCAGTATCACTGAAATTTTCAAAGGCAATACCTGTATACTCACCCAGTAGACCATTGCACTGATTGTACCCACCAATAAACCTGCAACGGGAAACCATCCCATGACCCGATGATAGTCTTCCTTACTGATCATGATGGCGGGGGCAGGGATGATCGTTAGAAATTGTATGGCCAGCATGATCCTGTTGATCATGTTTCTCCTCCTATTTTATCCGTAAAGGAATCCCGGAAACCACCAGGTATACGGCATCAGCACAAGATGCAATGTGTTGGTTTATACGACCGGCAATGTCCCTGAAATCCCTTGACATTCTATCTCCCGGAACAATACCCAGGCCTACTTCATTAGTAATGATCACAGCCGGTATTCCCATGACTTTCAGCGCATCCATTAACTCATCAATTTCCTGTTGAATTCGCTTTTCAATATTATCCAATTCTACAGATGAAAGATCATCCCATGGCTGTGAACACTGGTCCAACATAAGTTGGGTGACCATCAAGGTGATGCAATCCAGCAGCACTCCCTCCACTTTGTGTTTCCAGGCTGGTAAAAGCTGCTTAAACTGCCGGTATTCCTCGATGGTATGCCAGGAGGCTGGACGTTGTCTGCGATGTTTTTCTACCCTGTCTTTCATTTCACTGTCGTATACTTTAGCAGTTGCTATATAAAGTATCTCCAACCCTTCGGTTGTTAAAAGTGATTCACCAAACCTGCTTTTCCCGCTTCTGGCACCACCTGTGACCAGAGATATTAACGGTTTGTCATCCATGCTGAAGCCTCCATAATACGACCATTATTGACAGGAATTCCTTCAAGGGACAGCAGTGACTCTTTCATGTCTAACCCACCACCATACCCTACCAAATCACCATTTTTTCCCACAACACGGTGGCAGGGAACTACAACCGACACCGGATTTCGATTATTCGCCATGCCTGCAGCTCTTACTGCCTTGATATTGCCGGCAGCTGCAGCCGCTTCCTGATAAGAGGCAACCTTACCATAGGGGATAGATAACAGGAAATCCCATATGCGTCGTTGAAACGCCGTGCCCCTTATATCCAATGGAAGTTCAAAATGTTTCCGCACTCCTTCAAAGTACTCATTCAATTGCTTTAAATAGGGTGCTGTAGCTTCTTTGTCCAACACTACATCAAGTGTTGGTTCTTGTCTTTGTTCCCTTTCAGAAACTTCCTCAACACTTCTAAATTCTAGTATACGCAAACCTTTGGATGTAACTCCCACTGTCATAGGCCAATGTTTCCACTGGATTTGGTTCATATAGAGCTTAGGCATGTTCTTCACACTCCTTCTGCTTGGTATCATTCATCCTTCGCCAGTTGCCATTGATCTCTGGCTATTAGCTGATTGAGACGTTTGCTATCCATCCATATCCACCAAATTGTCGTTTTCCAATGCATCTGGTACATGTAGGGGATCATTGATCAGCCAATCTCCATGGAGACGAGGCTTTGTTCCCTGAATTACGATGCCATTCATGGTCCTGTAGTAGTCACGATTTAATTCTTCTCGCATGACCTCACGGCCATTTTCACTGTATACTTTATACGTAACCACTCGATAGCCTGTTCTTGGTTCTCTTTCCACTCGGTTCTCATCCACATACAATGAATTGTCATATCTAATTTCAGTGGTCGGCTCTATCACCTGTACCACCTGTGAAACCAGACTAATATCGGGTCTCTGCTCATCCTTGCCGTAGATTTTCACTTGTATTCGGTTTTCTTGCACTTCACTTACGAGAAAGATTGGTGCCTGCAAATTATTTTTAAATTTAAAGTCAATTGAATCAAATGCAACCGTTGCATCCTGCCCTCTGGGCACATAGGAAACAGGCAGCGAATGATTTGAACGTTCAACGATGTTTAAATCAGCTCGTACCACAGCATTATAGAGCGTGGTGGATACCTGGCAGATCCCGCCGCCTATGCCAGGAACCAGTTCACCCATTAGAATGACAGGTGCTTCCTGGTATCCAGCAGAGGATATGCGGGGGCCC
>JAGXHW010000011.1 GCA_024635995.1 Clostridiaceae bacterium
AGCTGGACCAATGTCATGCCAGGAGAAAACTGGATGTTGAAACCGGGTTCACCTTATTAGACATGTCCTGACAATGTGTTTATTACAGCAAAACACCCCTTAAGGGGTGTTTTGTATATTTCAGTGTTTATTTTGCTTTTACAATCATCATATCACAGTGAATATGGTGCAATACTTTTGTTGACACGCTTCCCAGCATGACTCTTCCAAAACCACCCAATCCTCTGTTGCCCATAATCAACAGCTCTGGTTTTTCCCTTTCTGCCAAGACAAGGATTTCTTCAGCTGGTTCACCATAAGCCAGCAGCGTTTCATGTTTTGCTGGATAATTATCAAACACTTTTTTTGCTCTTTCCAGTGTTGTTTGTGCATCTTGCTCTAATTCCCTGTCTATTTGTTCCGTCAGGGCTGGATCGGCACCCACATGATAATTCACAAGTCGGACCCTTTTCGCTACGGTTAAAATCAGCACTTCCGATTCAAATTTCTCAGCAATCACACGCGCTTTTTGTAATACCTTTTCCGACATTTCCGAACCGTCAACAGCTACTAAAATTTTCTTCATACAGTTTCCTCCGTTCTGTCGGCACGGATTACAGTTCACAAAACTCTTTCATTAAAAATATACCCTTTTTATTTAATGAATATCAACTACTGTAATAACCATTTAGCTGGAGGGAATCATTTCCTTTTCCATCAGCGCCATTTCTTTCTTTAACCATAAAGTTGTAAACACTGTGGAACATAGGTCTGATATGGGGAAAGAAATCCATATACCCATCAGGCCCAGTCCACCGATGCGGGGCAATATCAGTACCAGTGGAATCAGAAAGAGAATTTGTCTTGACAGGGTCAGCACCATTGCAGGCAAAGCCTTTCCTACAGATTGAAACAGTGCCCCTCCAATGATCTGAACCCCCACAACAGGGATCATGGCAATCACAATCCGCAAAGCAACTGTGCCAGTGGCAATCAGTTCAGGATCGTCATTAAACAGACGGATGATGGTGCCTGGAAACAATTCACCAAAAACTGTACTGATGGTGGCAAAAGCTGTTGTACCTATAATGGCAATACGTACCACCTCTCTCACCCTGTCCATTCTTTTTGCGCCGTAATTATAACCCGCAATGGGCTGCATTCCCTGAACAATCCCGAACATGGGCATGAACAAAAACATAATTACCCGGTGTACAATACCAAAAGCAGCCAAGGCCATTTCACCGCCGTAAAAAGCAAGGGAATTATTGAGGGCAATCGCCATGGCACTGCCAGCAACCTGTCTGCCAAAGGATGATGATCCCACGGCAAGAATTTCCCTGACCACATCCCGATCAGGTTTAACATGGTGCCATTTAATCTTTAATGTACTATGTTCACCATTCATATAAATTAACACATAAACCAGTGAGAGAAACTGGGAGATAATAGTGGCCAGCGCCGCACCTCTTATGCCCATTTGTAATGGAAATATAAACAGATAATCCAGGAAAATATTGGTAATGGTTCCCAGTAACATGGAAAACATGGCCACCCTGGCATTTCCTTCGGCTCTAATCAAGTTGTTTCCTGATACCACAAAAGGAAAGTACAAGCTGCCGATGAGGATCACCTGCAAATATTCCCGACCATAGGGCAGTAGTAAATCAGTAGCACCAAAAACACGCAGGATGGGGTCGGTAAAAACCAGCCCTGTCACACAGGTCGCTGCACCCACAAGGATTACCAGAAAATAGGAATTGCCGACAACTCGGCTTGCTTTGTCAAGTTCCTTTGCTCCCCAGTTTCTGGAGAAAGCGGAAGCAGCCCCTATGCCCACCATTTGTGCCAGTGCCATGATGGCCATTTGCACAGGAAAAGCCACTGTTAATCCTCCAATGCCAAGGTATCCCACACCTCTCCCGATAAAAATACTGTCGACAATGTTATAGAGTGCCCCTACGATCATGGCGATGGTCGCCGGCAGGGATAATCTTAACAATAGTTTTAGTATTTTTTCTTCTTCCAGCTGCTTACTTCTATCCATGTTTCCAACCCTTTCAACTACATTGTGTGGCATAGCAGATCCAGTCCAATAAGATAATACCCATTTTCCATGAATACCCGCCTTGCTGAAAAGACAAAATCGTTGCAGATGCAACGATTTTGTCCTGCAGTTTTGTTGTTTATTTTTTTCCTTTTTTGCTTTCCCCTTTTGTCAATAACTCCAACACATGGTCTGGATGATTGGTTGAAAAGCTTACTTCGCTAATCCATACTCCCTGAGCTCCCAGTTTAATCTTGGGTTTACCAAACACATGATATCCTATCCGATGCTTACCCTGGTAAGCGCTCATCTGGATCAACCAGCCTACTGAAGGAACTCGGTCGATGGAGCAGGTCGATATTTGATTCCAGGAAAGTACCTGTTTAAAAAAACCAAACCCTACAATGATCCCACCTGTGGTGATCAAAATAGAAAGCTTGCTGAAATTAACGCCGGCCAGAATCATAAATCCAAGTAACATGTAAGATAGAAATCCCGGCGCTGCGCCAGGTTGAATAAACATTGCATAAAGCAATACCATTGTTATGATGGCAAATGCACCCACATTAACCACTGAAAATAACGATTCCTCATAAACAATTCTTGTTTGACTTTTTTTTGACAAGACATTCCCTCACTTTCATCACTTAGTTTTTAATCGTTTTTCTAACATGCCTGTCGTGGCATAAACACCTAGAAAGACCAACACGCCCCCTGTAATCTGGACAAATGTTACGGGTTCTCCTAAGGCCAGGCTGATCAACGCTGTAAAGACAGGTATCAGGTTTAAAAAGATTCCAGCTTTGCCGGCGCCAATTTCCCTGACGCCCAGGTTCCAGAAAATAAAAGAACCAACTGAAGGAAAGAGGATAATGTACAGCACACCCACCAGTGCCAGACCGCTAACATGATCAAAAGAGATGCCCTGGTACAGGGCAAAAGGAGCCAGCATCAGCGTTGCCAGTAATGCGCTGGAGGCTGTTGCCGAAATTGGCGGCACTTTTGTCAACCGTTTCCCTAAAATGGAATACATCGTCCACACAGTGATGGCTGCCAGCATCAATAAATCCCCTCGATTGATTTGCAGTTGCATAAGCCGACTTATGTTGCCCTGTGTAATAATCACCAGAACTCCCGAAAATGAAATCAGTATCCCTGCCACTTGAATTAATGATAGTTTTTCACGAAGCAACAGGGTAGAAAAAACAACCAGAAGGGCTGGGTTTAAGGCACTCACCACACTTGCATTAACGGAGGATGTATAGGTAAGGGCTGTGTACAGGATCATGTTATAGGCTACAATCCCAGACACCGCCATGGCCAACAGCATGGGCCAGGACTTAATCACTTCCCGCCAGTTGGGTTTCTCCATGTGTACTGCAATGATAAAAAGCAACATAGTGGCAAAGAACCATCTGAGAAAAGTTAGCACCAGGGGTGTCAGTTCACCCACGACAAATTGCCCAAACACATAATTACCTGCCCAAAACAGATTACACAGTGTTAACAATACCCACGCTTTGCGTTGATTCATTCGTCAAATCTCCTTTGAGAAATACTACGTATTAGTATGCCGTTTGTGGAGATAAATAGCAAGCACAAATCTGTGACAATACATCTATGATCACCTTGATTGAAAACATTTATGCCTTCTCTCCGATGACTACCGCTTCTCTTCTAACCAGAAGCGGTCTTGACACATCACTCTGTAGTAAAGCCCTGGCACGGTCCATGTCATTCAGCCAGTCATCAAAATACTCTTTTCGCACAATCACGGGCATTCGATCATGAATGTCTTTTAGTGAATCATTGGCATTAGTTGTCAAAATAACAAAACGTTTTTTTCCGTAAAACTCATTGTAGAGCCCTGCCATGTATAACACAGGGGTGTCCGGCAGTTGAAACAGGTATTTCGTTCTATTTTTGGGGTCTTTCTTTGACCATTCATAAAAACCTGTGGAGGGGATCAGACATCTTTTTGACGCCAGGTGTTTATGAAACATGGGCTTTTCATGAGCTGTTTCAGAACGGGCATTGATAATCACACCGCTGCCTTTAAAGTGAGGAAAGCCCCAGATCATGGCATCAACAATCTGATGATTTGATTCTTTGGCAACTGCAGGAACCAGATCAGTGGGAAATATTTCTCCCCTGTTAATGGTTATGTTTTTTCTTTGTTCAATTTCCTCAATGATCTCATTGATTTCTTTGATTTCTTTTTCATCAAATAAAGCAAATCGTCCGCACAAATGCACTCACTCCTGTCTATCATTTCATTATGAGACCCTTTAATACTTTTTTACCAAACCTTAATACCTGGTTTTCCTGACTGAAATTATCTTATCTGTATTATAGCTTATCTTTTGGCTTTTTTCAGTCAAAGCAGGAAAAGTAACGAAAGATAATGTTATCTGATGACTACCACCGCTAAGACTCACTCTTCTGCAAGAGGGAGATAAGCGGTGCTACGGCCCTAGGTAAATAAACTAAGTGATTCTACTGTTGTTTTCTGGTATGCTGTGAGTAGCAGATCACCATGAACAGGTAAGGAGGAGACCTATGAAACGCTTTGATGAAAGAGATATCATGTTTGCACGTATGAATTATAAACCTGGTTCGCCCGAATATGAAGATTATTATCAACGCCATCCCGACCTCAAAGAAATTGATGATGCATTGCGGGCAATGCCTGACTTAGGTGAAGAAGGCAGTGCCACGTATCACCCGGTTCATTCGCCCCTTGTGGGCTCGACATATGCGTTTTTGTCTGATATTAAACATTTAAGTGAAGGTGTTCCCGCTGCCGACAAAACCAAAGCACCCTCTCCCCAGGAAGCGACGCAACTGCTTAAAGGTCTCGCCACTTATTATGGTGCGAAATTAACGGGAGTTGCTGCCATGAAGCCACTTTACTACTACTCCCACCGTGGCAGGGAAACCGTCAATTATGGGGATCCCGTTACACCTGTTCATCCCTTTGGATTGGTCTTTGCTGTGGAAATGGAAAAGGACATGATTCTCCGTGCCCCCGGCACACCAGAAAGCCTTGCGGCTGTAAAGGGTTATGTGGATGCCGGCGTGATTGGCATGGTCCTATCCTACTATATCAGGTCTTTGGGTTTTGAAGCCCGCAACCACATGGATGGCAATTACCTGCTGATTGCTCCCTTGGTGGCACAGGAGGCCGGGTTGGGAGAAATTGGACGACACGGGTTGTTGATAACAAAAAAATACGGTCCCCGGGTTCGACTTGGTATTGTCACAACCGATCTTCCTTTGGTGCCAGATTCCCCCCACCCTTTTGGCATAACAGCGTTTTGCCGCATTTGTAACCTGTGCTCTGCTTCATGCCCCGGAAAAGCTATTCCAAGCGGAGAACGAACTGAAATTGATGGTGTGCTGCGTTGGAAAATCAGTGACACAGCCTGTTACCAACGGTGGCGAATGTTGGGCACAGACTGTGGTATTTGTTTGGCCAGCTGCCCTTTCACCAGTGAACTTGATCAGCAAAAAGTGGAGGCCATGGCTTCCTCTCCGTCAATCATGCACCAACTCATACGGGAATTTAACCAGCGCCATAAACTGCGCCCCGTAAACCGGGAGCCGGTGGACTGGTTTGTGAAAACGTAATATAACCGGTAAAGCCGCGGATCTGAGTGACCCACGGCTTTTGCTGCACATAACTTCCGTCATCGAGGGAAAAACCATAGGTTGGTTTCTAATCTCCTATTCAGATTCAGGCTCAATAACGCCCTTTAACAACAGCCTTTTCTCAAAGGATCCTCTTTTCTCTTTTTTAACCCGCCGAATCTCTTCGAATTCTTCCCTTGATACACACCGGTAGTCCAGTATGCCATAAATCACTTCCACTAAGTCAACCAACTCTTCAATGCTACAGGTCTCGTGGTATTCTTCAAGTTCTTCATCCAGTTTTTCATGGAGCCTATCAAGGTAATCAAGGGGTGAAAGCACTTCCGTAATGGCTTCTTTCCCTCTTGATTTGAGAAGTTCCGGTATACGATCCCGGATTAGTTTATTGTATGGTATTGTTTTCATGTGCGCCTCCTGTTACTATTTTTCGCTTTTTATTGGCATTGTCACCATTAAACATAATACTTCTGCACATAGGGAGATGTCAAGGCCGACAAACAACCTCCATAGGTCAAATAAAAGGTCAGCATGTCTCCCACCTTACTATCTTCGGTCGTTTCAGTGATGTCCAATAAAAGATGATCACTGCTGGCACCAAGTATTATAATACCATGCTCCACAGGAGATAAATGTTCCGGGTGTATGTCCTGCCGTCCGATGGCACAGATAGCCCGACGCCGAAAACCTTTGTCTTCAAACACCGGTTGATTGCCAAAGGCATCCAATCCAATTTCTCCCACCGGTTTGGAAGGCTTTTCCCTGATTTCGACGATCTCTGCTTCCAGTGTAAAGGCATCCTGGTACAACCCCTTTATGGGTTCGTCGTTGAGTCCTATGCCCATGGTCAGGGAAGATCCCAGCCGCAGCTGGTTAATGTGAGCAGGAATCCCTGGTGCAGGCAACAAACTCAGTGTTGAGCCGTTTCCTCCAGAGATCACCCGGAGTGGCTGTCCCGTTTGTTTTTCGATACATTCTTTCCAGTTTTTTAGACGTATTAGATTCTCCCAGGTGGGTTTAACGCCGCCATAGCATGTCAGGTTGGTACCAATACCTTCTAAAGAAATTGACTTCATTTTTATGATCTCATCAACCGCTTGACGAATCTCTTCTTCATGGAAAATACCCTCACGCAGATCCCCCAGGTCAATCATCAGAATCACCTTATACACCTTACCATAACGCTGGGCTTCATCGGACAATGCCTGGACGGTTACAGGCTCCGACACCAACCCAATGTCCGAATAAGCAATAATGTCGGAAACCTGGCTCATCATAGGTAGTCGCAACAGCATTTTAGGCAGTGGCAGGTCTTTCATTTTCATCAGGTTTTCTATGCGGGAATCTGCCAGCAGATCCACCCCACTATCTATATACACTTCTGCTATTTGTGGATTTCCACAGAAAAGCTTTGTTACACCTGCAACTTCTATGTTGAGTTGATGACATTGTCGCACCATGGCTTCGGTGTTGAATTTTATTTTTGACAAGTTAATGTTAATTCTCGGATATTCCATGCTGAATCTCCTTTGGCTGAAGGATTATGAGGGCAAGACCCGTCTCCATTTAAGCTATACTGTTATGTTTTTAAAACAAATTTATGCTGGCACTCATGACAGGTTATTCTGATTTTGCCCTTATTCTTTGCCACTCTCATTCTTGCTCCGCAGGAAGGGCACTTTTCCACTTTATAATCCACCAAATCCAATATACGCTGACGATCAAACCCTACGATTACCTGGTTATCAATCACAAAGGTAGGCACGCCCTGTGCTTCCAATTTATTGAATTCAGCCCTGGCTACCTGGTCTGTGTTCACATCCCGTATTTCATGCAATAAACCATTTTTCGAAAGAAACTCTTTCGCTGTACGGCAGTGGGGTCAGGTTTGAGTAGAGTACATAATTATTTTTTTCACTTCAATCCCTCCCTGGATCATTTTTGCTTCTTACGTGAGTATAGTTTTCAATAATCTGTCTATCAACTTAGGTGTTCTTTCAAGTAAATCGGGTGCATACACTCTCTCTGTATATTTATGAAAATCTTTGCCCCATGGTCCCAGGTTTAAAATGGGCATAGACAATTCGCGAATTGTCTCAAGGGGAATGTAATACATGTCTTTCCACATCAGCATGTTTTCTTCAATATAAGAGATGCTCTGGTCATCTGCCTGGAACATGGCGTAGCTTAAATCACAGATGCCTGTAAAATAATCCTGCATTTCGTATGCCTCACCCCATGTGTCTTTGGCATACTCCATGATCATCCTGGCAGCCTGGTTTATAGCTTTCGATTTTTCGCCCAACATTTGATTATGAACATTGGGGTAAAAAGGAGGTGCCAGTGCAATGATGACCACAGGAGATGGATCATTGATATGGTCCAGGGTGGTTTCAATCATTTTGTATGCCCCATCGATCAATGTCATTTCATTGGCTGCAATGGCCTTTTTAATGTGCTGGGTCATCTTTTCCATGGCTTCCAGGTACACATCCCCTGCATCCCGTTTGGCTTCTTCAGCCGCTTCACCAAACAGCAGCACTTTTGGTTTCCATTGAAGGTCTGGCAATTGTAGACCGCTAATATCCCTGTATCGTGCGTAACTGTTATTCACATCATTAATGACAGCATTAAAAGCATCCAGGCAAATTTCCCGTAATTGTTCAAAAATATCCCCGGGTGATCGATCGAGGGTCAGTAGGTTCATGTACCCTGCCGCTGCAATGGGTAACGACACATCGTAAACCTGTTTCTGGTCTTTGGCATACAGCCAGGTTGGCGGCATGGTGGTTGTATTGCCCACGGATTCGATAAAATCTGCATTTACCTCCGTTTTACGGATAATTTCAGACAATATGTTGGTGGGGTTAAGACCACTGTAAACCTGCCCAACATGGGCCAGTTTTCCTTTCACATACACCACCGGCATTAATTTGCCCACAGCGCCCTGGTACAGAACCCCTGTGTCGTCTTTTTTCCGTTCATGGGGCTCCACGTTTAACATCAACATGTAGTTCAGTCCATGTTCTTCCTGTAATTTTTTCAGAAGAGGTATGGCACCTCGCATACCTGCTGATAAATTTTCTTCATCCGGCACAGCAATCAGCAGTAAATTGCCTTTAAAATCTTCTTGCTTAGAGTATTCTTCCAGCAGCGTCATGTGAATGGCCGCTCCACCTTTCATATCACAAACACCACGGCCAAAAATCCAATCGCCACTGTCCAGGTCTTTTTGACTTCCAGCGTCCATGGCAACATCGAATTTTTTGTAGTGTTCCATCAGTGCCTGTGGATCAGTGGCCAGGGGTGAAAGCTTGCCATAATCCTGGGTATCGACGGTATCGCTGTGGTGCACCAAAACCACCGTGTCCTGCCCCTGCCCTCTCAAAAGCCCCCAGGGCACATGACGGCCAAAACTGTCATTTTCGATAGGATAGAGACCCCAGTTTTCCGTGTTCTTAGTAAAATATTCCTGGCTTTTAAACCACTCCGTAAAGAATGCTTCATTGTTGCGTTCTTTCTCTGTGCCTGTGTCTGTTACCGCTTTGATGTAGTTTTCCATGTGGTGCATAATACGCTCTTTCATGTCCATGATCCACTCCTTTATTGGTATGTATTAAGTAAAATAAGAATCCTATCAATTTTTTAAACGTTCTTTCACGATGGTTGCCAAAATCATGCTTCCCTTTATGAGTTGATCCTGTTCCAGCTTAAAATCGGGATGATGAAGCCCTGGGGTTACCCCTGCTCCCAACCCAATGTAGGCGGTCTTCATTTTCAGATATGTGGCATAAAAATGAAAATCTTCTGCGCCTGGTGTCAACAATGGCGGCCTTGAACTGCCCATCACATGCCGTATGGCACCGGCAGCAGTTTGCACCAACCCTTCATTGTATTCGGCTGCAGGGGTAAAATCCACCGTCTCAATAATGGTTTCTGCCTCCAGGGCAGCTGCACTTCTGGAAATGGCCCGGCTGATTTTTTCCGTCATGTCATGCATCAGTGTATTGGTTTGGGCCCGGACATCGATGTGCAGTTCGGCTTTGTCTGGGATCAAATTATAAGTATCCCCCTCCACCAGTAAACGTGTCACTTTTAAAGAATGATATACCTTGGGGTCAAAGTGCAGCATATTGACCGCGTTTACGGCCAAAACTGATGCTTCCAGTGCATTCACGCCTAAATGAGGTCTTGCACCATGGGCATTTTCCCCCCTGATTTCTGCCTTTATGATTTGAACGGCACCATGGAGCAGGGCAGGTGTGGCCTGACCGGCTGGCAGTTCATCCGCCGGGCGAACATGTATACCCACCATTTCATCTACAAAGTCCAACTCTCCTGTGGCAATTACCTGCCGGGATCCATCCTGCCTCTCCTCTGAAGGTTGAAAAAGGAATAGCACACTTCCACACTCCGGTGGGTCAGCCACCAAAATTTTGGCAGCACCCAACACCATAGCAGAATGTGCATCATGCCCACAGGCATGGATCATTTCTTCCTTTTTATTTCGCACAAAACACAGGGCATCCATGTCTGCCCGTAAAGCAATGACCGGACCAGGTTTTGCTGTGGTGAGTGTGCCGATCACGCCGGTGCCGGCAATTCCTGTTTTAACTTCAAGTCCTAACCTGACCATTTCCGCTGCCACAAGTTTGGCTGTTTCATACTCCTGAAAGGCTTTTTCCGGTATCATATGAAGTTTCCTGTAGAGCTCAACCACATAATGTCCAGCTGTCAGGTTTGTTTCATGATTCATGGAACAACCCTTCTCTCCAACTTTTCTTAATTATACCACAGCGGAATGAACACTCTCAATGAAAAACCGCACCATATGGTGCGGTTTTGGTTACACCTCGCGTGTTTTTAATTTCCTCGAAAAGAAAATAAACACAGGCAGTGGTATGGCAATCCAACCCAAACTTTTTATCAATGAATTTTTTGCCCTTTCCACTTGTCTTCTGTTTTCAGTCTCGATCATCTCTTCATAACGTTGGCGAATCTCTTCTTCCTCAACCGGTATTTCAACGTTCTCAATGCCCTTCAGTTCACCTTCCATCCCCCAGCGCCGATAATCCTCATAAGATTGATAATAGGGTGCCGGTGCCACCATATCTGCTGCAGCCATGAACACCCCGACACTTCCGCCAATGGACATCATCAGCGTTGCAAAGAGTACCACATAAATGTAAACATTTTTTATCATGTCTTCCCCTCCCTGTTGTGATCCACTTCTTGCCCCTGCAATGACCAATACGATCACTGCTATGACAGCCACTGGTATAAGCAGTGAAACAACCATCTGCTGTACCTCCTTTCGGGTCTTACTTATTATGACGTATTCCCCTGGCAGTTTGTTTCCTATTCGTCTATTTCCGAAAGGCAGAAATGAATGGTAAGGAATGTGGCATTACCTGATCAATGCCTTCAACGTCTTTATCTCTTCTTTATAACCATCCAGTTCATTGGGGGTTTCCAGGTTAAAGGGAAGATGCTTCAAGGCTGGATGGTTGATGATGTTCTCGATGGCCTTAAGCCCTAAAGAACCTTCCCCTATAACAGCATGTCTGTCTTTATTAGACCCGAAATCTGTCATGCTGTCATTCAGGTGAAAGGCCTTGAGTTTATGCAAACCCACTGTATTATCAACCTGAGTGATTACTCCTTCCAGGTCATTGACCACATCATAGCCGGCTGCATACAGGTGACAGCTGTCCAGACAAATCCCCAGATGGTCTGAATGTTTTACGCCTTCTATGATTGCTTTGAGTTCTTCCATGGTTCCCCCCACTTCCGAACCCTTACCGGACATTCCTTCAAGCAAAACCCAGTTATCAAGGTGTTCTGGGAGAAGTTCATTAAGTGCTTCTATGATCAGCTCCACCCCACGTTCCGTTCCCTGTCCCACATGTGATCCCGGATGAAACACATACCTGGTACCTGGAAAATGTTTCAGTCTTTCCAAATCATCTTTGAAAATCATTTTTGCAAACTCCCGGGTGGCTGGTTTGTCAGAGCATAGGTTCATGGTGTAGGCCCCATGAGCCACAAGTGGACCCAATTGTTTCTCAATCATTAACTCCTGAAGTTGTTTCACATCCTCGGTATCTATTTCCTTCGCTTTTCCACCCCTGGGATTTCTGGTGAAAAACTGAAAGGTGTTGGCACCGATGGAAACCGCGTTCAAACCTGCCTGATAAAACCCTTTCGAGATTGATAAGTGACAACCTAATATGAACATTGATAGCCTCCCTTCTACTACCTCTCATGATTGTCTCTGTTATTGAGCTTCCTGCTAAATAAATTTGATTTTTTTACGCAAATGCTCTGGTGGTTCAATGCCCAACTCCTCTATGAATATTTTTTTCATATGGATAAAATATTGGTGGGCAGTTTCTATGTGATTCATTTTCAGGTGCACATCAATGATCTTTTCATGAGTCTCCTCATTATAGGGGTCTTGTTTAGTCATTTCCATCAATATATGAAGCCTTCTTTTGTCATCATCAATTTCGTCAAGCTTTTCTGACAGGGTATCGAGGGCTTGCAGGTATATGCTTTCATAGTGATTACGCCTCTCATCTGCCCAACGATAATCATCAATACCAAAATAAGTGTTCTTGTGGAGCCGAAGGATTGTTTCCAGGGTTTCGACGGACCACTTACCTTTATTCATTTTTGTAACAGCTTCCATGTACGTGCTCTCGTCACTCATCACCTCTTCCCACTTTAACCGATAGGCCCCATTTTTGCGCTCCAGCAGGTGATCCAGGTTTCGCTTTTTCAGTGTCTCCCGCAAATAATAATTTGTTGCATGAAAATTTTTAACAGCTCTGTCCAACTCCATTTCCGGCCAGATATATTCCAATATGACATCCCTTGTGACAGGATTACCCTGGTGATAGTGAAGAAAGGCCAATAATTCCTTCGCCTTGGCTGTTCGCCAGCTAAAATAGTCTGGTTGGCCATTGTCTGTAAAGCATTGAAACTGGCCAAAAGTATGGATGGTTAATACCTTTGTCTCATAAGAATGGTTTCTACTCCTTCTTTTTTGATTCAACGTGTTTAACTCACAGGTTATCGCTTCAAGGGCCACAGGCTTTAACAGGTACCCTACCGCGTGCGCCTGAAAGGCTTCCAAAGCATAGTGGTCATGGGCCGTCACCATAACGACTTCCAGCCCGGGATTTTGTTCCTGCAGTTTCTCCGCCAACACCAAACCTGTCATGGTAGGCATTTCAATGTCAACAAAGGCAATGTCAATGTTCCCGGCAAGTCTGGACAGCAGTGCCTCTTCCGGGTCTGTGAACCCACCCACCACTTTTACCATACCGGTTTTATTCAGTAAGCCTGTCAGTCGATTCACTGACATGGGCTCGTCATCAATCACCATTACGTTTAGCATCCGTCGTTCCTCCTGATTGGTCATCGAGACCCATCCTCCCTGGGAATGATAAATTTCATACTGGTTCCCTTACCAGGCTCACTTTCCACTTCAAGACCTCTTCCATACATTCTGTTAAGACGGTTCTGTATGTTGCAGAGTCCCACATGTTTACCGCACATTCCCTGGTTAATACTTTTTTTCAGCTTTTCAACTTCAGCTCCCACACCATTGTCTTCCACAAGAATGAACGTTCCTTCCGGTTCTGTCCTAATATTTACCCACACTGTACCCCCAGCTTTTTTCTTGCACACTCCATGCCTGATGGCATTTTCAACCAGGGGTTGTATTGTCAACGGTGGAAGCGTCAGGTGATCGTCCGCTTCGATGTTATACTTTATCGTTAAATTAGGAAATCTTGCTTTCTCAATTTCTGCATAAGCTTTGGTCAAGCCCAGTTCCTGGTCCAGGGATATGGTGTCCTGCAAATTATCAAAGGATAAACTGCCCCGCAAATAAGTGGACAGGGATAGGATCAATTCGCCTGCTTTTTCACTTTCTGTTTCACAATAGGCTGCTATGGTGTTCAGCGCATTATACAAGAAATGGGGTTTAATCTGTGCCTGCAGGAATGCAATTTCCGTTGCCATGGCTTTTTCCACGGATTTCTTAAGGTTAAGCAACGTATCCACCCTGGCAATCAATTCTGCTTCTTCGAAGGGTTTATGCAAGAAATCATTTCCGCCGGCTGCAAAGCCTGCCCGAATGTCATCCTCCCCATACCTGGCTGTCAAGAAAATGACGGGCACTTCAAACCCGGTGAAACGCTTTCTAATCTGTTTGCAGAGCTCGAATCCGTTCATTTTCGGCATCATAATGTCAATAATACACAAATCGGGTCTTATGCTGCCTTTTAGGATTTCCAGAGCCTGTTCACCATCGTAAGCCGGGATTACATTAATGTTCTTCAGCGATAATACATTCATCAGCGACTGGATGTTAACGGGTTCATCGTCCACCACCATCACGGTAAATTCTCCTGATTTCCCGGTGGGGTGGTTTATCAATGGGGCCGTATTGTCAAAAAGTGCCGGTACTGTCATGGTCTGACCAACATCATCAGCCTCCATGTCATCCCCCAATAATGTGTCCAGTGATTCATAACGGTTGTTTTTCAACAAGGGCAGGGAAAAAGTGAAGGCACTCCCCTGGCCAACTTTAGAGGCTACTTCCAGTTTGCCGCCATGAAGTTCCACCAGCTTTCTGCTGATGGGAAGCCCAAGGCCGGTACCCGTGTATTCCCGTTCCGGTGACAGCCCTGACTGTTCATAGTACTCAAAAAGACTGTCCAGCCGATCTTCCGGTATGCCAATCCCCGTATCTGTTACAGTGACCGTCATCATGTCTTCCTGCAATTTACCCGTGATAGCGACACTGCCTTCCTGGGTATACCGAAGGGCATTGCCCACCAGGTTAAACAGAATTTGGCTCAGTCTGTTCTCATCGGCCAATACCATTGGGCTTTCTTTCTGCAGTTCGTTCAGCAGTAAAATGTGCTTCATTGATGCCTGATTGTTCAGAAGTTCTATGATGATTTCAACCTGGCTGTAGAGATCCACCGGTCTTAGGTGTAATCGTAAATCATGGTGCTTAATCCTGGAAAAATCAAGAATATCGTTGACAAGTGCTGACAATCTGCGGGCACTGGTTCTTACCAGTTGCAGGTTTTTTTCCTGTTCTGGTGATAATGGTCCGCCTATGCCCTTAATCAAAGACTCAACGATGGTGATGATCCCATTCAAAGGAGTTCGTAATTCATGGGAGGTATTGGCCAGGAACTCATCTTTTAACCGGTCCAGCTGCCTGTTTTTTTCTTCTGCCACTTTTCGTTCCGTTATGTCCGTGGCGAAACACTCCAGTGCTCTTACGCGCCCAAGGTCATCTGTTAGTATTCTACCCTGTTCCCACACCCATTTTTCTTCGCCGGTGGCTGTTTTAATACGGTATTCACTGCGGTAAACTTGCTTTTCTCTCATCATCTGAAGCCATTGTTCCCATAGTTGCTCCCTGTATTCCGGAAGAATGATCTCCTCGGGTAATATTAACGTTTTCAGGGATTCATCGTTTTGTCTCATTTCATCCGGCGCGTAACCGGTCAGGTCATAGCATCCATCGGATATATAGGTCATCTGCCATGTGTCTTGAATATATTCACAACGATAGGCCATACCAGGCAGGTTTGACAGCAGTACCGATTTACTCCTTTCACTTTCGCGGAGTTTTTCTTCGGCAATTTTCTGTTCAGTGATATCTCTGTGTGTACCAACCGCACGAAGGGGTGTGCCATTTTTTGACCAGCTGACAATTTTCCCAATGGACAAAATCCATTTATACGTCCCCTCTTTGCATTTCATTCTGAAAGTTTTGAAATACTCTTCATCCTGGCCCTGGCGGTATTGCTCAAGCCAATTTTCCACTTCATGCCAATCATCCGGGTGAAGGTTGGCAAAAAAGAAATCCAATGTCTCTACCACCTCATCCCGATGATATCCCAACATTTCCACCCATCGATCAGATACCAGGTTTTTTCCGGTTTTAATGTTCCAGTCCCACACACCGTCACCACTGTTTTTAATGGCGAACTGCCACCGCTCTTCACTTTCTTTCAGTTTTTCTTCAGCTTCCTTACGTTCAGAAACATTTTCAACGATGGCCACCACTTCATACCTGCCGTCGACGTCTTCACCTGTGGGTGCGAAAAGAACCCTTATGGAGACAACCTTTCCTCCCAGTATTGATTTATAGTCACCTTCAAAAACGCCCATTCTGCCGGCCATCGCTTCTTTCACAGCATCCATGTAATCTTCATTGTTCAGGTTCAATACATTAATACCAATGATGGTATTTGGGTCTGTTCCCATGATTTCTGCCAGTTGTTGATTGCAATCAGTGATATAACCTTTTATATCAACATGGTAGATGCCCAAAGGGGCATGTTGAAAAATTAGTCTGTATTTTTGAAGCGCATCTTCCAGGTGCTTAATTTTGGTTTGTTCGATCATGGGCACAGCTCCTTTACACGCTTTCTTCCCTTATCGCCGGATTGGCTGTCATAATGTATGCAATCGGCAACACCACCAGTGTCAGAAAAGTGGACACGGCCAGCCCTGACATAAGGGCTACGGCCATGGGTGTGAACAGATGGCTTCCTGACAAAATCAGGGGAACAAGCCCCATGATGGTGGTAGTGGTGGTCAGCAGGATGGGTCTAAGCCTGAGCGCCACTGCATGGCGGCAGGCTTCCAAAGGCGATTTTTCCTGTTTTACTTCATATTCGATGTAGTCCAGTAAAATAATGGCGTTGTTAACAACAATCCCAAACAAACTGACCAACCCTAATAAGGCAGTGAAGGACAAGGGCTGGTTGAACACCCAAAGTCCTGCGATGGAGCCAATGGCTGAAAAAGGAATTGTCAGAAGAATCAACAGGGGCAGCCTTAATCCACCAAACTGCAGCACAAGGATCAAAAGAATGATCATCACAGCAAAAATAGCTGAAACACCTACTTCTCCAAAATATTTGACTATTTCTTCCCGCTCCCCCGCATAGGTGATGACAACACCTTTCGGCCTGTTGTCATCAATAATCTTCTGGAGTCTGCTCTGGATTGCCACAGCATTGTAGCCATCCACCACATCACTTTGTATTATGATGGTTTTTTGGCCACTTTCTTTACGGATTTCCGATAAACGGGGAAGGGCATCGATGGCCGCTATTTGATTTAGCGGCACCTTCTGTCCTGTGATCGTAGACATAATACCAAAGGAGGCCAGCTGATCATCATCATGCAGATCACTTTCCAGGTACACATCCACTTCACTGTCATCCACGGATACGTTGGTAACATTTTGCCCCATCATGGCCAGACTAAGCTCTCCTGCTATTTGCTGTAGCGTTATGCCCAGGCGCAGTGAAGCCAGATCATCCGGTATAACCTGGTACTCGTACACCAACGCTTTGAAATCATCCTGAACATTAATGGTACCTTCTATGTTTTCCAGTTCATGGCGTATGAATTGGGCAGCCTGTTGTCTTTCTCCATCTAATCCGCCGCTTACCCGTACCAGCACAGGGGCTGCAATGGGATCCGCCTGTTCCAGCAGTTTGACCTCCACCCGGGCTCCAAGAATTTCATGGTCGATCTGTTGCTGCAGGGCATTGGTAAACTGTATCATGTTTTTAAATCGATTGCTCTTTTCAATGTCTGTGCGAAAAACAATCTGTCCATAATTCCTGGACTGACTGGGGACCGGTAGGGTGTTGTAAAATTTAGGAAATCCATGGCTGACAGAAATACTTTGTTGCGTTACCTCCGGGTATTGTGCCAAAATTTCATCCACCTGATGGGCTGCACGAGCTGTGTGGGATGATCCCTGGTCCAGTTCTGTTTGAATGTCAATGTAAACCAAATCTGTATCAGCCTTGGGGAAAAACTGCAAACCCAGTTGTAGTCCCAGGAACACTGTTAAGACCGCCATCAACGCCAATAATGTCAGGCTGCTGCGTGGATTGTTAATTCCCCTGTCCACCAGGCGATAGAATTTTTCCCGCACTTTCTGTGTACGGCCTTTATTGATTTGGGGTTTAAAAAACAATAACGCTGCCGTCGGTACAAAAAAGACAGAGACCAGGTAGGAGGAAACCAAGGCAATGATCACTATCTGCGGTACACTTTTTATGTATTCTCCAGCGATGGAATTCAGCATGAGAAGTGGTAAAAAAGCGCCTACCGTTGTCAGTGTGGAGGTGAGTACCGGCACTGAAACATCTCTTGTACCTCTTATACAGGCGACTGCCCGTTCCTCACCCAGATCGATGCGAACCTGAATGGCATCCGACACGACAATAGCATTGTCTACCAACATACCCAAGGCTATGATGAGGGCCGCAATGGACATTTGATGAATCATAATGTCAAACACCTGCAATAATGATAACGTCATCAGAATGGACAATGGAATGGCACTGGACACGACCATGGAATTTCTAAGCCCCATGCCGAGAAACACAACAATGACCACGAAAACAATGCCCTGCAGTAGATTCAAGGCAAATGCATTAACATTCCTCGAAATATCGTCCGGCTGAAAAAGCAGCTTTTCCAACATGACTCCTGTGGGCAGCTCATGACGAAAAGCATCAAAAATGCCCAGGATTTCCTTACCAATAAAAAGAACATTTCGATCTTCTTCAAAATACCCCGTGATGATTACGGCCGGCTTACCTTCATGCCAGATTTCCTGCTGATCTTCCTTCTGTATCAGCTGAATATCAGCAATCTGACCCAGGGAGAGTGTTTCTCCCGTTTCTGGAGATGCCAGAACAATCATCTGTGAAACATCCTCTACGCTCTGGATACCTCTGCTGACATTTACCCGAACCCTTTCACCGGGTAAGGGAGACAGTTCTCCCAGTGGGATCGATGCTGCCTGGGCCTGAATCATCTGACTGATTTGGTCCAGAGATATTTGTAATTGGTTTAATTCACTGGTATTGATGCGTACCCGTATCTGCTGGTCAATGTCGCCCATCAATTCAACATTTGTAACCCCTGTAATCTCTGCTAATGATTCCTTTAATTCCTCTGCGAGAGGAACCAGCAACCTCTTGTCATGGGTATCGCTGGTCATAACAAAAATAAAACCTGCTGTTTTATCCAATTTTGTATTAATATGTATCTCCTGGATTTCCCTGGGCAGCTCACTTTTCAAATCTGCCATCTGGTTTCTCAGATCCTGCCAGGCTTCTTCTACTGGTGTTCCATATTCCAATTCCAATACCACAACGGAAAAACCATTCATTGACCTTGACTGGGACCTTTTATACCCTGAGATGGTTTCTACTTCTTCTTCAATTTTTCTCGTGACCAGCCGCTCCACGTCTTCCGGCACGGCACCCGGATAGACAGTTGTGACCATGGCCATGGGAGGTTTGATTTCCGGGTATTCCTGTTTCGGTGTGATGTAGTAACTGAAAAGTCCTGTGATGACAATGATCACTGCCAATAATCCTATCACCAAACGATGACTCAATACGATGCGGAGGATTCTTGTCATGGCCCTTCACCCTCTTCCACCACCCGTACTGTTTCATCATGGGAAAGCAGGTGCATCCCCTCAACCACCACCTGCTGGCCTTGATCCAGCCCCGTCACCCATATGATGGAACCGTCCAGTTCCAGGAGGTTCACCGGCACCTGTTTTGCTGTCTGGTCATCAATGACATAAACATAATCAGGGTTGCCTGCCAACACCGCTTTCATTGGCAGCGGCGTTCCTAAAACGCCTTTTGTGTAAAATTCAACCTGCACCAGTTCTCCCAGGGTAAGGGGAGTATCAGGCAATTCCACCTCAACACGGTAAGTACGGGTAAAGGGATCAGGGTTAGTTGAGACCATTGTGATCACACCTTCAGTTCTCCCTTCATCATAGAACACCTTCACCCTGTTCCCCTTGTTAATAAGGGCCCGTTGTTGCAGACTGGCGCTGACACGAACGATGTGGTGCCGGCTGTTCAGGGTCAAAAAAGGAGTGCCTTGTCGATACATTTCCCCTTGCTGATAAAACAGCTCTGCCACGGTTCCCTGGTGAGGTGCATACAGCATTGTTCTCTCCACCTGGGTTGCATAATGGCTCACTTCGGCCTGGGCGGCATCTCTCACCGCCGCCAGTGCAGAAATGTCTTCAGATCTGGTTCCATTTAACAATTGCTGATACCGGGCTTCGGCCTGTTGATAAGAAGCTTCAGCCGCTGCGGTTTCCATTATTGTTCGGTCAAGGTCTGCCTGGGAAATGCCCCCAGCCTGGTATAGGTTTCGCAACCTCTCTAACTGCTGATCTGCATACGCATAGGCTTCCCTGGCTTTTTTAAGCTGGAGCTCCATTTCAAGCAGCTCTTCCCGGGTGGCACCGGTTACCGCTTTATTAAGGTTTGCCTGGGCGGCCTGAAGGTTAGCCTGGGCCCCTTGTGAAGCCCTCTGGTAATCGAGGTCATTCACTTTTCCAAGCAACGTATCCGGGTTGATCACATCTTCTTTTTGCACAAATAATTCATCAATGCGCCCAGAGACCAGAAAACTAATGTGCCTTGTTTCCCCGGACAGCACCTCTCCTGTCATCAAGATGGTGCCTTGTTGTTCTTCCAGGGAAGCAGTGATCACTCTCACCGGTCGAATAGTTCTTTCCGCTGGTTCCTCTGGCGCAGCACAGGCTGTGTTCAGGAACAATGTAAACAGCAAAAAGAGGAAAAATGTCACAAGCCGGCTCTCTGGAATTTTAGCCTTCACACCTTGTATTTTTGCCCTCATTACCCAACCTCTTTCTCGCTGCCTTTGTTTGGTTTCTCTTATGGTTTCAAGTATGCGGCAGCCGTTCTAACATGCAGCTCAACACCCATGGGTAATGCATCTTCGTCTAGCTTGAAAGCAGGATGATGATGGGGCATGTTGGTTTCTTTCTCTTCATCAGCGATTCCCAGAAAAATAAAGGTGCTGGGAACCAGTTTGGCAAAGGCTGCAAAGTCTTCACCCAGCATTACCTGCAGGTTGTTTTCGATCAGACAGTTTGCTCCCCCTGCATCAATGGCTGCTTCCCTGACCATTTTGGTCATCTCCATGTCATTGTCCAATAATTCGTTGCCGCATTTGAAGGTCAGTTCATAAGTAGTTCCATGCAAAGCACAGGTTTGTGCCGTAATGGCTTCAAATCGTTCCCGTATCTGTTCATCTTTATCATGAAGGCAACGGATGGACCCTGCCAATTGAATTTTATCCGGAATGATGATGGGTGATGATCCGGCGTTTACCTGACAGAAGGTAATGAGTGTTGGCTCTAACACATCATGTTCTCTTGTTTGTATGGATTGCACCGCATTCATCAACTGATTGGCACAATACACCGGGTCTTTTGACAGGTGAGGGGCTCCGCCATGTCCACCTTTGCCATGAATGGTAAGCCAGAAATAATAGCTGGATGCCATAAGAGGTCCTGCTGTAATACCCACTTTGCCGGTTGGCAGTGGTGACCAAAGGTGCATGCCCACCGCTGCATCCACTTTAGGATTTTCCATAACCCCTTCTTCAATGATAATGTCAGCACCGGCATCTTCTTCGTTGGGCTGAAAAACAAACTTAACAGTTCCTGACAGTTCTTCACGGTGCCGTGCCAGAACCTTGGCTGCCACCATCATCATAGATGTGTGGCCATCATGGCCACAGGCATGCATTTTCCCGTCTACGGTAGATTTGAAAGACACATCTGCTGTTTCCTGCACAGGAAGAGCGTCCAGATCTGACCGCAGCATTAAGACCGGCCCCGGGGACCCGCCTTCCAATAAGCCCACCACGCCTGTACCTCCCACGCGGCTTGTTTTGATGCCATTTTTTTCCAGATAGGTTTCAACAATGCCCGCAGTACGGTGTTCTTCAAATCCCAGTTCCGGATGTTGGTGCAGGTCTCTTCGGATGCCAATCAATTCATCTTTCAGTTCACTTATTTCTTCCTTGATGTTCATAAGCCAGTCCATGTGATTTCCTCCTTATGGTTTTCTACAATAATGTTGCAACCCTTTCTGCCAGTTTGGTGGCAGCTTCCTGTGCCTCATTGACTACCTTTTCTTCATTTAGGGTGAGTACCTTGCGGTGTTCCATGATTTTTCTACCATCAACGATAACCGTTTCAACCTCGTGTCCTCTCCCGGAATAAACCAGGTTGGGGATAATGTTGCATACTGGTTTCAGAATGACAGGCGATAAATTTGGTTCTTTCATATTGATGATGATCATGTCCGCTTTCTTGCCCGGTTCAAGGGATCCTGTCTCATGATCAAGCCCTATGGCTTTGGCGCCTTCGATGGTAGCCATGCGAATAACCTTGTAGGCTGTCATCACCGTTGGATCCTTTGCCTTAATTTTATTATATACCGCAGCGGCTTTCATTTCATTAAAGATGTTATTACAATTATTTCCAGGAGCGTTATCAGATCCCAATCCTGCCGTTCCACCGGCGTCCAGAAACGCCATCACCGGAGGTACTATACCATCAATGACCCCGATGCTGCCTGGGCAGTGGATCATGCTGGCTCCCCGATTGGCCAGGAGGGCTGCTTCTTCATCATAGGCTTCTGTTAAATGAATGGCGATTAACTGTTGATCCAGATAACCGATCTCATCTAACCATGGAATGGTTCGTACCCCGTACCGCTTAATCACCTGGTTTATTTCACGGTCTCCCTGGGCCACATGCATATGGATTTTTGTTTTATAGTGTTGTGCCAGCTTCTTTATTTCCTGAAGCATTTCTTTGCTTACCATATCTGGTCCCTGGGGACCCATCATTACGGTTAACCGCCCGTTTTCTTTGCCGTGCCATTCTTCCAGAAGCGTGACCGCTTCCTTCAGTTTTGTTTGTTCGATGCCTTCGTCCAGGGGATACAGTTCACCCACGCCTAATTTGTGTAATGTGGGGGGCAGTGCGTTGACGGTTGATGTCATGCGGGCTCGAACCCCAGCCTGTCGATAATTTTCTGCGATAAGATTCATAGGGTTGTCAAAATCACTGAAAGTGGTAGTGCCTGCCTTAATGCCTTCCACAATATTCAACCTGGATCCAATGACCGCTTCAGCGGTCGTAATATTGCCAAAGAAGGGCCCTACTCCCTTTTGCAGCCAATGATGCATATCCTGGGCCACTCCCCGGTAAAGGGCCATGCTGGTGTGAATGTGGGCATCCACCAAGCCGGGCATGACCACCTTACCCCTTGCATCAATTTCTTCTTTGGCCTGGTAGTTGGCCTGCAATTGTTCAGTGGTTCCCACTGCCACAATTTCATTGCCCTCCATGGCCACCGCACCATCCATAATCAGACCACCCTGATCATCTGTCATGGTGAGCAGGTATGCATGTATAATCATCCGTTGGATCATGTTTTTTCCTCCCTGTGTTCAAACCTATGGTTGTTTTACCCTCTTTTATCCGATGAATATCACCGCTAAATCGAGGGGGATTCGCATCCTACCACATACGAAAAGCATAAATTCCAATGGAATTTATGCTTTTCTTTTTGTGACGTGCATTAATTCTTATCTTCTACATGCATTGGAGCCTCCGTGTCCTAGTAAGACTTGAAAGGTTGTCCTTCCACCCAGAACAGGTTAGTGGCTTTAATTTGGTCTGTCACAGGTTCTTTACCCAAAACAGTTGCATTGTAGTGACGCAGCAGTTCAAAGAATTTAGCGCTAAGAGGAATCAGGGCAATCAAGTTAACGTATACAGGGATGGCCACACTGAAGTCAGCAAACAGCCAAACGGTTCCTGTCGGCATACCTGCCCAGTTGGCATAAACTACCAGTGCCCAACCGGGAATCGGATAACCATATTTCAGGATGTTTAACACAACTTTTGCAAATTGAGAATCACGGCCAAATCCGTGTACCAGCACTGTTTCGTAGTATGCATACCAACCGGTGAGGGTTGTAAATCCAAAGAGAATAACTCCGATGGTTACGATAACTACACCCCAGTAGCCGATGCCCTCTTCAAAGGCATTAAGTGTTAATGAGGCGCCTGCAAGACCTGTGTCATAAGCACCTGTCATGATGATAACCAAACCGGTGATGGAACAAACTAACAAGGTGTCAACAAATACTTCGAAGATTCCCCACATACCCTGCTTGATGGGATGGTCAACCTGTGCGGTAGCATGTGCCATTGGTGCAGAACCCCAACCAGCTTCATTGCTGTATACCCCACGGGCAACACCCATTCGGATGGCAATCATGAAGGTGGCACCGGCAAAGCCGCCGACAGCAGCTATGGGCTGGAAGGCATGTCTGAAGATTAAGCCAAGGGCCCCTGGCAATTCTCCAATGTTTGTGATGATGATGAACAAACCGCCAATGATGTAGAAAACAGCCATGAAGGGAACAACGTATGATGCGAATCGTCCGATCCGTGGAATACCGCCCAATACGACGGCGTACATAAAGATACCAATCGCTGTTGCGCCAATCACCTGGCTAATACCAAAGGTAGCCTCAATGGATTCAGCAATGGTGAATGTCTGCATGGTCAGCAGCCAGGATGACAGGATGCCGGCGCCAAAGATGATTGCCAGAGGCTTCCAGAAGGGAAGGCCCAGCTGGCCGTGCCAGCCTTTGTCCAGGTAGTAGGTGGGTCCACCGTATGTATCACCATTTTTATACTCTTGGCGATAGTGAACGGCTAATGATACCTCTACCATTTTGGTCATCAGACCAACAATCGCTGTGATCCACATCCAGAAAAGAGCACCAGGTCCGCCAACAGCAATGGCGGCACCTACACCACCAATGTTACCAACACCAATGGCACCAGCGGTGGCCATACTGAAGGCCTCGAAGGAAGACAGGATCCCCTGTCCATCTTTGTCAGCTTTGCCTCTTGTTAAGTTTTTCCAAACAAATCCTAATGCATGACCAAAATGCCTAAACTGCCAGAATCCACTGCGGACGGTGAAATAACCACCTAAACCAAGTACCAAGACTAACATTGCGGGTCCCCATAGCCAACCTACGAGGGTATTTAATATAGCAGCCATGTATGATCCTCCCTTATTTGTTTGTTTGTTTGTTGTTGTCTCACATTGATAGATAAAAGGGGATTAAAGAATATTCATAAAGACATTCAGGTATAACATTATCACCAGGTGTGTAACTGCCATCATTAAACAGTATTATCACCTGCACCCCCTCTTTTACACAAACAGCGTTTACCCTCCTTTCTTTAGAATTTATACTACATTCAACCATGTTTTTCAGCCTGTCACGACCTCAGATGTAGTAATTGGAACAAAACAGGTTGAATGTTGTTGCCTCTTCAATATTGCATCAATTTTCTGTTTATTTCTGTGAAAATTCTACATCATATCCGAAAAAAAGTCAAATAAAACTGCGAAATAAATTAATAGACCAATGCTAACCCAACACCCACTTCTTTCACATTCAACCTTGTTGATAATGCCACTTTGGCTGCTAAATCGGTGCAATGAGCTACATAAAGATGCCTGATTTTCTGTGTTTCCAGGTAATCGATGGTCTTGCTCAACACGCCCTGGGAAGCCTGTTGCAAATGAAAACCACCGATGACATCGAGGATTCGCTCTTCCCGGCACACTTTTTTTGCATGCTGGATTGTATTGCAGATTCCTGCGTGTGCACAACCGGTGATCACCACCAACCCTTCGTCCGTTTTGTAGGCCAGGGCCGTGTCGTCCAACACTTTATCTTTAACCGTACCGTCATTACCAGCAACGGTTCCAAAGGGCTGTGCGTTTTCAAAATCATTGGTGCGTGGAATCTGGCCCAAATAAAATAGTCGTGGGGTGATGGCACATGGCGTTGCAGAAAGTTCAAACCGAAAAACCCGAGCAAGACTGTCTTTTGTCACATTTAAGCCCAGTTCCATATTATCTTGCCATTTGCTGGCGAAAGCTTCTGGATGAGCCATCAATGTGGGTTTAGGCAGCGCTTTCTTTTTCATTGCTTCTTCATTGTACCGTTGAAGCAATGGAATGAGTCCCCAGGTATGATCCGCATGCCCGTGCGAAATAACAATGGTTTTCCACTTTTTCCAGTCTAGATCCATTTTTTCTGCATTTTTTAAGGTTGCATCAGAATAGCCGGCGTCAAAGAGTATATGCTGACCTTCTTCCTGAATTTCATACGAAAGACCGGGTTCAGCCAGGTAATACTGGTCGACAAAGGTGTTGTTGTCCATTAGTACTGTTAGTTTCATGGTCATTCTCCTTCTCTGTTAAATAATACCCATTGATTTAAAGGCAAAGACAAACAGGGTCATTGTAATAACCGACAAAGCTGTGGTGATCATAATGATGTTGGCTGCCATTTCGCTGTCACCTTTCAAAGCCACTGTCATGATGTAGGAAGTGGTGGCTGTGGGAACACCAAAGAGTATGTAAACCAAAATAAGGTCTTCCCCCCGGAAACCCCAGTAGAAGGCGGCCATTACAGCTGCCAGGGGAAGTATTACCAATTTTAGCATGCTGGCTGCCAATGAAGGCTTAATGCTTTGCAACGATTGACTGATCACGAATGATGCGCCAATGGCGATCAGCGCCAAAGGCACTGTCAATGCAGAAAAATAACCCATGGTTCTTGCCATAAACACTGGTATACGCAGAGATAGTAAGGAGGCAATGATGCCGGCTCCAATGGACAAAACCATTGGGTTGCGAAAAATACTCCACACGGTTTTTCGAACACGGTCTCCCGTATTGGAGGCTGTTGCTGTGTAGGAAAGGATCAGGACCCCAATAATGTTATACAGCGGCACCATCACCGCTGCAATGATTGGCACTTTCGGATGAAGGCTGCCTGTAATGTTTTCTATCAGTGAAAAACCGATGTAAATGAAGTTCCCTCTGAAACTTCCATGAATAAACGCCCCCAACTGGGCATCATTTTGTGTGGTTGCTTTCCCCACCAGCCAACTCAACACAATTCCCGCCATGGTGGCGACAATTAAAAATGACAATAGCTGGCGGTCAAAGGCTTCTAAAAAATCAGTTTGTGACACATCATAAAACAATTTTATGGGCAGTGCCACATAGAATACCAGTATATTTGCCTTTTTCACAAAGGCATCATCAATGACACGGCCTTTTTTCAGTCCATAACCTACCAGCATCACAAGAAATATTGGCAACGCCGTATTGATGCTAAACACAAAATTGTTAATCATAGAAGTCTCCTCTTGGAACCCTGTTTATTTGATCATTGTATCATATTTTCCTGTGAATAAGAGAGTAAGTAATAGCGTATTCAACATATTGTCAGTGACGAACTCCCGTCAATGTGATAGAATTATATGTTAAATATGGTTTATTTTCAACACAGAAAGGGTTGTCCATTGATGAATCGTTTAAATCGAATAAAAAATATGAAACGTATTGTCATCAAGGTTGGCACTTCCACGATTACCCATACCAACGGGTTGTTGAACCTGACCCAAATGGAATCGGTGGTACGGCAAATAGCTGACCTTCATAACCAGGGATACGAAGTCATCCTTGTTTCTTCTGGCTCTATTGGTGCCGGCATTGGTAAACTTGGGCTGAAAACAAGACCTAAAACCATTCCTGAAAAGCAGGTGGCAGCGGCGGTAGGCCAGGGAATCCTGATCCATATGTATGAAAAACTTTTTTCAGAATATGGCAAAATCGTGGCCCAGATCCTGATCACCAAAGAAGACATTCACCATCGCACCCGGTTCCTGCATGTGCGAAATGCTTTTTTCTCACTGCTTGACCAGGGTGTGGTACCCATCGTCAATGAAAACGACGCCATCGCTGTTGATGAAATAAAACTGGGTGATAATGATACCTTGTCCGCCATTGTAGCCAGTATTTCTGAGGCAGATCTTCTGATCCTGTTATCTGACATAGAAGGTTTGTGTGAGGCAGATCCCCGGGTACAGCCGGATGCACCGCTGATTCATACCGTTACAGAAATCAGCCCATATATTGAACAACTGGCAGGTGGTGCAGGTTCAAACCTGGGAACAGGGGGTATGGTCACAAAAGTAAACGCCGCTAAAATTGCCACTTCTTCCGGCACTGCCATGGTCATCGTCAACGGATCCCGGCCTGGTGTGATCAATGAAATCATTCGTGGAGAAGATGTGGGCACCTGGTTTCAGGAAAAACAGCATCCCTTACAGGCCCGCAAGCACTGGATTGCCTTTGGCAGTACCCCATCAGGTGTGCTTGTTATTGATGAAGGAGCTGCGAAAGCCCTTGTGCAACGTCAAAAAAGCCTTCTACCCAGTGGTATCCTCCAGGTGAACCAGGAGTTTCGTGAAGGGCAAATTGTTTCGGTAGTCAACCAGGAGGGTCAGGAACTGGCCAGAGGCATCACCAATTACAGTTCAAATGACATCGACCTGATCAAAGGACTCAACACTTCTGAAATCGACGGAAAGCTGGGGTATAAAGCCTACGACGAAGTTATTCACCGTAATAACCTTGTTATCGTATACTAATAATAAAGGGGTGGAATCATGGAGATTCAGGAACAAATCACACAACAAGCCAAGGTTGCCAAAACAGCTGCACAACGTATGGCCTTACTGGAAACAGACACTAAAAACAAGGCATTGTTAGCCATGGCTGATTCATTAGTCAAACATGCTCCGCAGATTATTGCCGAAAATGATAAAGACATGGAGCAGGGACGCCGCTTAGGACTTTCCCAGGCACTCCTTGACCGGTTGATGCTGAACGATAGTCGTATCAAGGACATGGCAATGGGGCTACGACAGGTGGCCTCTCTTAACGATCCCATTGGAGAAGGCAGCAGGATATGGATTGGGGCTGACGGCATCCAAATCACCCAAATACGCACACCTATTGGTGTTGTGGGAATGATCTATGAGGCCCGTCCCAATGTTACTGTAGATGCAGCCGCTCTTTGTCTGAAAACCGGTAACGCAGTGATGCTTAGGGGAGGCTCTGAAGCCATTCACTCCAACACCATCATTGCCAGTATTATCAGTCAGTCTGCCGTTGAAGCCGGTCTTCCGGAAGGATGCATTCAATTCATTACTTCCACCGACAGAGAAGCTGTACAGGTGATGATGAAACTCAATGGGCTGATTGATGTATTGATTCCCCGGGGCGGCGCAGGATTGATCAAAACCGTGGTAGAGAATTCATCTGTGCCTGTCATCGAAACAGGGGTTGGTAACTGCCATGTTTACTTGGATGCCGGTGCAGAACCGGTGATGGCTGAAAAAATTGTAATCAATGGTAAGACGCACCGGCCCGGCGTGTGCAACGCTACTGAAACCTTGCTTGTACATCAGGATTTTGCAACACAATATCTTGGAAACATTGCTGATGCTCTGATGGCAAAAGGTGTTGAACTACGAGGCTGTGAAAAAACCCGTAACTTGGTACCCAACGCATTACCGGCAAAAGAATCTGACTGGGAAACAGAATTCCACGACCTTATTCTGGCGGTGAAAGTGGTGGACTCTGTGGAGGAAGCCATTGAACACATCCGTCGGTATGGTACCCATCATTCAGAAGCCATCGTGACGGAAAACTACAGCCACGCCCGGCAGTTTCAACGGGAGGTGGATGCTGCGGCAGTCTATGTGAACGCTTCCACACGCTATACCGATGGCCATCAATTTGGTTTTGGTGCTGAAATCGGCATCAGCACCCAAAAGCTTCATGCCAGAGGCCCCATGGGCATGGAAGCACTGACCAGCATAAAATACATGATTCAGGGAAATGGGCAGATTCGCAGTTAAAGAGCTTGCAAAGAGAATTGGACAACGAGAAGGTCAGGCAATTCGCCTGACCTTCCTGTCATATTGTGAAGAATGTTTTCAGAAAACCTGCCAGACTGACTATTCCACCGTGACAGATTTTGCCAGATTTTTTGGTTTATCAATGTCGGCGCCTCTTGCCACCGCTGTGTAGTAAGCAAAAAGCTGCAATGGAACAACGGCTAGTACGGGAGTGAAGACATTGTCTGTGTCGGGAATGGATAGCACCACGTCGGCTGATTCCTCTACCTCTTCCCTGCTTTTTTCTTTGGTAATTGCTACTACGAAGGCACCTCGCGCCTTAACTTCTTTCATGTTAGACAGCATTTTATCATATAACTGGTCCTGGGTGGCCAGGGCAATCACCAGTGTTCCTTTTTCCAACAGTGCTATGGTGCCATGTTTCAATTCACCTGCTGCAATGGCTTCTGAATGGATATAGGAAATTTCCTTTAATTTAAGGGATCCTTCCTTGGATGTATAATCATCGATGCCACGACCGATAAAGAATACGCTTTGTTGGTTAAATTGCTTGTTGGCAATTGCCTGTATGTTTTCCTGATGATCCAGTATCGCCTGGATTTTGTCAGGAAGGTTTTTGAGTTCTGCCACCTTATCAGCAACTTCTGCTCTTGTCATGGTGCCTTTTAGTTCTGCCAGGTAGAGGCCGATCAAGTTCAGGGCGATTATTTGGGTAATATACGCTTTCGTGCTGGCTACCGCAATCTCAGGACCTGCCCAGGTATAAAATACGTCATGGGCTTCCCGGGAAATTCTGCTGCCCACCACATTTGTCACCGTTAGAACGTGGGCTCCTTTCCCCTTGGCTTCACGTAAAGCAGCCAGTGTATCCGCGGTTTCACCTGACTGGCTGACGGCAATCAACAGGGTTTTTTTATCAACAAAGGGGTCTTTGTAACGAAATTCTGAGGCAATTTCCACTTCCACAGGTATCCGGGCAAATTTCTCAATGGCATATTTGCCAACCAACCCGGCATGCATGGCAGTGCCGCAGGCGATAATGATGATTTTGTTGAACTGGTTTAGCTCTTCCCCCGTGAGGCGGAGTTCGTCCAATTTTATACGGTTTTCCTTGTCTACCCTTGGAAACAGTGTGTCTCTTACCGCCTTTGGCTGCTCATTTATTTCTTTCAACATGAAGTGCTGGTAACCACCTTTTTCTGCTGACTCAATGTCCCAGGTGACATGGAAGGGATCTCTGTTCATCTCTTCTCCCAAATCATTGAGAATTGTGATATGATCACGGGTCAGCACAGCCATTTCTCCATCTTCCAGAAAATACACATCCCTGGTATGCTTAAGCAACGCTGGAATGTCTGAGGCAATAAAGTTTTCCCCTTTTCCGATGCCCACGACCAGTGGGTTGTCTTTTCGGTAACCGATCAATGTGTCCGGTTGGTCTTTACAAATGACCCCAATGGCATAGGCCCCTTCCATCTTTTGAATCGCTTTTTGCAATGCTTCTACCAGATTTCCCTCATAATAGTACTCAATGAGCTGAGCAATGACCTCGGTGTCTGTCTCTGATTTGAACTCAATCCCTTTGCCCTTTAACCAGTTTTTCAATTTCATGTAGTTTTCAACGATGCCATTGTGTACCACGGCAATTTTTCCATGATAGCTGGTATGTGGATGTGCATTAATGTCGTTAGGCTCTCCATGGGTAGCCCACCGGGTATGACCGATGCCCAATACCCCTGGCAAAGGGTTTTCTTCCAGATAGTCTGCCAACACTGACAGGCGGCCTTTGAACTTTTTAACAACAAGGTCTTCCTGGCTGTAGATGGCAACCCCTGCTGAATCATACCCTCTGTATTCAAGCTTTTCCAATCCTTCCATTAAAATAGGCACAGTCTGCTTTTCTCCAATGTATCCTACAATACCGCACATAAGCGGGTCGCTCCTTTCAGTCTTTCATGAATTTGATGAATCACGGTTTTTCTATTGTTCGTTTGTTTTTTACTGCACACCAACAGGACCTCTGAAATAATCACAGGTCATTCACACGGGCCTTTTTGTCCTGACAATTACTTGCCAGTTTTGTAGGCTCCTTGTCGGTGGTGAAGACACCGCAGGGCATCCGCCGATGGTTCGATTCTCCCTGTTCCTCGTCAACTTTCACTATTACTGAAAGTCCAGGCGCTTGATCATACTATTCAGTTGTATTGTGTAACCATGGGCATCCCCCCTTATAATCAAATTATACCCTAGTTTGTCAGCTTAACCCAGTTGTTTTTCCATGATTTTTGCCAAATGGCGGGCCATGCTGTCTAATTCCTGTTGGTTTTCACCTTCAAGCATAACACGTACCAGGGCTTCTGTGCCTGACGGCCGGATTAACACCCTGCCTTTACCGGACATTTTTTTTTCCAATTGGCGGATTGCATCACAGATCACCGGATCTTGCTGGTAGTTATATTTGCGTTGGTTCTGAACCTTCGCATTAACAAGCACCTGTGGATAAGAGGTCATAACCTTTGCCAGAACTGACATGGATTCAGTCGATTCCTTCAGCAAAGCCGCCAGTTGTACGGCTGTTAACATGCCGTCTCCTGTGGTGCCGTGTTCAGACATAATGATATGCCCTGACTGTTCGCCTCCAAGGGTATAGTTGTTCTTAACCATTTCTTCCAACACATAGCGATCTCCCACTTTGGTTCTCACCAAACGACAGCCCGCCTCTTTCATGGCCAGTTCAAGACCTAAATTACTCATCACTGTTGTCACCAACGTGTTTTCCGGCAGTTTGTTCTGTTTCTTCAGGCGGATTGCCAACAGTGCCATAACACGGTCTCCGTCCACTACTTGCCCTGTTTCATCCACGGCGATGAGTCGGTCGGCGTCACCATCGAAGGCAAAACCAATATGGCTTTTGGTTTCCAGCATTTTCCGCTGCAAATCTTCTGTGTGTGTTGAACCACACTGTTTGTTGATGTTCAGTCCATCAGGATGATTGTGAATGACATGCACCTCTGCTCCCAAAGAAGCGAAAAGAGAAGGGGCCATTTCATAGGCTGCGCCGTTGGCAGTATCGAGCACTATTTTTATGCCCGATAAATCCACATCAATAGATTGTTTAACATGTTCCAGGTAACCTTTTACCAACCCATGTTCCTCTATCCATGTGCCAATGGATTTTTCACTGGTATCTTTACCGGATATGCCTTCCATAACCATGGCTTCTATTTTATCTTCCACTTCATCCGGCAATTTGTATCCGTCATGACTGAAAAACTTTATGCCATTGTAATTGGCAGGGTTGTGTGAAGCAGAGATCATCACACCACAGGTGGCGTCCGTTGACCTGGTAAGCCAGGCTACCCCTGGCGTGGGGATGACACCTAAACGCATCACAGATACACCCATACTCAGGAAACCCGCGCTCAAAGCGGCTTCCAACATATCACAGGATTGGCGCGTGTCTTTTCCAATCAAGACCAGCGATTGGTGTTTATTGTTACTCAATATTGCAGCCCCGGATTGGGCCAACTGAAAAGCCAATGTGGCGGTTAACTCTTTGTTCGCAATACCTCGAACACCGTCGGTTCCAAACAATCTGGTCATTAATTTCTCCCCTTTAATACCTATTCAGTGAACTGGGTTCATTGTAACATACCGGATTATGGTTGGCAACAAACCCTTGAGGGCCAATGTTTTGCATAAAAAGAGAGAGACCTAGTGATCTCTCTCAGTGTATTTGTTTCTAGTCTTTGTTACTCCTCAGTTTTGGCTTCGGTTTTAAACAATATGCCAAATCCTTGCACCAATAATACAAGTGCCAGTAATAACAGCACCAGTGGGAACACCACTAAGATCATATTTCCTTTAAGCAGATTATCCCTGGCCAATAAAACCAATGCCAGGATTGTCGCTGCAAACATAAACACAACTGGTATGGTGAACATTTTGTTGTTTTTACCAATCTTTTTAAGCCAAATGGCAACTGCCATAAGCGCAAGGGCTGCCAACAACTGGTTCGCTGAACCAAACACAGGCCAGATTTGCTGCCAACTTGTAATTGCCAATAGTCCGCCGAATACAACCGTGATCCCTGTTGCAACATACATATTGGTCATAATTGGTTTTGGTGCAGTAACATCTTCCGGTTCAAAAAATTCCTGGAGAATGAAGCGGCCAAGCCGGGTGCCGGTATCCAGGCTTGTGAGTGCAAAAGCTGATACTGCAAGGGCTACAAATGATTTTCCAATATCAAAAGGAACCCCGAAGCTAGTCATAAAGACGCCGATACCGTCAGAAAATACGTTGACCGGTCCACCATTCGCCAGTAATTCAGTCAATTTCGGACCTGCTATATAGCCAGCCGTAATAATGGCCACTGTTGCCAATACACCTTCAATCAGCATGCCGCCATAACCAACGATTTTTGCGTCACTTTCTTTTGTCAGCTGCTTTGAAGTGGTTCCCGAACCTACCAAAGAATGGAACCCTGAGATCGCTCCACAGGCGATGGTGATGAATAGAATGGGGAACAAAAACTGACCATTCACAACGAAACCTGCGTATGGTGTCAACTGAATTGTGGGTCTGGAAATCAGCAGGCCAAGCACTGCACCTGCCAGCATTCCATATAACAGAAAAGAATTTAAGTAGTCACGGGGCTGAAGCAAAATCCATACTGGTGTGGTGGAAGCAACGAAAATGTACGCCAGCAGGAAGGCAATCCATACATTACGTGATAATGCCAATGGGAACATGTTTCCCAGCGCAATGCATATGAGCAGCAAAACAACGCCTACCACGGTGCCTAAAGTTAGTGACACACCTTTACGGTAAATGGCATATCCGAATCCTACCGCCAGCACAATAAACAAAAGTGATGCTGTGGCGGCGGCCGGAACGGCAACAAAGGTATTAGCCACAATATTGGTAAAGGCGGCTACTACCAAGAGCAATGTCAACCATGCAAAGACTGAGAACATTTGTTTTCCTTTGGTGCCCATGTTCACATGGATTACTTCACCAATGGATTTACCTTCGTGGCGAATGGAAGCAAATAGAGAACTGTAATCCTGCACCCCGCCAAAAAAGATACTTCCAACAATGATCCACAACAACACTGGCACCCAGCCAAAAATGGCTGCAGCAATAGGCCCAACAATTGGTCCTGCACCTGCAATGGAAGCAAAGTGGTGGCCTAATAATACAGGTGCTGACGCTGGCACATAGTCAACACCATCTGGACGCGTATGTGCCGGAGTTGCAATGGCATCATCAACACCCCACTGCTTTGTCAACCAGGCACCATAGGTCACATAGGCAATGGAAAAAGCGATAATAGAAATAAGAATAAGTACTAATGCATTCATATTGACCCTCCTTCAAGGATTGTGACTATAAGTTAACGGGTTTACCAGGACTGTACAGTTCCCTGACCTCCTTTCCGCGTTTGTTGTGCACCAGTGTTTCTGTTGCAAGGTTCACAACTGCCAGTCTCACATAAACCCAGCCTTTCAGCCCCAATAAGAATGATTTCTCATACTTCATTTTTTCTACCGCGTTTTGTGTTTCTGCATCAATACCTTGTGGGACCACCAGTACACCATTGATGATGGTGGACATGTGCTCCTCATGTGGCTCCGGCAATTCTTCTGCGGCTTTAACCATTGTTTCCCAAAAATGATCCACCGCTTTCAGTGAAGGTGTCTCTATGAATTGAACAAAGACATGTTCCTTGTTCTCGATGGCGTATACTTTGATCTTTTTGGAAGCAAAATAACGTTCGTTGCGGATATCGGACTTTGCATATAAATCAAAGGATGATCGATGAAACTCATAAGATTTTTCTATGTCAAAATAGGCAGTGAGTCTGTCCTGAATTAGATCTAAATAGGCTGATAATTCCATGATGCCCTCCCTGGATTGAAAGATTCTATCTATGATTTTGTTGCATAATTTCTCAAATTCATTGTAAACTTTTTCACACTGAATCACAACGACTTTTATTAAATATTCATAGAAATCTGTAGCAGTAGAAGTGTAACCAGGGCTGCCACTTTCCAGTCATGGGCTTTAAAACGGCTCTTAAGAGCGGTTTTTTCAGGTTCGTCAAAGGTGATTTCAATGATGGTAAGCTTACAGAAATATAGGTGTCTGGCAATAAGGGCATACTGTTTTCTCTAGAAGTATTTGATTCGATCAAATTGCATATTAATCACTTTTTTTATATAATAATAAATCCTGCCCCACTTCCAAACTGTCGGGATCATCCAAATCATTCAGCCGCATTATAAATTCATATTCTGAAGGATCGTCATAAAAACGGTCGCTGATAGACCATAGCGTATCGCCCGGTATCACTGTATAAACATTAAAGTAATCTCCGGACAGCTGGTTGACTAATTCTTCCAGCCGCATTGATTCATCCTGCAGTGATACCACTTTTTCTTCCTGGTGGCTCAGTTCTTCCTGTAACGTTTCTATCTGACGCTCTCTGGCAAGAAGCGCTTCCTGTTCTTCATTATTAATCTCAGGTTTATCAAAGCGATGAAGATTTGTGAAAATCAACAATAAACCCATCACAATCAGCAACACTTTATACAAATTGGAACTTTTCACCGGTTCATGGTCATCCTCTTCAGCAACAATGGCTGGTGCAGTTGGTGCAGTTGTTTTCTCCAGAGGTAGGGAAATCAGCACTTCCTGTCCCTTATCAACCACGCGATAAAGAGATGGCTTGATCTCGTCGCCTTCCCATGCAAAAAAGCCGTCTTCCTTGTTCACAGGATCAACCACATACGTCACTTGCCATGGCAGGTTAAAAAAGATTTGTTGTATAAACAGGTCGTAATTTGACAGGAATACACCGTGACCTGGATGGGAATGAAACCACCCCACAATTTTCAGTTCTGGATAGAGTATATCTTTTTCGTGGTGGATTTGGTCCCAGGTTTCATGGGTAAACGTAAGGGCCGTTTTATCGGCAGCTGTTTTTTTTGCTTTCAGCATAGCTGTGATTGACAGGTGCACTCCCTCATCACTCTCTTCAGGGATGCCCAACAAAACACCTCCCAGCTCCCGGTCTGTATCTGAAGCGGTAAATTCGTCGATTTGTTGTTGCACCTGTTTTTTAAAGAAGATGGTTTTTTCACCTTGCAGTGTCTTTTGTGTTAGCGGTTCTCCAAGTTCAATTTCAAAATCAACCTCCGGGCGTTCATTTTCTTTCTTTTCACCCTGCATTTGATCCCCTCCATCGCTATTATTAGAATAACTGGATTCCGATCACCATGAAGCTGTTCAACAGCCTCCTGTACCCGAAAACCTGCAATCGCTACCCGGTCGTAATTTCTGGTTGAAGGCGTAACACATCGCCTTCCTGAACCTCTGATTCTCCCAATGTTTGTTTATCAGTCAGCTGTTTTCCTGTTGCTTTATGAATAAACTTGTAACTGATGGGGTTGGCGTCCAGTCCAGTGGCTGGCAACTCCATTTTTTCGACTAATTTGTCTAAAATTCGGTTAACCGGGATATCGTCCGGCAAAGTTGCCTGCTGTTCTTTATTCCCGGTGATATCAACAATGTATACATTTATTTTTCCCATGGATGCGCCCCCTTGACTGTTTGAATTATTTGATTCCATTCTAACATAAAAAGGAAAAGGATCCTAGCAGCTCGCAGCCAGAATCCTTTTCCTCATTACTATATAAAACTCACCTAATTTATTGCATTTTTAATGGCTGCAGCGCCTTCTTCCAACGCTTTTTGGTTCAGGGGTATGAAATGCTCTTTACCAGCACCATACACCTTTTTCAGGGTTTCCACCACAGCTTCAGTCGACACAACCCCGGTCAGAGCCAGGTATGCGCCCAACATGACCATGTTGGCCACTTTCGGATTGCCCACTTTTGCAGCAATCTCATTTGCCGGTACTTTATACACTTCTATGTCGCTTCTGGAAGGTTCCCGATCAACCAATGATGAGTTAATCAGTAATTTTCCTCCTGGCACCAGGCTGTTTTCAAATTTTAACATTGAGGGGAGGTTCATTGCAATAGCACAGGTTGCGTCTTCAGTAATAATGGGTGAACCCACCAAACTGTCCGACACAATAACGGAGCAGTTGGCTGTCCCTCCGCGCATTTCCGGTCCGTAAGCCGGCAACCAGGAAACCTGTTTTTCTTCGATCATACCTGCATAGGTCAGCAGCTGTCCCATGGACATAACGCCCTGGCCTCCGAATCCTGCCATGATAATTTTCTCTGTCGCCATTTATTTCGCCTCCTCTGTAGTTCTAAAATTGCCCAGGGGAAAATATGGCAGCATGTTTTCCTTTAACCATGCCAGGGAATCCACTGGTGTCATGCCCCAGTTTGTGGGACAGGTTGAAAGCACTTCAACAATACCATAACCTTCGCCACGCAATTGAACTTCAAAGGCTTTTTTGATGGCTTTTTTCGCTTTTCGAATATTGGGCACATCATGGACAGAAACCCGTTCCACAAACACTGCCCCATCGATGGTAGCCAGCATTTCGCTCACCTTCAGGGGTTTACCTGCCAGCTCTTCACTTCGTCCATAAGGAGAAGTGGTGGATTTTTGGCCAATCAATGTGGTGGGCGCCATTTGACCGCCCGTCATGCCATAGATGGCATTGTTCACGAAAATCGTAGTGATTTTTTCACCACGCAATGCGACATGAACAGCTTCTGCTGTACCAATGGCAGCCAAGTCGCCGTCTCCCTGGTAGGAAAACACCACTTTGTCAGGCCGAACACGCTTGATACCGGTTGCAACAGCCGGAGCCCTGCCGTGTGAAGCTTCGTGCATGTCACAGTTGAAATAATCATAGGCCAGTACAGAGCAGCCCACTGGGGCAACACCGATGGTGTCTCCCAAAACATCCAGTTCTTCCAACACCTCTGCCACTAATCGATGAATGATGCCATGGGTACATCCTGGGCAGTAATGGAACTGTTTATCTGTTAAGCCGTTGGTTTTTTCAAAAACAGTTGTCGCCATTACTTAACACCTCCCAAAATCTCTTTTACTTTATCGACAATGGCCTGTGGTTCCGGGCACATGCCGCCGGATCGGCCGTAGAAATAGATGGGTAAGCGGCCTTCGTTGGCGATTTTCACATCGTCGATCATCTGTCCCATGCTCATTTCAACGGTTAAGATTGCTTTTGCGGTTTCAGGAATATTGCGGAAGGCCTGGTTGGGGAAAGGCCACAGGGTGATTGGACGAATCATACCTGCCTTGATACCCTCAGCTTCCAGCAGTTCAATGGCATTCTTGGCAACACGGGCCGTGGTGCCGTAGGCTGTTAATACAATTTCAGCATTATCCATGTTGAATTCTTCCACGCGCACTTCATTTTTTTCCATCTCTTTGTACTTGTTATCCAGCTTAATGTTATGTTCTTCCAACAAGGCCGGGTCAAGTGCCAGGGAGTTAATGACGTTGGGTTTTCTGGTATTTTTGGTACCGTCAGTGGCCCAGTCTTTCTCTGGCAATTCACGGGAGGTCATTTCCTTAAATTCTACTGGCTCCATCATCTGGCCAATCATACCGTCAGCCAGTACGAATACCGGATTACGGTAGTAGTCTGCAATGTCGAAGGCTTCCATTACCAGGTCAACCGCCTCCTGAATACTGGCCGGCGCCAGGGCAATGTGCCTGTAGTCACCATTACCGCCGCCTCGGGTTGCGATGAAATAATCCCCTTGAGAAGGCTGGATGCTTCCCAATCCTGGGCCTCCACGGCTCACGTCTACGATGACACAGGGCAGTTCTGCACCGGCAATGTAGGTGATCCCTTCCTGTTTCAGGGCAATACCAGGTGAAGAGGAAGATGTCATGACACGTACACCTGCACCCGCTGCACCATAAACCATGTTGATGGCAGATACTTCTGATTCTGCCTGTACAAAAACACCGCCGCTTTTCGCCATTTCCCGTGACATATATTCAGGAATTTCATTTTGCGGTGTAATGGGGTATCCGAAAAAAGCTTTGCAACCAGCTTTAATAGCAGCTGCACTAATTGCTTCATTCCCTTTCATTAAAACCTTGCTCATGGTGAAATCCTCCTCGTGATCTTATTGATCTTCCTTAAAGACCGTTATTACCAGGTCCGGACAGATTGTTGCACAGTTGGTACATGCGATACACTTATCCATCTCCTGTACATTTGCAGGGTGATATCCTTTACTGTTAATGCGGCTTTCGTCCAGAAGCACTATTTTCACCGGACAGGCAGTCACACATAATCCGCATCCTTTACATCTTTCAATGTTAAATTCAACACGGCCTTTTACTTTTGCCATTTTCTTACCTCCTACTTTCGTTTATATGTTCATATGAGGTGATCCTGTTAAGACATCCAAGCTTCTCTCATGATGAGTCTTATGGGAAATAAGGTGTCTTGCAACTGCTGGGGCATGTCATCCACCAAGTGTTCCAATAGGCTATTGTACCTGATGGGCAGCCCTGTCACTTCAGAGACTTGCTCACAAAAATGGTACCCTTTCATCACGTCTTCAATGGTTGTTTGTTTCACCAGGTGTGTGTTGTTCACCAGGGCCGTCACTTTTATCTGGGAAACCCGTTCAATGGATTCCAGGTGTGAGAGAGCTCCTTCAAGGGTGGATGTCTCAGGACGGTTGGCATTGATGACAAAAAACATCTCATACGCCCCCGGTACCATGTATTGTCGGTAACGGCTTAATGTGCGGGCGCCCATGGCATCTCCTCCAATGTCCATAACCACCTGGCAAAGAGGATCCTGCAGGGGTGACACGGCTTCTGCTGATATGGCAGGCAGGTCAACCGCCCTTCCTTTAATGGAACTGGAAATCACATGAACACCTTCAGCTTCCAATTCCTCCTGTTTTTCCCTGCTGCGAAAATATAGATTGATTACATCCAGGTCAACCAGAGACGTTTTTTTGCCTTGTTCAGCTAATTTCAAAGCGTAGTTCACCGAGAATTCCGTTTTACCCGTGCCATAGCTGCCGATGACCACTCGGATGCGATGATCATTCAGTATGATCATTTTCCTATTTTCGTTCATAGGTCTTTGCCTCTTCTTCGCCTCGTAAAATGCGCAGGGTACCTTCGACAAGGGCAATCATCTCATCTTCACCAGGGTACACAAGCACACGGGATAAGAACGCCACATGCTCTTTGATCCATCCAGTCAACAGGTTATCATAGGCCAATCCGCCGGTTAGCACAATGGCATCAATTTGTCCTTTCAGCACGGCTGCACAGCTGCCAATTTCTTTCGCCACCTGATAAGCCATGGCTTTATAAATAATTTCAGCCTTTTCATCACCTTTGTTGATTCTGGCAACCACTTCCCGGCCGTCATTGGTGTTCAGATAAGCCACCAGTCCGCCCTTACCGACAATTTTTTTGTAAATTTCCTGCTGTGTATACTCACCTGAATAACAGGCCCGCATCAATTCGCCTGCCGGTACACCTCCTGAACGTTCAGGGGAAAAGGGGCCGTCTCCGTCCAGGGCATTGTTCACATCAATGACCCTTCCCAAACGATGGGCGCCCACTGAAATACCGCCGCCAAGGTGGGCTACAATCAGTTTCGCTTCTTCATATTTTTTGCCAAGTTCTTTGGCCGCCCGCCGGCCAACCGCTTTCTGGTTCAATGCATGAAAAATACTTTTTCGGGGCAGTTCAGGATTACCTGAGTACCTTGAAACTTCTTCCATTTCATCAACCACAACAGGGTCTACGATGAAAGCAGGGATGTTCAGTTGAGCTGCTATTTCGTGAGCCAGCACACCGCCCAAATTAGATGCATGTTCTCCCTGCACGCCCTTTTTCAAATCTTCCCTCATCACTTCATTGACATCATACGTTCCTCCTGGAATGGGTTGAAGTAAACCACCTCTTCCAACAACTGCTGCCAGTTTGGTAATGTTAATGTCTTTTTGGTTCAAGGTTTCCAGTATTACTTCCTTACGAAAGCTGTATTGGTCAAAAATGCTTTTGTATTGTGCAATTTCTTCTGCAGAATGTCGAAGTACCTCTTCGAACAGAGGTTTTTCATTGTCGTAGATGGCAATTTTGGTCGAAGTTGAGCCTGGATTAATGGCTAAGGTTCTAAAAACTTCCATTCAATCATCACTTCCTGTTTTAGAATAATTTTGTTGCACATAATACACCCAGTGCGATGGAGTTTAATTTTGATTCGTCGCTGTCTGCTCGTGATGTCAACACGATGGGTGCCTTGGCTCCCAGTATGACCGATGCATTCTTGGCAAAAGCCATGAATCCCAATGTTTTATACAGAATGTTTCCACCTTCGATATCAGGTGCTACTAATATGTCTGCATAACCGGCAACGGGGTGATCAATGCCTTTATGTTTTGCTGCTTCCACGGAAACTGCGTTATCAATGGCAAAGGGGCCGCCTACAATACAACCAGTGATTTCTCCCTTAACATTCATTTCAGTCAACGCTGCTGCATCCATGGTGGCAGGCATTGCCGGATTCGCTTTTTCCTTGGCACAAATCAGCGCTACTTTTGGTTCATCATTGTCAAGGGCATTGGCCACCACCACTGCGTTTTCAATCATTTGTTTTTTAGTGTCCAAATCAGGTGCAATGTTCATGGCGGCATCGGTGACAAGGAACAGTCTGTCAAACCCATTTACTTCAAATACCGCTACATGACTGAGTACATTGCCTGTTCTTAATCCGATTTCTTTGTTTAGGACAGCCTTCAGGATGATTGACGTGTCAACCATGCCTTTCATGACCATGTGCGCTTTTCCGGTTGATACCAGTTCGACTGCTTTCAGGGATGCTTCCATGGGGTCTTTAATGTCAATGATTTCAAACTCTTGTAGATCCAGATTGTGTTCTGCTGCTATGGCCATGATCTGGTCTTTATCCCCCACAAGAATGGCGTCTGCGATACCAGCTGCTTTTGCTTTTGTAACGGCTATTAAAACGTCTGAATCCTGGGCACAGGCAACCGATACCACCTTCGGGCCTCTCTCTCTGGCGATTTCCAAAACCTGCGATAAATTCTTAATCATCCAGCATGCACCTCTTTCTTTCTATTTGATTTGCTGTTTTAAACAGAATGAAAACAGCACATCTCTTTACATATACATGCAAAAGATGTGCCATATTAGACTTTTCTAAAATGATTCGCCCTGAGGACTGATATGACAGGTCTTTCAACCACTCATGTTTCTTCAATGTGCTCATCAGGATTGGATTTGCAATTAATTGCATGCAATATTTTGCAGAGACTCATGCAGGTTATTGCATGTTTCAATCGTTACGTCTTCTCTGTCACTTAATTGTTGCTGGTGAGATGATATTTTTCCATTTTATAGTATAAATTTCGGATGGATATGTTAAGCTCCCTGGCTGTTAATGAACGGTTTCCTCCATTTCGCTGCAATGCTTCTTCAATGGCCTGTCGTTCTACCTCTTTAACAATGGCTGATAAATGCCTGTTTTTTGGTCCATCCATCTGTTGAACACCGGATTTACCTGCCAATCCCTGAGCACCGTCAAAGAATCGGGGTAGGTGTCGTTCCTCCAACATGGTTTCATTGATTTTCATGTTCAACATGGCCCGGCCAATGTAGTTTTGCAGTTCTCTCACATTTCCAGGCCACTCATAGGCAGATAAACGATTCAGCGCTTCCGGTGATATACCCTGTCCGCTGCGGCCGTATTCCTGGTTGTACTTTTGTATTAAGCTCATCACCAGGGGTTGGATGTCTTTTTTTCGTTCACGTAAGGGGGGGATTTCTATGGGGATCACGTTTAGACGATAGTACAAATCTTCACGAAATTTTCCTGTTTCAACCGCCCGTTCCAGGTTCACGTTGGTAGCGGTGATCACGCGTACATCAACATTCATGGTTTTTGTTGATCCGACGGGCATGATTTCTTTTTCCTGCAACACCCTCAGCAGCTTCACCTGTGTACTGATGGGGATTTCCGCTATTTCATCCAGAAATATGGTACCGTTGTGTGCCTCCAGAAACAATCCATTTTTTCCGCCTTTACGTGCTCCGGTGAAGGCTCCTTCTTCATAACCGAATAGTTCGCTTTCCAGAAGGTTTTCGTTGATTGCCGCACAGTTGACCCTGACAAACTGGTTGTACCTTCTTTCAGACAAGTTATGAATGGCATGGGCAAACAATTCCTTACCGGTGCCACTTTCCCCGCGCAACAAAATACTGGCTGGGGTCATGGCAGCCTGCTTTCCTTTTTCAACCAACAGTTTCGTTTTGGAATCGTGGGCAATGATATCGTCAAAGGTGTACTTCGCTTCCAGTTTTCGAATGATTTGCCTCGCCAGCATCAACTCACGACTCAATTTTTTCATTTCAGTTAAATCCTGCAAAATTCCCACACTGCCCCGCAGTTCACCGTCCACAATAATAGGAGCGGCGCTGGCAATGATGTCTTTCTGGTGTCTTCCAACACTTAAGCGAGCGTTGGAAACAGGGCGTTTGGTTTTCAGCACTTGCAGGTGGATACTTTCCCCATCGACTATATCAACGGTGACGGGTTTTCCGATGATCTCTTCTTCTGACAAGCCTGTTAAACGGGTATAGGCAGGGTTAATGAGTACATGTATACCATTTTCATCGCAAACGGAAATGGCATCCTGCGTTGAATGAAGGATGCCTTCCAATAAGCTTTGCATTTCTTTCAATCGATCGATTTGTCGGCTTAAATCTGTCACTTCGCTGACATCTCGAAAAACAGCCGCTGCACCAGCGATTCTATCTTCTTCCATCAGCGGGATTCTGCTGACAATGATATCAACACCGCTCAGCTGCTGATGCTGTTCCATTTCAGATTGTCCTGATTTAATAACGTCCATCAAACGACTTTCCGGGAATATTTTGTGTACCGGTTGGCCTGCGACATCCTTCACCAGCCATCCCGTAATGAGTTCCGCTGCACTGTTGAACAGGATAATGAAACCCTGTTCGTTGACAACCATCACGCCTTCTTTTGTCGTTTGAAGGATCGCTTCCATTAATTGATCCACGGTTTCATCCCTCCACACCCTTGCCTGTCTATTCCTGCTGTTCTAACTGAATATCAAAGGTTTCAGGTGTTATTTCAGTGATTGTCACACTGTTTTCCATGTACAACGGTAGTTGTATACGAGGGGTCACCTGATGAACACCCTCATCCAGGTTCTCTGCCTCAATGATTACCTGTATGGTGCGGGGATCCAGGTTTTCCATAAGGCTTTCCAGGGCGCTTATGGTTATTTCAAGGCGTTCAGGCAGATTTTCCTGGTTAATCACCAGGTTTTCATCAAGGTTCAGAGTTCTGAACTCTTCTCTGGGTACCACATAGGTCTCTTCCAGTACTTCTTCCACGTCCACCCTGACCGTCACATTCTCATAGTCAAACGGCATGACTCCTCCAGGAAAAACGATGGGAATGATCACTTCAGTGCTTTCTGCAAGTTCTTCCAACAGGTAGGGTTCTGTTGGCACACTGTTGATACCAGCCAGTATGTCTTGCTGACCTTTCACAGTGATGGTCACCGGTTCACTGATAATACTTATGATTTGGTAACCTTCAGCCGGTTCCACATTCAGGTCCAGATCAACCCCCACAGACTTTAATTGGTCAATGGGCGCGAAAATATCCACCAGAGTGGTGCGAACCGTCACCGTTGTGACTTCTTCACCTCTGCTGTTAACAGCTTTCAGCGGTAAATTTAACGATATGTTTTCCTGCTTGCCGTTCAGGTTCATCTGAGCAACCACATTTTCCACTGAATTCACAAAACTTTCAGGCCCTTCCACCCAGACAAGGTTAGGTCTCAGCTGGGTTTCGCCCAATACATATCCTTCAGCAGGTTGTCCTTCCATTTGAACAACCACTTCTTTTTGCTTGCTGACAATACGTTCCAATTCAATGGTGGCAAATTTGGGGCTCCAGTCTACCTCAACCCCTGCCGGTACAATCACTTCAATGGGGATTGAATTGGTTCCCTCTGTGTAACCACGCAAATCAACCCTGGCTTCAATATTATCTCGGGTGATACGTTGTACCTGGTCCCGGTTGCCTGACAACCTGACTCTGATGGTTGGTTCCGGTTGGCCAAACACCACCAGGTCAGACTGGCGTACGATTGATTCATTCATCAATTGAACCGGTATATTCAGTTCTTCATTTGTGATTACAGGGTTCACGACACTCATAACATATAGCCACAGGATCATTGCAAAAAAGATTGAAATTAACTTTGCGGCAAAGTTGCGGTTCATCAGTTTAGTCATTTTTCCGCCTCCACTTATACTTCCAGAACTTCCACTGCTGCGCTTCCTTCACATCAAAATGATTGTTAATGCGCTTCTTCAGTGTATCCACACCCAGGTAGCGGTACAGCTGTCCGTTTTCAGCCACAGAGATGGCACCGGTTTCTTCAGACACAATGACCACCAGTGCGTCTGATTTTTCTGTGATACCAAGTCCTGCACGATGCCGGGTGCCCAGCTCTTTGTTCAGCGTAGCATTATCCGTTAAAGGCAGGAAACAGCCGGCAGCCATGATTTTATTTTTGCGAATCACAACAGCACCATCGTGAAGAGGTGTATTGGGAATAAATATATTGATGAGCAATGCACGGGAAACCGAACCTGAGATACGCGTTCCTGTTTCCACCACTTCATTGAGTCCTGTGTCCTTTTCAATGACGATGAGGGCTCCGATTTTCTGGCGGGACAGAGACGCAGCCGCTTCACCCACTTCTTCCACCAGCCGCTGGATTTCTTCCTTCTCAATATCGGCGATGGACTTCGTTAAAAATTTTGTGCGGCCTATGTATTCAAGGGCACGGCGCAACTCCGGTTGAAAGACAATAAGTAAAGCGATTAATCCCACCGTCATGGTGTTACGGAGAATCCAGTTGATGACATGCAATTGCAGCACACCACTGAAGTAAGTGGCAAGCAAAAGCACCAGGATTCCTTTAATCAACTGTTCAGCCCGCGTTTCCCGGATCAATGTATATAATTTGTAGAAGACAAATGCCACAATGGCCATGTCCACAACATCCCACATTCCGATGTTGCGAAAAATGCTGATTATTTCCTGCATGGAGTCCACCCCTGATCATCTTTAATGCAACCACAACAATTGTTCTTCCATTATACCATTCCATCGACAAAAAGATAAGAGGATGTCACAAATGCATGAACAATCAT
>JAGXHW010000012.1 GCA_024635995.1 Clostridiaceae bacterium
TTCAACAACACCATTTTAAATATTCTAAGAGCTCTTAATTTTGAAAGTGCTTAATAAGCCTCGTATTGAAGCGACATTAGAACTGAAATATTCAGGCCATTCCTTTCAAAACTCAACATAGGCATTTTTCATACACTCCTCGATAAGGGTATTTTTCAGACAATTTCATAATGACAGACCTGGCCTTTTTGATAATCTTCGCAGCAAGAAACACATATTTCAAACGAAATGTTTTTATTTGCTATCTGTATTCAGAGATGTCAAGGTAATCAAACTTAGATAACAGAAACAGATTGTACGATAACATCATCATTTGAAATACGGCTTCATTTGCCCAAAATGATTTTAGCAGAAGGTGGCCTACTGCCATGTCATATTTTGCTTCTTTGATGTAATTTTCAGCATTACCCCGCTTATCTATACCTATGAAATATCCGCAGAGCATGGTCTTAATATGATTCATTTTGATTTTGTTTACAGAGTCACTCTCAAAGATGAGATTATTTTCAATCATCTCAAAAATGGCATTGTTTTTTACATTCTCTAGCAGAAGGAAAAGTCCTGCATTTGAGGTTAGATTTTTAGCATTAAAATCAATTTTATTAATCATAAGCCATCTCCTTTGCAGCGTTTCTATTGCTATATTCTTACCCAATGAGCAAGGCAAAAAAATATAAATAGGATCTTTCTGCTGTTATTTTCTTTCACCCAATGGGTGAAAGATCGGTTTTGGCTTAATCATTATTACAGCTTGCTTTAAGGGCTATTTCGATGTCTCACACGTAGAATCTAGGTCCTATTTATCCTCCTTTTTCAAAATAAGCCGAATGACCGGCATCATTTATCCTCCCGCTGATAAAAACCTCAGCCTGAATGCCTTTACATAATGAGTCACTGGTTCTTCACTGCCTAGAAAGGTAATTTCTGTGCGTTGAAAGTGTAAAGATCCCATTTTTTCAATCCATGTCCTCTCAATGGTAACCAGACAATCATCGGAAAAATAAATTTGACCTGTCGTTTTGCTTGTTACGCTTTTCAAATATGCCTCTATCTCGGTGATTGGCGCACTGCTTACAATTGTTTCTTGATAATTATCCATGTTTCACCTCTCAAAAATATACTACCCAATGACAAAATGATTAAATGATAATGTTTATTAACTTGCCTTGACCTTTGCACATTCATCAGGTACAATGAAGTGAGTCATTGAATTTCGAATTGCAATTTAGAATGTGTTCCAACTCATTATTAGGGTATCTATACAATACAGGGACATCAAAGTTATAACCTTGCCTTTGGAGGTGAAGAAATGGATACAATTCTTTATTCTGTTCTAAGAATTACCGTTATGATCTTGATATTGCGAACTTTGTTTCGCCTGTTTGCTTATCCCAAAACAAAATCATTTCGGTTTAATATCAAGCAACGCGATCAAAAAACCTCAGTAGATGACAACGCCAGCCAGGAAACACACAAAAAAGCCTTTACTGCTGAAATGGTGATTGATAAAATACATGGTTCAAAAATCGCAAAACATCAGGCGTATATAATATTAGACAGCGATAATAATCCTGTGTATTTCAGTTCTTGGGACGATCGACAATCATACATTCAAGAAAGCTTTTAACCTGATAACCACTGCTCATAAAAAACCTCGAAGATCTTACTTCGAGGTTTTGTTTTGTCTTATTTGTTTAACGTAGCCTTAATGCGCTTAGGATGTAAAAAAAGGTCCAGTGCTTTATGAATGTCCATCACAACAATGTCAGTTTTCTCAAATAATTTCCCATAACAGCCCTCATCGCCTATGACTGCAATTGATAAGCCTGCGGTTTCACTCATCATTACATCATTATATCCATTTCCAATCGTCGCTGTAGATTCAGGGTTACTGCCAATAATATATTTCTGCTTCATTACTCCAGCGTCACCATTTGTAAACCTTATGGTTTCAACCCCTGCGCCAGCCATTTGATTATCTACTGTTCCATAAGTGTCTCCTGTCAGAACTACCACCTTTACTACTTTACTTACTGCCATGAGTTTACGCTTTATACCTGGCACTAACACTCCATCCACAGCCAATGTACCGTTAAAATCAATAACTATTGTTTCAATAAACCGTTTTTCATCACCATGATAGTTAATTTTGATCACTGTCATAACTCTCCTTACTTCAAACAGCCAGCTAACGACTGTCTTTTTGTTCATCTATTAAAACTCAACTTTTACCGCTTCACGATCAGACGTTTCAACAGCTTCGAAGTATGGAATGTGATCAAACCCCATGAAACCGGCCAATACGTTGCCAGGAAACGTTTGAATTTTAGTATTGTATTTCATGGTCGTATCGTTGTAAAATTGCCTGCTGTAAGCAATTTTATCTTCCGTTTCCGCCAACTCCCCCTGCAGCTTGGAAAAATTCTCACTTGCTTTTAGCTCAGGATATGATTCAGCGACTGCGAACAATGATTTCAATGCCCCTGAAAGTGCATTCTCTGCCTGTTGTCGCTGTTCAATGGATTGTGCATTCAATGCTTCCGATCTTGCCTTCGTCACATTTTCGAAAGTTTCTTTTTCATGCGATGCATAACCTTTCACTGTTTCAACCAAATTTGGGATAAGATCAGCTCTCCTCTTAAGCTGAACATCTATTTGTGCCCATGCGTTCTGAACAAAATTTCTTAATTTTATGGTGGAATTGTAAAAACTAATCAAAGCAAATATCAACAGTGCAATTAATACAATTACAACTAATGTTACAGTTAACCCCATTGTCATCATCTCTCCTTTGATTTCTGTTCCATTGGTTTCATCCTTTACTTTGTTGAACCAACAAATTTCTTCGATAGTTCATCATACCATAAACTGTTAATGAATAAACAGGGTTACCCAGCGTCTTTATAATTAATTATACTTCAAAAGTTACTTCGGACAGCAAAAAAGCAGGATAGTATAAATACCCTGCAGCCTTTGTTCACTATTGAACTGATATTTGTGTTTTTTCAATTTCTTCCATAAATACTTCCAGTGATTGATTGCCAACAAATTCATATTGGTCGTTAATCACAATTTTGGGAACACTGGAGACATCAAATTTTCCTGACAAATCATTAAAAGTTTGAGCTTCAATCATCTCAGCTTCCACGTGAGGGTTCATCAAAGCCAGTTTGTGCGCCTTTTCAACAGCTCCTGGGCAATGAGGGCACCCCAGTGTAACAAAAACTTTGATGTTTACAGGTTTTGTGATAGCCGAAAGCCTGTCAGCCACTGCTTCAGGCAGAGGGATCCCCGCACCTGAAACCTCCAGTATACCTTTAACAAAAGAATTAATCTCATGGCCCGCAGGAATTCCATTGAACTTGATTCTTTGATACTCTTCCTTATGGTCAAGCAACACGATGGATGGAACAACTTTCACTTGAAATTTTTCTGCAATATCTTTATTTTTATCTGCATCATAACGTTTTAAATGTAATTTATCACTGGTCTCAACCAATTCATTTAAAAAACTGTCAGTTTCTTTGCAGGTTTCACATTCACTTTCTTTTGTAAACAAGGCAATGGTCACTTCCGTCTTCATGTTTTCGAATACTTGTTGCAATTGTGTTGTTACCTCTTTATTAAGCAATTTCATTGATTAATTCCTCCTCATTTGATAAATAATTAATATATTCACTTGCTGACAATGCGGCTTTTGCCCCATCACCAGCAGCTATAACTATTTGTTTATAGTGGCCTTCCACAACATCACCTGCCGCAAATATCCCAGGTACATTTGTTTGCATTTTTGTGTCAGTCAATATCTCTCCACGATCATTCATTTCTACAAAACCGTTCACAAGTGAAGTATTTGGTGTATATCCCACTTCAACAAACACACCGTCTGCCTGAATGTCTCGCTCCACTTGAGTGTTCTTGTTTTTCACACGTACACCCTTGACTCTATTTTCCCCAAGAACTTCCAAGATTTGGGTTTCCAGATAAACGTCGATGTTATCCAAATCGTTCATACGGTCAATCAGTATTTGATCTGCCCTGAGCAGACTACGATGAACAAGTGAAACCTTTTTAGCGATTTTTGACAAATCAATGGCAGCTTCAACCGCCGAGTTGCCTCCACCTGCAACTATCACTTCTCGATCCTGGAACAAAGGTCCATCACATATGGCACAATAAACAACCCCTTTTCCTGCTAATCTGTTTTCACCTTTCACACCCAATGTGCGATGAGTGCTTCCAGTGGCAATAACAACCGTTTTTGCCCTGATGGCATTCCCCTTTTCCAGGACAACAAGCTTTGCCTTGCCTTGGTTACTAATTTCAATAACTTTTGTATCTTTTATCACAGATAAATCCAATGAGATGGCGTGATCATAAAACATATGGGAAAGTGCTTCACCTGAAATAGAGGAGAATCCAGGATAATTTTCAACCGATGACGTATCATTCACTTGACCACCAATACTACTGCCTATCACGATGGTTTTCAAGCCTTTACGCTGTGCGTAAATTCCAGCGCTTAATCCGGCAGGTCCTGCACCAACAATCACCACGTCAACGTAATTAGGCATGGTTTGTTCCGATACATTTTCATTTCTGTTATTCATAAATCCAACGTCAAACTGTAAATCCATTAATCTCACTCCTGACTATAAGTTGCGCAAGTGACGCTACTTGAATTTTTGATTAAAAAATCATTAATCGCTACCGTAACGGCTAATTATTTTACTTACAGCAGATTCTGATAATCCCCCAAAAAGATTTCCCAATTCTTTCAGGCTCAAGGTGCTCTCTATTCGGAACCTGCGAATCAACTGGTTTCGATAATGTTTATCCTTCTTAAGTTCCTCTTTTGTTAACATGCTGATATGAAGTAAATGTGTTAGCTTTTCTTGTGCATCTTCCTGAGTTTGAATGCAGTTATCACACTGATTCTGCACAATTTCATTCATTATGGTTATGTCTTCTCTTGTCTTAATGTCACTGACATCCAATGGTACCAGCGTGTCTTTATTCAACCCTCTGTAACAACAGAAACTGTTGTATGGATCCGGTCCGTTGTCATGAAAATTCGATCTTCGATGAATCAATGCCATCAAATTCAGCAATGCTTCTTTTGTTTCAATTATTTCGCTCCGATACCTGTCTTTAAACAGTTGTTCCGGACATTTAACATGCATAGCGTAAGCAATGTTGATGCTCTTCATTATCTTCGAAATATCTCCTCCCTGAAGATTCAGAACAAGATGATATTCGTTAGGTTCAGACGCGCAATATGCATACAATTTAAATTGATATTTTTCCTTAGCCTTTGACACGATCTTCAACCATTTTTCCCGGTCTTCCCGGCTTGTGAATAATGGCCTTTCGTTAGCACCTCGTTGAAAGATATGATAGATACCATAAATGTGTTTTATTCTTGCCTGGCGAGCCATCTAATCACCTGCCTTGATAGTTAGTATATACTAGAAAATCATGTTTGTCAAGTACCGTCCCCATATTAATTTGAATCTTCTTCCATCAGGCGAATCCACGTTCGGTCACCAATGCGAGAAATTGTAACAGTGGCGTCGAAAAACCTGCTCAAGACCTCAGATGTTAGTATCTCTTCTGTGTTACCCTTTTCATAAACCTGGCCTTTCTTTAAGAGGAGTGTTTTGTTAAATACTGGTAAGATTTCTTCTGTTCGGTGTGTTACATAGACCAACGTGGGCGCATTTGGTTCTCTCCCCAATTGATCAATGAATCTTAGTAAGTTTTCCCTGGCAAAGATGTCCAAGCCTGTACAGGGTTCATCCAATATCAATAATTGAGGTTTTGCCATCAATGCTCTGGCGATTAATACTTTTTGTTTTTCCCCCTGGGACAGTGTTTGATAAGTGCGGTGAGCAAATGCACTGCAACCCAAATGGTTTAATAGACGCATTGCCTCATCCTGATCCTCATCTGAGGGATCTTCGAACAAACCAATCATGGCCTTCTTGCCACTGATGACAATTTCAGTGGCTGTTTCTGTCACGTATAATTTTTCCTGCAATGATGTGCTAACCCACCCGATGAACTTTCTTAATTCTCGTAAATCATAGCTTCCAAATTGACTACCCAACACTGTAACCTTCCCTGTAGAGGGAAAAAGATATCCATTGATCATGTTTAGCAATGTGGTTTTCCCCGATCCATTTAACCCAAGAATAGCCCAATGCTCTCCTTTACTAACTTTCCAGCTAATATTTTTCAACAGGTAATCCCTGCCTCTCCATAATGAAACATTTTCCAGATTAATCATTTCTCTTTCTCCTTTAACAACGTATATAAATGATAGAAGTACCCCCCAGAATAAAAGAAAATAAACATGCTACTATTCTATCAGAAATAACAACTTTTTACACAAAAAGCCCCTTAATACCATCGTCTGTTGTGAAACCGGATAGTAAAAGAGGCCTTTGCAATCAAACATTACCATTTTTGCTAAAATAAACAAAAGTGTATGACCAGGCTTCGCATGAAACAATGTTTATCAAGTACAAAACCCTTTTAAAAAAACATTTTTTAGGTTATGCTGTAAAAAGGTTATCCTCTATTTATTAAAGGATGGATATACATGAATATTGCTACAAAAGCTCGATATCAGATGATGGCTGCCGCTTTTTTGTGGAGCCTCGGTGGTGTTTTAATCAAACTGGTTGAATGGAACCCACTGGCAATCGCAGGCATGCGAAGCTTTATCGCTGCAATTGTCATTTTTCTGTTTCTCAAAAAGCCTGTGTTTACCTGGTCAAAAACACAGATTGGTGCTGCAGTGGCTTATGCTTGTGTGATGATTTTCTTTGTTACATCTACTCGTCTTACAACAGCAGCAAATGCTGCATTGTTTCAATTCACATCGCCCATTTACATAGGTATTTTCAGCTTCTTTGTTTTACGGGAAAAAGTGACCCGTATTGATTGGATGGCCATACTGCTGGTTATGGTTGGTATGGGACTTTTCTTTCTGGATGATTTAAGCTTTTCACATTTTTGGGGTAATGTTGTGGGCGTTTTTACAGGAATCAGTTTTGCAGTCATGGTACTCCTCTTAAGAAAACAGAAAGATGCCAGACCAATGGAATCTGTATTACTGGGAAACATATTGGCTGGAGTAATAACGCTTCCTTTTATGTTTCAGTCAATGCCCTCTGTCCCCAGTTGGATTGGATTGTTTTTGCTGGGTACCGTACAACTTGGCTTGGCCTATGTACTCTATGCCACTGCCGTCAAACACTTAAGCGCCATCGAGAGCGCTTTGATTCCGGTTATTGAACCTTTATTCAATCCAATATGGGTGTTACTATTCGTAGGTGAAACTCCTGGAATCTGGACATTCTTTGGTGGAGTTCTTGTGGTAGGTGGTGTCACTGGAAGGTATCTTTTCAACCTCAGATTACAAATTGCTGAACGAAAAAAAATATAATCAGTACGTCAATGGTCTGTCAAAACATATTTTTTGGAGGATTCCCACCATGCAAAACATTTTCGAAGGTATCAAAGATGCACTAATACTGCTCACCACATTGGATCCTGAGTTTTACGCCATTGTCCGGCTGTCATTGTTTGTCTCTTTGACAGCCACAGTATTAGCCAGTATTATTGCAATTCCGTCTGGCATTGTTATAGGAATAAAGGATTTTCCTGGCAAAAAAATAATCATACGAGTTATTTATACTTTAATGAGCATGCCTCCGGTTGTTATTGGTTTAATCATTTTTCTGTTATTATTACGAAGCGGCCCATTTGGCCATTACCGCCTGAATTTCACACCCACTGCCATGATCATTGCCCAATTCTGTTTAGTAACCCCCATCATTACGGGTGTGGTCGTTAATGGTACAAAAGAGAGGGGTCAGGACATTCGGGAACTGGCCAGAACCTTCGGTGCATCACGAACCCAAACCCTATGGCTGTTGATCAGAGAACTTAGAATAAACATCATGTCAGCCATCGTAACAGGGTATGGTCGTGCCATTTCAGAAGTTGGTGCAGTAATGGTTGTAGGCGGTAATATCAGAGGCCATACACGTGTCATGACCACCACCATCGCCATGCTTCGAAACATGGGAGAATACTCACTAGCCATCGCAACGGGCATCGTGTTACTTCTTATCTCCTTTTTTATAAATTCATTGCTATATTACTGGCAACAGGAGCGATAATATGAAGATTCAAGGAACAGGGATCACGAAAGCATTTAACAGAAAAACTGTCCTCGATATAAACAACTTCACTGTTGAGGATGGGGACTTTTGGGGAATTATAGGACCCAACGGATCTGGAAAAAGTACTTTGTTACGCTTAATTTCCAAACTCACAGAACCATCCTCCGGAGAAATCACTTATGAACCAAGAGACAAAGAACAATCCATCAAGCGCTCGATGACTTTGGTTTTTCAGAAACCATACCTTTTAAGAACATCAGTTTATAATAACGTTGCCTATCCACTCCAAATTCGCCAGATCCATCCTACAGAAATACGCCGAAAAGTGGAAGAAATGTTAACTTCTTTTCAGATTGAATCTTTAGCTAACCAAAAAGCCTGGACTTTATCCGGAGGAGAAGCTCAGAAAGTTGCTTTAGCCAGAGCACTCGTCTTTAATCCTGAGTTAATTATGCTGGATGAACCAACGGCTAACATTGACCCTGCATCCATTATGTTGCTTGAGGATCGACTTCGTTCTCATTACCAGAAATCTAAACCTACCGTTCTTATGGTGACTCATAATTTACAACAGACCAAAAGGTTGTGTAATAAAGTCGCTTTCATGTATGAAGGAAAAATCCATGATTATGGTTCTATTGAACATGTGTTTGGTCCTGATGGTACCTCGCTTGTAAAGTCATTTATTCAGCAAGGAATCATTTAACCTATACGCTCTAAAGCCTAAATTCCACCTTTACACATTGGCCCAGGATTTGAACCTGATCCACAGAATATCTGGCGGGCTCTTCGTTATGTGCCCCCGATGATATAGTCATTTTGTTATTGTCTTTCCAAATTTTTCTAATAATCCGATGTCCTTCCACTTCAATGAGCATCAATTTTCCATTGATGACCTCTTCTGTTTCACAAATCATCACCACATCGTCTTTTTTAACCCTAAGGTGCACCAGCTGGTCATCGGCAACCCGATAAAACCTGGTTTTATTCCAGGGACAACCTTCAACATTTTTGCCCAAAACGGGTATTTCTTTTGTAGCCACCGTCTTGCCCGTTAACAAATCAATCACTGGAAATTGCTTAATAATATGTGCCAGGGCGTCTGACCATTGATCGTTTGGTTCTATTATCACAGTCTCCTTTTTCACTGACACTCTTTTTTTATCTGCTTCATTTAATTGCTTTGACTGCACATCCATTCTCGACAAATTTGCACCCTGCTGCAACAGATCAACATCAACACCCAACACCTTGAATATTTTTTGAGCTGACAGTTCATTTATGACTTTCTTTCCAGACTCAATCAGCTTAATGTAGTTTTCTGACAGCCCACATTTCTTTGCCAGTGTTTTCTCCGATATTCCCGCTTTTATCCTCCCGTTTTTTATCTTTTCTGCGATAAGGTTCATCAACACCATCCTTTCAATACAGCTCGCTGCTAGCGCCATTATATCATGAGACTCCTTGGCACTAAGACCATTATTTTTGTCTATTTGAAAGATCAAGGGGTATTAATAATATATCTTTATTATGAAGGGGCGATGCACATGGCATATTCATTTTATGATGTACTCATGAAGCCGTTGGAAAACAGAATACTGCGCAGGGCACGAAAAAACCTGGTTTCTCATGCTCATGGTGTTGTGCTGGAAATAGGCGCGGGTACAGGTGCAAATTTAAACCACTATCACTTTAAACACATAGACCAATTAGATGTTTTAGACGTATCTCTGCAGCAACAGGTACTCGACTATGAATACCCTGACTACCTGCCTGTCCGCTTCATTGAAGGGCAAGCTGAATCTCTGCCTTTTACAGATGATTTATATGATTATGTTATCATTACCCTGGTTCTTTGCTCAGTGGCCGATCTAGAGGCAAGCCTGGACGAAGTGTTTCGGGTGTTAAAACCAGGAGGAGCTTTTATTTTTATTGAGCATGTACTTCCCGAAAACAGATTTCTTCATAACCTGTTTCACCTGATCACACCTCTATGGAAAAAAGTGGCACATAATTGTCATTTAAATAGAGAAACCCTGAAGTCAATTGAAACTGCAGGGTTTAATACAATTAATTTATATCCTGTTCATAAGGATATTTTTGTCGGTGGGATAGCCACAAAACCATTAACGACTGAGTTCTGACATCCTCCTTCTTCCAGGTTTAGTGATTCCGAGCTCCTTGATTCTTCGATAAAGAGTAGATTCACTTATTTCAAGCAATTCAGCTGCTCTTCTTTTTCCTTCTAAGCTATGTCCAGTCAATTGAAGACACTCTTCAATAATTTCTCTTTCTTTTTCCTGACTTTGGTACTTTAATGGTTTAATGTTTCCTTTTTTACGCTGCCACTGCTGGATCCGAATTGGCAGGTTATCCAGGGTAATCATATTTCCCGTTTCAAGTGTTACTGCGTACTCAACCACATTTTCCAATTCCCGTATGTTGCCTGGCCATTCATACTCATACAGTAAATCCAGTGATTTGTTTTCAAATCCTACTATTTCTTTATGATTTAAAGTACAATATTTTTCCATAGCGCTATCTAACAAAACCTTGATGTCATCTTTTCGGTTCCTTAAAGGTGGGATATGAAGTGGAATCACATTTAATCGGAAAAACAAATCTTCCCGAAACTGTTTTTCGCGAATCATTTTTTCCAGATTCCGGTTGGTTGCAGCAATCACACGCACTTTTATGGGTAATGGATACGTACCGCCAATTCTCTGCACTTCCTTATTCTGTAGTACATGAAGTAATTTTACCTGCAGATGTAATGGCAAATCTCCTATTTCATCCAGAAATAAGGTTCCTTCATTGGCTAATTCAAACTTGCCCGCTTTTCCTGCTTTATTGGCACCTGTGAAAGCGCCTCCTTCGTACCCAAACAATTCAGCTTCCAGTAATGTGTCAGGTATAGCGCCACAGTTGATGGTAACCATTGGTCCCTGACTGACAGGGCTTGCAGAATGAATTGCCCTTGCCAGTAAACCTTTTCCTGTGCCACTTTCTCCAGTGATCAGCACGGTAGAATGATAGGCAGCGATCTTTGTTCCCTTTTCTCTCAATTCAACCATGGATTGACTGGTCCCCAGTAATTCACTAAAAGAGGACTCATTCCCTAATTCAGTCAATTTGGCTGCCATTTTTCTCACTTCTACCATGTCCCTAAATGAAACCACTGCGCCGGATGATACATCCCTTAGTGGTGACAGGCTGGTTAAAAATCTATTGACATTTTTATCTCGGTCCACCATTATTACTTCATGATCAAAGTAATTTTCCCTATTTATCAATACTTCTTTCAAGGGCAGGTCAGGCCAAAGATCATACAAACTGCTCCCTATTAGCTTATCCCGTGGTGTTTTCAGTAGTGATTCAGCCATTCTATTGACAGAAGTAACCCTGCCCTCCTGGGAAACGGAAATGATGCCATCATGGGTTGATTGGAGAACTTCATTCATCAGCATGGCCATTTCATTTTCCGCAACCTTAGAAGCTAATAAACCAGACATGCTTTTTATAAACTGTAACAGGCTTTCTTTTTGACTCAATAATCGGTCACGCTGGCGTTCATTAAAGGCCACCAGCCCCATGAGCCCGATTACGTTACCATCCAAAATAATCGGGCAACACACTTCTGCCAATTCATCTTCTTTGGGGCCGTATGTTTCATAATTACTGACTTCTTCAATAATGTACGTTTTACCCGTTTTAAGCGCTTCTGCATACAAGTAACCTGATTCCAAATCCCCGTTTTCTTCCTTTGTACCAATTTTTTGCCGATACCGGCCAGTACCCGCTACAATGGTCAGAAAATCGTCAGTGAATTCTGTTTCTATCCCTAACGCGGCTGTGATCGCTTCCGCCACTTCCTGGACTGTGTCCTGGATTTGAAATAAACGGGTCATTTTCGTCACTCCTTTATATTGCAGCTATGCCATTATATACCCGGCAACCAGGAACGCTACAGCAGATAAAGCCGCACCCAACATCCCATAAGGCAGTTGTGTAATGGCATGTCTAAAGTTATCGCAACCTGTGGCTGCAGATGATAAAATCGTCGCATCCGAATAAAAACAGATGTGACTTCCCCAAACACCTGCTGAAGTGACAGCTCCCACTGCCAGAAATGGATCGGCTCCCAGCGCAGTCGCCAATGGAATAACGATAGGCAGGGCAATGACATACATACCCCAACTGATACCCATGATAAACTCAGTAATCCCAAAGGTAATAAAGATGACCAGAGGAAACAGTTGCGGCGTCATAAACTGCCGTCCTATGTCGATAACGTAATCAATAAAACCTATTTGATCGCTGGCATCAGCAAAGAAGTAAGCCAACACAACCAATATTAATGGCGCCAACATATTGCGTAATCCCAGTAAAGTCATGTCCATAAATACTTCTGGTGTTATAATGTTTCTGACAATATAATATACAAAAATGAATCCCATGGTGGCAAGCACACCCATTTGCATGTCTAATTCGAAATAAATTGTAGAACCTATGAGGAACAAAATTGGTAAAAAGAAATTCAACACACTGGCATTGTCAGAAACTTCAAATTGTTCTCCAGCTTTCATGTCAATTTTTTCTGATCCCGGAGGCGCCAATACACCGGTTTCCTGTGCTCTTTGTTCTGCTTTTTTCATTGGACCGACAATGGGTATGACTCCCACGATCACCAACGGTACAATTAATGCTGCAAACCAACCGTAAAAGTTATAAGGGATCGTCCTGATGAAATAAGCGATTCCCTCTCCACTGGGTGCCATGCCATATTGTTCCATGAGGCTTGATATGAAGATAGCCCATGTAGAAATTGGAATTAGGACACATACAGGCGCCGCAGTGGAGTCAACAACATAAGCCAGAAATTCCCTGGAGACTTTGTGTTTGTCGGTGATAGGTGACATTGAGGAACCAACGGTTAAACAGTTAAGGTAATCATCCAAAAATATGACCACTCCCAAAAGCCACGTCCAAAGAAGTGTGCTCTTCCTTGTTTTGGCTCTCCTGGCCACCCATTCACCGAAAGCTTGTGCTCCACCGCCACGTTCAACCAATGCAATGATGCTTCCCATCAATCCACAAACAATAAACAACCATGCGATGTCTTCATTCATGAGGATGTTTAAGAATGATTCACTGACAGGCGAGAAAAAATCACCCTTGTATTTCATTAGGAAGCCTAAAAGCCCTCCTAAAATCAGTGATTCAAAAATCCGCTTGGTGTAAAATATGTACACAAGAAGAAATGCAGCAGGAATTAAAGTCAAAATACCGAAGTTTTCCATCTCAGCTGGGATCATAAAAACAACCAGTGCAAAAAAAACGGCTAATATTCCATAAACAATCAGTGTTTTTTTGAACCCATCTGTTCCAAACTTATCCGACAAAGCTTTTTTATCTGATGCTTTCATTGGATCAACCCCTCCTCCTTTTACTCGATCATCATGGCTGCTTACGACTAAACTTTCCCCCTTCAACCTGCAGCAAGGTATGATTTGACCATTGATATCAATAATGCATAGATCATGCCGGATTTTTTGAATCAGGTCTGTTGAAGTAATATTTTTGGTTTTTATTGTCAAACTTGAATGGAACTTACTGTTTGTAATGGATTCCCATCGAAATCCCGACAGAAACAAAAGCCCATGCAACTAAGAATATTAAATTGTTATATATATATCATTTAAATTAATCTCAAATCTGAAAATTCAATCATTTATTTCTTGAATCATTGAAATACAGCTTTTTTATATTTGTCATATTTGACAATTATATCTAAATTATAAGATATATTAAATTTTGACGCTTATAAGTGTTAATAGTTTGTCTTTTACATCAAACAATAATACTTTAATCAAAAAACTGATCCGCACGTGTTAAACAGATCAGTTTTTTATACTTTACACTGAGATGATTTATAATTGCTCTTCGACAGTCTTATAAAGGTCATCAGCAAATTGCAAATTATCCTTCAGGAGCTTTTCGCCTTTCTCAGCGTATTCAGCAACAAATGCCTCGTCCTTAATACTACCCAGATTAATTTTCACATTGAGCCAGGCTCCCTGCATGGCAGCTTTCAATCCCAGTGCACCTACTCCAAGGTCACTGACTGCATTGGGGTTTGAATGACCCATCGCTTTTTGGAGTACCATTAAGGTTTTGGCTGCCTCTTCCATCATCTGATACGGTACGATCGTTGCTTCCTTCAGTGCGTTTTGCATAGCTTTTTTTCTGAGTGCTTTCTCTTCGTCAGTTGATTTAGGCATAGAAAGAACAGCGCCTACGGCATTGTAAACTTGGGTGTCCTTCTCAATCAGATCATTAAATGAGTTAATTAGGACATCGGTTTCTTTAAGAACTTCCTTCATAAGTTCTTCATGTTCAGCGTATTTTTCTTTGCCTGTTGTCAAGTTGGCTACCATTGATACCAACGCAGTACCCAACGCACCAAAAAGAGCAGATGCACTCCCTCCGCCAGGCGCAGGCGCCTCTGATGCCAGCATGTCTACAAAATCTTTCGTTTTCAGTTCAGTTAATCTCATAGAAAAACCCCTTCCTTTATTATTCTCATTCTACCCTACCAATTTCCTCTTCAGGTGTCAATGTTGATTATCTACAAATTACTTGTAAAATAATGATTGACATCCATCTGATAATATCGTATTATTCTAATATACGGATTGTTATACATTTTTATCATATGGATCTTTAAGGAGGACTTTACATGTCCCTAAGTAAACACTCTCCAGACGTTTTTCAGGATGATGCTGATTTCCTGAAGGCAATGGGACACCCTATACGGCTATGTATACTTCACTACCTTTCAACAACTGCGACCAGTAATGTACGTTTAATGCAAGAATGCATAAGCGTGCCACAATCCACCTTGTCTCAACATCTTAGTGTTTTACGGTATGCAGGCATCGTGATTGGACAGCGAAATGGAAATGAGATAAACTACCAGATTTCTGATCAGCGAGCAATACTAATACTACATTTGTTTAATAATGAATCATAAACAGTCTTAAAATGCCCATTATTTAACGGAGAGGACGTTGTAAAAATGCGAAAAAAAATTGTTATTATCGGTGGTGTGGCTGGCGGAGCTTCTGCCGCTGCACGTTTAAGGAGAATGGATGAGCATGCAGAGATCATTCTGCTTGAACGAGGAGAATTTATCTCATTTGCAAACTGCGGATTACCCTACTATATAGGAGGAACCATTGAGGATCGTGACGACTTGCTGGTGTTGAAAGCAGAAGATATGTCTAAAAAATTTAATTTTGATGTCAGGCCTTTCAACGAAGTAACCTCCATCAATAGAAACAGTAAAACTGTCACTGTTAAAAACCTTATCACAGGAAAAGTTTATGAAGAAGCCTATGATAATGTTATTCTTTCCCCTGGCGCCAGTCCGCTTAAACCACCCATTCCCGGTTTAAATGATGCTGATAATGTATATACATTACGAAATATTCCTGATACTGATCTAATTAAACAGAAGGTTGACACAATCCAGGTTCAAAATGCTGTTGTCATAGGTGGAGGTTTTATTGGCGTTGAAATGGCGGAAAATCTTATTGATAGAGGCATCCACGTAACACTGGTGGAAATGCTGGACCAGATCATGGCTCCACTGGATTTTGAAATGGCTTCTGTCCTACACAATCATTTAAGAGAAAAAGGTGTGAACCTGATACTCTCTGATGGCGTAAAAGCCTTCCACAAAAACGGCGCTGAAATAGAGCTTAACAGCGGAAAGTTGATTTCAAGTGATATCACAATGCTGGCAATTGGTGTGAAACCGGAGAATCAACTGGCTAAAGATGCCGGTCTTGATCTGGGTGATCGCGGTGGTATAAAGGTTAACAAACATATGCAAACTTCAGATCCCCACATTTATGCAGTGGGAGACGCCATTGAAGTAACCGACTATATAACAGGCTTGCCAACGATGATTCCTCTTGCCGGACCTGCAAACAAACAAGCTCGTATTGCTGCAGATAATATCTGCGGTCGTATTGCCACTTATTCTGGTACAATGGGCACCGCTGTTGTAAAAGTGTTTGATATGACAGCCGCTTCCACTGGGATTAACGAGAAACGACTGCGTCAACTTGATTTGCCTTTCCAGGCGTTGCACATTCACCCCGGTTCTCATGCCGGTTATTATCCTGGCGCTAATTCAATCACCATGAAGCTACTATTTGACCCTACGAATGGCAAAATATTGGGCGCCCAGGCGGTTGGATGGTCAGGAGTGGAAAAAAGGATTGATGTCATCGCCACTGCCATCAAAGGTGGTTTAACTGTATCTGATTTGCAGGAACTTGAACTATCCTATGCTCCACCTTATTCTTCTGCAAAAGATCCTGTCAATATGCTGGGTTTTGCAGCCACCAATGTTATTGAATCTCTCACCGATTCTTTTCAATGGTATGAAGTGGATGGATTGGTTAGTCAAAAAGCTATTATGATTGATGTGCGCGATGATAATGAGCATGAGACTGGGTCTATTGATCAGTCTCAGTTGATTCCTCTTAACCAGCTGAGAAACCGCCTGAGTGAAATACAGAAAAATCAACCCGTCTATGTGTATTGCCAGGTTGGTATCCGCGGTTACCTGGCCAGTAGAATATTAAAACAACATGGCTTCACTCAAGTAAAAAACCTAGATGGTGGCTATCGAACCTATATGGAAGTATTCCGTCCAGATGTTCGAAACCAATTTGAAACACAAGTGAGTGAATCCGGTGTGGCAAAAGTTTTAGTTTAATAACAAACGCTCCCCATAAGGATGACAGTTTAAAAAGGACTGTTATCCTTATGGGGAGCGTTTGTGTTCCTTGACCTATTAAACATAGCATATATTTTTTATTGATGTGCCCTTCCAATCAATTGGTTAATATCATTAATCTGGTGGTTCTCTAAGTAATCTCTCATCCCTTGTAACACATCCAGACAAGCTGTCGGGTTAACAAAATTTCCAGTGCCAACAGATACGGCAGTTGCCCCCGCCAATATAAATTCTATAGCATCATCGCCATCCATAATCCCACCCATTCCAATGATGGGTATGTTGACAGACTGATAAACCTGCCATACCTGTCGTAAGGCAATAGGTTTAATAGCCGGTCCTGATAAACCACCAAAAACCTGTTTTAACACTGGTTTTTGCTTGTGTATGTCGATTGCCATTGCCAAGACAGTATTGATCATGGATACCGCATCAGCTCCCCCAGCTTCTGCCCTTCTGGCGATGTATCCAATATCAGTCACATTGGGTGATAATTTGACAATGATTGGCAAATCAGTGGCTTTTCTTACAGCAGAAGTGATCAATTCCACCATTTCGGGATTTGTTGCAAAAACTTCTCCCCCACGGTGAATATTAGGGCAGGACACATTGATTTCCATCGCATCAACACCTTTTTCCGTGGACAGTCTCTTTGACATGATCACAAACTCTTCCACACTGTTTCCCGATATATTTGCTATCACTTTTGTTTTGTACTGGTTGAGAAACGGCATTTCCTCTGCAATAAATTTCTCAATGCCAGGGTTCTGCAGACCAATGGAATTGATGATCCCCATTTCCGTTTCCACAATGCGAGGTGTGGGATTTCCTTCTCTCGCTGCCGGGGTTAACCCTTTCACAGCGATGGCACCCAGCTTATCCAAGTCTATGTACTCCGCATATTCCCTTCCAAACCCAAAAGTTCCGGAAGCCGCGATGACGGGGTTATCCAGCACAAGGCTTTTACATCCTTTAACCCTTGCAGGTATGGTCACCCTCATTCCTTTAGTTTTCATGAAAAATTACCTCCGATGCCTTGAAAACAGGACCTTCCTTACAGGCTTTTTCATAATGACTTCCTGCTTCATCTCTTATTCTCACTACGCATCCTAAACAGGCCCCAACGCCACAGGCCATCTTTTCTTCCAGGGAAACCCACGCGTTTACACCGGCATACTCACAAATTATTGCCACTTTGTGCATCATAATTTCCGGTCCGCAGGTAAGCACCGCATCAATTTTTTCTGATGAAATCATTTCTTCCAACACTTCTGTTGGATATCCTTTGTTGCCTACGCTGCCATCCTCTGTTGAGATGTATGTTTTAACCCCCAGACGCTTAAAATCACCTTCCAGCATGGCTCTATGTTTATCTGCATAACCTAAAATAACAGTTGTCTGAATATCTTTTTCCACCAGTCTTTCTGCAGTAAACAGCAACGGAGCTGCACCCAGACCACCACCAATCAGCACAACATGGTGAGGTTTGGTGTCCGGCAATGAAAAGCCAGTACCTAAGGGGCCCAGTATTCCCACCTTTTTTCCTGGCAGGTCCAAGGCCATGATCGTGGTTCCTTTTCCAACAACAGCGTATAATAATGATATGGTACCTTGTGCCAGGTCAATCCGATGAATGCTGAATGGTCTTCTCAGCAAAGGGTCGCCTGTTTGATTGATTTTAACATGAACAAACTGGCCAGGCTGTGATGTTCTTAATAAATCTTCATCTGTTTTGATGACCATACGGTAACAGCCTTCATACATCTTTTCCTGGTACAGTATTTCACCAGTGTATTCTTTTTTCATGCGAATGACACCCTCCATCTCCAAACACCGACCCCTCTAATTATCCTTCCAAACCTGTTACTTTGAATGAAATTGATTTAAGTACCTCCAAAACAGCTCTCGCTGTGTCCATGGAAGTCACACATGGCACTCCTGATTCTACGGCTGCTCTTCTGATTTTAAACCCATCACGTTTTGGTTGCTTGCCTTTTGCCGGTGTGTTAATGACCAAATGGACCTTTTCCTCTTGAATAAGATTAAGAAGGTTCGGGCTATCTTCTCCAATTTTTCGTGTTTCTTTTACTTGGATACCCGCTTGTCTCAGCGCCAATGCTGTTCCTTTAGTGGCAAAAATGGAAAACCCAATTTCCCATAGTTCCCTAATAATGGGAATGGCTTCGTCCTTATCTTTATCGGCAATGGTGACCAGTATATTGCCATCTGTCGGCACTTCTAATCCAGAAGCTGTTAATGCTTTGTATAATGCCTTGGGGTACAGTTCATCCATACCGATTGATTCACCAGTTGATTTCATTTCAGGTCCCAAGGATGTGTCCACCTCAATGAGCTTCGAGAAAGAAAACACAGGTGCTTTTACAGCGTAACCCGGTCGCGACGCTGCCAAACCAGCTCTCCAGCCCTGTTGTGGCAACGACTCCCCCATAACCGCTCTTGTGGCGATGGAGATCATGGGGATGCCGGTGACTTTACTCAGAAAAGGAATGGTACGACTTGAACGGGGATTCACTTCCAGAAGGTACACCCTGTTATACCTGATAACAAATTGAAGGTTAATCATACCCTTCACTTGCAGGGCTTTCGCCAGCCTTGATGTATAATCCATAACCGTTTCCTGCATGTGACGGTTCAGGTTAAGAGGCGGGGTTACTGCAATACTGTCACCGGAATGGACACCAGCCCGTTCAATGTGTTCCATAATGCCTGGTACCAGTATTTGCTCTCCGTCTGATATAGCGTCCACTTCCACTTCCATACCCTGAAGGTACTGGTCCAACAAGACAGGGTGTTTTGGTGACACCAAGGCTGCATTGGTCATATATTCATCCAGCTCCTCCATTGAGTAGAGTATCTCCATGTTTCTACCTCCTAATACATAGGAGGGTCTGATCACCAATGGAAAACCTATCTCCTTTGCGCATATGACAGCTTCTTGTTCTGATCTGGCCGTTTTTCCATATGGCATTGGTATGCCCAGTTGTTGCACAAGTTGATTGAACTTGTCCCTGTCTTCTGCAGCATCAATATCTGAAACAGTAGTTCCCAAAATTTTTACACCTGCTTTTTCCAGTGAATCTGCCAAGTTAATGGCAGTTTGTCCGCCAAATTGAACAATGACACCCTCCGGTTGTTCCATTTCGATAACATTCAACACATCTTCAGTGGTCAACGGTTCAAAATAAAGACGGTCCGACGTATTAAAATCAGTACTCACTGTTTCAGGGTTGTTGTTGATGACGATGGATTCAATTCCCATCTCCCGGAGTGCCCACAGTGAGTGAACCGTACAATAGTCAAATTCAACTCCTTGTCCAATACGAATCGGGCCTGATCCTAGAATCAACACTTTTCGTTTTTTGGTTGGAAAAGCTTCATTCTTGCCTTCATAACTACCGTAAAAATAGGGTGTTACTGCCGGAAATTCTCCTGCACAGGTGTCCACCATGTGATACGAAGGGATAATTCCTTTACCAATGCGATACGACCGGAACTCTTTCTCCGTTGTGTTCAATAAATCAGCAAGGTGTTCATCTGAAAAGCCCATTTTTTTTGCTTCTTTCAGCACACGATCAGGAAGTTGATCCATGGATAGCCCTAAAAGTTTCTTTTCAAAGTCTGTTATGATCTTGATTTTTTCAAGAAAAAACGGGTCCATTCCTGTCATTTCGTTGATTGGCTCAATCTCAACCCCTCTGGCCAAGGCTGTGGCAATATAAAAAATACGTTCATCGTCTCTCACTGCAATTCGATCCATCAATTGTTCTATCGACAGATCATCAAGCCCACAAATGACCAGGCTGCTTCTGTTCAGTTCGAGAGAACGCACTCCTTTTAGAAGCGCGGCTTCAAAACTGCGATCCAAGGACATGACTTCTCCTGTCGCTTTCATTTGTGTTCCCAAACTTCTATTGGCCAAGGCAAACTTATCAAATGGCCAGCGAGGAAATTTCAGGACAACATAGTCCAATGCAGGTTCAAAGGCCGTGTGGCCCATTCCTGTGATGGGGTTGGGAATTTCGTCCAGATGGAGGCCAATGGCAATTTTCGTGGCAATACGGGCGATGGGAAATCCCGTTGCTTTAGAAGCCAATGCACTGGACCGGCTTACCCTTGGGTTTACTTCAATGACCACGTAGTCCATGCTATCCGGGTGCAGCGCATATTGTACATTGCATCCACCCTCTACCCCAAGTGCACGAATAATCTTCAGGGATGCACTGCGAAGCATTTGATATTCCCGGTTCGCCAGGGTTTGACTGGGTGCCACCACAATGCTGTCACCCGTGTGAACACCCACAGGATCAACATTTTCCATGCTGCAAATAGCGATACAAGTGTCGTTGCCGTCTCTCATCACTTCAAATTCAATTTCTTTCCAGCCCGAGACACATCGTTCCACTAATATCTGGGTTACCCGGCTGCTCTTTAACCCAATTCTCCCAATTTCTCTTAGTTCTTCTTCACTGGCGGCTATTCCTCCGCCAGTACCGCCCATGGTATAGGCTGGCCGGACAATGACCGGGTATCCAATTTCAGCAGCAAATTCCAGGGCATCCTCTAATTTGTTGACAATTTTGCTTAAAGCGATCGGCTGATCAATGCTCTCCAGCATCTGGTTAAAAAGCTGTCGGTCCTCTGCTTTTTGGATGGCTTCCACCTGTGTCCCTAACAGGCGAACCCCTTCTGCATCCAGAAAACCTTCTTCAGCAAGTTCAACTGCCAGGTTCAGCGCCACTTGTCCACCAAGCGTTGGTAAGAGACCCTCTGGTTTTTCTTTTCTGATTATTTTCTTGATGAATGGAATCGTCAATGGCTCCATGTAGACCCTGTCAGCGATCCCTGGATCAGTCATAATTGTGGCGGGGTTGCTGTTAACCAAAATCACTTCAATTCCTTCTTCTTTTAAGGCCATGCACGCCTGGGTGCCAGCATAATCGAATTCTGCTGCCTGGCCAATGATGATGGGTCCTGAACCAATTACCATCACCTTTTTAAGCGTCTTATTTAAAGGCATAAATGACCCTCCTCCAGTAATGATTGGAATACGTTGAATATGGAAACTGAATCTTCTGGTCCAGGGGATGCCTCCGGATGATATTGAATGGAAAACACAGGCAGTTGAAGGTGTTTTAGTCCTTCAATTGTATTGTCATTCAGGTTTATGTGAGTAACGCGTAAAAACGCTGGAAGGGATGATTCCTCCACGGTGTAACTGTGGTTTTGTGAGGTTATCTTTATTTTTCCTGTTTCCAGGTCTTTCACCGGGTGATTTCCTCCCCTGTGTCCAAAGGGGAGTTTAATGGTTTTTGCTCCACATGCAAGGCTAATTAATTGGTGTCCCAGGCAAATACCCATCATGGGCAGCTTTTTGGCCATTAATATTTTGATATTGTCTATGGCCGTGGTTAAATCTTCCGGATTCCCTGGCCCATTGGATAATAGCACACCCCTGGGGTTGAAAGACAATATTTGTTCTGCTTCTGTTTGAGCTGGAAACTGGGCTATGTAATAACCCCGTTTAATCAGGTGATGAAGAATAGAAGTCTTTACCCCATAATCCAACAGTGCAATCTTTATACATTCAGGATTACCATGGTATAGGATTTCCCTGGTAGTGACCTGTTTTACTGGATCGGGCAATGGTTTTAGTAAATCTGTCATGTCCAATGGATCACCTTCAGATAGAATAACACCTCTCAAAGCACCTTTTTCCCGAATATGAAGTGTTAAGGCCCTTGTGTCGATTCCTTCGATTCCCGTGATTTCATTTTCTGCCAGATAAGTGTCCACATTTCCTTTTGACCTAAAATTGCTTGGCGTTCGACACAATTCTTTTACCACCAGCGCATTAACCTTTGGACTGATGGATTCCACATCTTCCCAGTTAAACCCATAATTACCTACCAAGGGATATGTCATTACAACCATTTGGTTAACATAGGACGGATCTGTCAGAATTTCCTGGTATCCCGTCATGCTGGTGTTAAAAACCATTTCGCCCTTTACCCGGTTTTTCGCGCCAAACAGTGTGCCTTCAAATTGTGTGCCATCTTCAAGGTGCAATATTCCCCTCATCTTATTCCTCCTCCATCTTCATGTAATATACGCAAAAAATCCTTGATGTCTTTAAGACAGCAAGGATTTTCTTTCCACTCGCGCAAAGAACCTTCCTTTGCGCGAGAAAGGAAGGTTCAGGAAGTCAGTACCTGTTTATATTCCTTACCAGTCTCACGGGACCAGTTTAAAGGACCATTTAATTTTATTTATCTTATCAAACTTACAGTCTGTGTGTCAAGCTACGCTATTTAATAGCTATTTATAATCTCCACTTTTTCTAAGCCTGATTTAAGTGAAAGGAAACGGGTATTTCTCATGTAGTTGGCTGTGAAACACTAAAAACCACATAATGAGGAGAGATACGCATGTTACTATGGATTCGGATTTATCTGGTGGCTGTTGTGGTTTTTTTTGGTATTGACTTGGTCTGGCTGGGTATTGTCGCTCAACGTTTTTATCAAAATCAAATTGGTTTTTTACTATCCCCAAAAGTTAATTGGACGGCGGCCATTTCATTCTATTTGTTATACATTATAGGACTTCTTTATTTTGCTGTTCGTCCGGCATTACTGAATAACAGTTGGCAAACAGCTCTGTTAACAGGAGCTTTCTTTGGCTTTATCACCTATGCAACTTATGATCTGACTAATTTGGCCACCCTGAAAGATTGGCCATTGCTGGTCACTGTTATTGACCTGATGTGGGGAACAACCTTGGGAGCTTCAGTTTCCACCGTCACCTACCTCATCGTGAAACGATTGAACTGGTTCTAACTCATTGGTCTATCAACAATTCACGCTCTTCCCTACTGCCGTCAGGACCCATCAAGATCAAGTGTAATTTTCGTAATGTATGATTTCCTTTGTTCTCGATGGTCACGGCAAATTGGTTGTGTTCATAAACCACCCTGATCACAACCTCTGCATAATCGCCCTTCACATAGTTTCTGGTAACGCCATCATCATCGAAATAAACGTAGACGGCTTCATCGGAAACATACCCAAGTACAGTTAGTTCAGACAGGTCCAAATTGTCCACATTCATCGCTGGTTTTGAAAGGATCAACAGGCTGTTCTTCCTGATGAAAATAGGTGTCTCCTCCAATGCCAGCTCAATATAATGAATCCCTTTTTCCACAATCTCAGTCTTTTCGATTTTCTCTGTAACAGCTTTCCACATCAGCATATCTTCAGGAACATACACATACCTCCCCTTGGCATTTTCCCGGTAAACGGGTGCTATCATCAATGATTCTCCCACCAATAACTGATCCTCCACCTCGCTGGAAAAATCATCCTCATATTCAAAGCATAATGGCATAAAGAATACACCATGCTGTATCACTGCTTTCATGTATTCACTGTATAGATAAGGGATCAGGGTATAACGTAGTTTTATGATGTTTTTCAGAATACGTGTTATTTTTTCGTCAAAGGCAAACGGTTCCTGTGCCCTGGTATTCAAAGCAGAATGATTTCTGAACAGTGGTGTAAACAAGCTTAACTGACTCCATCTTACAAGCAACTGCCCATTAGCGTCACCACTAAAACCCCCTGTATCACCACCTGTGTACAAGATACCACATTGGTTTATGGCTGGCATCATTTGCAGGTTCAGCAAAATGTGTTCCCACCAGGAATAATTGTCACCTGTCCAAATGCCGGCATACCGTCCCTGTCCAATGGTTGAAGCTCTTGAAAACAAAAGAAAACGTCGATCCGGATCAATTTCCTTCAAACCTTCTGCTGCTGATCTTGTCATATTATAACCATATAAATTATGAACTGACTTATGGTTGATCAACGTACCTTCCATTTGATGGTAAAACTTTTTGTAATCATCAGGATGGTTAAACAATGACTGAAATGCATGGGTTAACCCAAAGAAAGAATGAATGTTAAGGTTCTCTCCTTCGCTCTGTTTCGCCATGTCAATGGTGCTTTGCATCCTGTCCTCAGTGTAAAAAATGGAAGGTTCGTTCATATCATTCCAAAAGCCTTCAATACCCATGTCAACCAACACTTTATACTTTAACCCAAACCAACGCCGGGCTAGTGGGTTTAAAAAATCAGGAAAGTGAACTTTGCCCGGCCACACAGCTGCAACAAAAGGTTCCTGTTGATTGTTCAAGCAAAAAAACTGGTTTTTCACGCCCTCCTCATAAACCTCATAACCCTGTTCAATCTTAACACCTGCATCAATGATGGGGATCAGGCGGATGCCTTTGTTTTTCAATTCTCTTACATACGATTCAAATTTTGGAAATTTGTGTTGATCCACGGTAAAATCCTTGAAATCTTCCATATAATCAATGTCCAAATAGACCGCATCGCAAGGTATCTCATTCACTTCAAATGCTCGAAGGATTTTATCCACTTCCTCTTTCGTGCCATAACTCCACCTGGACTGCTGGTATCCGAAGGCCCACTTAGGAGCCGCGTAGGAATTACCCATTAAGCTTCTAAATGACAGTGTTAATTCTTTCAAAGTGCCATGTTGAAAAATGTAGAGATCAGCATGTACATCATTAATGGTGATGTACATTTCATCATGAACGGTATGTCCAATATCGTAGGTGATTTTCCCCGGGTAATCGATGAAAAGACCAAAAGGTGTATCTCCGGCGACTAATAGAAAGTTATGTGCTCCATAGAGAGATTTTTTATCCGGTGTGTGAATGGGATCATCAGTACAAAAAGATTCATACAGGCCACCACGTTTGTTCATCCCACGAACATTTTCGCCTAATCCCAATACTTTTGTAGCCTCACCCATGATATATGACAATTTAATGGTGTTTTCCTTTTCTTCAATTTCCAGAGGAAGTGATGGTAAGGTCTGTAGCTCCTCTGCATTTTGAATGTCATATTCAAGGCTTTCTGTATCAATCGGCTTTCCATAACGTAATCTAATACAATGGTTGTTTACTCTAACTATTTTCACCATTTAGCCTCCTTGCTATCTCACATACCCTGCTCTCTTACTCCTTTAGGTTCATACCGTACTTTTTCAGTGCCATCATCACCACTATTGTTACAACCCCCAAGACTGCCAACACCAATCCTACCGGTATAATCAGCAACAAAATATATGGGTTGCTGAACGTTTTGATTATGCCTGTTTCAGGTTTATCTCTGTGATACATTCGAAAAATCAGGTTTTTATTGGGCAGTGATTCATAGTAGGCTGAATAAGATCCATCATACTGGTTTTTTGTCATGTCCAGGCTGCTTTCCAATAAATAAGGCTGTTCCTGATGCGGATAAATGTGGATAGTTAGATTTTGAAAATCTTTCCATTCCCTGGCAGGATTCAGCAGATACACCACTAAAGCACTATACCTTGACGTGTCGGTACGGTCTTGTGATGTTTTTGCTGTGTACTCAACCCTTACCTCTCTGACACTCCCGGGTGCAAAGTTAACATTATAAATTAATGCTCCCACATATGAGTGATAGAAATAAGATTCAAGTATATCATCTTCTAACTGAGCAACCGCAGAATCAGATGCAATGAAATCATCAATTTTTTTTACGAGATACTCAAAATAAGTTTCCTCATTTCCCGCAGGTTCGTTGTGGATCCGTTCCTCAACCCAACCATCAAGTAGTTCGCGTGCTTTAATGGTCTCAGAATGCATCGTAACAGAAGCTGTAACGTTCAGCTGTTCTTCATCGATTGGCTCTCCCAGAACATACAGCACGAGGTTTTGCCTGTTTTCTACATTTACAGTATTTTCGATCCATCTGCCAAAACTGCCGGTTCCTTTGTTGTTCCATGAATGAAAAGCAAACCCCGATGCCATCAATTTGCTTAGTGCAGGGTTAATCTGGTAATCAATATTCATTTCGTACCTCTCATTTTTCAAAGGAGCACTAAAGGTAATGACCTGTATTTCATCATCGCTGTTAAAATGGTTCAATTCAACAGTGTTTTCATTCCATGAAGACAATAGCTCATTAATGTCCAAAGCACTGGCTCTTGTGATATAATCTCCATCGTTATGAACTGAAGAGACACCATATTGACTTCCTGTATAGTCTTGTAACCGCAAGGCTTTAAAATCAACAGCCTTACCATCGACTGAGATACTGACAGTATTTAGAAAGTTAGAAGCTGGGATCGTGATCAGAGGGAACATCATCTTCTGATTAATGGCAGTATCAGTTCTATTCACCATTTTATACACTACCTGAACATCCACGCTGTACGGATCATCCTTACGAAAATCAAAAACCAGCAGCTCTTCTTCAACACCGATCTCTGTCGATCCCGCAGGTATCATTGTAAAAACCGGGTCCTCTTCGTAAATGATGGGGCCGGCATTACCATATATCCAGCTATGGGAGAACATCACCATGATGATCGCCCACAACAAACAGTTCATAATTCTGCCTTTCATTCTATCTCTCCTTTATCCGATGATTACCACCGCTAAGACTCCCTCTTTTGCAAGAGGGAGATAAGCGGTGCTACGTCCCTGGATAACGCATTCTAACCTTCTGATGGAGTTAAAACTCCACCAGAAGCTAAGAATCCTGTTTATGACGATCATTGAGTCATGTGGTTATATTAACTTTTTTTTAATTATAACACAGGTTCATCCGATGACTACCTGGCAGATTAACATTCAGGGTCAAAAAAGATCCCGCTTGGGATCTTTTTTTTATGCGTTAACTACATTAATGGGGTCACCCTTAAGATAATGACGAATGTTGATGGCTGTCAAACTCATGAGACGTCTTCTGGCTTCTATGGGAGCCCAGGATATATGCGGTGTAATAATGCAGTTTGGTGCATGTAACAATGGATTATCCTTTTTTATTGGCTCAGCTGACACCACATCAAGTGCCACACCTCCAACTTTTTTATCTTCCAGTGCCTGAACAAGGTCTTCTTCTACAATGAGTGGTCCCCTTGATGTGTTGATAATTCTTACACCATCTTTCATGGTTAAAAGACTCTCACTGTTGATCATTCCAGATGTTTCAACGCTTAGGGGACAATGCAGACTTATAAAATCCGACTGTTTAAAAAGTTCATCCAATAAAACATAATGAACATCCTCCAACCCTTTTACTTCCTTTGGATGCGGGGTGTGAACCAGAATCTTCATCCCCAATGCTTTGGCAATACGGGCTGTCGCCTGCCCAATTCTTCCAAAACCTACAATCCCCAATGATTTGCCCTCTAATTCGATTAATGGGAACTTCCAAAAACTCCAATCGGGGTTGTGTGACCATTCGCCATTCTTAACAGCGTTACCATGGGCACCCACGTGATGACACAACTCCAGCATTAAGGCAATCGCCATCTGAGCAACAGACGCGGTGCCATAGGTGGGAATATTGGCAACGATGATTCCTCTTTTTTTTGCAGCTTCCACTTCAACAATGTTATAGCCCGTGGCAAGTACACCAATATATTTTAAATCAGGAAGTAAGGCCATAGCTTCCTCGAGAACCGGTGTCTTGTTTGTCAGTATGATGTCCGCTCCAGAAGCTCTTTCTATGACTAATGGTTGGGATGATTGATCATAACCTGTTCGATCATAAACCTGCAAATCACCAAATGCTTCCACTTCTTCCCATGATATATCACCAGGATTGAGTGCATATCCATCAAGGACAACAATTTTCATCCTTAACCCTCCTTGATTGTTACAAAATCAGATAATCTACTTTACACACTATAGTATTGACATGTTTATACAGTACAATGATTATCATCAAGTTATTACTCAGGCATCAGGTTGATGTAGGCTGAATATGTATCCGCGTCCAGGCCTGCCTTTTGATCCTTGATTTCTATAAAAACCACCTGATCCAAGTGCTTTTTGACGACTTCCCTGCCTCCATGATCTCCATGAATTTCCATTAAAGCTTGATAGTAGTGTTTTGGAAACAGCACAGGGCTGCCTGGATTGTCCCCATAAAGTGGTACAATGATTCTATCCGGTTGAACTTCCCATGCTGCAATGATTTCATTTATCACAAGAGCGTTTATATATGGCTGGTCACCCATAAAAAAGAGGCAACACTTGCTGTTTTTAGAGATATGATGCAGTCCTGCTTTTATTGATTCACTCTGTCCAGTTGCAGCTGATGGATTATGTACTGCTTTTGTAATGCTCTTACGTACCAGTTGTTCAATCTCACTTTTTCGGTAAACTAAAATATGTTCTTCCACCTGAGATTTTGATACAGCCTGCGCGACTCTTACAATCATGGGAACACCTTCTACCGGTAGCAACAGCTTTTCCTGTTCCATTCTCGTTGAAAACCCTGAAGCCAGCAAAATTCCAGATATCAAAGCTGTTCCCCCCATACTAATTCAAACGTTGCAGGATTAAATGACGTTAAGACAAATTTGTCTATGCCTACATTCTCATTTTTAAGTTTTTCAATGAGCCTGCTTCCTTGAGTCTTATTACACTCATAATCTGCCTGGTTCAACACAAGTACTTTTTTTGCCCCAGAAGGGGTGCTTTTAAATAGCCCGATAGGATTTTTAATAAGCCTGACAAGATGTTCTGGTTGTATAGAATCATCTGTATTAGCCTGCACAACATGTCTAAACTCATCAACCCGATGCACCCATTGGTTATTGATCGGTTTGTTTAACGCGCTTAATCCTATGACACCCACCACTGTTGTTGATTCCACAGCAATCACTGGTTCATGTTCAGCCGGTGCTTTAACAGGTCTCCGTTTTGAACCATCCGCCTCAATCAGAATAGTATCGAATAACTCTGTTTGAACCACCTTTGTTAAACATGCTGTTGAAACGCCCAGCAACTTATTCTCCGGGCTCAAGGATCGACCCCACACTGTTATGGTGTCTGGTTTAACACCCTTATTATCAAGTCCACTCAGAAGATTTGGTCTGATCACCATGATGTCCCATAAAGATGGCACTGGTTTATATATGGCAGTTGTTGTGGTGATGAGTCTTTTTTGATGACTCAGTTCCTGGCTTAACGCAAATAAGATGGTGGTTTTTCCTCCAGCACCGACAAAGGAAATCACTGCTGGCTTACTGTCATCAACACCTATAAGGTCACGGAACACAGGTATCCTCTCCTTTACAGATCACCAGTGATCAACTTATTCTTCCCAGACATTAATATCGATGAATTGAAAACGATCTACGTCAAACAAGCCCATATCAGTGAGTTTAAGCTGAGGGATTACCGGCAGGGCCAGGAAGGATAATAACATAAAAGGATCAATGTTCCTGCTTACGGTCAGTTCCTTCCAGGCAATTTCCAGCATACATTTTAGTTGATGGTTGACCTCTTCCAGTGATTTATTCGACATTAACCCTGCAATGGTTAAAGGCAAAGTTTGTATCACGTTGCCCTGGCTGCATATTGTGATACCACCACCCACCCGGTTAATTTCTTTTATCGCTGTCAACATATCTTCATCGTTGTCTCCAATCACAATCAGGTTATGTGAATCATGACCTATTGTGGTTGCAATGGCTCCGTTTTTTAAACCAAACCCTTCCACCAAGCCCAACCCAATATTTCCTGTAGCATTATGACGTTCGATCACCGCCATCTTGAGAATATCCAATCGTTTGTGGTAGGTAAACTCACCCTCCACAACATTGACTTTTCGTACTGTTTTTAACGTCACAAGACTGTGTGGTTGAAGCTGGATCACGTTAACAATGTCTGAAGACAGTTTCAACACCAATGATTCCTTGTTTATCTCTGGCAGATGAACTGAGTTTGCAACCATGGATCCTTCCTGATGATGTGTGTCAAACAATGGTTTACCGTCCTCGGCTACTAAGCGGCCTTTTTTAAACACCATTTTTGCATCAAAATGAATCAAGTCATCAAAAATCACCAAATCAGCCAGATACCCTGGTGCCACAGCTCCCACCTGTTTCAAGCCATAGCATTCAGCTGCGTTCAGTGTCGCCATACTGATTGCTGCAATAGGGTCAATGCCTTCTTTAACGGCCATACGCAGGTTGTTATTAATATGACCACGTCTCAGCAGGTCTTCAGGATGTTTATCATCTGTACAAAACAGGCACCGCCTCATGTTTTCCCGTGAAACGACCTGGATCAGTTCCTTCAGATTCATTGCAGCGGACCCTTCTCTAATCAAGATATACATACCCTGTCTTAACCGGTCAATCATTTCTTCTTTCGTGGAACATTCATGTTCTGTTTTAATGCCAGCAGCCACATATGCATTAAGTTGATGCCCCTTAAGGTTGGGGCCATGACCGTCAATCACACGATTTTCTGCACCTTTGATTTTTTCCAATATTGATTCATCCGCATTGACCACACCCGGATAGTCCATCATTTCACCCAGGCCCAATACTCGTTTATGTTTATAAAGAGGCGCAAGTTCCCTTGCTGTTAACACTGCTCCTGCATTTTCAAAATCAGTTGCAGGAACACAGGAAGGCAGCATGACGAAAACCTGTAATGGTAGTTTTTCAGTGGCTTCCAATATATAGTTAATGCCTTTAACACCAGCCACATTGGCGATTTCATGTGGGTCAGCGATCACCGTGGTGGTACCAAGCGGTACCACCGCTTTGGCAAACTCAGCAGGAGACACCATGGCTGACTCCAAGTGCATATGGCCATCAATGAGCCCTGGAGAAAGATATTTTCCCTTTACATCAATTTCCGCTTCACCCTCATAACTGCCAACACCTGCGATAAAGCCATCCTGAATAGCTACATCGCCTTCCATAATTTCAAAAGTAAACACGTTTATGACACGTGCATTCTTCAGCACTAACTCAGCTTTTTTCTTTCCAGAAGCAACATGAATACGGTTTCTGATGCTATTTTCCATGTAGCTGCTCCTTCCTATCCATCTCTTTTATGGCAACCAGTAAGTTGTCCGGTGTCACAGGGATTGTTGTCATGCGGACACCCACAGCGTCATAAATTGCATTGAGTACAGCTGGCGCCACTCCTAACATGACTGGTTCACCTATTCCCTTAGCCCCATAGGGCGCTGTCGATTCAGGTGATTCAATGATCATTTTTTCCAAGTCAGGAATGTCCATGGAAGTGGGAATTAAATAATTGGAAAATCGATCATGCTTTATTTTTCCTTCATTAAGGTTAATGTCTTCCATTAATACATAGCCCAGTCCCATGGCAAAACCTCCATCCATCTGGCCTTCTATAAGTTTTGGGTTTACTGCCCTTCCGACGTCCTGTGCACATACTGCCTTAACGATGTTAACTTTTCCCGTGTCCGTATCCACTTCCACTTCGATGCCATATACATTGAAGGTATAAGGCCAATATGGATTCCCCTGACCAGTTTCATCGTCAAGCTGTGTGGTCATGGCAGTGAAGCTGTCTTCACCAGTTATTTTTAATTCTCCGGCCAATAATGCTACTTCCTTGAAACTAAGGGTTTTATTATGATCGTTTGTATGAAATACTTTACCACTATCAATCAGAATACGTTGAAAATCTTCTTCTTGCCAGTGTTTTGCTGCTAAGATTTTTATTTTACGAATCAACGCCTCAGAAGTCCTCTTAACTGCGTTTCCTGTGTTATAGGTTTGTCTGCTGGCTGCTGCGGTGCCCGCATCCGGGGTTTCGTCGGTATTTTCACATACAAAGTTAACTTCTACCATGGATAACCCTAACGCTTCAGCAGCGATTTGGCTTAGCACTGTTTTAGCTCCCTGCCCCACTTCAGTAGCACCAACATAGACAGTTACAGCTCCATCTTTTTCAAGCTGGACCCTTGCTCTTGAAACATCCGGAAAACCATTACCATAACCTGTTCCGTAAAAGGTACAGCCGATTCCCTTGCCTCTTTTTTTCATTTTGTCACCCCCAAATCTACATCATAGGCCATGTTCATTTTTTCAGCCACGGCTTTGATGCACTCTTCCAGGGGGACACTTTCAGTGAGTTTTTGCCCTGTGGCAGTTGAAGATCCCACTTTAAAAATATTTTTCAGTCGAAACACAACTGGGTTCATTCCAAGCTTTTCCGCCAGCATGTCCATTTGCATCTCGTGGCCGATAGGCACTTGCGTAGCACCAAACCCTCTCATAGCACCTGCAAATGGATTGTTGGTGTAAAGGCTGTACCCGTTAATTTTCACATTGGGTATTTCATAGGGTCCGGTAGCATGAACACCTGCTTTTCGCAGTACATTGATGGCCCATGAGGCATAGGCTCCCGTGTCCGAAAAGATGGTTACTTCTGTGGCCAATAATTTCCCATTTTTGTCAGCGCCGGTTTTAAATCGCATAGTCATTGCATGTCGCTTTGCATGAGCATAAAATGACTCTTCCCGAGAATACGTGGTTTTGACCGGCATTTTAAGCGTTTTAGCTGCCAAAGCCAGGTGAATTTGCATGGTGACATCTTCCCGGCCGCCAAAGGCTCCCCCAACGGCAGGATTGATCACTTTCACCTTGTCGACGGACATTTTCATGGCTTCAGCGATTTCAAGCTGATCAAAATGAGGGTATTGTGTCGCCGCACAAACCACCAATTTTCCTCCACTTTCTTCATAAGCAATACCGGATTCAGGCTGCAAAAAAGCATGATCCACCATAGGTGTTCTGTATTCCTGTTCAACAATTATATGGCTTTGTCTAAAGCCTTCTTCAACATCACCTTTGTTCAGCTTAAAATGATAAACTAAATTGCCCTCTTCGTGAACCTTTGGTGCACCCGGTTGCATTGCCTCTTCAGGGTCGAAAACAGCTGGCAAATCCTCATAAGCCACCTCAATTTCCCTCACTGCTTTTTCAGCATTTTTTTCTGTGTCAGCAACAACAAAAGCCAAAGGATCTCCAATACGTCTTACTTTGATGGCATTGAACACTTCATGGTCCTTAAATAAAACCCCATGAGCATTGTGAGGTACATCAACAGCCGTAAAGATCTTTATGACCCCATCCATTTTTTCCGCTTTGGATTTGTCCAGGTTGAACAATGCGTGAGCATGGGTGGAACGAAGGGTCTTTCCATACACCATACCATCCATGCGAAGGTCTTCCGGGTACAACGCCTTTCCTGTTACCTTAGAATGTCCATCCACTCGAATTTCATTTTGTCCCACGACGCGCAGTGCCACTGTCAGATTCCTCCTTTTCCAGTGTTTCTGCTGCTTTTTCAATTGCTTCAGCAATTTTGTTGTAACCTGTGCATCTGCACAGGTTACCTGATATCGATTCGCGAATATCATGTTTGCTGGGTGCAGGGTTTTTATCCAAGAGTGCTTTTGCAGACAACACCATGCCTGGAGTGCAAAAACCACATTGGATTGCACCCTCTTCAAGAAAAGCCTGTTGGATGGGATGCAGTGTACCATCCTCCCGGTCAAGGTTTTCGATGGTTTCAATTTTTTTGCCCTCAGCCTGGAATGCTAAAACAAGGCACGAATTGACAACTTCTCCATCCATTAAAACCGAGCAGGCACCACATTCTCCTTCACCACAGCCTTCTTTAGTGCCTGTCAGATTAAGCGTGTTGCGGATCAAATCCAATAGCCTCAGATCTTCCTCTATCTCAACCGTGTATTCTTTGTTGTTCACATTAAAAACTGCCTTTCTCATAAATCATCCTCCTCTCCATGTCTTCAAGAGCCTCATCCAGGGCTTGTTTAAACACACCCTGAACAGCATAACGCTTAAAATTCATTGTGCTTCTACCAGCTAGTCGTTTCATTGTGCTTTCTTCTAAAAACGCTGCCACTTCTGCAAATAAGCTGTTATTCAGGCACTTTCCTTTCATGAACCTTTCCACATCCCATTCCCGTTGTGCTTTAATACCTAAGGCACCACTGGCAATTCGTACGTTTTGACACATATCGTTTTCGTCCCATTCAACATAGACGGCCAAGGATAAACGGGCAATGGCCAGCGCATTTCTAACACCCAGTTTACTAAAGCCAAGCCCTTCGTTGGGGTTGAGTTTTTGAAACCTTATCTTTTCAAGAAGCTCGTTCGACTTCAGAAGTGTTTCCTCTTTTCCAGTTATGAATTCTGATAATGGCAATACCCTGGTCTGTTGCTTACTCTTTAGGACCACCATGGCATCCATTGCCAGTAGAGGTGGCAGCATATCTGCAGCAGGTGAAGCATTACAAATATTGCCGCCAACAGTAGCGCGGTTTCTGATCTGTGGAGAACCAATAGATCTGGCTGCTTTGGCAATGGCAGATAAACTATGATTAAAAAATACATGTTTCTCAATGTCGGTAAAGGTGGCGGTACTTCCCAGTTCAATGGTGTTTTTTTCCTCTTTTATTTCTCTTATTTCAAGTATTGATGATATATCGATGAGTACCGGAGGTGATACATTCCCTTCCCTCATTTGTATAATAAGATCAGTTCCTCCAGCTACTATTTTTGCCTCATCTTGATATTGATCTAGTAAATTGAGTATTGAGTCTGTGTCCTTTGCCTGATACACATTTTGTACCAAATCTCTCATCCTTCCCTGTTACTTGATGACCCCGGCATTTATGATCTGCTCTTTTATTACTCGATTAGCATCCTTTAGCAGAGTGTCTTCATCAATGGTCGTCAGCGTACGGTTTTTCAGGACAACGTTGCCGTCAATGATGGTTGTGTGAACATCAGCTGACGTTGCTGAATAAACCAACTGCGACACGATATCGCCAGCTTCCCATGGTGCAATGTGAGGAACAGCCAGGTTCACAAGTGCTATGTCTGCCAATTTTCCCACTTCCAGGCTGCCTAATTCATTTTCTTTACCCATGGCTTTCGCTCCGCCCAAGGTTGCCATTTCAAAAACAGTGGCTGCCGGCATGGTTGTAGGATTTAATAACCTGGCCTTCTGTATGAGTGCTGCATGACGCATTTCCCTGAACATATCCATGTTATTGTTGCATGGTGCTCCATCGGCAGCAAGCGATACCTGTGCGCCCATCTCCAACAGCTCAGGTATTTTTGCAATACCAGATGCCAGTTTCATATTACTCGAAGGGCAGTGTGCTATGTGAGTGCCTGTATCTGCCAATATCTTCATTTCTTCGTCATCCAGCCAGATGCAGTGGGCCAACACAAGGTTTTCTCCAGTTAAACCAAGTTTATGCAGGTAATTGATGTTCCGCATGCCTCTGTCCTTCTGTACCAGTTCAATTTCACCCCGGTTTTCAGATGCGTGCGTGTGAACTTTCACGCCGTATTCAGAAGAAAGCTCCTTTACCCGCTTCAAAAGATCGTCAGTGCAGGAAACCACAAAACGCGGTGCAAAAGCGTACTCAATGCGTCCATTGGCTGTACCATGCCATTTTTTCAGCAGCCTTACACTTTCTTCAACGGATTCATGGGTATCTTCCATCAATGATGCTGGCACACCGTTACCATAATCCATCATGCATTTGCCGGAAATGGCACGATAACCTGTTTCCTGCAACGCTTCAAACGCTGCGTCTGTATGATGCACTGTTTCCATGTCAATGATTGATGTGGTGCCACCCCTTATTAATTCACCTATACCCAATTTTGCAGAGATATAGTTGGATTCTGCCGTGTGAGCACCCTCCAGCGGCCATACCCGCTTCTTTAGCCAGTCCAGCAATTCTAGATCATCCGCCTGACCCCGTAGCAGTGTTTGTGTTAAATGAATATGTGTTTGTATAAGCCCCGGAATCAAAACCAGTCCAGCAGCATCAATCACTTCGCAGTTCTCTGCCTTAATTTCAGGTGCTATGGATGAAATACGATTTCCTTCAATTAACAGATCGCCTCTGAAAATATCTCGATTTCGATTCATTGTCACTAATTGTCCATTTTTTATCAACAGCCGTTTCATCATAACGTAACCCCTTTCAATTTAAACTCAGCAGCAATAATCATTTGTGTTCTCAGTAATTGATTAAAGCTGATCAACATAAATTGGTTCATGGATGGGACAATGCCCCAAGAATCATTAAGATCCTCAGGGCACTGGGTTTCTGTCAGTTTGTCTGACCTAGGTTATCCCACGATGAATTTTAAAATAAACAGAATGGATAGGACGACCATGATGATAGATACATCTTTCAATTTACCGGTCAATATTTTCAAGGCTGTGTAGGAAACCATACCGAACACTATTCCTTCTGCGATACTGTAGGTCAGAGGCATCATGATGATGGTCAGAAACGCAGGAATCGATTCAGTATAATCATCAAAGTTTATTTTCTTGATCGGTGTCATCATGAACAGTCCCACAAGTACCAACGCAGGTGCTGTTGCTGCTCCAGGAATCATGATAAAGAGTGGTGAAAAAAGAAGAGCCACTACGAACATCCCTGCCGTTGACAGTGCTGTTAAACCAGTACGGCCGCCTTCAGACACACCGGCAGCACTTTCAACATAGGTGGTAACAGTGCTTGTTCCAAGACAGGCACCAGCCGTTGTTCCTACAGCATCTGCAAAAAGAGCTTGTTTTGCCTTTGGCAGGTTGCCACTTTCATCCAACATGTCCGCTTTGTCAGCCACACCTACCAGTGTGCCAATGGTATCAAACATGTCGACAAACAACAACGTAAAGAGAATGATCACCATGTCCAATGACAGAACCCTTGAAAAATCGAATTGAAAGAGAATCGGTGATAATGATGGGGGCGCAGAAATAATGGATGTAGGGAGTTGTGTCAGTCCCAAGGGAATGCCAATAATTGTTGTAATAAAGATTCCGATAAGCAGCGCGCCCTTAATGCCTTTGGCTAGCAAAATACCTGTAATGATCAGACCAAGCAAAGCAATGATAGCGCCAGGGGAAGTCATATCGCCCAGAGCTACTGTTGTGGCCGGGTTAGCTACAATCACACCAGCGTTGCTAAAACCTATAAAGGCAATAAATAATCCAATACCCACTGAAACAGCGTGTTTAAGGTTCATGGGAATTGCCTTCACAATGGCTTCACGTACATTCAGCAGGGTTAACGCAATAAAGATTAAACCTTCAATAAATACTGCGGCCAATGCCATCTGCCAGGAATATCCCATTCCCAGTACAATGGTATACGCAAAGAATGCATTTAATCCCATACCTGGGGCCAGCGCAAAAGGATAATTAGCATAAAAGGCCATGACCAGTGTTGCAATGATCGAAGAAACTGCCGTAGCGGTAAATACAGCACCAAAATCCATACCTGCATCTGATAAAATCAACGGGTTTACAATTAATATGTATGCCATTGTCATAAAGGTAGTGATTCCCGCCAGCACTTCAGTTTTTGTGTCAGTGTTATGCTCTTTCAGTTTAAATGTTTTTTCTAAAAATCCTTCATTTGTGCTCACATTGACGCCTCCTTATAGTTGTAATTCCATTTACTCCACCACTGGAGGTAAAATTGTGAAGTTGTTTACATCAACCAGACCCTGGTCTGTGATCTTCCACTTTGGACTGGTAGACAAGGCCAAAAACGAAAGATGCATAAACGGCGCATGCACTTTGCAGCCTAATTGATCTTTCACTGTTTTCTCCAATGAGGCAATCTTTTGACTGACTTCATGACCATTCAGTTCGTCGGTGATCAATCCTCCCACCGGTAAACGCATGTCATCAATCACCCTGCTGTTCTTCACTACTGCTATACCGCCCCCCATCTCAATCACATGATTCACTGCCATTACCATGTCTTTCAAACTTGTACCCACCACCATGATATTATGGGTATCATGGGCAACACTCTCAGCAAAAGCGCCCTGTTCAAGACCAAAGCCCTGAACAAACGCTTTGCCGATACTTCCGTTTCGGCCATATCGTTCGATGCAAGCAATTTCAAGCACATCTTGCCTGACATCGGGAAGTACAACTCCTTGTTGTGCTCTTACAGTAAATTCAAGAGACTCAGATAAGTTCTGGTCAGGAATCAATCCGATGCAACGTACAGTTGCGTCCTGGCTTTCACTCCTGATGGCTAAGTCTTCTTCGATCAACGGTTTTCTCTTGACAGAATTTTTCACTGTCTCCGGATAAGTATATTCAGACAAGTCAATCAACAACTCTCCCTGGGAGGCTGCCAGTTTGCCCTCCAGAAAAACTGCCTCCACGGTCATTTCATTTAAATCATCAATCACAGCTATGTCAGCCAGCATGCCAGGTGATAGTACACCCCTGTCCTGAAAACCAAAATAAGTCGCCGGGTTAATGGTAACCATTTGGATTGCCACTGCCGGATCAATGCCTTCTGCAATGGTTCTTTTTACAATTTCATTCATATGTCCCAGTTTTTCCAGGTCTTCCGCAACCATATCATCCGTAGCAAGAATACAACGACGCGAGTCCAGTTTGTTTTCTGTTATCGCACGAATGCATTCGGCCATATTACGCTGGGTTGATCCTTCTCTCATAAAAACATACACACCCTGCCGAAGTTTTTCCACACATTCTTCTTTTGTGGTGGTTTCATGGCAGGAACATATGCCGCCTGCTACAATAATATGTGCTGCCAACTCTGCCCCAAAAAGTTCCGGAGCATTACCATCAACTATTTTTCCGATGCTTCTGGCATAGGTTGAAGATGCCAGCAGGTCTGTTACAATGTCCGGTGTATTTCGGTAAACATGAGCAGCATTACTAAAACCCTGGAGCTCTCCAATACCAATTACGTTAGGATAATGCAAAATTTCTTCCATATCCTTCGAACTGACATCGTAACCGGCTGTTTCCAAGCCTGGACAGTCTGGTGTCAGTGATGGCACTACAAGACTTACATGATTGGGAACCAAACTGGCCTCTTCAGCCATGGCTTTCATGCCAACAGGGCCCAATGCATTTCCTATTTCATGGGGATCAGCAATCAGTGTCGTAGTACCCGAAGGAATAGACAATCGTGAAAATTCTGTGATCGTCAACATGCTGCTTTCAAAATGCATATGTGAATCCATGAATCCCGGGGACAATGTCTTTCCTCTTACATCCACTGTAATGGTGTTTGGACCAATCAGAGAGGCTGTATCACCCACCAATAAGATATACTTGCCTTTAATAGCAATATCAGCATGGTATATCTCTGCTGTGAGCACATTCACCACTTGTCCCCCATGCAATACAATGTCTGCATGGTCACGGTCCGACATTAACACATCAACCAACTGACGATATTCCATTGCCTGTTTCATCCATTTAGCACTCATCGATTTGTTTATTCCCTCCTTTCCATAATCATTCTGCCACATCAATAGAATCAATAATTCCGACAATTGATGCATCAATAGGTGATTGCGGTTTGTTTGCTGCATGCCGTGACGCACTTCCTGTTGCATATAGCACGATTTCGCCAATACCAGCACCAACAGTATCGACAGCAACCAGTGGTTCACCTTTTGCTTGTCCATTAACATAGGGTTGCGTTAAAAGGAGTTTAAACCCGACAAGGCGTTCATCTTTTCGAGTTGCAGTGACTGTTCCAATAATTTTTCCAATGCGCATATTCATCTCTCCCTGCCAATTGCCCGGCTATTTCCAGTGAAATTGAATTCCACGGGCAACAGCGGTGTCTTTCGCCAAAGGCGTAACAATCGATCCTTGCGGTATATTCAATACAGTTTCATTGACTGGTAATGATAAGATGTCTTTTTCAGTAATGATCTTTTTCACGACAACACCCGCATTACCACCATTAACCATTGTATCAGGCCTGTTGTTATTCCCTCGTAATCCTTCTGTCATTAATTCAGTCGGTCGTACCATGTTTTTAACGCCCAGCTTCAATAACTGGGTTATGGTTTCTTCCATAAATCGATTCAAATGAGTGTTTAACGTTGGTCTTCCATGGTACGTGCGAAGACTCTCCATGTCCATATAAACTGGGATACTGTCCCAAAGCGCCTGCCAAAGTAGATTTGGAATCAGACCATCCTGGATCCCCATGACCAACTTTCTAGCGGTATTATGTGTAATCATCGGCGCAATGACACATTTCAAATGTCCCATATTATACATCTTCAGCTGGTTCATGTCCCGTCCTATGATTTGCCTGGGTTTTAACTGACCCACAATTCTGTCAGCGTTCATCAATGCTTCTGCATTGGCAGAAAAAGCCAAATCGAAACACCAGCCTTCATTCTTCAACACTGTTAAATCTTGTAGTGTTTCGTCAAGACCAATGGGATTGCCTGCAAACAAAACCAGCATCGAAGGACCCTTCAACGAGTTTATGCCCTGAACCTTTTCGCCAGGCAGACTGCCTATCTGAGCTGATAAATGAGCCAATATTTGCCGGGTCTGATTCGATTGATTCATACGTAACTCCCTCCAGACCTAGACTGCTGATCTACCTTGTTTACTCTGTTTTGTTTAAAATAACCCGCTCAACTTCCGCGTGAGGACGAGGTATGACATGTACAGAATGAAGTTCGCCTACTGCACGTGCTGCTTCAGCACCTGCGTCAGTGGCCGCTTTAACAGCTCCTACATCACCTCGAACCATTATTGTTACCAAACCAAAACCAATTTTTTCGTACCCTTCAATGGTAACACTTGCTGCTTTTACCATTGCATCCGCTGCTTCAATGGCACCTACCAAACCTTTTGTTTCAATCAATCCTAATGCTTGACTCATTTAAAATGCCTCCTTTTCTCTTATCATTCTATTTTTCTTTTGAACTCTTATCATGTGTTGATGTTTTTGGTTTACTTTGTTTTTTGCCTGTGTTTGCAAACTTGTCCTTATTGAAGGATTGAATTAGTTTTTCCACTTCTTCATGGGGTCTTGGTATCACATGGTACGATAAAATTCTGCCAGATTTTGATGCAGCCGCTACGCCTGCATCAACGCCCGCCTGCACAGCTGCCACCTCGCCTGCAATGTGAACCGTTACTGATACAGCCTTGCCTGCACCGATGACTTTCTCAAACCCCACCAAGGTAACTTCTGCGGCTTTACAGGCTGCATCCACAGCTGCCATGGCTGCTGTTAAACCAATGGCTTCCATCAGTCCTACTGCTGATCTCATCTACACACCTCCCTGCTCCTGTGACACACTTTATCTGGATGTATGCGCCAACTCAGACAGCGAAATCATTCTACCTGTTGAATCACTGACTGATGTATTTTTACATTCAACTTTAGTTGATGTCACCAATGGCTTGTCCGGATAAAGATTATTTCTTAAGTGAATCAAATCGATGAGCATTTGCTCTTCCTGTGGGTTAACATTCACCGGGGTCTTGACATGATTCACCGTGTTATGTTCCTGATCAACATTTTGTCCCGCTTTTTCTGCCAAGTTCTTTAGCATTTGCTGAGCGAGTTGGTTTGCCATGATTTCACCACCTTTATTCCATTAACGCTTCCAGCTCTTCGTGAGGCCTTGCAATGACATTAACAGCTATGATTTCCGCCAGTTTTTCCGCTTCAAGACGTCCATGATCCACAGCAGCCTGAACAGCGGCAACCTCACCTTCGATAATGACTGCAACAATACCTGAGCCTACATAATTGAAATCAATAATTTTAACATTAGCTGATTTCACCATGGTATCAGCGGCCTGTATCGCAGCTACCAGGCTTCTTGTTTCAATAAATCCAATTGCTTGCATATGCTGTGATCACCATCCTTACTTTTTATCTTCCTTAGGAAAATACCGATCGATTTTTACTGTTTCATATCCCGGGATCACTGCTTTGTAAAACTTCTCTCCCTGTTCTCCTGTGGGTCTTGTCGCATCCAGACCCATTTTGTCCGTTATCCCCCGCAAACCATTAGAGGGGTCAAGTACTGAACCCACAGCACCCGGTATTATCACCAGGTCCTGCCCAGCCTGGAAACGAGTGGCAATGGCCCATTCCACCGCATCTTGACTGTATATATCCACATCATCATCAACAATGACCACATGCTTCAAATCCTTATTATTTCCAAGAGCTGTTATGATGGCACTTTTCGCCTGTCCCGGTGACTTTTGTCTAATGGATGCCACAGCGTGGAACCTGCATCCCCCTGACACAGTTACATTCACATCTACAACATCCACAATATTTTTCAGGGCACCATATAACTCCATTTCCCTGATCAATCCGTTTGATAAATGTTCCTCTCTACAGGGAAATGCTACCTGAAAGATAGGATTGTTGCGGTGCATAACAGCTTTTATCTCTGCAATGGGATGGGGTCCCACACCTCCATAATAGCCCATCAATTCGCCAAAAGGTCCTTCTATTTTCCGCTTGTGAGGCGGCATAATGCCCTCAAGTACAATTTCGGCATAAGCAGGCACTTCCAGGTCAACACTGGTACATTTCACCAGTTCAAGTGGTTCTCCTCGCAGAGCGCTGTCAACTTCATATTTATCAACCCCATAAATAGCGCTGCTTATTTGGGATGCCAGCAGCAGACTATGGTCATAACCCAACACCACAGCGATTTCGAGTGGTTTGTTCAGTTCTTCCATCTCGCTGTATTGCTGCTGAGCCAGCGGTGAAGCTGCCAATACACTGATTTCATTTCCACCATTGATTTGAAGGCGTCTCACGGATATATGTGTCTTTTCAGTCTTTGGGTCCTTCAAAACAACTATTCCTGACGTTATATAGGTTGAAGAATCCAATTCATGAAATTTAGGAATGGGAAACATACGCTGCAAATCAATACGGCTTGTGATAATGTTTTCAGTGACAGGTCCTTTTTTTAAGCGTTTTGTCGGTTGAGGATTCGCCACTGCCGCCATCATCTTAAACAACCTGTCTTCTTTCGTCATATCCATGATGTCGTAATAGATTTCCCGGTCACCAAAGAGTGCTCCTGCCACTGGCATCCGGTAGCCTTTCACTTTTTCAAATAAAACAGGCACTTCATTTTTATAATGTTTTAGCACTGCTCCCAGTTCATACACAGGGTCAACTTCAACATGACATGTTTTAAGGTTTCCTTTGTTTTTTAGAGCGTTAAGCGTTGCCCGGAGCATTTGTTTTTCCACAGAGTCCCTCCTTCCATGAAAGATGAAATGGGATGAAATACATATGCCTCATTATACCATAGGATTGGCATTAAATATCTCATAAACTAAACTTCTCACACTGTACCCCAAGGTTTAAAAAGTTGATGGTCAATACCAAATTGATCCAGTGAGCGGCCTACCATAATCGAAATAATATCTTCCATGGTTTCAGGATGATGATAAAACCCTGGTGATGCAGGCATAATGATAACGCCCATTTTTGCCAGTTTCAACATGTTCTCAAGGTGTATGACACTCAGAGGTGTTTCTCTGGCGACCATCACCAATTTTCTTTTTTCTTTGATGACTACATCTGCAGCACGGGTCAGTAAATTATCTGATACGCCATTGGCTACCGCAGCAAGTGTTCGCATAGAACTTGGAATAATGATCATTCCGTCTGTCTTAAAAGATCCGCTGGAAATAGGTGCGGCAAGGTCTTTATTGTTGTGGGTAACAGAGGCTAAATCACTTAACTCTTCCAGGTTCATGCCACATTCATGCTGCACAACATATTCTCCCATGGTAGAGACCACTAAGTGGGTCTCAATGTTAAGTTGTTTCAATACCTGCAAGAGTGCAACACCATAGATGGCGCAACTTCCTCCTGATACCCCTACAATGATTTTCATAGTGCCACCTCTTCCCTCATGCATGGTGTGAAAATCAGGGAAGTCTTGAAAGCTGCAGCTTGAGCTTATAAAAGACTTCCCTTCTCCATTACTTATGACTCTATTCTACTTTATTTTCCGCGTCGCCGCCACCCAACCAAGGGTCTTCGCCTTTTTCCCAGGCATCGATATATTCATCAAGGGACATGACCTTCGTAAAAATGCTGAGGTCAACCAAACCATGTTCGTGCATGGCCTGGGTTTTTGAAGCGCAACCATCACTAAGGGTTATGACTTTATAGGCATTGGCCAGGGCGTCGGTGGCAGTGCTTCTTACACAAACGTTAGTCCAAACACCTGTGACGACCACTGTGTCAATGTTTTCCTCTTTTAAATAAAGGTCCAGGTCTGTGTGAGCAAATCCACTGTGTCTTCTCTTTTTAATAACGTATTCGTCACCCTCTGGATATAATTCAGGGATAAAATCTGAACCCCACGTACCTTCAACGGCATGTCTGGGACGAACCCTGAAATCTGCATCATGCTTTCGGTGAGCTTCCTGGATGTGCACTAAATGAATGTCATCATCCTCACGTTCGCGCACCCATTTAAACAATTTCTGTAGGGGCTCAATGATGTCATCTCCACCTGGGCATCGTAGTGAAGCTTTTTCTCCAATAAAGTCATTCAACATATCAATCACTAAAATCGCATGTTTTGGCATTCTTACTCCTCCTTGTTAATACTTTCTTCAGATATCAATGTTCAGCGTATTGAGACTACATTATGATCGAAAGTCCACACCTGTAAAAGTAATGGTTCGGTCAAGTTTTTGGATGCTTTGACGCTTAACAAACTCTCCGAATCCAGGCTGGCCAATAACACCTTTTTCATCATCGTACACTACCGTGCCACGAACAACGGTTTTAACAGGCTTGCCTTTCAATTTTATGCCGTGAAGCGGGTTGTATTTGGCCATGGAGTAGGTTTTCTTTTGATCGATAGTCCATTCTTTGTCCAAATCAATGATGGTAAAGTCAGCATCTGAACCAATGTGCATTGCACCTTTTTTTGGATACAGACCATACTGTTTTGCAGCGTTGGTACTTAACACTTCAACCATTCGGCTTAGTGAAATTCGGCCTTTGTTGTAACCTTCACTTACCATAATAGGCACCAGGGTTTCAACTCCGGGAATACCCGGAAAGGCAGTCCAAATGTCAAGTTCAAGGTCGCCCACTTTGCCTTCTTTTTCAGTGGCGATTTCATAAGGTGCATGGTCTGTACCCATAAAATCAACACTTCCATTTCGAAGCCCTTCCCACAGTACTTCATTGTCTTTTTTTGTTCTTAATGGTGGTGCAATCTTGGCAAATTGTTTGTGTTCAGTCATTGCATCCTGATAGTTAAGCATCAGGTAATGAGGGCAAGTTTCAGCGGTAACGTCCAAGCCTTTCTTTTTCGCCTCTCCAACAAGTTTTGCACCAATACCCGTGCTCATGTGTACAATGTGTAAACGGGCGCCCGTTTCCTCTGCAAAACTGATTCCCAACTGGATGGCAGCTTTCTCTGCCAATTCCAATCTGGCTTCGGCCCATGCCGGGCCATCCGTACGACCTTCAGCTTCAAACTTCTTAACATAATAGTCGCACATTGCATAATTCTCAGCATGAATACCCACAACCAACCCTGTTTTTGCAACTAGTTTAAAAGCTTCCAGCATTTCAGGGTCCGTGACTCTTTCATAGGTTGGCACAGATGGTGTCATATAAACCTTAAAAGCGCACACACCGTAATCAGCCTGTTCTTGGACAATGTCATACTTTCCTGCACGAATGTCTTCACCGGTGACGCCACCCCAGAAAGCAAAGTCAATCACAGCTTTGTCCTTGATTTTATTTAATTTGCTTTCCAGCTCAGGAATACTTCTCACAGATGGTTTTGAACAACAAGGCATGTCCATAATGGTGGTTAGTCCACCGGCTGCTGCAGATTGGGTGCCTGTTAAAAAGTTTTCTCTGTGCTCAAACCCGGGGTCCATGAAATGGGTGTGAGAGTCAAAGCAACCGGGAATGGTTAAGTTCCCCTTGGCATCGATTTCATTGGCATATTCAATACCATCCAGTTCAGTCACAAAACCAGCCACTTTTTCATCCTTCACAAGAATGTTTGTTAATACCATGTCATCTCCCTGAGGAATTCGTGCGTTCTTAACAACAACATCTACTTTCATCTTTTCTCCTCCTCGTTATTATACTGATATAATCAAGTCTACAATAATCTTAGAGTCTAAATCAATTTTCTTCACCCTTTATTTCATCAGGTGTGTTTCAAGAATTTGTTCTTTCCTGAATCCTTCCAGTCCCAGGAAAAATTCAAGCGAATTTAATAAGTGATCCAGTTTTACAGGTCCTACAATTTCTGACCCTGTGACAGCCACCCCATACCTTGCAGCCTCTTGTTTTACAAAATTAAATGTTCTGTACAAAGGCGTTACACTGCAGTCAAACATATTCATAGAGACAACAACACCAGCATGTTCAGGAAATTTGATACCTACCGCACGGACAGTTGAAAATCCGCCACTAGGTCCCCGCACGCCTTTTGCAATGGTTTTAGCAATAGACACATCTTCTGTTGCCAAAAACACATTGTAAGCTGTCAACCCTTCAACATCGGCACTCACAATAGTGGCTCCAGCCGTTGCATGTAAAGCAGCGGGACCAAGGTCAGGTTTTCTTTCATCAGTGTGAGCAACCTCTTTAAGACCTTCGTATTGCCCTTTTCGAATAAATGACAAGGACTTGCGGTCTTCATTCCTGGCATTTTCACCAGAAAAAAAGACAGGCACATCATAGCGATCGTATACTTCTTGTCCGATTTCTTCTGCCATGGTGACACATTCTTCCAATGTGATATTCTTAAAGGGAAATAGAGGAATGGTATCTTGAGCACCAATGCGTGGGTGACTTCCCTGTTGTTCTTCCATGTTGATGAGTTCGTAACTCTTACCAGCCATTTCCAGCAGCGCTTCCTTTAAGGGAGCAGGTTCGCCAATCACAGTGATGACCGTTCGATTAAAATCGTGCTCTGGTTCAACACTTACCAACATAATACCCTCTTTGTTTTTAAGGGTACCCGCCACTGCTTCGATTACCTCTTTTCTTCTACCGTCACTAAAATTTGGAACAGCTAACACATATTGTTTTTCAATAGACATCAAACCGCCTCCTTCTTTTATACCTTTTATGCTTATTACTATTTTTCAACAGATTCAGAAAAATTCCTTTATTAATTATTTACAAATTTTGTGGTGTAATAATCAGTGTTAACGTTATCATTTTGTAATTAACTTACATAATTTTGCTGTTTAGCCATGTCTGACAGAAACAATGATATGCTTAGATTCATGATTTCATGCTGGGTCTCACTATATAACGCAAAATTTCATTCATACATCACAGCCTCTGGCTGTGGTTTCGTCTTAGTTGTACTTTTATTTTCCTCCGTGTATACTGTTTGTAAGCAGCGCTTATCAGAAAAACCGATTATTCCAAGGAGGTATAACAATGGCACTTCGCTTGATTGATCTTTCTCAGGAAATTTTTCAAGGCATGTCTGTCTTTCCCATGCATCAACCCACCTTTATCATGACGAACATGACCCATGAATCCAATAAACAGGCAACCGGCAGTCAAAAGGTTGGTTTTTCAGCCCGCAATTTATTAATCAGCGAACACGGAGGCACACATTCCGATGCGGTGTGGGAATACAAACCTGAAGGGGCAACCATTGATAATATGCCACTGACACATTTTTGGGGCAGCGCAATATGCATTGATGTGTCTCATATTCCACCCAACCGTCGCATAGAACCCCGCGACCTCCAAGAGGCAGTGCGCAAATCAGGACAAAATCTTCAGGCTAGAGATATCGTTTTGCTTTATACCGGTCATTTCGAACGTTATTTTGGCACAGATCAATGGCAGACCACCTACAGTGGTTTAAGTTATGAAGGCGCAAAATGGCTTGCTGAACAGGGTGTTGTTAACATAGGCGTTGATGCACCTGCCATTGACCATCCGGAAGACATTGATTTTTCCGGACACTTGGTGTGCGGGGAATATGACATAACAAACACCGAAAACCTATGTAACCTCAACCTTGTTGTTAATCGGCGCTTCTTATACATGGGGTTGCCCTTACGAATCAGGGATGGTTCCGGTTCACCTATAAGAGCGGTAGCCCTTTTAGAAGATTAACCTACTTCACCTATAATGGCCTCTTCGAGAAACCCACGGTTTCTGAAGAGGTTTTATTTATGGAGTAATTTCTTTATCTTCAGCGCCACTTCAAGGTTCAATCTATCTTTATGATTGCTCAACTTCATACCTGTTATTCGTTGGATACTTTCCATTCTGTACAGGGTTGTGTTGTAATGTGTGAATAGTGAATCAGCCGTTTTTCGCAAATTCCCCCCTTGCTCATAGTAGCATTCAAGGGTTCTCACCAACTCGGTGGATTTTTTTTCATCGTAGTCAACAAGGGGCTGTATTGTGCCCTCATAAAACTTGAGCAATTCAGCCTGAAGTGACGGCTGGCATAAAATTTTATAAATGCCCAACTGCTCAAAGTAAGCCAGGTCGTGTTCTTCAACCAACGGTCCATGCTGAATAGCCCTGATGGCATCAACATAGCTTTTTCCTGCATTTTGAAGGCCTTTGTAATAGCGTCCTATGCCAATCCTAAAATCTATTTCAACAGGGTATTCGTGTTTTTTTTGATTCATGTGCAGACCAAATACATCGACTAGCTCTCTCACTGTCTCTTCTTCGGAATCGGAAAAGAGAATATTAATACTATCTGTTTTACCCACCAGGAGAGTTTGAACAAAATGGTCTCGAACGAATAATTCTGTTTCTCTGGTCAACCAACTCATTTTTTGGATAAGATTTTCAGACAGATCAGCTTCAGACCGTCCTAGCTGCACCACTACCACCATGTAAAAATCGTTCCGATTTAGCTTAAAATGACCTGCCTTTTCCAATGCCTTTTCTTTTCTTTTTTCATCCATCGAGATGAGATCTTCAAAAAACTCTGCCCTATAACGGTTTTCAACCTCTCTAACAGAGATTTGCCTCAATATTTCCAACGCCATGGTTGTAGAAGCAGATTCAAGCACCGATAAATCAAATCCACCTAATGGTGTTTCAATGGACCAAGCCATTAAATAACCTGCTACCTGGTTTTTCACCAACAGTGGCATAATCATCCTGCGTATTTGTTTCTTTTGCAGTGAAACCACGGATTCTATGAATCGGTTTTCTGCTCCTTTTCGTTTTACCTGTTTCAAAAAACGCTGCGCATCTTCCAAAAGAAGACGGCGTATCTCATCGGACACCTGTTCTAATTCAACCAAGGTTTCATCCGTCTCCATCATAATAACCAACACAGGATTTTGAATGTTTTCAGATACAACATGCAATACTTCGCGTATTCCACCACCCTCTAGCATTACATTCATCAATTGTTCGTGAATCTTTTCAATTCTTTTTAACAGAGAGGCCTGTTTATTAAATATTTCCTGAAAGATGGGTGTCATGATTTCAGAAAATGGCATTGAATCATGGAGTTCAATGATTGGAAAGTTTTTACTGTTTGCCAGCTCAATTATTTCTGGATGCAGTTTTTTGAGATAGGGTTGTAATTTAATACCTATGCCTGCCAGTCCCATTTCAGCCGATTTGCTGACAAGACGTTTCTGCTCCTTTATTTCATCCTGCTTGAAAGAATAAGCAGTGGTCAACAATAATTCTCCCGCTTCCACCCAGTTTAGGATGTCAGGGTCTGCCATGATGTTTACATTAGAAACTGTATTGCGAACACCTCCAAAACCCGCAATCAGTTTGCATTTTTTCATGCAATCCATTTTCATAACATCCTCTATGGAAATGCCGTTACTTCTTCGCATGAAATACCTCCTTGCTGTTAATTATATTCATACAATGGTCATATGATTTAGCTGCAACATCCTTTTATACTATTATATCTTCATATCCGTGAATGTAAATTGATTTGTGTAACATTCACAAATTATTTCCCTGAACATCAATAAAGAGTGCCAAGATTTGCTACATTATTGTACATACTTTACCATGTAAACCCTTCTTATACAATTTATTAATGTCTTTAAAAAAGCTACTTACGCTGCACTTTTGCTACTGTACTCGCTGCTACCGAATTATGCATGCGCCTAGACAGACTTTGTTTTATGGCTACAATTTTGTGGTGGGTTAAATGATCATTACCGTCATCGCTGATTAACTCAATTACGCTCAATAAAAGAAGGCCTGCCTTGTATTGCAAGCCTTCTTTATTGAACGTGATAATGTTAAGTATTACTCAGTCACTTCATCGTTGAGATTTCATTTTCATTTAAAGTGCTGTGTAATTGTGATATCACTGAATAAAGTGATTTAACCGCCTCAGCCGGCAAAACGTCAACACTATTCTTATGTGTCTGTCTGCTTTCAATAAACTGGATGCGTTGGACAAAATGCTTTATGAAAGACTGCCTGTATTCTGTCTTGTCCAAATCAGTGTCAAATCCGTCCACATCCATGATTTCGAGTTCATCGAAAGGACCCCACTGTTTAAAATGAGCATTTCCTTCGATAATGGATTCAATGGCCCCTAATGTGTGTTGAGGCTCAACTTTTTTGCCCGTAAAATGACCCGTATTAAGTACATAACAGTCCACCCCGTCATCAAATAGTGTTTTGAAAAGCTTATAGTCCACGCTTAGAGGATATGTTCTAAAGGGGTTGGCGTATGGTTCAACCACCAGTTTATCCGGATCAACACCTTCAGCCAGTTTCTCCGCTGAGGTTCTTTTCGTTGCCAGTGTTGCTCCCATCACTGATCCCAGGGCCGAGCCTTTAATCTTGAGGATTGGAGGTATAGTAGGGTCTTTCATTATCCAGAATATGGAATTGATGGGTTCGTCTATTTTATCAACTCTGTCTGGCGTCCAAAGTCTCGATTTTATTGCCCTCCCATTTCCATTCCGAAGGTCCTCTGTGACTGGGTATACTTTTCCATCTGTGTGCATAATAGCACCATTGTTTTGGATCGTCAGAATATATTTGTTGTCCGGACTGTTCATTGGATAATCCTGGGTTTTGTCAAAATATGCCGGTTCAAGTGCGATGGATGATTTATCATCGACATTGATAATAAATGCATCATCATGCAAAACGGTAATGTTGTATTTGTTGTCATGCTTGGCATGTGTAATGGTTGATTTCCCTGATCCTGAAAGCCCAAAGACAGCAATGGTATGTTTCTTACCTGGTAAATTATAGGTTTTCAACCCACCATGGCAGGCTGCATAACCATTTCTTGCAGCGGTGCCCCATGCCAACGTCAGCGTACCCTTCTTAAATTCACCAAAATATTTCATCCCCAAAATGGCTGCACAGTTATGCGTTGGATCAAAAAATGCCAATCCCATAGGATGATCAGGATGGCTCCAGTCAGGGTCTGTAAAAACCATAATATCTCCTTCAGGGATTTTCTTTGAGTATTTGTAGATTTCTGAATAAACCTCATTCACATACTGAAAATTCAACATCCAGCTATACAAAATGTTTTCATGGTTTTCCGGAATCAGAAGATGTGCTTTTATCATGAAATTACGGTGTAATCCTATGATGACCTCACCCTGGTACATCTTTTTCATCCTTGTGTTATAGATTGCATCACGAATGATGGCTGATATTTTGACCAAATCAACACCTTCCTGCCCGAGAATCTTCCTGGCTGCAGCGGCCCGGCCAAAGGTATTGCCATCATTAAAGAGTAAAGCATGGGCATTTTCAGGCAAACCTTGTTTTTCAGCTTCAAAAACACGTATACCTGTCAGTTCGATGGTTCCCGGACTCTGACGCGCCCTTTCATAAGCGTAAGCAACGGTTTTGACATTTTCAACGTTGTTTTGGTAAAACGCAGTTTGAATAGTTGTGCGCATCTGGGATTTTATTATGTCAAAATCTTCCTGACATGTGAATCGATTTATTGTGCTCATAACCATCCTCCTGAACTTATTTTTTTATATTATGAAGCTACCATATTCTCAACACAAACTCAAGAAGAAACTAAATTCCATCTTACTTGTACAACTATTATTGTTTAGATATAATCATTTTTGTAAGTTGCTTTTTTGATAGATATTAAGATTTGCAGATCGTTTATTAACTTTTGCTGTAGGAAGAAGGTGAAACCTTGTCGGATAGAGTCATCGGCATTTTAGGTGGTATGGGCCCAGAAGCCACTTGGGATTTATTTGGACGAATCCTAAAATTAACACCTGTGAAAAAGGATTCTGATCATCATCACATCATTATCGACAGCAACAGCAAGATTCCAGACCGTACTATGGCAATTCTGAAAAGCGGGATAAGTCCTGTGAATGAAATGATTGCAACAGGAAAGCGTCTAGAAAAGGCAGGCGCTTCATTCATTCTTATGCCCTGCATGACAGCCCACTATTTCATAGAACCTGTCAGAGAGGCACTCTCCATTCCTGTTGTAAACGCCTTTTCATTATTACAATCATATATTTATTCGCTTGCTGTACAGCCGGGCACAATAGCAGTGTTAGCTACCAGTGGCAGTTTAAGTTCCGGTCTTTATGAAAATTATTTATCCGGCTATAATTTATATATACCTCCTGAAGACATCCAATCAACCCAGGTGATGGATGTTATTTTTGGAAGTGATGGTATCAAGGTAGCGGGGGTAACGACACATAATGTTAAAAGACTAAGCAACATGATACTTCATTGTAAAGAGTCAGGTGCTGACATTGTTATTGCAGGTTGCACTGAAATCGGTCTTGCGTTAAAGAACCAAACTATGCCTTTGCCCGTCATCGATCCACTGGATCTGTTGGCAGCTGAAGCTCATCGCATTGCCTCAAATCCAAAAATCTAACGCAACCCCTTTCCTATTTAGACCACTTCGGAAGGGGGTTGCGTTTCAAACCAATTATCCTGTTTGCTTTGTTTATACTTTCCAGTCACCGTATTCCATGTAAGTTACCGTTTTCTTCTTTATATCCGCCCCGTATAGTTTTTCAACAACATGCAAGCTTAAATCAATGCCAGCAGAAATACCTGCAGAGGTCATGACCCGGTCGTTATCAATCCATCTCTTATCCCGGTTAATGCGCGTTCTTGGCGATGCTTTTTCAAGAAGATGAAACACTTCATGATGTGTTACTGCTTCCAGGTCTTCCAACAAGCCCGCCTTACCCAACAAAATTGAACCGCTGCAAACCGACATTGTTATGTGCCCATTTTTGTGTACTTGCTTAATCCACTGAATCACCTTATCGTTGTTAACCTCTTTTCGTGTTCCAACTCCTCCAGGAATCACCAGCAAATCAATTGGTGGATGATTATCGAAGCTATAATCCACCATAGCTTTCAATCCATTAATGGTCTGAATAGGCCGTCCGTCTTCACTCAGGGTAAACACCTGAAACATACGGTACTGGTTTAACTCCGCAGTGACAGAAAAAACTTCATATGGACCAGCAAAATCCAGGAGTTCCACTTTGTTGAATAAATAAATCCCAACTGTCAATAAACCTTGTTCATTGCTATTTTCTGACTTATCCATACAGTCACCCCCTCACTATGCAACCACCACAGGTACTTTGCTGAACTGAGCCTTGTACAATCGTGTGTAATAACCGTTCTGTTTGAGTAGTGATTCATGACTTCCTTCTTCAACAATTCCCTCATCCGTTAGCACCATGATTTTATCTGCGTTTTGAATGGTGGCTAACCTGTGAGCAATCACCAGCGTTGTTCTTTGTGATGACAATGCTTCCAGAGATTTTTGAATCAGTTTTTCCGTTTCGTTATCAAGGGCCGATGTTGCTTCATCCAGGATGAGAATGGGTGGGTTCTTCAGGAATATTCGGGCAATTGATAACCTTTGCTTTTGCCCTCCTGATAACATGATGCCCCGTTCTCCAATATAAGTATCATACCCGTTTTCCAATTGAATAATAAACGTATGGGCGTTTGCTTTTTTTGCAGCTTCAATAATCTCGTCTTCTGAGGCATCCAGGTTGGCATATGCGATATTGTCCCTGACAGTCCCTGAAAATAGAAATACGTCCTGCTGCACAATACCTATGTGTTTTCTCAATGAACGTTGTGTGAAACTTTTAATATCTCTGTTATCAATGGTGATCAGACCTGTTTCGACTTCATAAAACCGGGGAATTAAATTGCACAAAGTTGTCTTACCCCCGCCTGATGGGCCAACCAGCGCCACTGTTTCTCCCGGCTTCGCCGTAAAACTGATGTTTTTAAGCACGTGTTCTCTGTTGTTATAACTAAATGTTACATTATGAAATTCAATATCACCATTCACGTCACTAATGTCTTTGGCGCCAGGCTGGTCTTTAATATCAGGCTTAATTTCAAGGGTTTCCATAAACCGGTGAAATCCAGCCATTCCTTTTTGATAGTTTTCAACCAAAATGGTCAGTTTTCTCATGGGCTGTAAAAACATTGACACATACAGCAAAAATCCTACCAACTGGCCAATAGACATAGATCCCTGGTATATAAAAATACCTCCAAAAGTGATCACAGACAGGTTAATAATATTCGTGAAAAAATTAATGCCCGCAAAAAATTCTGCCATTACTTTCAAAGCATTTTCCTTTGAAGTTCTGAATTCCTCGTTTCCTTTTTTGAATTTTTTCTCTTCATAAGCTTCATTTGTAAAGGATTTAACCACTCTAACGCCAGAGATGCTGTCTTCCACCTGGGCGTTTATATCCGCCAGTTTTTGCCTCATATTTCGGAACGCTGCCTGCATGCGTTTATTTTTTCTCATGGTAAAGGTCATGACAATCGGAATCAGTATGAAGGTGATAAGTGTTAATGGTAAATGAATGGATGACATGATGACAAAGGAACCTGCCAATGTAACAAAAGCGATAAACAAATCTTCAGGGCCGTGATGAGCAAGTTCAGATATTTCATTCAGGTCATTAACAAGCCTTGACATAACGTGCCCGGTTCTGGTGTTGTCAAAATAATTAAATGAAAGGGTTTGTAAATGCTGAAACAAATCCTTTCGCATATGATATTCCATCCTGATTCCCAGTACATGCCCCCAGTAATCAACAACAAACTGTAAAATGCTCCTCAGTACAAAGAATAGTAACATGCCTCCTGAGATCATCAATAGCAGACGAATATTTCCACTTGGCAATACCTCGTCGATCATTTTTTGAACAACAAAGGGAAATACAAGATCCATTAGAGCAGTTAGAAATGCACACCCAAAATCCAATGAGAACAAAGGTAAATGAGGGCGGTAGTAACTGATAAATTTTCGTATCATTGCGAGTTCACCTTTCGGTTCATTAAACTATCTTCATATGACAATGTGTTATTTGCTCAAATGATTGTAACATAGATTCGAATTCCGGGCAATGAGTTAGCCGCATAGAAAAACACCTCCCGTTAAAGTACAGGAAGGTGTTTTGAATGATTGTGCTATCGACGATGTAGTTTTGGAGCACCAATGAAGGATAATCCATTTTCTGTCAGTGCTCTGGCAGTGTTATTAACAGCTTGGTGTTTATCCATATAATTTTGCTGAAGATTTTCCATATCATCGTTTTCCATGATTTCTTCCTTAAGACGGAAATAATCCAGTATACTGGAAGGGTGTTCTCTCGTAACCTCTACATCAGGGTCTCCACCTTCGTGCTTGGCCGCTATATTGGGAACACTTTGTGCAAGTTCAATCAACTCATCCCTGCGGTTATAGGGCTGTTTCACAATGGACTGATATGTTTCAGTGATGTGATGTTCGATTCTCACATTATTCTCCAAATCCAACTGGTTTCTAATAAAACTACTTAATTCGATGGTTTTATTGTCAACTGCATTACTCAGGTTAAAGCCCACTAATGGTGTTGTGCCATCGTCCCTGGAAAACAGTTTTGCCATTAACAATGTCCATAAAACGGAATAAGGGTTATCATTTCCCATGAATACTGAAATTTTAAATTCAATGTCAATACCCAGTTTGTGAATAATGTAGGCAATGAACACTGTACCAGGATTAATGTTTAATACTTGCTTAACACCATAATTTGTATAATAATACAAGTATTCATCAATCCACTTCAAAGGATGATCATTGGGTTGACCAATACCTCCAAAGTATCCGGTGATTGTTTCAGGACCGTCTAGATGAACGTTTGACCCATCTGTTCCCTTGGTGTCCAGTGTTTCCACATAACTGGCCCCTACAATTTGCATTGCAGCAGCGATGGCCAATGTATCCCCCTGGTCATTCTCCTGCTCTTTCATATTTCTCACTCGAATGTACCTGCCAGGCATGATTTCATCATGCTCGATGGCCGACTTTGCTTCTTCGATTAACCAGGGGAAATATTGTAAAGCACTTATTTCCAGTGTGACAGCATTTGCCTCGTTAAAATACTTTCTGGCAGCCTCATCACCGAACACTTTTTGGCGATAATCTGATACGGAGATAAACGCCTGTTGATCTCTTTTAGATGTCAGCCATTCCAGGTCTTTGAGATAGGGTGAATTCATTTGATCCAGACGATTAACCAGATTTTCCAGTTTTCTTGCTTTCCTGGCTATTTCGTTAATTTCAGATGGCGTTCCATACTTACCTATGATCCTTTGGATGTCTCTCATCAAGGGGTTATTCCTATCCAACAAAAAAGTATTAATCTCATCAAGGCGGGCAGCATCAATACATAAATTTTTCATATCCATGAACCACTCCTTATAATAAATTTACATGAATAAAATTATCTGTAAAACCTATATACCCCCCCCCACATCTTTTTTCGACACTTCTCATTATAATGATCATATCGCAATTATCTGAATCATTCAAATATTTTTTTGATTGGTGTCCTTTTGATTGGTTACATATCTAATCTTCCTTGCATTTTCTTTGGAACCTTTGAGACATCTCGTCGTCTAAATGAATATAAACCGTGAGAAATGATTCTATGGAGGAGGGCTTCATGTGAAAAATAAGTGGTATTCAGTTAAACTCATCCTTATCCAATTTTTGATTTTTTCTATGTTGTTCATGATCACCGGATGTGGAAGCAATGACAACTCGATGTATGAAAATGATACTGCGGGGTCAGCGGAAGAACGCAGCATGGAAGGAGAAATGGCACCTGCGGAACCAGCTTCGCCTGCTCCTGATAGTGATGCTTCTTTGAGCGGCGATGGATTCTCGCTGGGACAAACTGTCGAAATTGGCCACAAGATTATTTATTCTGGAGAAGTAATGATGGAAACACTCACCTTTGAAGAATCTGTTGAGCAGATCCAGCACTACGTTAATGATATAGGTGGTTTTGCTGAATCTTCATTTGTTGAGGGGCGACGCATCATGGAGACGTCAAGACCACCAAGAAGAACCGCTGTTTTCACCTTTCGTATTCCTCAACAGCGGTTTCATACCTTTTCAGAGAATCTCAAGGAATTTGGAAATGTACTGTCTTCCAGTACACACGGAGAAAACATTACTGAAAGGTACTTTGACACAGAGGCACGGTTGGAAAGTTTAGTCATTCAACAGGAAAGAATGCTGAGTTTGCTTGAAAGAGCAGAAAATATCGAAGATATATTACGAATTGAATCTGAATTGACAAACTTGCGCTACCAAATAGAAAACCTCACCGGTACACTTCAGAAATGGGATAACCTGGTTCAGTTTTCAACGATTCGTGTAGAGGTTCGAGAAGTTGACCAGGAAACACCGGATCCCGAGACAGCCACCTGGTTTGATGAAATTGGTGAAGCTTTTAAAGATTCCGTTTTGGCTGTTATCAAAACACTACAGAACATTGTCATATTTCTCATCATGGCGGTACCCTTTGCATTGATATTCATTCCTGTGTTTTTTATTCTGCAAAAACTCTATCACTTATACCGAAACAGAAAGAACAAGAATAAAACATCCGATGATAACCAGCAACAATAGTTCGTGTAAAACTATTCGCGGCAGAACATAAAAGACACAGCGTTTCAATACGAATTGAAACGCTGTGTCTTTTTTTTACATGTACATCTAGGGACATAGCTCCGCCTATACACTTCATGCAGAAGAGAGAGTTTTATCGGTGGTAGTCCTCAGTTAAATTTAGAAACAAACCAATAAACCACCTATACCAGCATGCGTGCCGATCACAGGCCCCATGGTTGTTAACATCACTTCTTTTGGATTGAATTTGTTAATAATTTCATCTTTTAACGCAAGAGCTTCATCAAGGCAATCACAATGTGTTATTGCAACAATTTGATTTTGATAATCCTTCTGTTTCTTTTCCATTTCTTCAATAAGTAATCGAATTGCTTTTTTCTTTCCCCGGATGGTTTTAAGAATTTTTACATACCCATCTTCAACATGAACCACTGGTTTCAGGTTTAACAGATTAGCCACAAACTCTTTTGGCTTACTTACCCTTCCACCTTTCACTGCATTTTCAAGGGTTTCCAGATATACAACAACTCTCATATGATCCCGGTATTCCTTTAACTTTTCAACGATGGAAGATGTTTGCATACCTTCTTTCATCAATTCATAAGCTTTTAAGACCTGCAAGCCAACACCAATAGATCCTGAAAGTGTATCAAAGACCTCAATGTTATTACCAAGTTCTTCTCTCACCATTAAAGCACCTTCTATGGTACCGCTTAATTTAGATGAAAGGTGGATGCTAAGTACTTCTCCATGCTGACGGATTCCTTCGCGAAAAGCATCCATGTAACTCTGGGGTGACGGTTGTGATGTCTTGGGTAATGTTGGTGAAGCCGCCATTTTTTCAAAAAATTCATGATGTGTCAGGTTAACCCCATCAATGTATTGCTTACCGTCTATTTCAATTTGTAGTGGGACCACCAAAATACCCAACTTCTCGATCAACTCCCGAGGCAAATCACAGGAACTGTCTGTTACAATTTGCATGCTTAATCCTCCTCAAATATCATCTTCCACCTATTCTTTGCCACTTAATTATATCATCTTTGGTCATGATTATCATTGTTTTTTGCTTTTTTCAAATACATTCTCATTGTTTTCTGACATTTCTTTCAGTCTCTTTTCCACTTCAACCAGGTCGATAAACCTGGCACTTCTAAAGATCTCTCTTCCCATATGGAATATGATCACAGCAGGCACTGTAAATATCAAATATTGTCCCGAGAGCTCTGGTACGTGATCTGCAGGGCAGTAACATGTTAAAACATCAGGAAACTTTTTCATTAAAATATCAACTTTTGGTTTAGTGGCATGACAAACCGAACAACTGTCTGTCCCGAAATAAGCTAACAGGATCGATTCATTGGTAAGTAAATCACTAAATTCCTTTATTGAGCTTACGTTTTTCATGTTATACTCCTTTACCTTTCACTTTTTTGCAGACATCTGCAACTGCCGCAAATCCTGAAGAAAATGCAAATTGCAGATTATACCCTCCGGTCATACCGTCCACATTTAGTACTTCACCAGCAAAATACAATCCGTCAATAAGACAGGATGCCATGGAAGTTCCAGCCACTTCATCCGTCGCCACACCACCGGCTGTCGCCATCGCTGTTTCGTAGCCTTTAACCTGCTTAATCTCCAAAGGAAGCGCTGTCATGTATTTACTGATCTCTTTTCGCTGATCACGGGTTAGGTTTCCGCATGTAAGACTTGGTGTTATTCCCGACAGTTCCAGTAACCGATCAATCAATCTTCGAGGCACATTTTCCAGTTTTATAATAGAGTGAACAGCCTTCTTCCCAGAAATTTCCACTAACTGTTTAAGATGTTTTTGATACATTTCCTGCTGGTCACATTTTGTCAAATTCATTGTTAAGAGATCATTCGCCTTAAAGTACCGTGCATTATTTAGTATTACCGGTCCGCTGATGCCATCATGGGTGATGAGGACATCGCCTTTAAATTCTCCTGCTTTTTTTTCATTTCTCCAAAGTTTTATTGGAATGTTTTCCAAAGAAATTCCAGCCAATCCATCAAGTGAAAAATGTTTTATTTCAAGGGCTGCCAATGCAGGTCTCGCTTCAACAAGATGATGTCCCATCATTTCTGCTAACCGGTACCCATCCCCTGTGGTTCCCAGAGAAGGATATGACTTCCCACCCGTGGCGATCAACACGTTATGTGTGCACCACTTTTCATTCCCCGCCATCACTAAAAAATGATCGGTTTTTTTTGTGATCGAGGTTACTGTAACGCCACACAAAAGATGTTCATCCTTACAATGGATTCTATTGAGTAACGCATTCAATATGTCTGAAGCTTTTCTGGAACTGGGAAAAACCTTACCCTGTCCAGTTACTTCCATTTGAATACCTTCACGTTGGAACCATTTCATTAATTCCTGAGGAGGAAATAATTTGATTGCCTTTCCTGCAAACTTTGATTTTTCATGATAGTGGCTTAAAAGCACCTTCATTGGTTCGACATGTGTAAGGTTGCATTGTCCTCCGCCAGTGACCAACAGCTTTTTTCCAGGTTTGTCATTTTTTTCCAACAATAAAAACGATAATCCATGCTTTGATGCTTCTGCAGCGGCCATTAAACCTCCAGGTCCACCGCCAATAATCATTAAGTCATACATCATTTTTGAAACCATCATTTCTCTCCTAATCTAAATTACTCCGCCATTCTTTAAGCGTCAATTTTCTTGTACCCTGAAGCACTACAGGATCATTGGCTGCAAGTTCCATTGCATCATTGTATGAGTTTGCCTTATAAATTATTAAGCCTCCGCTATGGTCTGTAAAAGGTCCCTTTGCATAAATATTTCCATTATCAATGTGCTTCTTAAGATACGCTTTATGTATTTCCAACACTTGTTCATCTTTTTCTTCGTCCACCATTTCAAGTAAAGCGGCATATAAAATCATATAATCCCTCCACAATCAATTTGCTTCTATCTGTTTATCCGATGACTACGCCGCTAAGACCTCTTCTTCTGCAAGAGGGAGATAAGTGGCGTTAAACTCCACCACGAGCTAAGATTCCTGTTTATGTCTTAATAACTGTAAAAGTCTCACGCAGCCATATACTATTAGAATGATTCCTACACCCAGGTTTAACCATGGTGCAAAACCAAAAGAAATTGTATTGCGTAATAAAGAAAACACCACCACGGTACCTCCTAGAAACAGAGGTGTGGTGGAGCCGGCAGCGATTCCAAACAACCATAACTGCTTTCTGTTGAATCCTTTTTCGATGGACCTCGCTGTAAAAATACCTGTCCAGAAGATGATGGTCAGTGGGCTTGAAGCTGTTAAAACAAAGGCTTTGCTGAAACTGTTCGCCAGACCTGCAGTACCCTGGTTTATCGCTGTTAAGGCGTAAAGACTTGCAATTGCATCCCGAAGCATCATGTATCCAAATATAATGAGAACGACCGAGCTTGCCACTCCCATCATTTTTTTTATGCGTTCCCGTTCAAGCAATTTTCCAACGCCCATGATTGCCAACACAATAAACAAATAGTCCACAACGGACACCGCTGCCACTGCAGCAAATCCATTGGCTGTTGAATGGTATGTGGTTAGTCCGGCAATATATAAAAATACCGGTCCAATTGCCAGCTGTAAAATCATCCCCGTGGCTAGCCCGTTGATCAGTGCGCTCCACATTCTAACACCCCAATGCTATAATATGATTTTTTCGTCAATCATACGGTCCTGGTAATAGAAAAACACCTTATCTACCAACCATCCCAACTTCAATTCTGCACGAACGGGAACGCCTTTGTCCTTTTCACCGTCAATCTCAGCAGTAAAGGTCTGGTCAAATTTATGATTGAAAAGTTTACCTCCAACCATCCCTTTCACTTCTCCATTAACAACAAAACTGATCCCCCCAAGCGAACGATGTAACTCAAGGGTGTGTCCATTGTAATTTGTCTTTACTTTCATTTAATTCACCTCTTTACCTGTCAAGTAATTGAATACGAACGACCACATCCATTATACGCTGATTTGATCTATCTGTCGACAGGGTACTAAAATTAATTTTTTTCGGTGACTATCACTGTTCAAGAATCCTGTTTATCTAACCACTGCTTAATTTCTTCAATTAGTGGTTCATCTGCAGGCGTAATGCCATACTCACTCATTTGGTCCATGGTTACCCACGCCATTTCATCATGGTCCAGCAGTTTAATCTTTCCACCAATAATATCTGTTTGTAGAGCAATTAGATGAACCTCACCCCAGTCATAGTGGTAGTCAATTTCAGCAATCGTTTCTCCCACACTAACATCAATATCCATTTCTTCCTTCAATTCACGCATGACACTATGCTCAATAGTTTCCCCAGGTTCTGTTTTTCCACCTGGAAATTCCCAGCATCCACCCATCAATTTTCCCTGTTTTCTTTTTGCAATCAGTGTTTTACCTTCTGTGTTAACAATGATCGCCACTACCACATCCATCATACTCATCACCTCATATGCCTGCAATTATAAAAAACTTGTGAACTTTTATCTTTCCACAAGTAATTTAATCAAATATTATTTTGTCCATTTACGGATCATTTCGTAGATTTGTTCCAAGTCAACGGGTTTCGTTAATATATCGTCCATGCCATAGTTTAAACACATGGCTTTGTCATGCTCATTGACATAGGCAGTGAGTGCCACCACTGGCGTTCTTGATTTTAAATCTTTTTCGTATTCTCTTATCATCTTCACAGTTTCAAATCCATCCATGATGGGCATTTGTATGTCCATGATCACCAGATCATATTTTCTGCTGGTATAACACTGTATTGCATCAAGTCCGTTGTCAACGATATCAGCTTCTATACCGAAGGTTTTTAGAATTTTTCTCATAAGCACCCTTGTTGCCTGGTCATCTTCTGCCATGAGAATTTTAATACCTTTTTGAAAAATTCCTCTTTCATTTGGTTTTGGTGAAGTTTGAAATTTTTCTGTCAACTCCTGATCAATCTCAATGATCTTCAAAGGCACTTCCAGGGTAAACGAACTACCAACGCCAACCTGGCTGGTTACCTGAACGTTACCACCCATCATTTCTACAAAACGTTTCACCAGTTGCAAACCTACCCCTGCACCTTCATACAATCGTGTGGTGCTGGAGTCTTTTTGATAGAATTGGTCAAACAGGTATGGTTGGTCCTTTTCCTCAATGCCTATGCCTGTGTCAGAAACAGTAAAAGAAAAAATTCCGATGTCCTCATAGATGCTCTTCAGTTCAGCTTTCAGACTAATTTCCCCAATCCCAGTAAACTTCAATGCGTTAGTAATCAAATGACAAGCTGTACGTACTAATTTTTCACGATCACCTCTCACCTTTACTTTTCTGCCCAGTTCATTTTCAAATTGCCAGGATAACCCTTTTATTGAAGCCATTTTACCAAAAGACTCCATAGCGTTAAAGAGCTCTTCCCCATAATAAAACTGTTCTTCGTTTAATTGCTTAACTCCTTTATCCAACTTGTTCATATCCAACAAATCATTCACAAGATGAAGTAACTTTTCTGATGCTTCTTTCATGTATTGAAGGCATTCTTTTTGTTCTTCATCCAGTTCAGTTCTCTCTAGAAGAGATTGCATGCCTATCATACCATGAAGTGGTGTGCGCAATTCATGACTCATATTAGCAACAAATGAAGCCCTGGCATCACTGGCTTGTTCAGCTTCGTCCTTTGCAATTCTTAATGTTTCTTCTGCAGCTTTTCGCTCAGTGATATCCCTGACAATGCCCATTGAATGCCATTTATCTCCAATACGAAAGGCTGAGAGGGATAATTCAATGGGTATCAATCGTCCATGATGATCTTTCGCCATCATTTCAATTATTTTCCCAATAGCAGGTCCTTTACCCGTTTTCAAAAATGCAGGAAAAGCCTCATCAAATTTATTTCTTTCATCCTTCTGGCACAACAACTCATGTAAATCGTAACCTATGGCTGCTTGCCTCGCATAACCAAATATTCTTTCGGCTGCAGGGTTCCACTCAATAATTTTTCCATGTTCATCCATCAACACAACAGCATCGTGTGCTGATTTCATGATATTTGTCAGCAAATGATCCCGATAACGTTGGATTTTTACTTGATCATTGAATTCATAAGATCGCATGGGAAAACATCTTCTCCTTACTCATTCTCTTTCATTAGTACAACACAAAAAACGATTAACACTCCAGCGTATTTTACCCTGTTTCTTTTATTTTAACCGTTCAACAGGAATTCTTTCCAATTGACATCCAGTTGAGCTAACAGATTAAGTGTTTCCTGAACCGGTAAACCAACGACATTGTAATAACATCCGTTTATGCTTGATATAAAGAGTGCTGCTTGTTCCTGTATTGCATACCCCCCAGCCTTATCCCTGTATTTGGCATGTTTTTCATACCAGTCTATTTCGTAGTCTTCCAAGCGACGAAATGATACCTCTGTCAACGCTACTGATGAAACACACCTGCTATTGGAGGCATCCGTTATAGTCACACCTGTAAGTACCTGGTGTGTTCTGTCGGAAAACGCCAACAACATCTCACGTAAAGATCTTGCATTGGCAGGTTTGCCATATATTTTTTGATCCAGCACCACCACAGTGTCTGCTCCAAGCACAAATCCATCCTTCAGTTGAAATGCAACGGCCTGTGATTTTGCCCTGCTCAATGCACTGACCAATTCTGTCGGAGTACTTTCCAGCATTTTTGACTGAATTTTTTCTTCATCTACACAACTGTTCACGACTTGAAAATTTATGTTTAACATCTCCAGTATCTCACGTCTTCTGGGTGATAATGAGGCCAAAATCAGTTTCATCGTAATACCCCTTTCACAAAAGATTCTGTTATTATCTTACCACATCATCGTTCTGCACAGCTGAATCTTATCTGCTATAATTAGTAAAAAGATATCTAAAAAGGAGGATCAATCTGAATGGGTGTAACCAGGATTTTTGTTGAAAAAAAAGAACCATTTCGATCTGAGGCCAGCCAGCTGAAACAAGACCTAAAAGTAAACCTTGAACTTTCTCAACTAGTTGATGTTCGAATTGTTAACCGATATGATATCGAAAACCTCAGTAAAGATGTGTTTTCAATGGCAAGAGACACTATTTTTGCTGAACCAATGGTTGACATAGTCTATGAAGAATACCTGCCGGCGAAACCAGACGATCATGTCATTGCCATCGAATTGCTTCCAGGACAATATGACCAACGTGCAGATTCTGCTGCACAATGCATCCAGCTTCTCACACAGGAACAACGGCCGGAAGTGTCTTACGCACAGGTCATTGTCCTTGTAGGCACCTTAGATTCCACAGATTTGGAACGCATTAAAAAACACTTGATTAATCCCATCGAATCAAGGGAAGCATCCCTTGAAAAACCATTGTCTTTAAAGCTGCATCTAACCCCACCAGACCCCATCAAACGACATACCTCATTCAGAGAAATGGATCAAACTGCTCTAATAGATTTTATCGATGATCATGGCCTGGCAATGACCCTGGATGACTTACTGCTCTGCCAAAAATATTTTTATGAGACCGAAAAACGCGATCCCACAGTTACAGAAATAAGAATGATTGATACTTACTGGTCTGACCATTGCCGTCATACAACATTCCTGACAGAAATTACCGATGTTGATATTGAAAATACTCCTCTAAACCAACCTGTCATTGATGCGTGGCGCCTGTACCATGAAACAAGGGAAAAAGTGTACACCGATGGCCAAAAGGATAAACCCACATGTTTAATGGACCTAGCCGTCATCGCCATGAAAGAAATGCGACAAAATGGCATATTGGATGATCTGGAAGTGTCTGAAGAAATAAACGCCTGTAGTATTATAGTGCCCGTTAACCATGACGGCTACCAGGAAGAATGGCTGGTTATGTTTAAAAATGAAACCCATAATCACCCAACTGAGATAGAACCCTTTGGGGGAGCGGCAACCTGCCTGGGTGGTGCTATTAGAGACCCCCTTTCAGGAAGATCCTATGTTTACCAAGCCATGCGCATCACTGGCAGCGGTAACCCTTTGGTCACCCTTTCAGATACTCTGCCCGGTAAACTGCCACAAAAACGTATTACACAAGAAGCGTCCAATGGTTACAGCTCGTATGGTAATCAAATCGGACTGGCCACCGGATATGTTCGGGAGTATTATCATGACCGTTTTGTAGCCAAACGAATGGAACTGGGTGCTGTTATTGGTGCAGCTCCCCGAAACCAGGTAATGCGAAAAAGTGCTGACCCGGGTGATGTTATCATACTTGTTGGTGGACGAACCGGCAGAGACGGATGTGGAGGCGCCACCGGTTCTTCCAAAGAACATGATGAAACATCCCTTTTTACCTGTGGTTCAGAAGTTCAAAAAGGTAATGCACCTACCGAGCGCAAAATCCAGCGATTGTTTCGCAACCCCAACGTGAGCCGTCTCATTAAAAAGTGTAATGATTTTGGAGCGGGCGGCGTATCTGTGGCAATCGGTGAACTGGCGGATGGATTATCCATTAACCTTGATAAAATTCCAAAAAAATATGAAGGACTTGACGGCACTGAACTTGCTATTTCAGAATCTCAGGAACGAATGGCTGTCGTGCTGTCTCCAGAGAATGAAGAGGCCTTTATCCATGCAGCTGAAGAGGAAAACCTTGAAGCTGTTAAAGTGGCATACGTCACCCAAACGCCTCGCCTGGTTATGACATGGCAGGGCGACACAATCGTTGATATTAGTCGGTCTTTCCTGGATACCAACGGTGCCAAGCAGCAAACCACTATGTCCATTCCTTCCCCTAACACAGCCGGATCTCCTTTTAAACAGAAGTACCTGGAGAACAACGACTCTCCTGAAACTCTTATTGAACAGTGGGCAACCAACCTTGAAGACTTGAATGTTTGCAGCCAAAAAGGACTCATTGAAAAATTTGACAGCACTGTGGGTACTGGGTCATCCATGATGCCCCTTGGTGGTAAACATCAGTTGACACCTATGGAAGGCATGGTTGCTCGCATACCAGTCCTTGATGGCGCAACAGACACTGTGACAGGCATGTCTGCCGGCTACGATCCAGACATGGCCTGCTGGAGCCCATATCATGGTGGTTACTTTGCCGTGATCAATTCAATCAGCCGGTTAACTGCCATGGGTTTTGATGTGTCAGGCGCACGCCTTTCCCTGCAGGAATACTTTGAGAAACCGGGAAATGATCCTGTACGTTGGGGCAAACCTCTTTCTGCCCTACTTGGTGCATTCACAGCTCAAAAAATTTTCCAAACCCCGGCCATCGGCGGTAAAGATAGTATGTCCGGCACCTTTAAAGACCTTGATGTGCCACCCACTTTGGTATCTTTCGCAGTATCAGTCGGTCAGGAAAGTAACCTTTGTTCTCCTGAGTTTAAGAAAACAGGAACCCCCGTTGTTTGGCTTAAGCCTCAGCAACGGGAAGATTTTACATTTCACCATGAAGAGTTGTTAACAGTCAACAGAATCATCCATCATGGTATTGCGTCCGGTAATATTTTAGCTGTAAAGACCGTGGGGATCGGTGGCTTAGCTTCTGCCCTGTCTGTCATGTGCTTCGGCAACGACATTGGTGTTCACCTGGATGACTTAGCATTCGGTCTTAACGACCTCTTCATCCCTTATTATGGCAGTTTCGTTCTCGAAGTGAAGGATGAAGAAACAGCTGCTTCTTTATTGAACCAGGTGCCGGGTTTTGTTATTGGACAAACTATCATTTCACCATGTATAAAAATAGTGGGACAGTGCATTGAACTGAAAGAACTTAATGAAAAATGGCAGCATCCCCTGGAAAGAATCTTTCCCACGAAGACAGATGCTACGGGAAAAGTTGAAACGAATAAATATTATTCTTCTATCACACTTAAGTCACCTAAAACAATCAGCCAACCACGTGTCATCATACCCGTTTTTCCCGGCACTAACTGTGAGGTTGACTCTGAACGGGCATTTACCCGGGCAGGTGCATTGGCCAATCTGCTGGTGTTCAGAAATGTAACACCTTCGTCCATTGAAGAAAGTGTCAACGCACTGACTTCAGCCATTAAGCAATCACAAATACTTATGCTTCCAGGCGGATTCAGTGCCGGTGATGAACCTGATGGTTCAGGGAAATTCATCACGATTGTATTACGGAACCCTCGGGTTCAGGAAGCTGTCAATGAATTGCTCCACCACCGTGACGGGTTGATTTTAGGCGTATGCAACGGTTTTCAGGCTTTAATCAAGCTGGGTTTAGTGCCTTTTGGTGAGATTAGAGAACCACACCCTGAAGCTCCTACTCTAACCTTTAACACCATCGGACGTCATGTGTCCGGTCTTGTAAAAACCAAGGTGGTCTCCAATCAGTCACCCTGGTTTTCTCAAATAAATCCGGGTGACATCCACACGGTGGCCGTCTCCCACGGAGAAGGCAGGTTTGTTGCCAAACAAAGTGATTTGGACCATTGGATGAAAAACGGTCAAATTGCAGCACAGTATGTGGATCTTGCTGGAAATCCGGTCATGGAGATGCCTTATAACCCCAATGGTTCCATGGGTGCTGTTGAAGCTCTTACAAGCCCTGACGGAAGAGTGCTAGGCAAAATGACACATTCTGAACGATGGGTTCCTGGTCTGTTTGCCAATGTTGAGGGTAACAAAAATCAAAAAATATTTGAATCTGGTGTTTCATACTATCGTTAAACGGTTAGGATTATGATATACTTTGGATTGAACTTTTTCAAAATGGTAGAAAACAAGAAAGTATGGAGGGTTGACACTTGGAAAAAAAATGGTTTTACGAAAAAATGAGCCCAGAAACTGTCTATGGTTATCATGTAACTCCCGTTCATGAAGAGAAAACCGGGTTTCAGGAACTGCAAATTGTTGATCACGCACATTTTGGAAGAATGATGATTTTGGATAATGTTGTGCAAACAACTGAAAGAGATGAATTCATTTACCATGAAATGATGTCTCATGTTCCAATTCTAGCTATGTCAAGACCAGTGAAAAGTGTCTTGATCATTGGTGGGGGCGATGGAGGTATTCTTCAGGAATGTTTGCGTCATGAGAGTGTTGAACGAATTACCATGGTTGACATCGATGGACGGGTCATTGAAGTTAGCAAGGAAATGCTCTTTTTTAAAGAAGGGTTTAATGACTCACGTTTGGAACTGATCGTAGGTGACGGAGCGGCTTATGTTGCCAGTGAAGAAGCACAAACCAAAAAGTTTGATGTTGTCATCGTTGACTCACCAGACCCTGTGGGTCCTGCCCGTGTTTTGTTTGAGGCACCTTTTTACAAGAATATCAAAGATTGTCTGAATGATGACGGAATTATGGTTCGACAGGCAGGTGTCCCAATTTTTCAGGCACCAGAATTAACAGAGGCTGTTGAACATATTAAATTGTCATTTCCTTTGGTGCAAGTATATCGAGGCGTCGTACCCGTTTATGGAGGCGATATGGCCTTTGTCATTGCTTCTAAGGACGGCAGCACTGTCAGTGTGCCCCATGGCGAATTCACAGGAAAGTATTATCATCCCCGCTTTCATAGTGCCGCTTTTGTTCTACCTGCTTTTTGGTACGACCTCACCGGCCTTCCAATGGAATAACTCATTAACCCCTCAGCTTTTGATACAGTTGAGGGGTGTTTTTTAAACACATCTTGACATATTTTCAATAATCAATTAAACTTATATTCATATTATAATGATTACATGTTGAAAGCAGGTGGGATAATATGCGTGATCAAAACACTCAGGGAAACTCAATGGAAGAATTAAATCTCTATTTACAGGAACATGGTGTAAAACCGTCATACCAGCGTACTCGAATCTATGAATACCTGCTGAACCACATGACACATCCAACCGTTGATGAAATTTACCAGTCACTGGCAGATCAAATTCCCACGCTTTCTAAAACGACAGTCTACAATACATTAAAAGCTTTTATGGATGCTCAACTGGTACGCTTGGTCAACATAGAAGAGCACGAAGCCAGATTTGATGTGGATTTAAGCACCCATGGACATTTTAAATGTGAAAAATGTGGACACATCTATGATTTTGAACTGGATATGAGCGAATTTAAAAGCGATTTTTTAAAAACGTTCCTTATTAAAGAAAGAAACATTCATTTTCAAGGCATTTGCAGCAAATGTCATTCAGAATCTGATCAACATTAGTTTTAAGCAATAACCCCTGGTGTTAGGCAGTCTGCACTGCTGATCAGGGGTTGTTTTATAGGAAGGAATGTGGTCAATTGTATCAGGGATTAATACTTGAAGGCATATCAGGCACAGGGAAAACTTCAGTTTTTGAAGCGCTTGCCACACACACTAAAATGAAATTGATACCTGCAAAATCCAGGCTGGTGTTGTCCGAACACCACACGCAACGGATATTGGAACTTGAAGAAAAAAAAGGGTTGCTTACACCCCAACACCATTTGGCATTAATGGACCACCTGGTTACTTTTGTGGAAATCTTAAACAATCGAACTTGCCACAGAGGATGGGACAGTGATCATGTTCAGGAACATGACCTGTTTTACCTTTTTGAGCGATTTCACTTAACCCATGTGTTCAGATTTGCACATATGAGCTGGCCACAAGTTGCCAGCATCGATGATCGACTCAACGCACTGGGAGCAATGTTATGTCTGCTGACTGTCAACGCAGAGAATTTAGAAAAACGTCTCTTTTCCAGAAAAAATAAATGCTGGTTGAACTACCTTAAACAATACGGTAACACACCTGCTGAAGTCGTCGAAACATTAATGCTACGTCAAGAACTGGCATTAAAACTGACAGAAAGATCATCGCTGCCCGTTTTGATCGTTGACACTTCTGATAATTCAATTGAGCAGGTGACTGAACTGATTGCTGCCGAATGCTTGCCTTCTGTACAATTCAACTGACAACTATTCCATGGATTAATGTTTAAATTATTGTAGGATTGTGTTATGTCCTGAAAGGAAGTTATGATGATGAACACTACTTTTGGAGAGCGGATTAGAGGCCTGCGACGAGGAAAGAAAGAAAACCAGAAAGAGTTGGCATCTTACTTGGGATTATCCCAAACCACCATCGCTAACTATGAAAATAATTCCCGTTTTCCCAACGATACTACACTTATCAAGTTGGCTGATTATTTTCAGGTCAGCCTGGATTACCTGCTGGGCCGAACTGATGACTCAACCCCCTTTATACCACTGAATCAACAGTCAACAAAGATAAATGAAGAACACCGCTTTGACCAAGGATGGAGCAGCCGATATCTTGAAGCCCTTATTCGAACTGATATTAAAGAAGCCTGGCGTGTATTGGTGTTGGCCTCCCAGCTGGGCAACCCTCTTCAAACGGTGTATGACAAAATTCTAAAGCCAGCACTTTACAAAGCTGGTGAACTGTGGCAAATAGGAAAACTTGATGTGGCACAGGAACACTTCATTACTTCAGAAACTGAACGTTTTATTGCCCTTCTGCGCAAGAAACCCTCCACCATTACCACCGGTCCTCTTGTAGTGACCTTTGCCGCAGGTGATGACCGACATACGCTGGGTATACGAATGGTGAGTTCAGCCCTTGAGGAAGCTGGGTACAATGTGATGTTTCTGGGAAACCAGTTGCCTTTCAACAGTCTGCATTTTATCCTTAGCCAATATCCTGTTAAAGTGGTGGCTATGTCTGCATCACACCCTGTTTATATCAACAATATTTCTTTTATGGTCAATAACATGAGGAAAAATACTGCTTTTGATCATATCAATGTGATTGTCGGGGGGCAGGGTTTTCATGAGTCGCCTGATCTGTGGAAAGAAATTGGCTCCGATGCCTACGGTGAAGACACCAACACTGCCGTCAAATTGGTGTCAGCTTTGCTTGGCCGTTAGAAATCCAAAATATTTAGCAGGAACTTCACCTTTTCTGTCGAATACAGTGTATACAATCTAATAACCCTCAGGAAGGGGCTCTCAATTGTGAATAAAAAAGAAAACGGTTCTAAAGAACATAAAATGGCCATATTAATTGATGGTGATAACGCGCAGCCATCCCTCATTACAAAGATGTTATCAGAAACCGGAAAATTTGGATCGGTTACGATTAAACGTATTTACGGTGACTGGACCACACCTAACATGAAAGGTTGGAAAGATGCGTTGAACAATTATGCCATTCAGCCGATCCAGCAATTCAGATACACGGTTGGTAAAAACGCTACTGACAGTGCCTTGATTATTGATGCAATGGACATCCTTCATGGTGAACTGGTTGATGGATTTAGCATTGTATCCAGCGACAGTGACTACACACGGCTGGCAACACGTATACGTGAAAATGGTACTTTTGTGATGGGAATAGGTGAGCAAAAAACATCAAAAGCCTTTGTGAATGCCTGTGACATATTCATTTACACAGAGAACATCGCACCGAAGGAGCAAAAGCCACAAGTAAAGGCTTTACCTGGCAAGAAGAAAGAAAAATCCAAAGAAACCATACTCATCGCCTTGTTGAAAGAAGCCTTTGAAATGGTGGTGCAGGAAGATGGATGGACCCACCTTGGTTCCTTGGGGAAAGCCCTGCTACAGTTAGACCCTGGTTTTGATCCAAGAACCTATGGCTTCAGACAGCTTTCCCAATTGATTGAAGCGTTTCCTGACCAGTGTCAACTTAAACGTTTGGATGATGTAGGTCCCAGCAGCGTATATGTTAAACTTAAAGAATGATGATTACCTTGCCAAAATTAAAAAGTACTGAACTGAGTTTTTACTCACGTTCAGTACTTTTGTTATTGAAGGAAAAAGGTTGCTAAATTTATTCAATGATCTGCTGTTGGTTCTTTTGGAAACCAGGGGACAAATGCATTGGTTTTGGCCGCATAGCTTTTGAAATCTTCCCGATCTTTGTATTTTTTCTCCAACATGGGAACACCCGATACAAAACGAAGCAAATAGGTAATCACCAAGGGACTGATCACCCCTAACCACCCCATGGGAACTGATAATGCCATGACCCAAATGCCCCACCACATGAGGGCTTCTTCAAAATAATTTGGATGGCGTGTGTATTGCCATAACCCATTCGTGATGATTTTCCCATTGTTTTCAGGATTTATTTTAAACTGTTTTAACTGCCAATCGCCCACGGCCTCGAAATAAAAGCCGATTATCCAGAAAATCAACCCAGTGATCTCAAACAATCCAAACCCTGGAAGATTTGATCGCTGGATTAACAATACGGGAAACACAACAATGTACATGAAAATACCTTGTAACACAAAAATTTGAAAAAAAGCACGGGGCACAACCCATTTCCCCCACTCCTTACGCCAATTGGCATAGCGGAAATCTTCCGGTTTTCCAAGATTCCTTTGAAAAATATGCTTGGCCAGACGTAATCCCCAAATAGCTACTAAGGCCAGGGTCACTGTCCCCCTGATGGTAAAGTGCCCGGCATTAAAGTAGGTATAGATGGTGACCAGAACAAATCCAAGCCCCCAGCCCATGTCCACAATTGAGTTGTTCTTAATGACAGTCGCCACAATAAAAAATACAATAAAGTACATGAGAATAATAAGAAAGGGTTGTAATAAGTCTTTCTCCATGATCTTCCCTTCTTTCGAATCGGTCTGTTTAAATCTATTTTGCTGGTGATGATTGAACCATTGCCACGGCTACTGCTCCCCGTCCAGCGTTCAATGCCACTATGGGTGATATTTCGGTAATGTATACCGGCGGTTTTCCAGTGATTTTTTCCAATTCTCTTGCATATTCTTTCGCTTTTTCGGCAGCATCAGCATGAACAACACAGTACCTCTCAACAGCCGCTTCCTGATGGTGTTTTTCGACTATTCCCATTATTTTGTGAGTGTTTGCCTTCTGACTAAAAGCACTTCCAAAAGCAATTCCCTTACCATTTTCATCCAGCGATACGATCGGTTTAAGGTTTAGCCATTTACCCAGCTTTCCTTTCATCGGACTCACCCTGCCACCTCTCACCATATATTCAAACGTGGCAACCGACACATAGATATGAGTCAGAGGTATCCACTTATTGACTAATTCAACTACTTCTTCCAAACTCTTTCCTTCTTCGATCGCTTCTGCAGCCTTCATAACAAGAAGCCCTTCTGCTCCGGAGTTTTTTCTTGTATCGATCACTGCCACCCGTTCACCATCCTGATCAAGCTCTTTGGCAGCCTGGCGAAAAGTCTGCCACGTTCCGCTGTTTTGGCCTGAAACCGACAACATCAAAACCTTTTCATAGTGTTGCAGCAAGAATGATAATGTTTCAGTCACCCTTTTTATGGGAGGTTGTGATGATGTGGGGTATTCTTCCACCTGATTTAGCAGTTGGAATAAATAGGGTGTTGTTAGAGTAACCTGGTCTAAAAAGGGGGTACCTTCCACCATTACCTGTAATGGAATACGATAGACCTGCATTTCATCAATAAAATTGGCTGGCAGATCAGCAATGGAATCTGTAACAAGTGCAATGTCTGATTTTCTTTTGAAAAGAGCGTCTTGCTGGCGAACCATGTCATCCACCTTTTGTTCAGTGATAAGTCCAAACCTGCGCATATCAAGAAATACCTGATCAGGATCATTTGTGTGAAAATGAAAACGACAAAGGTTTTCATTGCCCGCTACAATGACAGAATCACCCAACTCCATCAACTTTTTTTTGATATCATTCAGTGAAACGCGAGATCCTTTGATCATTCCCTCCGTACAATACCGAAAGTTCACCTCTTCTGGAGTGATGGTTTCAGTAAGTTGATAATCGTCCTTTTGTACAAATTGCTGTTGAAGGTACTGCCGTACATTTCCAGACTGTATCATGTTTGTAATACCTTCAAGAAAATGCACAAAACCCTGGGCCCCTGAATCTACTACCTTGGATCTCTTTAAAATCTCCAGTTTTTCAGGCGTTTTCATCAGTGAATCCCGTGCCTGTTCCAGTGAATGGTTCAGAATCTCTACAAAATCATTGCTTTTTTTACCTGCATCATGAAACGCTTCAGCCCAGGTTTTTATGACTGTCAACATGGTTCCTTCCACTGGGTTAGCCATTGATTCATAAGCATAAGGCACAGATTTTACCAATGTCTGGCCAAAAGATTGGGCTGTCATCACCTGATGCTGTTTAACCTCTGAAGCCACGCCATTGATGAACTGAGCAAATATAATACCTGAATTGCCCCTGGCACCTGCCAGGGAGGCATCAGCAATAGACTGAAATGTTTCATTGATGGAAACAGTCGGTGTCACTGACTGAAGAATATGATTCAATGTAGACACCAGATTGCTGCCGGTATCACCATCTGCTACTGGAAAAACATTAATTTTATTAAGATGCACCCGCTGTTGCGTCACTTCCCTTGCACCAGCCATAAAAGCGTAATAGATGCGCTTTCCATTAACATATCGTATTTTCACAGGACTCCCTCCCCAATGTGTCATATTGCTTTTTTTAAAAGTACCCATTATGAAATCTTTCAAGCACTGTAATAAATTCAAAAACCGGCGAATCAGTTTATCGCCGGCTTGGGTGCAAAAGGAAGGTATTATATGTTATTTACCACTTAATGGCATAATTCCCTCCAGTGAAAACCGGGACATGATTACCATTTTCTTTAATGCCTGTTATTATCAAATCACTGGTGCCAATCATAAAATCTTCATGGATCAACGAATCATTTACACCAGCTTCTTCCAACTCTTTTTCTCCCATCAAGGTACCATTTTCAAGACACACAGGATAGGCTTTTCCCAGCGCCAGGTGGCAGGAGGCATTCTCGTCAAACAGGGTATTATAAAAAAGAATCCCCGCATTTGAAATTGGCGAATCATGGGGCACCAAGGCTACTTCGCCCAGGTATGCGGAACCCTCATCCGTTTCAATTAAACCTTTCAACGACTCATACCCTTTTTCAGCCGTAAACGCAACAATTTTACCCTCTTTAAATGTCATGGAAAAGTTTTCTATCAGTTTTCCATTATACTGCAGCGGCTTGGAACTGACCACTTTACCTTCCACTCCCCGTTTATGTGGTAAGGTAAAGACTTCTTCTGTAGGCATATTGGCAATAAAATCCACCCCCTGTTGAGAAACCTCAGCACCGCCCGTCCAAATGTGTCCTTTGGGTAGGGTGATGAACAGGTCAGTACCCAAGCTGTTTTTAAAATGCAGTTGTTGAAACTGTTCTTTGTTTAACCAGTAAATGGCAGTTTCTAGGTTATTCTTGTGGTTTTGCCACGCCTTAACCGGGTCAGCAGCATCCACTCTGACTGCAGTTAGAATGGCTTCCCACAGTGATTCCACTGCCTGGTCCGGAGCAAGATCTGGAAATACTTTTGTAGCCCAGCTAACAGTGGGAACAGAAACAACGTTCCAGGTATTTTCGTTACTCATCAGCCGATTACGAAATTTCTTATTTGCTTTGTTTGCAACTTTTTGGGCTCTCATTATCCGATCAGGGTCTACTTCCTTCATTAATTCAGGGTCCTCCGCGGCAATACTGATATAAGCTGCCCCGCCCTCTGAGTAAAACTGATAAAACTGCTTTTTCCATTCTGGATACTCATCAAAAAGCTCCGAAGGAGCTTTCATGTATCTGATTTTTTTTGACAATTCATCGTTCCAGTCAATCACCACTTCCCTTGCACCCTTTTCATAAGCCGCTTCAGACAGCATTCTGGCAAATTCTGCAGTTTCAATAGGTGAAGAAATGACTACTGTTTGGTTTTGTTGCAGGTTAATCCCCGCTTGAATGATTAAGTTCGCATATTTTTCCAGTCTTTTTTGGTCCATCGTTTTCTCCTTCTCTATCAAAATTTGCTCAGTTCACATAGCACTGATCTATTATTGTTACCCCGTAGTTAGTCATTTAAAATCCCGGATACATAAATTGCTTTCCATTCCAATATTTCATTGGGAGTTTATTCTTATAAGAGCCTATGAAACCAACTGGTGGCGGTTATCCATCACCAATCGACCGTTCTTAATAACCTGTTCAACTGTGTTCACCCCGATGTGATAAGACAAGAAATGGTAGGAAGGGTCTTTCAAAATGACCACATCTCCTTTTTTCCCCACATCCAGACTCCCTATCTCTTTTTCCCTGTTAATGGCTGCCGCCCCATTGAGTGTTAAGGCCGTGACCGTTTCTTCCGGGGTTAATCCCATGTAAAGTGTTGCCAATGCAATGATCAGAGGAATTGATTCTGTGTGGCAACTGCCAGGGTTAAAATCGGAAGCCAGGGCAACAGCACAACCAGCATTTATTAATTCCCTGGCCGGTGCATAAGATGCTTTTAGGCTAAAAGCAGTCCCCGGCAGCAAGGTGGCTACCACATTTTTATCTGCCAAAGCTTTCATGCCCTTTTCTGAAACCTGTAGCAAATGGTCTGCCGAAACGGCACTCACCTCAGCTGCCAGTTCAGCGCCTCCCAAGGGAACAATTTCATCTGCATGCATTTTAAGTTTGAACCCCATGACAGCGGCAGCCATTAGCAGTTTTCTGGATTGTTCAATGGAGAAAACATTTTTTTCCGTAAAAACATCGCAAAATTCCGCCAAACCTTCTTTTTTAACCAGGGGAAGTACTTCCTTGATGATGTCCTCAATCATGCGGCCCTCCTGTCCTTTGTATTCCGGAGGAACAGCATGGGCCCCCATGTAAGTGGTGATCACATCCATGGGATGATGTTCGTTAATCTTTTTCATCACCCTCAGTTGTTTCAATTCAGTCTCTGTATCAAGCCCATAACCACTTTTTCCTTCCACGGTCGTGACGCCAAAGGACAGCATGGAGGTTAAGCATTTAAACCCCTTTTCATAGAGAACTTTTTCTGTTTCGTTTCTGGTGGCTTTTACGGTAGACAGAATGCCTCCGCCCCTCTCCATGATTTCCATATAGTCCACACCCTTAAGTCGCCAGGAAAATTCTTCTGACCTGTCACCACCAAAGACAAAATGGGTGTGAGAATCAACAAAACCAGGTAGTACGGCTTTTCCCAAAGCATCAATCACTTGAAACCCGTCTACATTAACCGTCTTAAGCACCTCATCTGTTTTTCCCACTTGGGTTATGACACCGTCTTCAATCACAATGGCTCCATTTTCCACAATGCCCAAGTTACCCATTTGAAGGCCTTTTTTTGCTTCACTTCCACTGCATGTCACCAATTGTGCTGCGTTTTGTATGATGATATTTCCTTCAGCCATGGTACTCTCCTTTCCACTTCTTTCCCACAGAATGTTCAAAGGGTCATTCCATGATTCTTTTTTCTAGCACCTGGTCCATGGAAAAGTTTTCAACCCCTAAATAATACACTGCTGTATCAATCAGGGCTTCCATGGGAATCATTCCAATGATTTCACTGCCAATAATGTTAACCCCGTAACGACGTGCTTCTATTCTTATCAATTCAAATACCCTGTATAAGGCTGTTTTATTGTAATCAGTCATGTTCATGGAAACCTGCACAATGCCCCTGTCTTTCAGTTCAATACCAATCCCTTTGCAATAGCGTAATCCGCCACTGATATGCCGAACCTTTTTGGCAATTTCATTGGCAAAGTCAATATCATTGGTTCCCAGGTTTACATTGAAAGCCACCAGCGGCATACGTGCACCCACCGCTGTAATTCCTGCCGTAGGATGCACCTGCTGACCATAATCCGGAGCCCACTCCGGATCTCTAATTTTTTCAAACATACCCTCAAACTGACCTTTTCGAAGTGCGGACAGGTTTTCACGGTGTAAAGCGACGGCGGCTTTCTCATACAGAAAAATGGGCAGTTGGAATGTTTCCCATAATCTCTCTCCAATTTCTTTGGCCACTTGTATCGCCTCATCCATGGTGACATTTTTAATGGGAACAAAAGGGATCACATCCACGGCTCCCATGCGCGGGTGCTGACCCTGGTGTGTTGTCAGATCAATGAGGTCGATGGCCGTTTTAACCGAATCAATCACAGCTTCCTTTAGAGGGTTCACTTCGCCCACCACTGTGACCACCATTCTGTTATGGTCTTCATCACGGCTGTAATCCAATAATTTAACCCCTTCTTTTCCCCTGAATGACTGGACGATTTTTTCAACCTTATCCAGGTCACGTCCTTCACTATAGTTAGGGATGCATTGAAGAATCTGCTTCATTAATCCAACCCGCCTTTCGTCTGAACCTGGTTCCATTTATTCTTCACAAATGACTTAATGTCATCTTCAGCGGCCATATAGGGAAGAGTAATGTGGTCTCTGCCTTCATTTAACAGATTGTACTCTTCGCTGGTACTGATGGCGTTTTCGTTTCGTGCCCAGGCCCGGCGGGCAACACCGCCCATGACATCCCACAGCATGGCAGATTCCAGTATGTCATCCACACGCTTGCTACCATCCAGCACCATGCCAAACCCGCCGTTAATGGATTTACCAATACCCACTCCTCCACCATTATGAAGAGCAACAAGGCTCATACCTCTTGATGCGTTACCTGCAAAACACTGAGTCGCCATGTCTGCCATGATATTGCTGCCATCTTTAATGTTTGAAGTCTCTCTGAAGGGAGAATCTGTTCCGCTTACATCATGATGATCCCTACCCAACATGATGGGGCCCACTTCACTTCTGCGTACCATTTCATTAAACTTCAGGGCAATTTTCAACCGGCCGTAAGCATCCTGGTAAAGTATACGTGCCTGACTGCCCACCACCATCTTGTTTTTTTCAGCATCCCGAATCCACACATAGTTGTCCCTGTCCTGACCACGACGGTCCGGGTCAATGCAGTCCATGGCAGCCTGATCGGTTTTACGAAGATCTGCAGGATCACCACTAAGGCATACCCATCGGAAAGGGCCATAGCCATAGTCAAAGAGCTCTGGTCCCATGATATCTTCCACATAGGAAGGAAAAATGAACCCATCTTTGTCGTCAATACCATTCTTGGAAACTTCAATAACACCTGCGTCATAAACAGATTTTAAGAAAGCATTACCATAATCAAAGAAATAGGTACCTTTCTCTGAAAGCTTTTTAATCATTTCAAAATGCGTTTTTAGGGTTTCATCCACTTTTCCGGCAAATTCTTTTCGGTCCTTCTTCAACATTTCTGTCCGCTCCTGAAAGGTTAATCCCTGAGGACAATAACCACCATCGTACACAGCATGGCAGGAAGTCTGGTCAGACAGTAAATCAATCTTAATGTCCTTTTTCACCGCATATGCCAGTAAATCAACAATGTTGCCGTGATAGGCAATGGAAACTGAATTTTTTTCAGACTGGGCTGTTCTGGCAAGTTGGAACACTTTTTCAAGATCGTCAGTAACCTCATTAACCCACCCCTGGTCATGCCTTGTTTTTATGCGGGAAAGGTCTACTTCTGCAATAATACCCACACCACCGGCAATTTCCACTGCTTTTGGCTGCGCACCACTCATGCCACCCAGTCCAGAGGATACGAATAGCACTCCTGCCAAATCCTGGTCATGGGCTATTCCCATTTTTTGTCTGGCAGCGTTCAACAATGTGTTAAACGTACCGTGAACAATCCCCTGAGGCCCAATGTACATCCACCCACCAGCAGTCATCTGTCCATAATTGGCAACACCCATCTGTTCGGCGATATCCTGGTCTTTAGGATTGTCATAAAGTCCCACCATAAGGGAGTTGGTGATGATCACACGGGGACTGTCTGGCTTCGAGCGAAAGAGACCCACAGGATGACCGGAAGACACCACTAGCGTCTGGTCCTGGGTCAACTGACGCAGGTATTTTTGTATCAACAGGTATTGCATCCAGTTTTGACAAACTTTCCCTGTTTCTCCATAAGTTACCAGTTCATAAGGGTACAAAGCCACATCAAAATCCAGGTTATTGTCCATCATCAATTGAAAAGCCTTTCCTTCAATGCACTTTCCATTATATTCATGAATGGGCCTGGCTTTAATGTTTCCTTCAGGTCTATATCGGTAACCGTAGATCCGTCCCATGGTCATCAACTCATCCAGAAATTCAGGTGCCATTTCTTCATGGCATTCTCCAGGTATATACCGCAACGCATTTTTTAAGGCTGTTTCTGTCTGAGTCTGTGTCAACTTAAAACCTCTGTCGGGGGCTCGCCGAATCCCTTCAATAAATTGTTTTTTCGCAGGTAGTGGTCCGGTTAACCTGATTTCTTTCATTGCATCTTCCACTTTTATCATTATGCATCACTCCTGTCTTTTCTTAAAGCTCACCCACTGCTTTTTCAACGGCCATCAAGATCTCCTTGTTTCGGATCATATGAGCACAGAGTTCCATGTCTTTGTGTAGAATTCTGTCTTCCTGCAACATTGCCAAATGCTGGCGCACTGTTCCATACGCTGCTGTTGTCCCCTTACCCAACTGATTTTCTGAAGCAAGGTCAATTGCCTGGCAGGCTACCATCAGTTCGACCCCGACGACATGCTGTGCATTATCCAAAATACTGCGGGCTTTACGTGCCCCAATGGTTCCCATGCTCACATGATCTTCCTGATTTGCTGATGAAGGAATGGAATCAACACTGGCAGGATGAGACAATACTTTGTTTTCTGATACCAACGCAGCCGCTGCATACTGGGCGATCATAAAGCCTGAATGCAGCCCTCCATTTTTCGTTAAAAATGCGGGTAAGCCGCTTAATTGAGGGTTCACCAGACGTTCAATCCGACGTTCTGACACATTGGCAATTTCTGCAAGGGCAATACCCAACAAGTCAAATGCCAGTGCCACCGGCTGCCCATGGAAGTTCCCCCCTGATATGGCCACGTTTTCTCCATTGGCGAATATCAATGGATTATCTGTCACAGCATTGATCTCAATGTCCAGCTTATCTTTTGCATACATGATGGCATCCCATGATGCGCCATGGATTTGTGGTATACAACGGAGGGTATAAGCATCCTGTACCCGAATTTCCCCCTGACGTGTGGTTCGATGGCTGCCTTCTAACAACCTGAGAATATTAGCAGCACTTCTTATCTGGCCCTGGTGAGGTCTAAGCTGATGTATCCTGGGGTCAAAAGCATCCGTAATTCCCTGCAATGCCTCAAGGGTTAATGCCCCTGCAATGTCTGCGGTTTTAACCAAAGCAATGGCGTCTGCCACACAAAGAGAACCAATGGCGGTCATCACCTGCGTACCGTTGATCAGCCCCAGTCCTTCCTTACTGGTTAGTTGGATGGGTTCAATTCCAGCTTTTTCCATAGCTGACTTCCCTGACAATCGTCGGCCTTCATAATAGGCTTCTCCTTCCCCCATCATGACCAATACCATGTGAGCTAAGGGTGCTAAATCTCCACTGGCACCCAGGGAACCCTTTTCAGGAATAATTGGGTGCACGCCTTTGTTTAACATATGCAACAGAGTTTCTATGGTCTCCAAACGAACCCCCGAAAAACCCTTTGACAGGGCATTAGCCCTCAGCAGCATGATAGCTCGAGCCACTTCTTCCGGCAACGGTTCCCCTACTCCGCAAGCATGGCTCATGATCAGGTTTCTTTGCAATTCTTTGGCTTCTTCCTTTGAAATCAGCACATCACTGAATTTCCCAAACCCTGTGGTAATCCCATAAACCACTTTTTCTTCATCAACAAAGGCTTCAACCACTTTTCGGGAGGCATTCACCTTTTGGGCAGCTTCTTCCGTTAGTTTAACCATGGCACCTTCCCTCGCTGTCTGTCGCACCTCTTCAATAGTCAAATGGCTACCGTCAATCAGTAGTGTTTTCAATTAAACACCTCCTATGATCCATTCTGATAATGGTGTATTGTCCATTAACGAAACAATATAGCTTTACATACAGTTTATCAGCAAAACGTCATTAAAACGTCAATAAAAAATGAACCATCAAAATATTTGTTGACGGTTCATTTTTTACTGTATGGTTGGTTCCCTATCTTTGATTTTATGTCACTACTGATCCGTTCAACCACACTCATTTCATAAGGATTTTTAATCAGGTTTGCGTAGGAAACTGCTTGCTTCATGTAATTCACTGCTTGACCACTCTCACCCCTGGTGGCACTGATCAGCCCTAAGTAAACGTTGGCAATGGATCGTCTCCAATAGACATCATACTTTCGATAATACTCCATGGCACATTGTAAGCATCTTTCAGCTTCCTTAATATCTTTGAGTTCTATGTATGCCTGTCCCATACCTGTATAAAAGACAGCTATGGCGTGGTGTTCCAAGTGATTATCCCTGAAGGTGTTGACAGCCTTTTTGTAATACGCCACTGCATCTTCATGCATTCCCTGGTTTCTTCTTATTTCACCCAGATAGTACTGACACGCCGCCATATGAACGCCATATTGACGATGAGGATCTTGTCGTACATTCACCACTTCAACTGCCCTCAGCAATGTTTTTTCTGCCTCTTCAAAGTCATGGATCATCAACAGGTATAGTCCTTTTAACCGTAATAACACAGGAATCAATTCCTGTAGAAAATAAGTGACAGCGATTTTCATCGCTTCGTTAATGTGCTCCTTCATGACTTCTGGCTGCTGTGTTTGGATGCCATAATTGGTCAACTGCTGATGTCCATACACTGCATAATCCCATTTTTCATTGGCTTCAGCCAAAGCAACCATTTCTTTGATGCTTGGAATACCCAGCTTATAGTTACCTTCCCGAATCAACAATCTGCCCTTTAAATGAAGGTAGGATATCTTGTACATAATGACATCATTGTTATAAAACTCGTCCGGGGTCATCATCGACATAATCTTTTCCACTTGATCAAAATTCTGGGTTGTTTCTTTTCGGTCCATGTACAAAGATTGGCGTGCCAGGTGTTCAGGCTGTATGGTGCTGGGGAACAACTCATGGTAATAATCCAAATGCCCATTGAGGTACAACATAGAATACCTTAAAGCCTGTACATAATTACCGCTTGCTCTAAAATGGTGAATCAAATCTGTATACCGGAGTAAGTCCTCATTCTTACCTGTTAGCCCTTTTTCCAGCTGAACACCCACCCGGTGGTGGAGATGACGTCTTTTACTTTCTGACTGGTTTTCATAAACAAATTCCCGAAACTTATGGTGCACGAACTGGATGCTTATTTTACCACCATCCCATGCTTCTTTCAAAATTCCCTGGTTAAAGAGCTGCTGTAACATCTCAATTACTTTATCTTCATCTGCACTGCTTACATTGGTGATCAATGACAGTGACACCCGGTGAAAGAAAAGGGATATGAGTTCAAGCAACTTTTGAACCTCTGTCGGCAACTCCATCAGGCGACTCTGCAATATGTCTTTGGTCTTCACCGATAGCTTACTGATGTCACCATGGGTTTTAAGCGCATTAATGTATTCTGACACGAAGAAGGGATTGCCCCCCGTTTCCTCAAAAATCAACGCTGACTCTTCATTAGTCAGGGTTATATTTCGTAAGGTGGAGTGAAGCCATTGCAAGGTTTCTTTCTGAGTAAATCTCTCAATTTCTAAATGTTTTAGACTACCTTTTCTACTTGCGATTGATTTCAAATCGACTGTTTTATTCTCATATCCATCCCTTACTGTTGCCATGATCAATACATTTACGGCAGGTTCCTGTAACACTCTCAATAGAAGCTGCTGGCTGGCCTGGTCCATCCAGTGAATGTCTTCAAAGGACAATACCATTTTATTGACGGATGCGATTCGTTTAATGATGCCCACTGCTGCTTCCACTAATGGTTGATGAAGCGAGGCCTCCCACGCTTTCTGGTCTTCCGCAAGATTACGTTTATGGTAGAGCAGTTCAAAAGACGGAAACTGTTTCATCATTTGGCAAATCCACCCACTGGGCAGTGGAATACTGTGTTTTTCCACTATTTCAACCAATGAAGAAAACACCGGCTGCCAAGGTCTCAACAAATATGACTCTTCCTGTTGATAACAATTAGCACTGATAAGCTGAATTTCTGAGATATTCTGCTTCGCAAGAAAAACCTGCAGTAGCAGGGTTTTACCAACCCCTGCCTCCCCTGACAACAAAACCAGCTGAGGGCTCAAGTGTCTCATGCTTTGTGAATAGATCTCCTCCAGCCAGATCAGTTCTTTTTCCCTTCCGTAGAAGTCCTTCAACTCCCTGGTAGTACCATCACCAATTCTATTTGATGGAGTATTCTTATTTCGTTCTGTCATCATTTTTTTGAAAAGCTGCTGTGTTTCTATTTCCGGCTGTATTCCCAGCTCTTTTTTTAATATCTGGCAAAATGCTTCATAGACCTGAATGGACCGATGGTTTTCTCCCAGTGCTGAATAACTTCTCATCATGGATCTGAACGACTTTTCATCATAGGGAGTTTGTTCAAGTAGCCGATCTGCCATTGCAATTATTTTCTGGTTATCATTTATTGCTTCAGCCTCGAGGATCTGCTGTCGTAAGTCCCTTGCATAACGTTCCTGTAAACGATGTCTGTACCCTTGCATCCAGTCTTCAAAATCGGAAGCATCTTTTACCATAAACCCCTCAAGAAACCCTTTTTTGTAGCGGACATAACCTTCTGCATCTGACAAAAACTGATCCAGGTCAGTGATCACCTTCACCTCCGGGTTGAGAAATACCTCTGTTTGTCCCGGGGCGAGAATGACATCAACGCCCAAAGCTTTTCTAAGTTGGTATAAGGCGTTACGCAGGTTTTTTCTGGCTATGTCCTCGGGAAAATCTGCCCACAAAAGTCTAATAAGTTCGTCTCTCGTGGTTCTTTTCATAACAAGTAAATAATAAAAAGCTGCCTCAGCTTTACGATAAGGCAGTTTTATGATGCGGTCATCCAACGTGACCCTGGGAGAATCCAGCAGAGCCCCTTTGATTAATGTCATACCCACACCCACTTTTCACATCACATTTTACTCTTCGTAAATAGTGTAGTAATCGTCGCCCCAATATTTTTTTATGAATTCATCGCGCCCTGATTTTGTGCGGTCCAATTTATATTCATCCGGACTCTTTTTGTAGAAATCCTGGTGATATTCCTCTGCATCATAGTATTTTGTTGCAGGAATAATTGGCGTGATCACCTTATCTGGAAAACGATCTGATTCGTCAAGTTCTTGTTTTGATTGTTCAGCTTCTATTTTTTGCTCTTCTGTTGTGTAGAAGATGGCTGTTCGATAAGAAGGACCTCTGTCCTGGAACTGACCTTCATCATCAGTGGGGTCTACCTGGCGCCAGAAGGCCTGCAGCAGTTTTTCATAGGAAATCACACTGGGGTCATACATAATTCGAACGATCTCATAATGACCTGATTTTTGCGATTTCACATCTTCATACCTGGGATCGTCAAGATGTCCGCCCATGTACCCTGATCTTACTTCCTCTATACCTTCCAGCACATCAAAGGGTGATACCATGCACCAAAAACACCCTCCTGCAAAATAGGCAATTTCAGTTGTTTTCTCACTCATACCTGACACTTCCTTTCAATTGGTTATACTATTATCATAGCAATGATCATCAATAATATCAATACGTAAAGATTCATTCTGCTGATGTCAGTATCTGTTGTAATGTTCTCGTAAACTGCAGATCTTCTTCAGCGGTTCTTTTGGCAGGGCCTTTTGTCCGCCCTCCGCTTCGCCTCAATTTGGCTTTCATCTCCCTTTCTTCCAGCATAAAATCGATGGTATCATTCTGGTATTCTTTTCCTGAAGGGTGAATACAACGGCAACCCTTCCCCAGCACCAGTGCCGCCAGACCCCAGTCCTGTGTCACCACCAGGTCTCCCGGTTCAGCTGTGTTCATCACTTTAAGGTCCGCTTGTTGAGAAGCTCCGTCAACAACAATGTGATGGTCTGATTGAATGTTATGATGTACGTTGGCAACGGTTACTACACTTATATTATATAGTTTTCCTAACTGAAGACAGGCTTTCAGCACACCCTTTGGGCATCCATCTGCATCGACAATGATTTTCACAGGATCACTCCCACCAGGATCTTTCTATATTGTATAGTGTACCATATTGACCATGTTCTCGTCCTGCCATCCTGTGACAAACATACTATATACAATAGTTGCACAAAATATGCGAATTTACATATTATTTGTAAAATAATTGTTGACAAAGGTAATTGATGATGGTATCGTAATCGATAACATTAATTATGACATACCCGATGAAGGAGCTTACAAATGAAGCGCTTTCTTTCAGAGAGCCGATGGTTGGTGCAAATCGGCAGAAAGTCTCATTTCACTCTCTCCTGAGGGTCAGTACCCAACAAATTGTCAAACCTGACAATTTCAGTAGATTACTGCGATTGGTCTTCGTTAACAGACACCGCTTTTGAAGCAGCACTTCAGAGGTTAGAGTGTCCTGTGTTAATCACACAGGAAAATTTGGGTGGTACCGCGAACAGAACCTGTTTCGTCCCTTTGGGATGAGGCAGTTTTTTTATACAAAGAATAAATTTATTAATGACGAGGAGTGAAGAAAATGAAAATTAATGGCGCAGCTTGCATGGTAAAATCCCTTCAGGCAGAAGGTGTCGAAGTACTATTTGGTTATCCTGGAGGCGCCAATTTATTTCTATACGATGCCCTCATTCAGTCAGGTATACGGCAGGTGCTGGTGCGCAATGAACAAGGTGCTGCTCACGCTGCCAGTGGATACAGCCGTGTAACTGGGAAAACAGGGGTCTGTATGGCTACTTCGGGACCAGGTGCCACCAATCTAATCACCGGTATTGCCACTGCTTACATGGACTCTATTCCCATGGTTGCCATTACCGGACAGGTAGGGACTGATCTCATTGGTAAAGATGTATTCCAAGAAGTTGACATCACTGGTGCAACAGAACCTTTTACAAAGAATAATTATCTTGTGAAAGACATTAAAGACCTTCCACGAATTTTCAAGGAGGCTTTCCACATTGCTTCCACAGGAAGACCTGGACCCGTTCTGATTGACATTCCCAAAGATATACAAAAAGCCACCCTGGATTTTCAATACCCTGAAACCATCGATTTGCGTGGCTATAAACCTACCACCAAGGGACATCCACGGCAGATTAAAAAGGCGGTTACCGCCATGATGGAAAGTCGAAAACCCATGATTATTGTGGGCGGCGGTGGAGTGATCGCCAATGCAACAGAAGAATTGATTGCCTTTGCCGAACGGATGCAGGCTCCTGTTGCCACCACTTTAATGGGAATTGGTGCTTTCCCTTCCAGTCACCCACTTTCTCTGGGTATGCTGGGCTGGGACCATGGTGTATACCCGGCAAAACAGGCAGTGGCAGAAGCTGATTTTCTCATCGTTATGGGTTCACGTATGGCAGACAGATCAACAGGAAAGCGTGAGGAGTTTGCCCAGTCAGCCCACACTGTGGTGCATATTGACGTGGATCCGGCAGAAATCGGGAAAAACATTGACATTAATATCCCCATCGTCGGTGACATAAAGAAAACCCTGCAAGGTTTGCTTGCACAGGAATTTCATCGTGAAAACCCGGAATGGATACAACAGATCAACAAATGGAAAGAGGTCACTAAAGGAACCGGAGCCGGTGACGGCGTTAATGGGTTGGATCCTATGCAAATCATCAAAACCTTGTCTCGAAAGACATCAAATGACACGATTGTTGCCACCGATGTGGGACAGCATCAAATTTGGACCGGCCGCTATTATGGATTCGAACAACCACGGACATTTTTAACATCCGGCGGTTTGGGAACCATGGGGTATGGTTTACCTGCAGCCATTGGTGCAAAAATAGGACAGCCGGATAAACAGGTGGCCCTCATCACCGGTGATGGAAGCTTTCAGATGAATTTAACAGAATTGGCCACCGCTGCACAGGAAGGTCTGTCGATCAAGATTATTTTATTGAACAATAGTTGTCTTGGTATGGTTCGTGAGTTACAGGAGCACAATTGCGAAAAACGCTATACACAAACCACGTTGAAGGGCAACCCCGATTTTGTAAAGCTGGCTGAAGCCTATGGCTTCCCCGCCATTCGGGTAAGCCAGTCTGATGAAATTGATGATGCCATTGACAAGTTGCTGTCTCATGAAGGTACCATGGTGGCAGAGTTCATCATCGACCCAGTGTCCAACGTCATCCCCGCTGAGAAAAGGTAAAGGAGGGAAATCATGAAAAAACACATTCTGTCCATTCTGGTGGAAAACAAACCCAGCGTCTTATCCAAAGTGGTAGGCCTTTTCAGCCGAAGAGGTTTCAACATTCACAGCCTTGCAGTCGGTGTCACGGAAGACCCTGAAGTCTCCCGTATTACCATCGTTGCTGACGGCGATGAGTATATACTGGAACAAATTTCCAAGCAACTGAATAAACTCATCGATGTCATCAAAGTTTCCAACATCAGTGATGATTCCATTGCCCGGGAGCTTGCTTTGATTAAGGTACATGCAACCCCCACGACCCGCAATGAAATCGTGGAAATTGTCAACATTTTCCGGGAGAAGGTGGTTGACATCACGAAAACCTCTGTCACCATCCAGGTGACCGGGGATAGTAAAAAATTGGCTGCCCTGGAAGAAATGCTCAGAGATTTTGGTATTAAAGAACTGGTTCGCACTGGCATGATTGCCGTAGACAGGGGATCCGCCGCCATACAAGCAAGCAATGGTAAGAAAGAAGGGTGAACGAATGACCACACCAGTGAAAATCGTCATTTATGAAGACATCGGTTGAGGTTTCAGCAAAATGAAGCCCATCGTTGATGAGGCAGTGAAACGTCTTGGTTACAAGGCGCATGTACAATTGATCTGTAACCCAGTGGACATCGAAAAACAAAAATTCGACCAACTACCTGTATTAATGGTTAATGATCAGGTGATCGTCGAAGGCAAGGTGCCTTCCATCTTCACCATGCCTGCATTGATCCAGAAATCCGTTGATAAAAACACTGAGAAATAATAATACTTCTTAAGATCAGTCTCTCAATTTCTAACTCATGGATTGAGAGACTGATCATTATAAATAGGATTATTATTCTATACCTTTTTGGACTAACTTCATTACTGCAAAAAAACAGGGTTCAAAGCTTGACACAGACTATTACCAAGCATACCATAGGATTAAAGACTTTGTGATTCAACAAATATGGAGGGATGTATATGGATCGTCAGCCTCAATACGTAACAGTGGCAGTTGTTCAGGCAGCACCAGTGCTCATGAACAAGGACGCCACCATCAAGAAAACCGTTACACTTATCCAGGAAGCAGCCTCCCAGGGGGCAAAAATTATCGTCTTTCCCGAAGCTTTCATCCCTGCCTATCCCCGGGGGTTATCCTTCGGGTGTGTTGTGGGTAGCAGAACCATGGAAGGCCGCTATGACTGGCAGCGATTCTACGACAATTCGGTGTTGGTGCCTGGTGTTGATACTGACATCATCGGTGAAGCCGCCAGAGAAGCGCAGGCTTATGTGACTATCGGTGTCAATGAACGGGACTCTGGCAATACATCACTCTATTGTACCAACCTGTATTTTGGACCAGATGGAAAACTTCTGGGTAAACACCGTAAGCTGAAACCCACCGGTTCTGAGCGGCTGATTTGGGGTGAAGGTGATAGTAACACCCTGACGGTTGTAGACACTCCCTATGGCACCCTGGGAGGTCTCATTTGCTGGGAAAACTACATGCCCCTTGCCCGAACCGCCATGTACCAAAAAGGCGTCAAAATCTATGTGGCTCCAACAGCTGATTCCCGGGAAGTCTGGCAATGTACCATGCGTCACGTGGCCCTTGAAGGCCGCTGTTACGTGCTTTCCTGCAACCAATATGTTGAAAAAAGCATGGTACCCACCGACCTTAATGGTTACGAAGAGCTGAAAACCCAACCTGACATTATGTGTACTGGGGGAAGCGCCATCATTGATCCCTTCGGAAATTATGTGGCAGGTCCAATCTTCGGCGAAGAAAAAATTCTGTACGCCGACCTGGACCTTGGGGCCATCACTAGGAGTCGTTTGGACTTTGATGTCTGCGGTCATTATTCCCGACCGGATGTTTTCGAGCTGTTGGTAAAATAATTACCTCATACGAAAACACCTTTCGATGGTTATAAACCATTGAAAGGTGTTTTTTGAATCTATTTCTCTATCTTTAATATCAATTGGAGCGGGTGAAGGGAATCGAACCCTCGTAACCAGCTTGGGAAGCTGGGGCTCTGCCATTGAGCTACACCCGCAATGAACCTACACCTATTTTACACTATTGGGATCAAAATGAAAAGTAATCTGCAGGGTCATCGGCATAAAACCATCATCAAATCATTGACATTGGTGCCCGTGGGACCTGTCATGACCAAGTCTCCACTACCTCTAAGGGCATGATAAGCATCATTGTCATGCAGACTTTTTTTCGGTAGAATTCCCTGCTCTCGCATCCGTTCAAGGCTCTGTCCATCCACCAGACCTCCTGCAGCATCTGTGGGGCCGTCAGTACCATCGGATCCAGCAGAGAGGATGACAACATTTTCTAACCCATCAATGCCAAAAGCGGCTGACAGGGCTAGTTCCTGATTACGTCCGCCTTTTCCTTTACCTGTAACATGTACAATGGTCTCCCCACCGAAAATGACAGCATAGGGAGGTGCCATACTGTATTCTTTACCTCTGGGGTTCTGCACATCCCTAGCCATGGCTGCCAGCATTTTCCCGGCTTCTCTGGCTTCGCAATCCAGGGTCGTCGTCAATATCAATGGTGTGTACCCTCTTTTAGATGCTTCTTCAGCAGCCCTGCAGCACAATAAACTTACATTGCCAGCAATAAGGATATCATGTTCCATCATGTTCTTAGTTGCTTCCAATTCCAACGCTTTTTCCGCCATCTCACTCAAGTCAAGTTCATAGGTTTTTGCTATTTCTCTGGCTTCAGCTGTTGTGGAGCGGTCAGGTACACCCGGTCCTGAGGCGATGACATCCAGCCGGTCACCCAGTACATCTGATAAGACGATAGAAAACATCTTAGCCGACTGGCACAGCTGGGCAAATTTACCACCTTTCACAGCCGACAGTCGTTTGCGAATGGTGTTGATTTCATCGATGGAAGCACCTCTCTGTATGAGTTGCCTGGTGATGAGCATGATTTCGTCCAGGGTCACGCCCTCCATTGGTTTCTCAAAAAGTGCCGACCCACCGCCGGAGATGAGCATAATAACTTGATCCTTCTCTGTCAGGTTTTTCACCAGTTCCATAGCTCTCTCACCTGCGGCCACAGACCGCTGGTCAGGCACAGGATGACCTGCTTCCATGATTTCAAAAGAAGGAATTGGCCCTTGTGAATGGTTGTCTTTGGTTACCACTAATCCGTCAGTGATGTATTGCCCAATTATTTCATGGGAGGCTGAAGCCATGCGCCAGGCGGCTTTTCCCAGGGCAATCACAACTAACTTTCCATTTTTCAGTCCAGAATCATTACCTTCCAGCCATTTTCCCAAAGCGCTTCTTACAGCGGCTTCCGGCAAAACAGACTGAATTGCGGCATTAAATATGTCCAACGCATCTTGACGTAATGACTTCATGTAATCCCTCTTCCCCATCAAATCAACTAATCAATCCCGAAAAAGGGGCGGATCATTTAGGATACTTTCGGAGGATAGACGAAATTTCATTCAACCCCTTTTTCAGTGTCATCTCATCACACACATACCCCATGCGCACATAACCTTCACGTTCAAAACAGCTGCCAGGCACCAGCATGGTGCCTGTTTCCTCCATCAATTTGATACAGAATTCATCCATGGGCATGTTGCTTTCAATTTTAAGAAAAGCCGTGGTCCCAGCTTTTGGTTTAACGTAAGACACTCTCGGCTCCTGATTGACCCATTTGTCGATGATCTCCAGGTTGGCATTCACCATCCCCAAGTTCCGCTCCCACACCTGCAGCCGGTTTCTCACGGCTATCAATCCCAGTGCCTCATCCACCATGCTGCAGCTGATGGTGTTGTAATCCCGCTGGTGAAAACAATCCTGGATAAATTGTGCTGGACCAGCCACCCATCCCAACCGTAAGCCGGCCAGGGAAAAAATCTTGGAGAGACTACCTGTGGCCACCGCCTTTTCATACAGGTCCACCACCGAAGGCACCATTTTCGATTCTCTGGGATACATTCCCCGGTATACTTCATCACAAAAAAGCCAGGCGTCATTTTCTTTCGCTATCTGTACAATTTCCAACAGCAAATCTTCTGGAATCAAAGCACCTGTAGGGTTATTGGGGTTGTTCAGTATGATGAGTTTTGTTTCCGGTTTCACCAGGCCTTTTAATGTTTCCACATTTGGCAGGTATTTATCTTCCGGCATGAGTTCCAGCCGGTCCACCTTCGCACCAATAGCCTCTGGGATGGAGTATAGTTGCTGGTAAGTGGGCACAGCCACAATCACATGATCCCCAGGTTCAACCAGAGTGAACAATACCAGCTGATTAGCCCCGATGGCCCCATGTGTTGTGAGAATTTGATCTGGGTTAACATTGTTGTACAGCGCAGATAACTCCTCTTTTAATTCCGGGTTACCTGTAATATCACCATAAGTGAGACGCTGGTCCATAAGCTTCTCTAGTGCGTTGGGCTTTGACGTATCATAGCTCAATAGTTCCCGCAAAGTAAGTGAATGCACGCATGTTTCGGCCAGGTTGTGAACGGCCTTGGTTTCATAGCGGTTCATCCAGTCTTCTACTTTAAACAAATCAATTTTCATGGTTATCTTCCTTTCCCGATCTGAAGGTACAAAGGGTACTACGGTACAATGGTTCTGTTACCATTAAAACTATTCGCTAATCATACCCTTAACTCCTTTAAAATATTAAAATTTAATCCGATGACTCCCACTGTCATGACTCAGATGGACGACTAAAGCTCCACCTGATCTAAGAAACTCTTTATGTGTTATAATAAGCTAAACTAACTCTTGCAGGAGGTAAACGGATGGATTTCAAACAACTGGAAACCTTTGTGGCAATAGCCAAATACAAAAGTTATTCCAAGGCCGCAGATCATTTATTTTTGACCCAGCCAACCCTGAGCAGCCACATCATCAATTTGGAGAAAGAATTGAAAACCACCTTGCTTAACCGCAGCAGTAAACAGATTTCCCTGACTCCCGCCGGTGAACTTCTGTATTCCTATGCCGTTGATTTGCTTTCCTTGAAGGAAAATGCTCAATACAAACTGGATGAATACCGGGGCACTTTTGTGGGCCAGGTGGGAGTTGCTGCCAGCACCATTCCTGAACGTTATATTCTTCCTAATTTGCTGGTGGCCTTTCACCAGGAATACCCTGAAGTTGTCATTACAATGTCACATCTTCCTTCGGAAAAAATCATTGAGGGCATCTTAACAGAAGAATATAACATTGGCATCGTGGGCAGTCGCAGCTCCCACAATCACCTCTCATTTTTTCCACTAGTAAAGGATGAACTGGTGCTTATTACCCCTGCGACGAAAGCTTACCAGTACCTTCTGAAGCATACTGAATGGACCGATCTGGTGACCCTGCCCTACCTGTTCCGTGAACATGGATCGGGTACCCGGAAAGAATTTGAAGCCGCTCTTAAAAAAAGTAAACATCATCTCAAAGAACTGAACATTATAGGCTACATCGAAAACACTGAAGTCATTAAAACCTTTGTGGCAAAAGGAATGGGGGTTTCCATCCTGTCACGCAAGGCTGTGGAAAAGGAAATAAAGGATGGCCTTTTGTATGCAATACCGCTGCCCGATCTGGAAATGGAACGACATTTCTACCTGGTCCACCACAAATACCGCTCATTGTCACCCATGGAAATAAGGTTTAAAGAATTCCTCCTGGAAAAGCTTTCTACATAATTATTGCCCGATGTCTCACAATGATGTGAACATCTGTGAGAACCGGGCAATATTAAATATCAGGCAACTTAGTGTTTGCGATTCGTGAAATTACTTCAGATGGTTATTGACCGCAACTGTCGTGATGGGCATGCTCATGGCACACTGAACCGGTGGATTTCAAACCGCCCAGTAAATAGCGTTCCACCACTTCTCTTGCATCGCCTGCCGCTCCGGTAACCACTTCAATATCGTTTTCGTTAAACAGGTCAACGGCACTTCCACCCATACCTTGGTGTCAGCACTGCCTGCACTTTCTGATCAACCAAAATCTGTGCAGCCTGAACCCCTGCACCGCCCTGACTTCTGACTACTTTATTTTCTATAAAAATCGGTTTGTTACCCTTACTATCATAAATCAGGTAGTAAGGAGATCGTCCAAAAGAAGGACAGACAATCGTATCCATGGACCGATTATCTGCCGGAATGGCAATTTTCATCATAATTCCTCCCGTATATTGGGAGTTGATTACACCTTCGTACCTTCTTGATGTGCGCCCCTAAATCGGTTGCGTTTACATCCGTTACACCCAGTATGCTGACTTTCTCCTTCACAAATTTTATAGTCTCCACCTTCAATTTTCAAAAGATGCCCATCAACAAGTGATATAGCCAGTTTCTTACGCGCATCAGTATAGATCCGCTGTACCGTTGTCCGGGCAACGCCCATCTGCTCAGCGCATTCCTCCTGTGTCATTCCTTCCATGTCAATCAGACGTACAGCTTCGTATTCCTCCACGCTCATGAAAATGATCTGGCCTTCTCTCTTTGTGCCGTGCAACGGACCGTAAAGATTTGTATCGGGTACTTCACAGACTCTGCGCCACTTTCGGGGTCTTGGCATAATCAACTCACCTCGTATTCTTCTTTTGTTTCATTGTCTAACTGTGCGTTAATCATGTCAAGTCGTTTTTGGAGTATTTTCCGTTCTTCTTCCAAAGCCATCCCTTGCCCCATTCCGGCGCCTGGACCAAAATCCAAACCCCTGCCAATACCTCTTCCTAACCCTTTTCTAATGCCTCGCCCTAGACCCAATGGTCTTGTTGTCACACAATAACTTCTGCCCTATCCTATCATAGGTCCATTGCTAACAGGTCCTGTTCCATCTCTTCCTGGTATCATTATAACCTCCTTTTAAAATTTTACTGCACTTTATTGACATATGCCCTTTACAACTATATTATACATTTTTATAAACATATGTCAATAATAAGCCAAAAAATACACCCTATCCGTAAGGCAGGGTGATTAGCATATGAACAACAAACAGAATATTGAATCATGAATTCACATAACCGGTAGATATATTACAAACGAACACATATAATGGAGTATAAGAGGATCCATTGAAACCTACATTTCGTTACAACGTCTTAATTGGTAACTGGCACTCTGACATCACAAACATTATTCACAGAAGATTCTTTTAAAATTAAAATTTGTTCTGTCATTAAATTAAAAGGAGTGAGCATTTTGAAAAAAATATTATTGGTTTTTGTTATTATGTTACTCATGTCACCTGGTGTTTATGCTGACACAGATATAGGCATCGAAATCAACGGTATTCCCCTGGTCACAGACACATCCCCTACAGTGGAGAACGGACGCCTGCTGGTACCTGTCTCTCACCTGATGCGTTCACTGGGTGCCGAGGTTACCTGGAATGACCAAAGCCGAACCGTTGACATTACTCACGAAGCAGGCACCATCACCCTGATTATCAACAACCGCACCGCGCAGGTAAATGGACAGCCAGTCCAGATGGATGTACCGCCAAGAATTATCAATAACCGCACATTAGTGCCCTTACGTTTTCTGTCAGAAAACCTGGATTCGCAGGTTGAATGGGATGGAGTGAACCGCATGGTCTACGTGGAAACCAAGGATTTTGAACCGGGCGGAACTGCCCTTTCATTTGAACAGGTAAATGAGGCAACTTTACCCCAAGCCATCAGAAACTGGAAAACTGCCAACCAGGAAACCAGGGGGTTCTATGTGATGGGGCATGAAGGTACCAGTTATGTGCTGGCTGTAGCAGGCCAACAACCTTCCGGCGGATACACCATGGAAATTACGCAAGTTAATCGAGTCAATGATAACCTGGCTTTTGTCAAAGCGGTTTTAACTACTCCCGGCCCCGATGAAATGGTGACCATGGCCTTGACCTACCCTTATGACATTGTTCGCCTGGCAGTTGATGATCTCACTTCCATTGATGGAGAAATAAGCCAACGACAGCGGGATGTTCAACTCATTACACTGTATTTTCTTAGGGAGACTACGACGGACTTTTTAACTGAAGGTGAAGAAAGACCTTTTCGCACAGAAGATGTCACAGCTGAAAATGTGATGGCAGTGCTGCTGGCTGGTCCGCAATCTGCTTCCCTAAAACGGATTATTCCCAGTAATGTGAAATTGTTAAATGTTACCCAGGAAAATGATATTGTCTATGTTGATTTTTCCAATGAACTGACAGCGGCGAATGTGGGTGCACAGGGTGAAGGAGTGCTGGTGAACACCATTGTGCAAACCCTGGTTCAGCTTCCAGGAATCAACCAGGTTCAAATTTTAGTTGAGGGCAATATGATCGAGACTTTGGCCGGACATGTGGTCATTGACCAGCCCCTGCCTTAGGCGATAAGTTATGCATGTAAATGTAATAATCTAATTGACACTACCCTCACCATAAAAAATGAGGGTAGTGTTCTTTGTTTATAAAATGGGTGCAAATATTCTCAAAACCGAGCTGATCAAGGCATTATACCATTGTATTCCTTTGATATTTTCCTCTGTCATCTGCTGACAAACCTCCAGGGTATCCATAAAATCCTGTTTTATCTCCAGCACACTTGGTGTGTAAAACATCCATACGCCGCATTCAAAATTCAAGTACAAGCTGCGGTAATCCATGTTAATGGTTCCCACCACCCCGAATAAATCGTCCACCACAAAGCTTTTGGCATGCATAAACCCTGGTGTATATTCATATATTTTAACCCCACTTTCCACCAAGATTTTGTAGTAGGTCCGTGTCACAGCATGCACAATGCGTTTATCCCATTTATGGGGAGTAATAATGCGCACATCAACGCCGCCTTTAGCTGCCGAACAAAGTGCCGTGACCATCTCATTAGTAATGATCAGGTAAGGCGTTGTGATGTACACCGATTTTTTGGCTTTGTAAATCATGTTCAGGTAGACTGTTTCGCTGACAGGCTCGTTATCCAAAGGGCTGTCGGCAAAAGGTTGCACAAATCCTGTTGTCATACTGGGGCCATACGCCATTTCATCTTTGCTCAACCTATTTTCTTGTCCTTGGCTTTCCCTGACAATGATTTTTTTAGCAGGTCTGAAATGCTGGAAGTCTTCTTCCAGATCCCTCAGGTATCCCCACATGGACAAAAACATCACTGTCAGGTTCCACACGGCTGCACCTTTCAGAATAATAGCCGTGTCTTTCCAATGGCCAAATTTAACAATTTCGTTAATGTACTCATCTGCTAAGTTGATACCTCCCGTAAAACCAATGTATCCGTCAATGACCGTTATTTTACGATGATCCCGATTGTTTTGGCGAAAAGAAAAAATGGGTGTCAGGGGATTAAAAACACAACATTTAATGCCCATGGCTTCAAGGGTTCGATGATACCCCTGGGGCAGGGTAAACAAACACCCTGCATCGTCATAAATTAGCCGTACGTCAACGCCTTGGGCGACTTTATCTTTCAGTATTTCCAGGATGCGGTTCCACATAGCCCCTTCTTCAATAATATAGTATTCCATAAAAATAAAGTGTTCGGCTTTTCTTAATTCTTCCTGCAGCCTTTCAAACTTCTGTTCACCAATGGGTAAATATTCACTAAACTCGTCTGGGTACAATGGGTAACCGGCAAGGTCAGCTATGTATTTTGACTGGATAGCAGCTTCTCCATTGGTTTTTTGTAAAGCGGGCAGGTATTCTTCCATGCTGTATCGCCGTTCTTCCGCTATGGCGTGGTTGATTTTATTTTCATAACGTTTCATCTTCCTGGCGGATTTGCCTGTTACTTTGCTTCTACCTAAAAACAGATAGAATAAGCTTCCGAAGACTGGAAAAAGCATGATGGGGATGATCCAGGCTATTTTATAGGCAGGGTTAATCCGGCTGTTCATCACCCACAAGAAGGCTGCCAAGCTCAACAACAGACTGGCACCATAAAAAAAGGCAAAATAGTCATCGAACCTGAGAATAACGCCCACAATGACGACAAGTTGGCCCAAAAAAGAAAGCAGCAGGATCAATGACCTTGGCATTAATATTTTATTATAGAAGCTCAGTGGCGCTTTTCTTATCCCACTCATGGTATGTCACCTCTTATCAGTCCCCTGCTTTCCCCACTACAGAGATCGCCAATCTCATTCTATTGACTTATACCCGACACATCCTGGCTTAACTCAATGGGGATTCAAAACAAAACGATGACCCGAAAGTCATCGTTGTTAAGGTTAGAACTCAAAGGCATCGTCAAACACCGTTTGCCCTCGATGGGAGTGCCAAGTGTGCGATTCCTATGCCCTCATAATACCATTGCTGATGAGGTCCTTGTCTATCAGACGAAAGTCTTTTAACAATTTTTCTGGATAAGCCGGTATGGGTCTGTTCTCCAGAGTTTTTTGTGCTGATGCAATACATTGTTCAATGGTAGCCACATGATCAACATGCAACTTCTCCACCTTTCCAGAAACCAGCACTGACTTGTACGGGTTTTCGTTGGGTTTCAGGCTTCCAGTGAAGGGGTGTGTCAGGAGCCAGTGTCCTTTGTGAAGCAAGTCCCTTGTTCGATAAAGCACATCCAGCATGTTGGCCGATGTCAGTTGCATGATAACAATTTCCCTTCTGTTCTTCCATTGTTCCGCCACATCTTCATTGTTGGTTATGAGAATCATCACATCACCCTTTGATATTGTTCATCTATTGTTTATATAAGCAAAAGTTATGCCAAGCATTCCGTTATTCAAGTAATTTATGCTTTTTATTTGACCTGTTGCAATAACCTGGTACTGTTCTGTTTTGTCCGATGACTACCACCAACAGTAAATTCACATGACTGCTGGCTGCTTTTTTTGCAATTTCCAGAGAGCGAGCATAGTCGTTGTTTTTCGTTGTCATTAACACAGACTCCATGACAGCCTCCTCACTGGTCACCTGCTATTCTCCCTCAAGGCCGTTCAATAATTCATTCAATCTGTTTTTCCTGCGTTCAGTCTCTTCTTCATCGATTTCGATGGTCAGTACATCCCCTTCCGCTGCCATGGCAGGCAAGAGTTTAGCTGACAAATGCTGCATTTCTCCATTTTCCAACTCAACAATGGCCTTGTCTTCTTCAAACCGATCAATAATTACTTTCATGGCCTTTCCTCCTCCAAGGCAGCAAATGTTTACCGCCTTATGTCAATTGTACCACAGACTCTCCGATAATTGTATTGGTCAGAGAGTAGGTTGCTACCTAAAGTCATTACACTTTAGCTTGATGATGTTCTCCTGATAAGGGGCCCTGATAATCCCTTTTTCTGTGACAATGCCAGTGATGTTTTCATGAGGAGTTACGTCAAAGGCTGGGTTATAGACTTTCATACCCTCAGGTGCAATATGTACCCCTTCGATGTGAGTGACTTCTTCACTGTTACGTTCTTCAATGACGATGTCTGATCCATGATCAATTTCAAAATCTATGGTAGTGGTTGGCGCAACCACATAGAAGGGTATTCCATACGTTTTTGCCACGACCGACAGCATAAAAGTGCCAATTTTATTAGCTGTATCCCCATTGGTGGCAATTCTGTCTGCCCCCACAAGAATCACATTAATTTTACCGTCACGTATCAGGGTGGCGGCCACACTGTCGACAATCAGTGTTGAGGGAATACCTTCCTGCATCAATTCCCACGCTGTGAGACGACCTCCCTGAAGCCGGGGCCGCGTTTCATCAGCATAGACGAAAATGTCTTTACCAGATTGATGAGCAGTACGCACAACCCCTAATGCCGTGCCTATTCCCACCGTGGCTAAAGCTCCAGTGTTACAGTGTGTCAGTATTGTCGCCCCATGGGGAATAACCGTGTTGCCATGATTGCCCATGACCAGGTTGATGGCTTGGTCTTCTCTGACAATGGTGTGGGCTTCTTCCAGTATCAGGTCTGCCAGATGCTTAACAGGCAGTTCCACCTTTATCTCAATGAGCTTTTTCATTCTTTTCACTGCCCACATTAAATTAACCGCTGTGGGACGGGATTTATTCAGCTTTTCCAGACTTTCCTCCATCTTTAACAAAAATACATTTTTTTCTTCATGTTGAAAGGTTTTAGCTGCCAAAGCCGCCCCATAACCGGCGGCGGCTCCGATGGCTGGAGCTCCCCTCACCACCATATCACGTATGGCAAAATCAACTTCGTTACAGTTCTTTGCAATAAATATTTCATAGGTATGTGGCAGCTTTCGCTGGTCAATCATATGAAGGGCCTCTTCTTTGTATTCCATGGCCAAAATTGTCGTCATAATTATTTCTCCCGTCTTACTAATTGCATCCATTTTTTTCGTATATGCTTAACGTGCAACTAGTGTTCATTCTCAACCCATCTATGATATTATCATAATCAAAGAAATTTTACATGCCGTCTTTTTAAAAACTGTCGATTCGTGCCGTAGATAGAATTAATGCTGGAAAATTAAAGACCTATCGTCATAATCTGAAAAGCCTCGGTCAAACCACCGAGGCTTTTCGTATGGACATTGCATCGGTTTAGTATTCAGGCGGTAAGGACAACATCTCTTCATAAGTGAACACCGGTCCATCAACACACATGTAGTGACTGCCCACTTTACAGTGACCGCATTTTCCTGCACCGCAACGCATATGTGTCTCCAAGGTTACGAAAATATCAGATGGCTTCATGCCCAGGTTCATTAAATCCCTCGCAACTTTCTTAATCCTGGCAGGAGAAGCACACACCAGTGCAGTAGTGTTTTTCCAGTCCATGCTAAGCCCTGGCAGCAGGTCATTGACGAAGCCCAAATGAGCCTCTACCTGATCAGTGGGATCTTTCAGGGAATAATGCACTTCCACATCTTCCAGCTGGCTCCATTCCTTCATTTCTTCTTTATAGATAATTTTTTCATAAGTTAATGCACTGGCCATAATGGCCACACGTCCGAAATCATGCAGGTTTTCCAACACTGGTTCCAACACGGTGCGTAAAGGTGCCATGGCCACACCTGACCCGACAAAGATCAGGTTTCGTCCTTTCAGGGACTCATAAGGATAGGCCTTGCCATAAGGGCCACGAAGACCTACTTTATCTCCCTCTTTCATCTGGTAGAGCAATTCTGTCACTGATCCCACATTTTTGAAGTCAAGTACAATTTCATCTTTCTGGCTGGGCCCAAAAGGAATCGAAAGCGGCACCTCACCTTCACCAAATACCGTTACCTGGAAGAATTGACCTTTGTGCTGGTAATTGTCATGGAGGGTCTGGTCATCGTATTTCATAAACATTCGAATAATTTCCGGCGTTTCCTGTTTTATCTTGGTGATGGTGGCCACATCAGGTGCGTAAAGACCTCGCCGTGTGTTGATTTCCCGGTCAACAATCTCGTGGCGTATTTTAGCTACCTGGTGAAGGGCTGGTTCCGTTGGGTTTTCCTTAACGGTTTTCTGCATGGCATTCATGATGTCGATGATGCTGATGTAGGTGGGGCATACATCAGCGCAGCGGCCACAACCAGAGCACCCTTTGTACCCAAACCTCTCTTCGATGTACTTTAACTTGTCGTAGATACGATAACGGACACGGGAGAGGGCATCTCTGGGATTATGATGCTCTGCATTCCTTGTGAAATGGTCGCTTTGACAGGAATCCCAGTAACGGACGCGGGTACCGTGGTTTTCATCCTGGTTTTCTTCCACCACATTAAAACAGGTACAGGTGGGGCATACGTTAGTGCAACCGGTGCATCCAATGCAGGCGTTGGCTTCGTCAATCCAGAAGTCTGCATCGAAAGTACGGGCCATGTCATCCCACAAATTGCTCAGATCCATTTTCAATGGAAAGCTTTCTGCCACCTGTTGTCTAAGCTCCTCCTGTTTCTCCAGTAAGGCTTTATCTGCCGGTATAAAAAAGTCAATGGCTCCTTCTATTAAGCCGTGACCCTTGTCAGTGGCGGCTTCCACCAGGTAGAAATCATCCATGGGGGTCAGTGTCAAGTCATGTCCTTGTGTTGAAAAGACACCCGTCCCGATGGAGGTGCAGAAACAATGTTCACCTGCCCGAAGACAGTTCACTGCCACAATGGTTGATTTGGCCCTTCGGGACTGGTAATTGGGGTCCATAAATTCTTTCAGGTAGAACCTGTCTGTATAGGCAATGCCATAGGTGTCACAAGCCCTCACACCATAAAATATCCGGTCACCGGCATGATGATGCGCCAGGGTTTCAACGGTAATATCACCTTCATTATTCCGTTCCCAGCTGAATAATTTTTCCTTTTGTTCAAAAACCATTTCTTTCACCGGCAGGGTCAGGTTGATATAGTCCTCTGTTCGCTCGGCGTCTTCCAGGGGAATCAGGTTAATGTCTTTTCCCTTGCCATGAGGCACATACACCGGTACTTTCCGGTTCCATTGGGAAAGCACTTCATCTAAATGTCGCTTTTCCAAGGTATACAGTTTCACTTCACTCATTGTGCCACCTCAATTCTAACCGCCGACACTTTCAGTGCGGGGATTTTAATAATGGGGTCCAAGTTCTGGCCTGTCAAACGATTGGCTGGCGACTCGGCAAAATGGAAAGGCACAAACACTGTTTTTTCTTTAATTCGGTCTGTGACCATTGCCGGTGCTGTGATGCTTCCCCTGGCCGAAGTGATGCGAACCTCCTGGTGCATCTTAATACCCAAGTCTTCGGCATCCTTTGTGTTAATCTCCACAAATCCATGGGGATATTCCCGATCCAGTGTCCACACCTTCCGTGTCATGGTGCCGGTATGGTACTGGTGGGTCACCCGACCCGTTGTCAGAAAGAAAGGAAATTCTTCGCTGCGTTGGTCGCCAATTCGCTCAAAATCATTTACGGTGAAAAGACCTTTGCCCCTTATAAACTCACCCACATGTAAGATGGGAGTGCCGGGATGGTCTTTGGTGGGACAAGGCCACTGGAGTCCCACTTCCTGTATACGTTCATGAGTGATACCTCCGTAAATATTAGTGGTCTCGTTGATTTCATCCATGATTTCACTTGGCGATTTGTAGTCAACATCCATTCCGATACGCTTCATGAGTTCATTAATAATCCACCAATCCGGACGGCAGTTGCCCACTGGTTCAATGACTTTTCGAATCAGTTGTACACGCCGATCAGTGTTGGTGTACGTGCCGTCCCGCTCCAGAAAACTGGCGGCTGGTAATATGACATCAGCATATTGTGATGTTTCAGTCATAAAGATATCCTGCACCACAAGAAAAGGTATTTTTTCCAGGCAATGCATGGTATGAAGCTGGTCCGGATCGGAAAGTACCGGGTTCTCACCCACTATAATAGCGGCCTTCATTTTACCTTCTTCCATCAGGTTAAACATGTCAATAATGGTGTTGCCCCGCAGGCAGGAAATATCTCCCCATGCTTTGGTAAACCGATCTTTTGTTTCCGGCCATTCAGGTCGCTGGTAACCAGGAAGGTAATCCGGAAGGGTTGCCATGTCGCCTGCTCCCTGTACATTGTTCTGACCTCGCAGTGGGTTGATACCCGTAGATGGCCGGCCAACATGTCCGGTGAGCATGGCCAGGTTCCCCAGTGCACGTATGCTTTTAACACCTGTGGTTTGTTGTGTCACACCCATGGTGAAGAGGATCATGGCCTTATCTGTGGTGGCGTATTTCCGGGCAAATAACCGGATGGTATCCGCCGGTACATGTGTGATAGCTTCAGCCCACTCAGGTGTGCAGTCAACCACTGAAGCCTTCATTTCTTCAAAGTTTTCAGTACGGTTCCTGATAAATTCTTCGTCCATCAGGTTTTCTTCAATGATGACATGAATCATGGCGTTGATCATGGGCAGATTGGTGCCCGGTTCAATGATGGCGTGACCATGGGAAAAATCAGTGAGTCGAATCATTCGCGGGTCAATGACATACAGCTCCGCACCCTTTTCCAGGGCTTCAAAGATCCTGGTGCTTGCCAGGGGGTGCTGTTCTGTGGTGTTGGATCCAATCACCATGATCAATTCTGCATCGCTGATATCGTTCATCGTGTTGGTGGCGCCACCGGCGCCAAAGGAGGTAGAAAGACCTTCTACCGTTGGGCTGTGTCAGAGACGTGCGCAGTGGTCAACACTGCTGGTCTTCAGTCCGGCCCTGGCCAGTTTCGCCATGAGAAAATTTTCCTCATTTGTACAGCGGGCAGAGGAAACCACGCCAATGACATCGGTGTTGTCCCCGTCGGTCATGGCTGATTTTAATCCGTTAGCTGCAAATTCAAGGGCTTCATCCCAGGATGTTTCCCGAAAAGTGCCATCTTTCTGCTTTATGAGGGGGTTTGACAAGCGCCTAGAATCTCTCACGAAGGCAAAGCCGTGCCACCCCTTGGAACATAGTTTTCCTTTGCTGACCACATGGTTATAACTGGGTGTTATACCCAACATGGTACCGTCGTCTGCCATGTTGACGTAGATGCCACACCCACAACCACAATAACCACAGGTGGTTTCCATACGTTTCACATAATTTCCCCCTTTGCGTAATTTTTTTTGTCAAAATGACATAATGACTTTTTGAAATCGCTCACTACAATGAAAATACCCCTAAGGAACGTAAAAAAACATCCTTAGGGGATAATATTGATGGCTGTTTATACATCTGGTTCAGAAGGTTGTCCACACAACAGATGATTATAACAAAGAGTGTTTCACAGCTTCTGCGATCTGGGTCTTTTCTAATACATGCTTATGAAGAACAGGCTTTTCATTCAACCCCTGCAAACCTTTTGGAACGCTTACCCCAGTCGCCTGGTGCAATTGAGTGATGGCCTTAAATCCGTCAATCTGAGAGGGCAAGCCCAGGGCTTTCACCACAGTTTCAGAGAATTTATAAGCACTTGCAGTGGCGGCAATCACCGTAGGCGTCTTGTCACCAGTTTTTTTCACATAATCAGCATAAACTTTATAACCCACTGCAGTATGCGGATCCATTAAATAATGGTCTCGTTGGTAGAGTTCATCAATGGCCTCGTTGGTTTCTTCCTCTGTAGCAAAACCACCATAGAATTCTGTTAAACCCACACGAATATTATCGCTTGCCTCAAATTTTCTCGTCTCATCCAGGTCTTTCATCAACGAGGCCACCAACTGTCCGTTGTTCCCTGAAAGATGAAAAAGCAATCGTTCCAAATTGCTGGATACCAATATGTCCATGGATGGTGAACTGGTGATATAAAACTTACGCTTCGCATCATACACGCCCGTGTTAATAAAATCCGTCAGCACGTTGTTTTGGTTGGAGGCACAAATAAATTTTCTCACAGGGACACCAAGTTCCCGGGCATAAAAAGAGGCCAGTATATTACCAAAATTACCAGTGGGCACCACCACGTTTATCTTTTCTCCCGGCTGTATGGCTCCTTTCTCAAGTAATTTAACATAAGCCCACACATAGTACACCACCTGGGGGACAAGTCTTCCGATGTTGATGGAGTTGGCAGATGAAAACTGCCACCCTTCCTGTTCCAGTTCAGCGGCCAAAGAGGGGTCATTAAAGATTGCTTTAACGGCTGCCTGGGCATCATCAAAATTTCCTTTAATACCAAAAACATGAACATTGTTCCCTGTTTGCACTGTCATTTGCCGTTCCTGCACCTGACTGACACCCACATGAGGATAAAAAACAATGATTTCAGTACCTTCCACATCTGCAAAACCTTCCAGTGCTGCTTTTCCTGTGTCGCCGGAAGTGGCTGTTAATATGGCAATTTTGTTATTAATCTTTTCTTTTTTTAATGCTTTTGTCAGCAGGTGGGGCAGGATTGACAAGGCCATATCCTTGAAAGCAGCCGTCGGTCCGTGAAAGAGTTCCAAAAAATAGGCATCGCCGCCCCTGACAAGGGGCGCAATTTCATCTGATTCAAATTTTTCGTCATAGGCACAATCAATGCATTCCTGTAAGTCTTCTTCTGTGTAATCCTCAAAAAATCTGGAAAGCACCAGATAGGCAATTTCCTTATATTTTTTTCCTGTTAGTGTGCTTATATCACTCAATGGCTGAGGCATTTTTTCCGGAACAAAAAGTCCCTTGTCCTCAGCGATTCCTTTTATAATGGCTTGGGCTGCATTTTTACCCTCCATGCTGTTTTTCTGTTTGCTTCTGGTGCTGATATACTTCATCATGTCATTCCTCATTTCCTTCACCTTCACTTTTCAGTTTGCAACATGACCAATCAATCTTCATTATCCTGTCAAAGGCCTCTGCCAAAACACTGGTATCCACTGTGCAGGCAATGCGTAAGTACCCTTCGCCACAGTGTCCAAAGGCATTTCCGGGAATTGTGAGCACTTGTGCCTGGTCTAAAATCATTTCACTGGCCTTTTGGGATGAACAACCTGTTTTCTTTATGTTTATAAAGAGATAAAAAGTCCCCTGTGGCGCCAGTACACTCATCCATGGTATTTCATTGATACGGCGGGCGGCGTACAACACTCGTTCCTTGTATAACCTCACAGCAGGCGGTTGAATGGACTTTCGGTTTCGTATGGCATAAATGGCGGCTCTCTGGGATATGGAGGGAGCAGTGAAAACAACATTTTCGTTCACCTGTTGACAAATTTTGATGATTTCGGGAGACGCAATAATGTTGCCCACCCGCCAGCCTGTCATGGTATAATCTTTTGAAAAACTATTAATGACCACCAGGCGTTCTCTAATTTGGTTCATTTTGATCATTGATCGAAATGTCCCGTTGAAAACATAGGCTCCATAAATCTCATCTGCTATGATCAACAAGTTGTGTTTTTCTGCAATTTTACCAATTGCTGCCAGTGTTGTGTCACTGTACACCGCCCCTGTGGGATTGCTGGGAGAATTAACAATAATTGCCTTGGTTCGGAGGGTGATGGCTTGTTCCAACTGTTCCACATTCATCTGAAAATGATCTTCCTCAAAGGTATCCAGTTCAACCGGCACACCGCCTGCCAGCTTAACCTGCTGATAGTAGGGGGTGAAATAAGGGGCTGGCAAAATGACCTCTTCCCCTTTGTCTAGCACTGATTCCAAGACCAGGTACATTGCCAGACAAGCGCTTGCGGTCACCATGATCTCCTGGTCAGTCACAACTGCATTGTATTCTTCCAGGTAAAACGTGCCTATTTCAGTCCTCAATTCAGGATCACCACGAAAATCCGTATAATGGGTATGGCCTTCCAGGGCTTCCTGGAAAGCAAAGCGAATAATTCCCTCATCTGTTGTCTGGTCAGGATCACCCAGGCTTAAGTTAATCACACCTTCATATTTTTTAGCCAGTTGATCCACAGCACCCATGGGTGTGGATTGATCTTCCCAATATTTTTTTGCAATAAACCGACGCACCATTTGCCTCCACTCCCAAAATTATTCTTGCTATCATCCTCACTTATATCTGCTGGCTGCCACCCATAAACCTACTCACTATCTTTTGGCAATGAGCTCGATCTCAACCTGAGCCCCCAAAGGAAGAGCCGCCACCCCAATGGTGGTGCGTGCAGGATAGGGTTGAGAAAATTGCTGAGCATATACTTCGTTCATCTGTGGAAAAGTGCTCATGTCGGTTAAATAGACATTCACTTTCTGAACATCATCAGGCATTAATCCGCAGGCTTCCAGTACATTGAAAAGATTAACAAAACATTGTTTCGTCTGTTCCTGGATACCACCTTCCACCAGTAAGCCGGTTGAAGGGTCAAGAGGTGTCTGACCTGACAGAAAAATAAATCCATCAGCATCAATTGCATGAGAATACGGACCGACAGCAACAGCCCCAGTGGCAGCAAATGAGTTTCTTTTCAAAATGATCTCCTCCTAGCATAGTAGATATGCTTATTATAATACACTATTATGAAAAAAAAAACATTTGTTGATCAATCCAAATCCCAGATCAGTCGTGAACAAGTTTATAGCGCCAACATCTCCATCCAATACAAAGAAGAATAATAAATCCTGCAACTGTAACCACCGCAACCCAGCATCTACTGCCAATCAATGTTTAATCCATTTTTTTGTAATAAGCTTATCCCTCTCCTTAAGACCACGAAATAAGCGTTCAATCATACCGCTGGCCTTGGCAAAGATCGTGGAACAAGCAATGGGTTTATCCGAATAAAAGAAACTTGCCCAGATTAATACGCCTATGCCTGCCCCCACCAAATAGGGAGACTAACTTACGGCAGTCAGAAAAAACATGGTTTTATCCTCCTTATCTAATTTCTTATTTTAGTGGATTTTTTCGGTACCCTGTAAAAAAGCGTGATCCATGAGGAGTTGAACAATTGTGAATTGCCAGGAATTACTTGAATGTTTATATTACTTATACAGATTTATCTTATCCTATGGTATGATAAGCAAGGAGGTGTTTCGATGATGCGTGGAATCGTGCTGCAACTAACTACGGGACTATTGATTGTATTGCTATTCCTTGGTGCTGTGTTTTCTGGTTCATTTGCTGAAACCCATGATTTGTCTGATCCAGAAATGATGCAGCCACCCGAACCAATGAAAGGCATCTGGGTGGCCACCGTTTTAAATATCGATTATCCTAAAGAAAGTACCATTGATCCGGATCTACTGAAAGCTGAAGCCATTGCTATTTTGGATACAGCAAAAAACGCCGGACTTAATGCTGTGTTTTTGCAGGTGCGACCCACATCAGATGCTTTTTATCCTTCTGTCTATTTTCCATGGTCAAAATACCTTACCGGAACCCAGGGCACTCCACCGGCAAATGCTTTTGATCCGTTGGATTTTTGGGTTGAAGAAGCCCACTTGAGGGGCATGGAACTTCATGCTTGGTTGAACCCCTATCGCATCACCAAAAAAAAGATAAATGAACCCCCTCACGACTTTGCTTCACTTACAACCACTCATCCTGCCAGATTGAATCCAGAGTGGGTCGTGGCACACACAGATGGCAATTTGTATTTTGATCCAGGTATTCCCCAGGTAAGACAACTGTTGATTGATAGTGCCATGGAACTTGTCGAAAATTACGCCATTGACGGCATTCATTTTGATGACTATTTTTACCCTGGTAAGGATTTTGATGACGCTGTCACTTTTGCCGTTTATGGTCAGGGGTTTCATTCCATCGAAGACTGGCGAAGAGAAAATGTTAATACATTGATACGGGATTTGTATAGAACTATACAGGAAGGCCCCCGACAGGTCAGATTTGGCATTAGTCCTTTTGGCATCTGGGCCAATGACACATCACATTTCCTTGGCAGTGCCACACGTGGAAATCAAACTTATTTTTCACATTACGCCGACCCTCTGACCTGGATCAGGGAGGGGTCCATTGACTACATCGCACCACAACTTTACTGGCATATTGGTTTTGATATTGCCGACTATCATGTTTTACTGGACTGGTGGCATCGTGCTACATTGTTTTCTTCTGTTGACCTCTACATTGGTCACGCAGCCTACCGAACAGGAAGTGCCGATCTGAACCACCCTTGGTATGGTGTGAATGAAATAAACCGTCAGCTAACCCTTAACAAAGGGTATTCAGGGGTTGCCGGGAGTATATTCTATAATTATAGTGCCCTGGAGGACAGCCTAGCCTTGCAGGGACTTTTAGCTGATTTTTATGGTTATCCGAAGCCGTTATATGGTAAGGCAGTACAAACACTTCATACTTATTAACATTAAGAATATTTTTAGGTCTGATGAGTTATCGTTTTGGGAGGTGGTCACCATACTTCAGGAATTCATCAAATCGTTTCTTCTCATTTTCCTAGCTGAAATGGGTGACAAAACGCAAATTCTTGCCATGGCGTTTGCAATACAATACCCTGTCAAAAAGGTGCTGTTGGGCATCTTTTTTGGCGTTTTACTAAATCACGGTTTAGCAGTTGCCATGGGCAGTTTTCTGTCAACCATGATACCTCTTGACATCATTCAAATTACAGCAGGGTTTGCTTTTATCGGCTTTGCCCTGTGGACACTGAAACCAGAAGGTGAAGATGATAAAGAAAGTGAAAATGACAAGGCCTATGGTCCGGTTATTACTGTTGCCACTGCTTTTTTTATTGGTGAATTAGGTGACAAAACCCAATTAACCGCCATTACCCTGTCAGTGGACGCTTTATATCCCATTCTGATTCTTGCAGGCACTCTCTCGGGTATGATCGTTACAAGTGGTATGGGCATTTTTGTAGGCAAAAAACTGGGAGACCGCATACCCGAATTAACCATCAAACTGATGGCAGCGGGCGTTTTTCTAATTTTTGGTTTTTCTAAACTGTGGCAAACACTCCCCCCAACCTGGTTGACGCCAATTCATTTACTCACTTATTCAATCCTGGTGCTGTTACCCGTGAGCTGGTTTGTTTATCGGTTACTGCAGCAGCGCAAACTGGGCAGAGAAAGTACCTTTGTCAGGGGAGCCCGTGAACTTCATGACTATTACCTGCAGATCAATGAAGCCGTCAACCAAATGTGCCTGGACAACGATACTTGCCAGAGTTGTGTTGGCAACGAATGTATGATCGGTTACACCAAGTACCTGATTGCCCAAGGCATGGCAGAGGACCCGGGCATAAAGACAGAAAAACCTCCCCATCCTGATAACTTATACAGGATTTTTGATCCAGAAAAAACTTTTGAATCCCTGGCCCTGACAGTGTCCATGATGCGCCGTAACCAGGAAAACTTTAACAACCCTCACCTCCACCGCATCAGACGGAATTTGGAAACCATCCTATTTTACCGTTACCTGCAGGATCTACCTGACTGGACAGCGTATGAAAACTGGCTTAAGTCCCTGAAACAGTCAGAGGCTGATCAACTGGCAGAAACACTTCGCAATCAGTCACCACTGCCACCAACTTCCTGACTATACACCAGGGTATAAAAAAAGGCTGATCAAATTGACCAAGCCTTTTTTTATGCTAATTTTCTAAAACCCTGCGCCAGCCTGGAACCCATGGTCAATATCACCTCAGATAACTCGATTGTTGATTTCCATTCATCAGGAACCACTTTCATGCCACCATAAGCACCCAAAAGAGTACCTGTAATGGCGCCTGTTGAGTCGCTGTCACCACTGTGGTTAACTGCCATGATCAGTGCCGCCTTAAATTCTTTCCGTTTCATTGCACAATAGATTCCAATGGCCAGTGCTTCTTCAGCCACCCAGCCCTCGCCCAGTTCAATAATAGCATTTTCAGGTCTTTCTGAGTTTTTGGCAAAATTTACGGCTCTTTCAATGGCTTTGCTGGTTTCCTCATGATATCGATAATGCTTTAACAGCCCCAAGGCTGTCTCAACGCCTTCGCTGATTTCTTTTTCATTTATCAGTTCAGCTACTATGGTAGCAAATGCGCCTGCTGCCAAATAACCACTGGCGTGCCCATGCGTAATAGCAGCGGCTTCAGCTGCCACCTGAAAGGCGTAGCCCGGGTTGTTATGAAGCAACAATCCAATGGGTGCCACCCTCATCACTCCACCGCAACCCTTACTTTCGTTCAACGGTTTTTCCATGGAACCCACCACACCGCTGGCCAGGGCGGAAATGCACGTGTTACCCGGGGCTCGTCGTGCAAACAAGCCGGGTTGATCAAGAAGACTAAACCCCTGTTCATGAGGTTGTTTTTTCATGAGTTCCTGATCTCGTTCTGTTGGCATAATGCCCTGCTGTGTGTTGTACCATCTTAGATATGAAGGGTACAAGCCATCAGAGGTAAAAGGAACGTCTTTCATATTTACCGGTTCCTCAACCTTTGATAAAGCCCACAGAAGTCCATCTGCTGTGAAAAGAGTCATTTGTGTGTCATCAGAGATCAATGCCATACCCGTTCTGCGATCGGGCTGTAAATCTTTGATACCACTTGCGCCAAATTTGGCGTATATTTCTGTAATTGCCATAAATTCAACAGTATAGCCAAGTGCATCACCAATTGCACCACCTATTAGGGAAGCTTGAATCCTGTTCTCCAATGAATTTTGATCTCCCATGTTTTTCAATCAATTTTCCTCCATTTCAGCGTTCAACAGTAGGATTTACCGTTATTTACTCCCTTGGTATGAAACAAAGCATGAAACAAAAAGCTGGCTTATCCGTCCTTAAGCATATATAATAGTCACATATTCTTTCTAAGGAAGTGGTTCAATGCGCGGCGATATTATTTATGTTAACAGAATACCCCTTGGATTAGGTTCCATTGAATGTCGCAAAACATCAAAAACCAGCTGGGTGGATACCCTGCTCATTCGATGCTTATCTTATAAACATTATGGCATTGACATCGGTGATGGGTTGGTTATCCATTTTCGCTGTGAAAGCATTCTTGCCATGAATGAAGCAAAGGTGATTGTAACAAGCTTTGAAGACTTTAAAAGAGATGGAATCGTACAAACTGATCAACGCCTGGAACCCGTTTTTAATCCTGATGAGATTGTAGAGCGTGCATTTTCCCGTATGGAACCTGGTTTCGATGTTTATCATCCAAAATACAATAATTGCGAGCATTTTTCCACCTGGTGTACCACAGGTGATAAGTCTTCACAACAGGACTTAATTCGAGATGCCTGGAAAAACATCACCATGTTGCCGATGCGTACAAAGGAGAAAGCGGTTGCTGCACTGGCGTTTATAAGTTTTTTAAGCTGACTACAACATCAGTCTAACACAACTGATAATCAAAATAGATTAAATCTTATTAACAATTGTACAGTTTTCATGAAAAATCCTGACCTCAAAGAGATCAGGATTTCTTTAATCAATCAACCAGTCTGCATTATTGATCACGCCGAAATAATTTAAATAACTCACTGAAAAACAGTGGAATCACTGATAAACCAATGACCAGAAGCCAGTCAGACAATGTCAGCATCTGCACCTTGAAAGCCCGTGACAGAAACGGTATTGAAATAACCATCAACTGTAACGCAAATCCTGCCACCATGGCACCAATTAAATAAGGATTACTAAAGAGGCCGATGGTAAAAATGGATCTGTTAGCGCTACGCATTGCCAGGGAATAGAACAGCTGTGTACCAGCCAGCACAACAAAGGCCATCGTTCTGGCATAAGTCATGATATTTTCCGGTACATTTCTGGCGTCCATGTGATAGCCATGTTCGTACAAGCCATAATAAAAAGCAGCCAGGGTCAAAGCACCAATCAGTAAACCGCCAAGAACAACTCGTTGGATGGCACCATGAGCAAAGATGCTTTCCTCTGGTGGTCTGGGCTTCTTCTTCATCAGTCCAGGCTCTTCCGGATCTATTCCAAGGGCAATGGCAGGCAGTGTGTCTGTGATCAGGTTGATCCACAATATTTGTGTGGGCAACAACGGCACTGGCCAGGCCAATAAAATAGCAGCAAAGATAGCCACCACTTCTCCCAGGTTACAGGACAACAAGAACAGCACCGATTTTCTAATGTTATTATAAATGATTCGACCTTCTCGTACTGCACGAATGATGGTTGAAAAATTATCGTCTATCAGTATCATTTCACTGGCACCTTTCGAGACGTCAGTTCCGGTGATACCCATGGCAACTCCAATGTCGGCCATCTTCAAGGAAGGCGCATCATTCACGCCATCCCCTGTCATTGACACCACATACCCCTGGGATTGAAACGCCTGAACAATCTTTACCTTATGTGCTGGTGAAACCCTTGCAAAAACACGGTACTGATTGATGTTATTCTGAAGCTCTTCCTGGTTCATGGCATCGATTTCTGCACCGGTAATACTCTGTTCTATGGACGTGTTTATTCCCAGTTCTTTACCAATGGCAACAGCCGTCTGCTGATGGTCCCCTGTGATCATAACCGGCGTAATGCCTGCGGCTTTTGCTTCATCAATGGCGTCTCTCACCTCAGGTCGGGGAGGGTCGATCATTCCAACCAATCCCAGTAACACCAATTCTTTTTCCATCTCATCGGTTTCAATTTTCTCTTTAGTTTTTTTATAAGCTGTTCCCAACACCCTTAATGCATCAGCTGAAAGTTGCTCCACCATCTGGTTATAATTATCTTTCAATTCAGGTGTCAGGGGAATCACTTCGTTGCCCATGAATACGTGGGTGGTACTATTTAACAAGTTATCAACGGCCCCTTTTGTGTGAACCATATAACCATTTTGGTCCTTATTCAGCGTGGACATTAGTTTTCGTTCAGAATCAAAGGGTTTTTCTCCCACTCTCTCATGTAGGCTGACCAATTCCTTCCAGTGAACACCATATCGTTTTGCCCAAGCCAAGCCTGCAATTTCTGTGGGATCACCCGTTTCCTTTCCATCTTCCAGGGTAGCGTCCGCACAAAGTACCAGGGTTTTCATCATCATTATTTCTGCCTCAGATGATTGTAATGTTTTATCTTCCGACTCATCACCATCAGAGTCATCAGCATGCGGCATTTTCTTCAATTGTCCATCAATGTAAGAATGAGTGATGGTCATGCGGTTTTGTGTCAGCGTGCCGGTTTTGTCAGTACACACAATACTAACTGACCCCAAAGTTTCAACCGCCGCCAGTTTTCTCACAATGGCATTGAGTTTTGACATTCTGGTAACACCTAAGGCCAGTACAATGGCTGTCTCTTATACACATCT
>JAGXHW010000013.1 GCA_024635995.1 Clostridiaceae bacterium
ATTGAACTGATCAGCCCCATCGCAGTAGAAGAAGGCCTTCGCTTTGCGATTCGGGAAGGCGGCCGAACAGTAGGCGCCGGCGTTGTTGCCAGCATCACTGAATAAGCATAGTTATTAACATGGGACCAGGCTGATGCCTGGTCCTTTTAAAGGAAGAGCCTGTCACGAAATAAAAATAAAAAAAACTTTAAAAAATGTAAAAATACAAGAATTTATCTTGCTTTTAACAGATTTCTAGTATAGAATAATTAAGTGTCCCAATTTATGCGATGAAACGGAAGGTGGCCCTTTTTGAAGGGGGAATTTCCGTGGAGTATGTCGGATCAATGAATCGGGCGACTTGGCAGTTAAGATGTTTCGGATTAAAAAAAACGCAACACACCCGGGACAGTGTACATGCCATGTCGCACTCAATGTGCGAATGGAGGAGGTTAGCAAATGGCTAAAGGGAAGCAAAAAATCAGAATTAGACTGAAAGCGTATGATCACAAAGTGTTGGATCAATCAGCGGAAAAAATTGTTGAGACTGCTAAACGGAGCGGTGCGGATGTATCGGGACCCATACCACTGCCTACAGACAGGGAAATCATCACAATTCTTCGCTCTGTGCATAAGCACAAAGATTCCAGAGAGCAGTTTGAGATGCGTACACACAAACGTCTGATTGACATTTTAAGCCCCACACCAAAAACAGTGGATTCACTTATGAAATTGGATCTGCCAGCAGGTGTGGACATCGAAATTAAGTTATAGGAAAACAGCGATTGTCTGATAGATCTATGAGATGTATCAATCTTAGTATGATTGCATGAGCAATCCGCTGTAAGATCAACAGGAGGTGTCTCTATCGTGAGAGGATTAATGGGAAGAAAAGTTGGTATGACTCAGGTCTTTGACGAGTTAGGCAATGTTGTACCGGTAACGGTGATTGCCATTGAAACCAACCAGATTACACAAATCAAAACAACGGAAAAAGATGGTTACAAAGCAATTCAGCTTGCTTTCAGCACAACCAAACCTAATCGGGTTATCAAGCCTTCCAAAGGTCATTTTGACAAAGCGGGAGTAGCTTACCGAAAATACCTGAGGGAAATCAAAGTGAAAGACACGGCGGATTACCAGGTGGGACAGGAATTAAACGCAGACATGTTTGTTGCGGGCGACAAGGTTGATGTGACGGGAACTTCTAAGGGTAAAGGGTTCCAGGGAAATATCAAGCGCCATAACTACCATCGTGGCCCCATGTCACACGGTTCTCACTATCACAGACGACCAGGTTCTATGGGTGCATCCTCATCCCCCAGCCGCGTGTTTAAAGGGAAAAAACTTCCTGGACAAATGGGGTCTGAGCGTGTTACCATGCAAAACCTGGAAGTGGTTCGTGTGGATTCCGAACGAAACGTTCTTTTGGTTAAAGGTGCAGTACCAGGGCCTAAAAAAGCCATGGTCTTCATCAAAGAAGCAAGAAAGTCGCAAGAGAAATAGGTCGCGAAAGGAGGAGTTTAGATGCCTACAGTACCCGTATTAAATGTATCTGGAGAAAAGGTCAGTGAAATAGAGCTGAAAGACAGCGTCTTCGGCATTGAAATTAATACCCATGTGATGCACGCAGTTGTTAAAAACTATCTAGCAAACCAACGTCAGGGAACACAATCAAGTAAAACAAGAGCAGAAGTTCGCGGCGGTGGAAGAAAACCATGGCGCCAAAAAGGTACAGGACGAGCCAGACACGGTTCCACCCGATCACCTATTTGGGTTGGTGGTGGTGTGATTTTTGCACCAAAACCCAGAGATTACAGCTATAAACTTCCTAAGAAGGTTAGAAGACTTGCAATGAAATCAGCCCTATCATCAAAGGTGCAGGATGATCAAATCATTGTACTGGATAACCTTCAAATGGAAAGACCTAAGACAAAAGAAATGACTAACATTTTAATGAATCTAAAAGTTGATGGCAAAGCTTTAATTGTGATGGAGCAGGTTGACCAAAGCGTCATTCGTTCAGCAAGGAATATTCAGGGAGTGGAAACTGCACTGGTGAATACCTTAAACGTATATGACATTTTAAAGTATGACCACTTCATCATTACACGCAATGCTGTCGAGAAAGTGGAGGAGGTGTACGCATAATGTTTGATCCGTACAGTGTTATTATCAGACCTCTGGTCACTGAACAAAGTATGAGCGGCCTGGCCGATAAGAAGTATGCGTTCGTTGTTCGAAAGGACGCCAACAAAACAGAGATTAAAAATGCTGTGGAAAAAATCTTTTCTGTTAAAGTGGAACGTGTTAACACCATGAACATGAAAGGTAAGACCAAAAGAATGGGTCGTTATGTTGGCAAACGCCCCAGCTGGAAGAAAGCACTGGTACAATTAACTGCTGAGAGCAAAGAGATTGAATTCTTTGAAGGTATGTAATTAACGGCTTTGACGAGGAGGTAAAGTAATGGCGATTAAAAAATACAAACCAACTTCCCCGGCCAGAAGAAATATGTCCGTATCAACTTTTGAAGAGCTTTCAAAAGTAGAACCGGAGAAATCCCTTCTGGCACCCATTAAAAAAAATGGGGGACGGAATGCACAGGGTAAAATCACCGTTCGCCACCGTGGCGGCGGTGCCTTGAGAAAATACAGAATGATTGATTTCAAACGCAACAAAGATGGTGTGCCTGCGAAAGTCGCTACCATTGAATATGATCCTAACCGAAGCGCGAACATTGCGCTGCTCCACTACGTTGATGGTGAAAAAAGGTATATCCTGGCGCCGAATCATTTAAAAGTTGGCGACAAGGTGGAGTCGGGTGAAGGTGCAGATATCAAGGTTGGCAACGCGCTTCAACTAAAAAATATCCCAGTGGGAACTGTGGTACACAACATTGAAATGAAACCCGGTAAAGGCGGACAGATTGCCCGTTCAGCTGGAAACTCTGCACAGTTGATGGCAAAAGAAGGTAAATATGCACTGCTTCGATTACCTTCCGGCGAAATCAGGTACATCCTGATTGAATGCCGCGCTACTGTAGGACAAGTTGGTAATCTGGATCACGAAAATATCAGCATTGGTAGTGCCGGAAGAAAGCGTCATATGGGAATTCGTCCAACCGTTCGTGGTTCTGCCATGAACCCCAACGACCATCCTCACGGTGGTGGTGAAGGTAGAGCTCCTATTGGCCGCCCAGGACCTGTAACACCTTGGGGCAAACCGACATTAGGATACAAGACACGTCAGAAGAACAAAGCTTCCGACAAGATGATTGTAAAACGGCGTAAAAAGTAAGTGGCGTAACTAGCTGCTGAAGGGAGGAACAAGCATGAGCAGATCTACAAAAAAAGGACCTTTTGTTCATGAAAAACTGTTGAAACACATAGAAGAAATGAATGAAAAAGGCACAAAGAAAGTAATCAAAACCTGGTCCCGTGCTTCCACCATTTTTCCGCAAATGATCGGACACACCATTGCGGTGCATGATGGACGCAAACATGTCCCCGTTTACATAACGGAAGATATGGTAGGCCACAAGTTGGGTGAATTTGCCATGACTCGTACGTACCGTGGTCATGATGATTCCGAAAAGACAAGCAAGCGCAAATAGAGAAATTGAAAGCGACGAAAGGAGGTTATGGCTATGGAAGCAAAAGCAGTAGCCAGGCATGTTAGAATTGCTCCACGAAAAGCAAAACTGGTTGCCGATCTAATCAGAGGCAAAAAAGTGGATGAGGCACTTGCTATATTAAAGTTCACTCCCAGAGGGGCTTCTCCCATTATTGAAAAAGTGGTCAAGTCCGCACTTGCTAACGCAGAGAACAATCATGATTTAGACAAAGAAAACCTGTATATTTCAGAAATATATGCGAACCAGGGACCCACATTGAAACGTTTCAGACCACGCGCACAGGGACGTGCTTCACAAATTTTGAAACGCACAAGCCATATTGGCGTAGTATTGCGCGAAAAACCGGGTAAGGAGGGATAGAATGGGTCAAAAAGTAAACCCACATGGGTTGAGAGTCGGCATTATTAAGGACTGGGATACCAAATGGTATGCAAATAAAAAAGACTTTGGCGACATTCTCATTGAGGATTGCAATATCCGAAAGTTTGTCAAAGACAAGCTGTTCACTTCCGGAATTTCAAAAATTGAAATTGAGCGGGCAGCAAACAACCGTGTTAAACTGAACATCCATACAGCAAAACCGGGTATGGTCATTGGTAAAGGCGGTCAAGGTGTTGATGATCTTCGAAAAGACATTGAAAAAATGACTGGTAAAACAGCATTAATCAACGTCGTTGAAATCAAACACCCTGAAGTGGATGCACAGTTGGTGGCGGAGAACATTGCTTTTTCTCTGGAGCGTCGTGTTGCTTTCAGACGTGCCATGAAACAGGCAATGCAAAGAGCTTTCCGTGCAGGCGCAAAAGGTATTAAAGTATCGACTGCTGGACGTTTGGGCGGTGCAGAAATTGCACGTACCGAAGGGTATAACCAGGGAAATGTTCCTCTGCATACGTTGCGGGCAGACATTGACTATGGATTCCATGAAGCAACAACCACTTATGGTAAACTGGGTGTTAAAGTCTGGATTTACAAAGGTGAAGTGCTTCCGGATAAGAAAATCGAAAAGAACACAGAAGCTGCTGCAAAGTAGAGCAGACAGCGTCATAATGAACCCGGGCGTAAGCCTGCGCATTATGTGACAGGAAGGAGGAATCGTGCATGTTAATGCCTAAACGTGTTAAACGTCGTCGTGTCTTCCGCGGCAAAATGGAAGGTAGAGCGACAAAAGGAAATAATGTATCATACGGTGATTTTGGTCTGATGGCAACAGAAGCCTCCTGGATCACCTCAAATCAAATCGAAGCAGCACGTATTGCCATGACTCGATCCATCAAACGTGGTGGTAAAGTATGGATAAAGATTTTCCCGCATAAACCTGTAACAAAGAAACCTGCTGAAACTCGAATGGGTGCTGGTAAAGGTTCACCGGAGTTTTGGGTTGCCGTTGTTAAACCAGGACGTGTTATGTTTGAAATTGCTGGTGTATCAGAAGATAGAGCTCGTGAAGCGATGCGTCTTGCGATGCATAAATTACCAGTGAAATGCAAAATTGTATCAAGAAGAGAATTAGAAGGAATGGGTGGTGAAGCTGATGAAAGCTAATGCGTTGAAAGATATGACAAGTGTAGAATTAACGCAGAAACTGACCGATGCCAAAGGTGAACTGTTTAACCTGCGCTTTCAGTTAGCAACTGGTCAGCTGGAGAACCCTTTGCGGATCCGCCACGTCAAAAGAGATATTGCACGTGTAAAAACTGTTTTGAGAGAGCGCGAAATCAACAAAGGATAATCCGCTTTGATCATATCGGTCATAGAAAGCGAAAGGAGGCCCTTGTCTTGGAAAGAAAAGTCAGAAAAACCAGAGTAGGCATGGTGACCAGCGATAAAATGGATAAAACCATCACTGTGTCCGTTGTAAACATGGAAAGACATCCGCTTTATGGTAAGGCGGTTAAACGAACCAAAAAATTTAAAGCCCATGACGAACTGAACCAGTGTCAAATTGGTGACCGTGTACGTATCATGGAAACGAAACCTTTGTCAAAAGACAAAAGATGGCGTTTGGTTCAAATCATTGAAAAAGCCAAATAAGATAGATTACTGGAAGGAGGGGCCGCGATGATTCAACAGGAATCCAGGCTGAAAGCTGCTGATAATTCAGGTGCCAAAGAATTACTGTGCATCAGGGTACTCGGCGGAACCAGAAGAAGATACGCCAGAATTGGTGATGTAATTGTTTGTTCAGTAAAAAGTGCAACACCCGGCGGTGTTGTCAAAAAGGGTCAAGTTGTGAAAGCAGTAGTTGTGAGAACAAAAGCTACAGTACGTCGTAAAGATGGAACACATATCAGGTTCGACGAGAATGCGGCTGTGATCATCAAAGACGATAAGCAACCAACGGGAACACGTATTTTCGGCCCGGTTGCCAGAGAACTCCGGGACAAGGAATTTATGAAAATCGTCTCACTGGCTCCGGAAGTATTATAAAAGGAGGTGTGCTGCATGCGAGTGAAAAAAGGCGACACGGTGGTTGTGATTGCTGGTAAGGATAAGGGCAAAAAAGGCCTGATTCTGCAAGTGATTCCAAAGACACAACGTGTCATCGTTGAAGGCGTAAACATGGTTAAAAAACACCAGAAAGCGACTCAAAAAGTACGGCAGGGTGGAATTGTGACACAGGAAGCGCCTGTACATGTTTCCAATGTGATGTACTTTGAAAAGAAAGCCAGCAAAGGTGTAAGAGTTGGTTATAAAACCCTCAACAGCGGTGAAAAAGTGCGTGTAAGCAAAAAAACCGGTGAGGTATTAGATTAGATCAACAGGAAAGGAGGTACGACCACTGATGGCAAGATTGAAGGAGAAATACCTGAACGAAGTGAACCCAGCCATGAGAGAAAAATTTCAATATAAGTCAGTAATGGAAGTTCCAAAACTGGAAAAAATTGTTGTTAACATGGGTCTTGGAGACGCTAAAGATAATGCAAAAGTATTGGAATCAGCTGTTGGCGAATTGGCCCAAATTGTCGGACAAAAACCAGTCATCACACGGGCAAAAAAATCCGTTTCTAACTTCAAAGTGAGAGAGGGAATGCCTGTAGGCGCTAAAGTGACACTGCGCGGACAAAAAATGTACGAGTTTGCTGACAGACTGCTTAACATTGCTTTGCCCCGTGTTCGAGACTTCCGAGGAGTAAGTGCTAAAGCCTTTGACGGCAGAGGCAACTATTCACTGGGAATCAAGGAGCACTTAATTTTCCCCGAAATTGATTACGATAAAGTTGAAACAGTCCGAGGCATGGACATCATTTTCGTCACCACATCCAAAACGGATGAAGAGTGCCGTGAGCTTTTACGCCTAATGGGAATGCCGTTTGAGAAGTAGGATATAAAGGAGGGACAGGCCGGTGGCAAAAACATCGATGAAAGTTAAGCAACAACGAAAACAAAAGTATTCCACACGTGAATATACACGCTGCAAGCGGTGCGGTAGACCACATGCTGTATTGCGCAAGTTCGGCATTTGCCGTATTTGTTTTAGAGAACTGGCATATAAAGGACAAATTCCAGGGGTGCGAAAAGCCAGCTGGTAAACCAGGAAGGAGGGTAATGCCATGACAATGACTGATCCATTGGCAGATATGCTGACAAGAGTCAGAAATGCAAGTGCAGTAAAACATGAATCGGTGGATGTTCCCGCTTCCAACATTAAAAAGGAAGTTGCCCGTATTCTCTTAGAAGAAGGGTTTGTTAAAAGCTATGACGTCATCGAAGACGGAAAGCAGGGAATCATTCGAATTCAGTTAAAATACAGCCGTGATAATGAAAAAGTAATTACAGGCATTAAGCGGATCTCAAAGCCCGGGCTAAGAGTATTTGCGAAGAAAGACGATGTACCAAAAGTACTGGGAGGTCTGGGTGTTGCCATTATATCAACATCAAAGGGCCTGATCACAGACAAGCAAGCCAGAGAAGAGGGAGTAGGCGGCGAAGTAATCGCTTACGTCTGGTAATCTCGGCGATTGAATAGGAGGTGGAAGCATGTCCAGAATTGGTAAGAAGCCGATTGATCTGCCACAAGGTGTTGAAATAAAAGTAGACGATAAAAACATGGTGACTGTAAAAGGTCCAATGGGTACATTGTCACAGCAGATCAGTAAGGAAATAACGGTCGAAATGGAAGATGGCACCATCAACATCAGCCGACCATCTGACCTTAAAAAACATAAATCTCTACATGGCCTTTCTCGCTCACTGGTTGCCAACATGGTGGAAGGTGTTACAAAAGGATACGAGAAAAAACTTGAAATTGTCGGTGTTGGTTACCGTGCAAACAAGCAGGGTAACAACATTGTGCTAAGCTTAGGTTTTTCACATCCTGTTGAACTGACTGCACCGGAAGGGATTACCCTGGAAGTGCCGTCACAAACAGAGATTATCGTAAAAGGAATTGATAAACAACAGGTTGGCAACTATGCTGCCAAAATCAGAGCTTACCGTAAACCAGAGCCTTACAAAGGCAAAGGTGTTCGATATGCTGGTGAAATTATCAGACGCAAAGAAGGTAAAACCGGCAAATAGTCATTGAAAGGGGTGTCACACGTTGCTTAAGAAGCCCAGTAAGAATAGCTTACGTAAAAAACGTCATATGCGTATGCGTAATAAAATAAGCGGAACTGCTGAAAGACCAAGAGTTAATGTTTACCGTAGTTCAAAGCATATTTACGCACAGGTTATCGACGATACACAAGGCGTAACACTGGTGTCCGCATCTTCATTGGAAGAAGCTGTTAAAGGACAGGTTAAATCAACTGGTTCAAAAGAAGCTGCAGCGGTGGTCGGCAAATTGGTTGGTGAAAGAGCTAAGGATCAAGGGATTGAAAGCGTTACCTTTGACCGTGGCGGCTACATCTATCACGGCCGCGTACAATCGCTGGCAGATGGCTTGAGAGAAGCCGGACTGAAGTTTTAGGAGGGAGGGAAAACCATGCAGAAAGCTCAAATTGATGCAACTCAACTTGATATAAAAGAACAGGTTGTTGACATTCGACGCGTCACCAAGGTTGTAAAGGGCGGTCGTAACTTCCGCTTTGCTGCCATTGTAGTTGTTGGAGACGAAAATGGACACGTTGGTGTTGGATCCGGTAAAGCAATGGAAATTCCGGATGCCATCCGTAAAGGCATTGAAGATGCTAAAAAGAACATGATCCAGGTGCCTATTCTGGGAACTTCAATCCCCCATGAAGTAAAAGGTCACTTTGGTGCAGGTAAAGTGTTGATTATGCCTGCGGTTGAAGGTACTGGTATCATTGCGGGCGGCCCTGTACGTGCCGTATTGGAGTTAGCAGGTCTGAAAGATGTTCGTGCTAAATCTCTGGGATCAAACAATTCCCGCAACATGGTTAACGCAACCATGGAAGGGCTAAGACAGTTAAAAAGAGCAGAAGATGTTGCTCGTCTGCGGGGTAAATCCGTAGAAGAAATTATGGGTTAGGAGTGAAAATCATGGCGACAGTGAAAATTAAACTGACCAAAAGCCTGATCGGAAGACTGCCCAAACAGCGTAAAACTGTGACGGCCCTTGGACTGAAAAAAATCGGTCAGGTGGTTGAAAAAGAAATGACCCCATCGTTGATGGGAATGATTGAAAAAGTCAAACACATGGTTGAAGTGGAAGAGATTTAAGCACAGGAGGTGTAACCATGAAACTTCATGAACTCAAACCTGCCAAAGGCAGTGTTCATAAATCCAAGCGCAAAGGACGGGGAACTGGATCTGGCCTTGGTAAAAGCGCTGGTCGCGGTGGTGACGGACAACGATCCAGAAGCGGCGGTCGCGTAAGAATTGGTTTTGAAGGCGGTCAAATGCCGCTGGCAAGACGAATTCCCAAAAGAGGATTTACAAATATTTTCAAAAAGCAATACAATGTGATTAACGTTGACGATTTAAACCGATTTGAAGATCAAACCGAAGTAACAGCTGAACTTTTGAAAGAAATCGGCGCCATCAAAAAAATCGAAAAAAACGGCTTGAAAGTGTTGGGCGACGGCGAGCTTACAAAGAAAGTAACCGTTAAGGCAGCGAAATTTACCAAATCCGCCGTAGAGAAAATCGAAAATGCTGGCGGAAAGGCTGAGGTGATTTAATTGCTCGCAACCCTGAGAAATGCCTGGAAAATCCCGGATCTGCGCAAGAAGATGACATTTACAATGCTCATGCTAATGATTTTTCGACTGGGAGCAGTGATTCCTGTTCCTGGCATTAACATTGACTACGTACGCAACATCGTTGAAAACGCAGGCTTATTGTCAATGTTCGACATGTTTTCGGGTGGAGCTTTTGGTAACATGACCATCTTCGCTCTCAGTATTACACCATATATTACTGCATCCATTATCATGCAGTTGCTAACGATTGCTATTCCAGCATTGGAAGAGTTATCAAAAGAAGGTGAAGAGGGACGTAAGAAAATAGCACAATATATCCGATACGGCACTGTGGTTCTGGCGCTGATTCAAGCAACAGGTATCAGTGTAGGGTTGTTCCGTGGAGCATTGGTCAACCGGGATACCTTCAGCATCGTTGTTGTTGTCTTAACCCTGACAGCTGGAACAGCTTTCCTGATGTGGCTTGGTGAGCAGATCACAGAGCATGGTATTGGTAATGGTATATCACTTTTGATTTTCACTGGAATTGTTGCTGGTATTCCTGATGGTGTATACAGAACTTTCATGTTGACACGGCAAGGCGAACTCAGCATTATTGCATTGGTCATATTCGCTATAGTGGCATTATTCATTGTGGCAGGTGTTGTGGCTATTCAGGAAGGGCAACGAAAAATTCCCGTTCAGTACGCCAAAAGAGTGGTAGGGCGAAAAATGTACGGCGGACAAAGCACGCATATTCCGTTGAAAGTAAACCAAGCGGGTGTTATTCCGGTCATATTTGCCATGTCGATTTTGGCATTCCCCCAAACCATCGCATTCTTTGTCGGTGAAAATAGCGGGTTCGCACTCTTTATTGCGAAATGGTTTTCGCCCAGTGGCAGTCCGGGCATCTATGTGTATGCACTCTTAAGTGCGTTACTCATTATATTTTTCACTTATTTCTATACAGCTGTCACCTTTAACCCAATTGAAATAGCTTCTAATATGAAGAAGAATGGCGGATTCATACCGGGTATTCGACCTGGAAAACCAACTTCAGACTACCTGGCAAAGGTGTTAAACAGAATTACATTAGCAGGCGCTGTTTTTCTGGCAGCGATTGCCATGCTACCAATGATCATCCTGAATTTTACAGGCATGCCTGTGAATTTTGGAGGTACAGCACTCTTGATCGTAGTAGGGGTTGCGCTGGAAACAGTCAAGCAAATCGAAGCACAAATGATGATGCGCCACTACCAAGGTTTCTTAAAATAAACGAAATCATGGAGTATAAGGTATAGGAGATGATTAGATGAGACTGATTTTACTGGGCCCCCCTAATGCTGGAAAAGGAACGCAAGCCCAGTCACTCATAAATACTTATCAGATTCCGCAGATATCCACCGGCGATATTTTTAGAGCCAACATTAAACAGGAAACACCACTTGGAAAAAAGGCGAAAAATTATTTAGACCAAGGGTTACTGGTTCCAGATGAGTTGGTGGTTGATATTGTAACCGACCGGTTGCAAAAAGATGATTGCCAAAACGGCTTTTTGCTGGATGGATTTCCAAGGACGGTTGTTCAGGCTGAAGCACTGGAACAATTTCTGAAAGAACATCAACAGAACCTTGATCAAGTACTCAATATTCAAGTTAGAACAGAAGTACTGGTGGAACGTGCCGTTGGACGTCGGGTTTGCCAGCAGTGTGGCGCTACGTTCCACATAAAGTTTAAACCACCTACAAAAGATAATGTATGTGATGTTTGCGGAGGTCAAGTGATCCAACGCAAAGACGATCAACGGGAAACCGCTGAAAAAAGAATTAAAGTATATGAGCAGGAGACTTCTCCGCTAATTGATTATTATGAAAAGAGAGATCTGCTGGTTACCATTGATGGTGAGCAGTCAATCGATAAAGTAACAGCGGATATCTTAAATGCATTGAAGGACGCATGATCATGATAAACATCCGATCGCGACAGGAAATTGAACAAATGCGCCAGGCAGGCATCATTGTGGCTGAGGTTCACGGATTAATTGAAAAAATGATCCGACCTGGTATAAACACCATGGAATTAGACGAAGCTGCAGAAACGTATATTAGGGCGAGAGGTGGAGAACCTGCTTTTAAAGGTTATGGTGGGTTTCCTGCTTCCATCTGCAGCTCGGTCAATCACCAGGTGGTGCATGGGATACCTGGCAATGTTCAACTTCTGGAAGGAGATATTATCAGCATTGATACAGGCGTTCAATTAAATGGATACTATGCAGACGCTGCTAAAACCTTCCCAGTGGGTAACATCAATACCCAAGCACAGAAACTCATTGACATCACCAGACAAAGTTTTTACGAGGGCATTAAATTTGCCCGTGAGGGACAGCGGTTATCGGATATCTCTCATGCAATTCAGGAATGTGCAGAAAAAGCAGGTTTCTCGGTTGTTCGGAATTATGTTGGCCATGGAATCGGGACTGCTATGCATGAAGAACCCCAAATTCCAAACTATGGTCAACCAGGAAAAGGACCTCGGCTAAAAGCTGGCATGGTGTTGGCCATTGAGCCAATGATCAATGAAGGTACTTATCATGTGAAAGTACTTTCTGACGGATGGACGGTTGTAACGAATGATGGTAAGAAATCTGCTCACTACGAGCATACACTTGCGATCACAAAAGATGATCCGGAAATCCTGACGGTCAGTGATGCGGGTAAAGAGGTGACATTGTGAAACAGGAACCGATTCAAATTGGGCAAATTGTTCAATCCATCCAGGGAAGAGATCAAGGACGGTTAATGGTTATCATCGACATCATCGATGACGCATACGCTTTACTGGTGGATGGCAGTTTACGCCGACTGGATAAGCCCAAAAAGAAAAAAGTGAAGCACTTTGTTTCCACAGGCGTGGTCTCGGAAGAGATTCGACAGAGGATTATATCAGATAAAAAAATGAACAATGCCCTGATAAGAGTTGAACTGGAACGACTGACGGACAATGAGCCGAGTGAGAATGGAGAGTGATGGCTGCATGTCAAAGAAAGATGTTATTGAAGTTGAAGGTATCGTAAAAGAAGCATTACCGAATGCCATGTTTATTGTACAGCTGGAAAATGGCCACGAAATACTGGCCCACATCTCGGGAAAATTAAGAATGCATTTTATCCGAATTCTTCCGGGAGATCAGGTGACTGTCGAATTGTCTCCATATGATTTAAAAAGGGGACGAATCACTTGGCGAAAAAAATAACCGGCTGCCTCACACGTGAGCGTTGAAGAAGGAGGGATTAGTTTGAAAGTTCGAGCTTCTGTAAAGCCAATCTGCGAAAAATGTCAGGTGATCCGCCGCAGAGGAAAAGTAATGGTGATTTGTCAAAACGCCAAACACAAACAAAAACAAGGATAGTATCTTTGGATTTCAGGGAGCGGCTGTCAGGTTCAACCTGATTCCCTGTGACATAGAGCGGAAATTTGTCCGCAGCATGAACCGTCACAAAAATATGAAGTGTAATTATTGACTGAGATGATTTAGGAGGTGTATTTGTTAATGGCACGTATTGCTGGTGTGGACTTACCCAGAGACAAACGAGTGGAAATTGGGTTGACCTATATCTATGGAATTGGACGCAACACATCTAATAAAATATTAGCAACCTGCAGCATTAGCCCGGATACCCGCATCAAGGATCTGACAGAAGAAGAAGTGAATTCACTTCGAAAAAGCATTGACGCCGACTACCATGTAGAAGGTGACTTGCGCCGGGAAATTGCGCTGAACATTAAAAGGCTGAAAGAAATTCGGTGCTATCGAGGCATAAGACATATTAAAGGTCTTCCTGTACATGGTCAAAAAACCAAGACCAACGCACGTACAAGAAAAGGACCAAAGAAAACCGTCGGTCGTAAGAAGAAAAAGATCTAAAAAGGAGGGAAGTATGAATGGCAAAAGCAGTTCGTAAAAAAGTTACCCGTAGAAGAAGAGAAAAAAAGAACATTGAACGTGGTCAGGCTCATATCCAGTCCACTTTTAATAACTCCATTATTACGTTGACTGATACCAGCGGCAACACCATTTCCTGGGCAAGTGCTGGTCAACTGGGCTTTAGAGGTTCCAGAAAGTCAACACCTTTTGCTGCTCAAATGGCTGCAGAGTCCGCTGCAAAAGCGGCAATGGAACATGGCCTGAAAACAGTAGAGGTATTTGTACGCGGACCTGGAGCAGGCCGTGAGGCGGCGATTCGTTCACTTCAAGCTGCAGGGCTAGAAGTCAGCATGATTAAGGACGAAACACCAATTCCTCATAACGGTTGCAGACCACCGAAGCGTAGAAGAGTTTAATTAATTGAAGGAGGTGTCATTAAAAGATGGCAAGATATACCGAAGCGGTGTGCAGATTATGCCGCCGAGAAGGCATGAAGTTATACCTAAAAGGCGATCGATGCTATACCGATAAATGTGCGATCAACAAACGTAACATGGCTCCTGGCCAGCACGGAACAAGCAGAAAGAAACTTTCCAACTACGGTGTGCAGTTGCGTGAAAAACAGAAAGTGAAGCGTCATTATGGCGTACTTGAAACACAGTTTAGAAACTATTATGAAATGGCAGACCACCAAAAAGGAATCACTGGTGAGAATCTGCTACGTATTTTAGAAACAAGATTGGATAATGTGGTATATAGACTTGGGTTTGCGGCTTCACGTGCACAAGCAAGACAATTGGTGGTACATGGACATTTTCTGGTGAATGGTAAAAAGGTGGATATTCCCTCTTACCTGGTTTCTGTTGGTGACGAAATTGCCGCATCAGAACGTTCAACGGGTTTACCGAAGTTTAAAGCACAGGTTGAAGAAGCAAAGGGCAACGCACCGGAATGGCTGTCTGCTGACCTTGAAAAACTTCAGGGAAAAGTAGTTTCCATGCCAAATCGAGAAGACATTGACCTGCCGATTTCCGAGAACCTGATTGTTGAGTTGTACTCCAAATAATCTGTAAAACGGATTCTGTCCCCTCAACAAACCAGAGTGAAAAGGGAATCAAAAGGAGGGTTATATTCGAATGATTGAAATGGAAAAACCAAAAATAGAAATAGTGGAGATTAATGAAGATAACACTTATGGCAAGTTTGTTGTTGAGCCACTGGAACGAGGGTATGGCACCACACTGGGCAACTCAATGCGTCGTATCATGCTATCCTCTTTGCCGGGAGCAGCAGTAACTTCCGTTCACATTGAAGGGATACTCCATGAGTTTGACAACATTGAAGGGGTTAAAGAGGATATTACTGAAATTATTCTCAACATCAAAGACCTTTCAATCAGAGTGTATGGCAACGATCCAAAAACATTGCGCATTGAAGCCGAGGGTGAAGGTAATATAACAGCAGGAGATATCATTGCTGATGCAGATGTGGAGATTTTGAATCCAGAAATGCACATTGCCACACTGGCGGCTGGCGCACGTTTAAACATGGAGATGAATGTACTGCAGGGCCGCGGATATGTTGCAGCAGAAAGCAACAAGACACCATCCATGCCCATTGGCGTTATTCCTGTGGACTCGATCTTTACGCCTGTTAAAAAGGTAAGCTATAACGTGGGAAATACCCGCGTTGGTCAGATGACAGACTATGACAAGCTGACTATGGAAGTGTACACAGACGGCAGCATTAAACCCGAAGAAGCACTTTCGTTATCCGCTAAAGTGATGACAGAACATCTGAACCTATTCATTAATCTAACAGAACATGTTGGCGATGTGGAAATCATGGTTCAGAAGGAAGACGATGAGAAAGAAAAAGTGATGGAAATGACCATCGAAGAACTTGATCTTTCAGTTCGTTCATATAACTGTTTGAAGCGGGCAGGCATTAACACTGTGGAAGAATTGACACAAAAGAATGAAGAAGAAATGATGAAAGTACGTAATTTGGGGAAAAAATCCCTGGAGGAAGTGCAGAAGAAACTGGAAGCGTTGGGTTTAGGTTTAAAAACCAAAGACGAATAATGGGATCGTAGATCCAATATCGCATTGTTAGGAGGGAAACGGCATGGCAGAATACAGAAAGCTTGGACGCGCAAGTGCCCACCGCGATCTTATGCTTCGTAATCAGGTAACGAGTCTTTTAAAACATGGTAAAATTCAAACAACGGTTACCCGTGCGAAAGAAACAAAAAGAATCGCAGAAAAAATGATTACGCTGGGAAAACGTGGAGATCTTCACGCCCGTCGACAAGCATTGGCATACATTACGGAAGAAACAGTGGTTAAAAACTTATTCGATGAAATAGCACCCAAATATGTAGAACGCAACGGCGGGTATACCCGTATACTTCGATTAGAGCCCCGTAAGGGTGACGGCGCAGAAATGGTAATACTGGAACTGGTGTAAGAGCCTACACGGGATTAAGTCATCATGCTTAGTCCCTGTTTTTTTAATTACTTCTAACCAGTCGGGAGAATAAACATGAACAACTCACCTATGATTTCCATAGTAGATGTTTCGTATGAATATACAAATGTTGACGACACTGATTTGATAGCTCTCAATCATGTTGATTTGACAATTGAAAAAGGTGAACACCTGGTGATCATCGGACACAACGGGTCAGGAAAATCGACGCTGGCAAAGCAAATGAATGCATTGCTGTTGCCTTCGTCTGGAGTCGTTGAAGTGGCCGGAATGGATACCAGGGACCCAGCTTTGTTGTGGTCAGTCCGACAGACAGCAGGCATGGTGTTTCAGAACCCTGACAATCAAATCGTTGCAACCATTGTTGAAGAGGATGTTGCTTTCGGTCCGGAAAACCTTGGGATAGAACCAACGGAAATTATGAACAGGGTGACCGCTGCACTGGAACGTGTGGACATGGCCCAGTACCGTCACAAAGCACCTCATCTGTTATCGGGAGGGCAAAAACAGCGGATTGCCATTGCCGGTGTCATTGCCATGAAACCTGACTGTATCATATTCGACGAACCGACAGCTATGCTGGACCCGTCTGGGAGAAAAGAAGTCATCAATGCCATGAAGGTACTTAACCGGGAAGAAGGGATCACAGTGGTTCACATCACCCACTTCATGGAAGAAGCGGTTGGCGCACACCGCGTAGCAGTGATGGAAGATGGCAAGCTGGTAATGGTGGGAACACCCCGGGAAATATTTACCAGGGTGGATGAACTGAAAGAGCTGGGTCTGGATGTTCCGCAAATGACTGAATTAGCGTCAGTGTTGCGAAAAGAGGGTATCGATATACCTGCAGATGTGTTAACAGTGGAAGAGATGGTGAATCACTTATGTCAATTAAAATTGATGGATTAATCCATACCTACAACCCAGGCAGTCCTTTTGAAACGCATGCCTTGAAAAATGTAACCATGCATGTTGAATCAGGAGAATTTATTGGTTTGATTGGTCATACCGGATCAGGCAAATCCACCTTGATACAACACTTAAACGGACTACTGAAACCGACTTCGGGAAGTATCTGGATCAATGAAGTTGACATCACAAAGCCAGGGGTTAAGCTGAAAGACATTCGGAAGAAGGTTGGATTGGTTTTTCAGTACCCGGAATACCAACTTTTTGAAGAAACCATTGAAAAAGACATCGCTTTTGGACCAACGAATTTGGGATTGAAGGAAGAAGAAGTTCGACAAAGAGTAAAAGAAGCCATGGAAATGGTTAAATTGTCTTATGAAGAGTTGAAAGATCGTTCTCCCTTCGACCTGAGCGGTGGACAGCGTCGACGTGTGGCCATTGCAGGTGTGTTGGCCATGCAACCTGACATTCTTATTTTGGATGAGCCCACTGCCAGCTTAGACCCCAGGGGCAGAGATGAAATTCTGGAGCAAATCCAGCTGATGCACCAACAAAAAAAGATGACGGTGATCCTTGTTTCTCACAGTATGGAAGACATCGGCCGTCTGGTGGATAGAATTATTGTGATGCACCAGGGGACCATCGCCTTTGGCGGGACACCCAGAGAAATTTTCACCCAAACTGAAGAATTGGAAGCGATCGGATTAGGTGTTCCCCAAATCACTCATTTGATGAAAGCAATGAACCGAAAGGGATGCCAGCTCCCAGAAGACATATTCACCGTTGAAGAAGCCAAGATCATAATCATGGATTACCTGAGAGGGAAACAAAATGCTTAAAGATATTACAATTGGACAGCATTATCCAACGGGGTCTGTCGTACACCGTCTTGACCCGCGCACAAAAATCATTGGCACCTTTGTTTTTATGGCTGGATTGTTCACGGTCAAAAACTTTGATGCCTATTTGATTGTGGTGACTTTGCTCTTAGTGACAGTTAAGGCATCCAAAGTGCCTGTCAAATATGTTTTGAAAGGTCTTAAACCCTTAATGGTGCTGATCATGGTTACTTTTTTGATTAACCTCTTTATGACAAGGGGCGATGCATTCTTTACCCTGGGACCTATTACCATGACATGGGAAGGTTTGCGCCAAGGTATTTTCATGGCCCTTCGGCTGGTCTTTCTCATTGTCGGCACCTCGATGCTGACACTGACCACTTCACCTATCACCCTGACAGATGGTATCGAACATCTGTTAAATCCACTGAAGATCATTCACGTACCAGCACATGAACTGGCCATGATGATGACCATTGCCCTTCGCTTTATCCCTACACTATTAGAAGAAACCGATAAGATTATGAAAGCGCAAATGGCCCGAGGAGCAGATTTTGAAAGTGGGAATTTGATCAACCGGGCACAGAGTCTGGTACCTCTGTTGGTTCCATTGTTCATAAGCTCTTTTCGCAGAGCCGATGACCTGGCCATGGCCATGGAAGCACGGTGTTATCGGGGTGGCGAAAACCGCACACGCATGAAAGCTTTACAATGGGAAAAAATGGATGCAGCTGTGCTGTTACTGGTATTTGGATACCTGGGCATTATGATCTGGATGCGTGTACGTTAATGACGTTTTAGGAGTTGGTTCTTTGCGCACAATAAAAATAACCATTGAATATGAAGGCACCCATTATTGCGGCTGGCAAATGCAACAAAACGGGGTAAGTGTTCAGGAAAAAATCACAAACGCCATTAACAGCGTCATGGGTGAGCAAACAACACTCCACGGTTCCGGAAGAACTGATGCAGGGGTGCACGCCAGAGGACAATGTGCCAGTTTTAAAACCCAAAACACCATACCTGTTCAACGAATTCCCCTTGCGCTAAACGCCTATTTGCCTGCAGACATCGCCATCGTTGCAGCTGAAGACAGGGACGCTGGCTTTCATGCCAGGTACAGTGCTATTGGTAAAAAATACAGCTATCAACTCGGTATGCAACCCTACAGAAGTCCACTAAAACGACTGTATTCATGGCAACTCAGGAAATTGCCTGACATCGACAAAATGAGACAAGCATTGACATTGTTTCAGGGAACCCATGATTTTGTTTCTTTCAGAGCCACCAGAAGTGATATCAGGAACACAGTGAGAACGATCTGGACAACTGATCTTTCCGTGAAAGATGAGAGTTGCTGGATTTCTTTCGAAGGCAATGGCTTTTTATACAAAATGGTTCGAATGCTGGTAGCTTCAACTGTTCAAGTGGGATTGGGCAGAAAGAAGCTGTCAGACATCGAAGAACGTTTGCATGGCAAGGAAGTCAGGGATCACAAATTGACAGCGCCACCCCAGGGTCTATTTCTTGACAAGGTGTACTACCAGAGAGATGAGCTTCCTGATGAGGCAGAACTTGATGATAAAAATGGTAAATCAGCTAAAATTATCGTAGAAAACAGGCCGAAGAGTGTTGACACGCGTGGCTCAATGTATTAAAATATGGGAGTGTGTCTATAAAGATCCCGCCCCGGGTCTATTAGAATATGTAACACTGGTGAGAAAAGAAGCAGTAGTTGATAAGGGAGGTAAAATGATGAAGTCATATATGGCAAAGCCAAGTGAAGTGGATCGGAAGTGGTTTGTCGTCGACGCGGAAGGTAAAACATTGGGTCGTCTTTCAACACAAATTGCCATGATCTTAATGGGTAAACATAAACCGGAATATACCAGTCACATTGACACAGGTGACTATGTGATTGTTGTCAATTCGGACAAAGTTGTCTTAACAGGAAAAAAATGGGATCAAGAGTTTCATGTGCGACACACCGGATACCCGGGTGGACAGAGAAAAGTTTCCTTGCGAACAGTGTTGCAGAAGCATCCGGAGCGTTTGATCGAGCATTCTGTTAAAGGTATGCTTCCAAAATCCCGGCTGGGTCGGCAAATGTATAAAAAATTAAAGGTATATGCCGGCGCAGAACACCAACATCAGGCACAAAAGCCTGAAAAGTTGGAACTGTAGACATTTTTCAGGAAAGGAGCGAATACTATGTCAAATGTTGTTTATTGGGGAACAGGTCGTCGTAAAACATCGGTTGCCAGAGTTAGATTAGTACCCGGTCAGGGGAAAATCACCATTAATGATAAAGATATTGAAGAGTACCTGGACTATGAAACACTTCGCAGAGAAGTAAAAAGTCCTTTGACTATCACCAGCACGCTTAACAAATATGATGTTTTAGCCAGGGTTCATGGTGGAGGATCAACCGGTCAATCAGGTGCATTGCGTCATGGCATTGCCCGTGCATTGGTTAAAGCGGATGGCGAATTGAAGGATACATTGAAAAAAGCCGGGTTCTTAACCCGTGATGCGCGTATGGTTGAGCGCAAAAAATACGGTCTTAAAAAAGCCCGTCGTGCACCACAATTTTCCAAGCGTTAATACTACGACCAAGAAGAAAGCCCCTAACCATAACTGGTTGGGGGTTTTTTATGGTAGTCTTTATTTTTCAATGCCAGTTCTAGCGGCAACCCCTTGCTGGTAATAATGCTTGATTTCTTTCATTTCCGTTACCAGATCAGCCTTTTCAATGATTGCCTCGGGAGCATACCGACCTGTCAACACAAGCTCCACATGAGGGGGCTTTTCATTCATCAAAGACAATACCTCTGCTTCTGTAAACAGTTTATAGAAGAGAGCAACATTAACTTCATCTAAAATAAACAGGTCGTATTCGCCGGACATAAGCAACTGCCGGGCTCTTTTTAAACCAGCCGATGCAATGGCAATGTCTTCATCGGTGGGATCTTTCTGTATAAAACAGTCCCGGCCATACTGTTCAATGGTAAAATTGGGCATCCATTGTTGGGCTGCCAGTTCGCTGTAGACCATGCCTTTGATAAATTGTCCCATAAACACTCTTTTACCGGCACATACAGCACGAAGAGAAAGACCTAGTGCTGCGGTTGTTTTTCCTTTTCCATTACCGGTATATACCTGTATATAACCCTTTATATCCATGAAAACCCTCCTTTGAGATGCCATCAATAGACCAGCGTTATTGCCAAGTTTCATTATAATCCTTTTCAAAGGATAAATCAAAAACCGGTATCCAGTCAGTTGAATAGACAAGTTTATCCGTTCATGTTGTGCAAATTATCGGTAAGCTGTTGCATGAAACTTCATGTGGTGATAAACTCAATTAAGTTCAAAGGTTTTAATGAAAAACACAAAAAAAGTGCAGTACATAAGGGAGGACTTGATGTGAATATTATCCAGGCAATTATTTTGGGAATTGTGCAGGGGTTGACAGAATTTCTGCCGGTAAGCAGCTCGGGTCATTTGGCTGTGACACAAATGTTGTTAAAGGTACCGGAGGACAGAATCTTTTTTCTGACCGTCATGTTACATATGGGTACATTGATTTCTGTCATCGTGGTTTATTGGAACGATCTGGTTAACATTTTCATAGAGTTCTTCAGAATGTGTGCTGACATAAGCAAAAAAAAGGGTGCAGGACTGGAAAATGAATACAGACGATTAGGTGTTTTTATCATTGTGGGAACCATTCCCACTGGGATCATGGGACTTTTGCTAAAAGATATATTCACCAGCTTTTACACATCACGGCTTATCATCGGGATCTCTCTCATCATCACCGGATGCTTGCTGTGGTTTGCTGAACGTTCGCAGCAACAATCATCAACCCAACTAAAACCCATTGATAAGATGACTTGGAAGAATGCTTTTCTGGTGGGGGTTTTTCAGGGATTCGCCATCACACCAGGCATTTCCAGGTCGGGGTCAACCATCGCCGGCGCTTTATTTCAGGGCATCAACAAAGAGACGGCCACAAGGTTTTCGTTTTTATTATCATTTCCTGCCATCACGGCTGCAACACTCCTGGAAGCCAAGGATATTGCAGAATATGGCATGGGTGATGTGACTGTCCCAATTCTGCTGGCAGGCATTACTGCCTCTTTTCTTGCAGGGATCTTTGCCATCAGGACCCTGATCAATCTGATTAAGAAAGAACGACTGTATTTCTTTTCGTATTATACATGGATTGCCGGAACGGCTGTCATTATCTCATGGTTTATCAACCGCTGAACCACACATCCTTCCTGGGTTCCACACTGACAAAACAACAAAATCCTTGATTAAACACATCTAAATGTGGTATTATATTTATAAGGAAAGCAGGTTGAGAGCCTGTCAACCAATGCTTTAACTGTAGAGACGTCTGAAGATGCGGATTGACATTCGCAAACAAGAAATAAGGGTAGCACGTCACTTCCTTAACATGACGAATGAAGCATATCTGGTTTGAAGCACCATCAAAGAAAGACTGTTTTGATCCTAACGTAAGAGTCAGGAGGTATGTGATATCCACGACATCAACATGGATACAACTGAATATCAAGGCAATAAACGAGGTCTCTGCAGTTGACAGGATTCATCACAGATTATGATGAGTCCTGTTCCTTTTTTTGAAGCACAAACGCCTAGTAAACACAGCTTATGTGTCAGAACTTCACTGAATGGGTAAGAGGAAGATGATTAAAATTAAGCATCCTGTTTAAGGAAAGGAAGAGCGATGATGAAAGAAACTGGTAAAATTGCTTATTTTTGTATGGAATATGGTCTTGCATCATCATTAAAGATTTATTCTGGTGGACTGGGAATTTTAGCCGGAGACCACCTTAAGGCAGCAAAGGATGAACAGGTTCCACTGGTAGCCATTGGGTTGAAATGGAAGATGGGATACGTGGAACAGCATGTAACTGATGATGGTAAAGTGGTGGATTGTTTTTCTCCAGTTGAATACCCTGAATTGCATGACACAGGCATTTCTATCCATGTGAACATAAGAGAAGACAGGGTGCCCTTAAAAGTGTGGAAATTGGAGGAGTATGGTAATGCTCCTTTGTACCTGCTGGACGCAGATATTGAGGGTTCTCCCTATCATTGGGTCACCAGACAGCTATATGGTGGGACGGAAGAAGAAAGGGTTGCACAAGAAATCGTTTTGGGGCTTGGTGGTGTGAAGGCACTGCAGGCCCTGAACATACCAGTAACGACATACCATTTCAATGAGGGGCATGCTGTTTTGGCTGGTATTGCCTTAATTCGACAGGAGATGGACCAGGGAAGTGATTTTAATCGTGCCTGGGCCAAAATAAGAAAAAAAATTGTTTTCACAACTCACACCCCGATCGCAGCAGGAAATGAGTCTCATACAATAGAGCGACTGCGGTACATGGGAGCCCACCAGGGATTGACCATTGAGCAACTGGCTGAAATCGGCGGAGTACCCTTCAACATGACAGTGGCTGGGCTGCGTTTATCAAGGAAGGCCAACGCGGTGGCAGCCCTCCATTTGGAAACAACAAAAAAGATGTGGAAACATATAAACAAGAAGGCAAGTCTCATCAACATTACCAACGGTGTTCATGGACCAACATGGATGGATTCCCGGCTCAACAAGGACAAATTAGATATTGAAATGGTACAAAAAGTACACCAGGAGCATAAATCCGATCTATTGGCTGAAGTTGAGAAAAGAACAGGCGTACAGCTACATAAAGAATCCCTGTTGATCGGCTTTGCCAGACGAGCTACACCTTACAAGAGGAGCAATCTGATTTTTAGTAATCCAGCGATCATCGACCCATTATTAAAATCCAAAAGGGTTCAACTGATTTTTTCAGGCAAAGCCCACCCCATGGACGAAAGAGGAAAATCGATTATCAAAGCACTGGTATTGAAACAGAAAGAATTCCCCGAATCTGTTGTGTTTATGGAGGATTACGACATGGAATTAGGGGCCCTCTTGACGAAAGGTTGCGATGTATGGCTTAACAATCCGCAACGCCCAAAAGAAGCCTGTGGCACCTCAGGAATGAAAGCAGCAATGAACGGGGTGTTGAATGTGAGCATCCTCGATGGATGGTGGCCGGAAATTTGTCAGCATGGCATAAATGGATGGGCCATTGGTGACGAAATGGTTCCCGAAGATGAAACAGAACAAGACAAAAGAGACGCAGGGTATTTATACCAGGTGTTAACAGAAGAGGTCATTCCCACCTTCGAAAAAGACAAAGCAAAATGGAGTACGATGATGATCAAAAGCATAGAAGACACCCGGGGTGCTTACTCTGCTTCCAGGATGATTAACGATTATTGTGAAAAAATGTATGATTTGAAGTAACTGTATAAGGAGTCTAAGCGTGGTAGTCATCGGATACAGATGAACACCTGGACAGGAGGGTGATTATTTGAAAGGAAAAAATGCAGGTGTATTGTTGCATGTGTCATCACTGCCTTCTGAGCATGGTGTTGGAGACATTGGTGGTGCCATCGAGCATGTACTGCCTTTCTTAATGGAAACAGAGCAAAAAATATGGCAAATATTACCGTTGCATCCGGTAGGGTATGGTGATTCACCCTACCAGGGTCTATCGGTGTATGCTGGCAACGAACTATTTATTTCTCCGGAAATGTTAAGTGAAAAGTTAAAACCATCACCTTCATTCATGAATAAAAAACCTGTCTTTAATGAAAACCTGGTTCAATTTTCTGAGACACAAAACTGGAAAGAAACGCTTTATCGAGAAGCGTACCGCCGTTTTCGCAGTGAAGACCCGCCAGCAGCATACAGGCAGTTTATTGAACAGCATCACCATTGGCTGACTGACTACTGTCTTTTTATGCTCATTAAAGAAAAGCAAAAAGGAAAGGCCTGGCATCTGTGGCCGGAAAAACTGAGGGACAGGCATAAAAATACTTTGAATGACATATCAAAGTTATTTGAAGAAGAGCTTTCTTACAGATCATTTCTGCAGTTTTTATTCTTCGGCCAGTGGCAGGAAATGTACCAGCAATTTCATCAGGCTGGCATTCAGATCATTGGGGACTTACCCATCTTTGTGGCACACGACAGTGTAGACGTCTGGTCAAACCAACAATTGTTTCAACTGGATCAAAAAGGCGCACCAACGGTCATTGCCGGGGTGCCACCTGATTATTTTTCTGCCACAGGGCAACGATGGGGAAACCCACACTACCAATGGAAATTGATGGAAGAAAATGATTTTTCATGGTGGAAAATGAGGGTTGAACATTTACTGAACTTGGTTGATGTGTTACGCATTGATCACTTTAGAGGGTTTGAAGCATATTGGGAAATACCCGCAACGGAACAAACAGCCGTTAAAGGCAAGTGGGTTAAAGCGCCTGGTGTGGAATTGTTTCGGTCTCTGGAAAAAAAATGGGGTGAATTGCCGTTTATTGCAGAAGACCTGGGAGTCATAACCCCGGAGGTTGTTGCGCTAAAGAAACGGTTTGGGTTGCCGGGTATGAAAATTCTGCAATTCTCTTTTGACCCAAAAGTAAAGCGAAGAGAACGGCCAGCTCATTACGAAAAAAACACATACGCCTACACCGGCACCCATGACAATGACACACTGAAGGGATGGTTGACCAGCAGGGGTTTCAAAGAGGAAGGCATCAGAAGAATTTTGTCTCATTATCACCAAATAACAGCAGATGATCCGTTGAACGACGCCTGTAAGGCATTAATTAATATTTTGATGGGGACTAACGCGGGTTCTGTGATCATTCCCCTCCAGGATTATCATTGTCTTGGCAATGAGTCCCGCATGAATTATCCAGGGACAACAGGTGGCACCAATTGGCGTTGGAGATCAAAGCCTGAACACTTTAGAAATGAAGATATAAATCGGTGGATATCAAAACAAATCAGATCAAGTGGAAGAAATTAAAACAACCTCCTACAGCTGAAAATATCAGCCGATGCAGGAGGTTGTGTTGGATATGTTGACAATATCTAACATCGCGCCGTAGGGGAAGTCCAATGGTGGCGATTTAATTACTGATAGAGACTGTCGGGAATCATGTTTGACCGTTGGAAACTTTTCATTAACGCATACGCCAGTGCTGTGTTGATCACTGTGATGATGCCATGGCTGGCAAGACGGGCAGGAAACAGCACCCAAAAGCCTGTTCCTAATAAATGGGTAAGCCAGACTGTGTTCAAGAATCCGGAAATTAGCAAATATACCAAGACATTGGCTAAAATAACATTGGTCAGAGAATATCGGCTTTTACCATGACGCACACTCCATACCACGATCAGTCCTGGAATCAGTCCGGTTAAACCGGCACTCAGCGTGAATCCCGGATGATAAGCTCCACCATGAGAATTAATGAGAAAACCCAATATATCGCTGACGACACCGGTCATGAGACCGGCTGCAGGGCCCAGCAGCAAGCCGGACAATATGAGGGGAATATTCCCAAAGCTCAGTCGAACACTGCTGTTAAACAGCATGATGGCGCCAACCCTGGACAGTACAATGTTGATGCCGACAAAAAACGATGCAAGCACTAATGTTTTGGTTGTCAGGTGGAATCCATTAGATTGTGTCAAAAAAAGCACCTCCTTTCACTGTAGTGAGGCGTTGACCCCACATCAGAGAAAAGAAGTACAAGCGATTACTGATTTCTCAAATGTGGCAGCGGATGCAACATTATACCGCGAACTTTCATCATTCTTCGTTTGAGAGCTACTTCCCATCTCTCAACACTTAACGCATAATGTCTACTCTGCCTCTGACTTCATCATATCGAATTCTCCGGGTTATGTAAAGAGAGAAATGCTGTAAGATTTTTTTAATTAACCTGTTAGTTTCCTGTAAATTGGGTATATATTATACGCGCTTATAAAGGAAACAAAAAGAAATCGTAAAAATTAGGTTAAAAAAATCAGCGCGATTGGTTGACACATAATACCAAAAATGGTATATTAATTAAGCCGCTGAAAACGCTTTGCGGACATAAATCCAAAGCGATAGCGGCTTTAATGTTCTTTGAAAACTGAACAGCAGAAAAGAAGAAACGAAACCAAGCCAGTTTTAAAGTGAAACTGGGTTTAGGAAAAACTTTTAATAAGAGTTTGATCCTGGCTCAGGATGAACGCTGGCGGCGTGCCTAACACATGCAAGTCG
>JAGXHW010000014.1 GCA_024635995.1 Clostridiaceae bacterium
CCCCTGCACCGCCTGGTGTTGGCCAAAGACCCTGTGTTGGTGGATGCCTGGGGAGCGGCACTCATGGGGTATGCGCCTGATGAAATAGAGTACCTGAAGCTGGCCGGGGAATGGGGCATTGGAGAGATAGACCTGACCAAGGCTGAGATCCTGGAAGAAGGCAAAGCCAGGGCTGTTATCGACACTTCCTCCATCCAGGGTGATGCCGCCGCTTTTAAGCGTTACATTGATGAAAGACAGGCCTGTTCCGCCTGCTACGCTTCCCTGATTCATGCCCTCCGACGGCTGGAAGAACAGGGAAAACTAAAGCAACTGAAAGAAACCCTGGCCATAGGTCAGGGCTTCAAGGGAATGGAGAAACATCAAATTGGTATTGGCAACTGTACAGCCGGGCTCAACACACACATACCCGGTTGTCCGCCGGACCCCAGGGTCATCCTTGCCTTCCTGGAGCAGGAGTTATCCAAATCGTAAGCAATGTCCACTGAAATGCACAATGCCTTGGAGGCATAATATCTATGGTCAATAATCGATAAACACAATAATTTATCAAGACAAAAGTCCATTGGATAAATAACCTGGAGATGGGTGGACGTGGTTCTATGTGAATGGTATCTTTTATATGTGAATGAATCTTTAAAGGCAAACTTATGAAAACAGAGGAGAGTGACACATATGGCAGAAATTACCTATGACATTGTTAAGGAATACGGTTCCCTGTCTGAACCGGGCAAAAGCTGGTCAAAGGAACTGAACCTGATCAGTTGGAACAACCGTGACCCAAAATATGATTTACGCGACTGGGCACCGGAACATCAAAAGATGGGTAAGGGGATTACGCTGACAGAGGATGAGCTGAGGGCTTTGCGTGATTTACTGAACGGAATGGACCTTTAACAATGTAGCCACACGTAAACCACAGACGCCGTATCGAAGGATCAAAATGATCTTCGGTACGGCGTCGTTTATTAGTTTTTAGATATCTGATCTGCCTGCTCTATTCGCCAGCTAAACCCAGGGCTGGTGCGGCTTCCTTCATCCCTTCAATGGACCATTCAATCACCGTGTCCAACTCCATGTCAATCATCTCACAGCCTGTCAAAATCACTTCCCGGTTTACCCCGGCGGCAAAGGCCTTTGATTTGAATTTCTTTTTCACTGATTTTACGCCCAGGTCCATGATGCTTTTGTCTGGTCGCATCAGCACAGTGGCGTTGATCAGGCCTGTTAATTCGTCAATGGTATACAGCACCTTTTCCATTTTGCGGGTGGGTTCCACGTCCATGCACAGGTTCCAGCCATGGGAAATCACCGCATGAATCATGTCTTCGGAAACCCCTTCTTCCTCCAAAATTTCCTTTGTTTTTTGGCAGTGTTCCTCCGGGTATTTTTCATAATCCAGGTCATGGATCAGGCCCACAGCACCCCAATATTCCGCGTCTTCATCAAATTTCTTGGCAAAATGCCGCATCACAGCTTCCACTGCCATGCCATGGGTAATCAGGGCTTCACTTTCGTTATATTTTGTCAGCAGTGCATACGCTTCTTCTCTGGTTAGCATAAACATCCTCCTCAGTGATATTGTATAATGACTGTAGTATGAGTGTTTTTCTTATGTAACATCATATACCCGGAGATGAAGCCGCGTCAAGTTCGCTGTATGAAAGACGGAATCCTGGTATCAAAAGAGGAGTAACAAACTAATTTTGTTGAACAACAAAGAGTAAACAGGATAATGTGTGAATTTGTTGAATAAGAGGTATAAGAGAAAAAATAAATGCTAAATAATCAATAAAAATAATCTGACAAATGTAATTGTAACAATCAAAGTTAAGAAAGAAGATGTCATGCTTCACAATACATAAGGGGGAGGTCGTTGTATGCAGGACTTTGAAAAGCTGGGCGTGTTTTACCTGGGCAAAACCTATGACATGGAACAAAAGAAGCTGGAAGAGAACTTGGTGTTGTATAAATCAAAGAACCTGACCACCCACCCCTGGGTGAATCTCCACGAGGCAGCCAATAAAGGTAAATCTGTGGAAGAATATGCGGTAGCCCAGGCAGCCCTTTGGAAAAAGGGGCTGGCAGTTTTCTCATCTTTTCGAAAAAAAACGGACAAGATTTCCAAGGATGCCCCTTACCATTACCCATGTGCCTTCATTTTTCAGTCCATACCCTTTGTCTTCACGTTGAAGCCCTTCCACATGGGAGGGCTTTTATAATTGACTGGACATCATGGGGTATTCTTCTTCCTGCTCCTGCAGCACGCCGCCCATGAGAGGGCGGATGGGGGAATGGGCGAAGCACCCCCGGAAAACCGACGAATTGCCAAAGCGGCTGCGCAGGAGGTCAATGGTCTGGTCCAGCCGGGACAGTTTTTCGTTGTGCTGGTCAAAGATGGAAAGCTGGTAAAAATCATTGCCACAAAGCTCCGACAGGTGGACCCCTAAGTGGCGGATGGGTTCTCCCTTCCAGGATTCATCAAAGAGCTGGCAGGCCTGGTGCCAGATGAGACTGGTGGAATCCAGGGGTGTCTGCACCTTCCGCTGATGGCGGTAGGTAAAGAGCTCGTGAGAGCGAATGGCCACAGCCACGACCCGGGTACACTGGTCGATGGCCCGCAGCCGCATGGCGGCGGTTTCGGTCAGGGCCAGCAAAATTTGGTGGGCGGTGTCCCGGTCGGTCACATCAAAGGCAATGGTGTTTGAATTGCCAATGCTCTTGATGGGAGGGCCCTGTTCCGTCACCTGGGAATAATCCTTGCCGTTGGCGTACTGCCAGATCAACAGACCTGGCTTTTTCAGCCATGCATGCACCAGGGCTGGGTCTAAGGCTGCCAGGGCACCGATGGTGTAAATGCCGTAACCTCGCAGCTTCCGGGCAGTGGCTCGTCCTACAAAAAAGAGTTCGTCGATGGGCAAAGGCCACATTTTATCTGACATTTCATGATGAAAAAGGGTGTGCACTTTGTCAGGCTTTTCAAATTCAGAAGCCATTTTTGCCAGCAGCTTGTTGGGGCCGATGCCCACATTTACGGTAAAGCCCAGTTCCTGTTTCACCTGTTCCTTCAGACGGTGGGCAGTTTTCACCCCTTCCTGGGGATCTTTGGCAGGCAGATAGCAGGAAATAAAGGCTTCGTCAATGGAATATTGTTGCACCACCGGTGAATATTGGCGGAGAATGTCAATGAGGGCACTGCTGCACTGCATGTATAAATGGTAGCGGGGAGGAATCACAATTAAACCAGGGCATCGTTGCCGGGCGGCATATAAAGTCTCCCCGGTAAGGATGCCATATTTTTTAGCTGGTCCGGATTTTGCCAGCACAATACCGTGGCGGCTGGCTTCATCGCCGCCGATAACCGCTGTCAGGTTTCTCAGATCTACAGGAGAACCGTGCTGCAAGCGGTCAACGGCTTCCCAGGCCAAATAGGCGCTGTTAACATCCACATGAAACACCACTTCGTTCATTTGTTCCGCAAACATACGTATCACCTCGGACTCTTATTATACAAGAACATATATTCGATGTCAATAAAAAGCACTTCAAGTATAAACAGGATTCTTAGCTTCTGGTGGAGTTTTAACGCCATCAAAAGGTTAGAATGCAGAAGAGGGAGTCTTAGCGGTGGTAGTAATCGGATAAGACTGTTAATTCGAAAACTAACAATTGATTTTTGAATAGGAGGGTATACATGTGGCAACAGCCTTGGTTCAGGAGGAGATTCAGTCATGAACAAACAAAAAAAACAAGGTGACATGCAGAATTCAAAAGCCGGTTGGTCGATTTTTTTAAAGGATGTGTTGATCTGTTCCCTGGGCGCCTATGGCGGTCCGGAAGCTCATATGAGTGTGTTTTTGGACCAGATGGTGACGAAAAAGAAGTACCTGAAGGAAGAAGAACTGATTGAACTGATCGCCCTGTGCAGTGTTTTGCCAGGCCCCACCAGCACGCAAACCATCGTGTCCATGGGTTATAAAACCGGCGGTCCTTTGTTGGCTCTGTTCACCATGTTGGTGTGGGCCCTGCCGGTGCTGGTGGCCATGACAACCCTTTCGTTTTTATACCAGTTTTTGGCAGCCCGTCAGGTTTCTCAGGAGGTGCTTCGCTACATTGGTCCCATGGCTGTGGGGTTCATTGTGGTAGCCGCTTACCGCATCGGACGAAAAGTCGTGACAGACAGCATGACCATGATGTTGTTGGTCTTTGGTGCTGTCACCACTTATTTTCTTCGGAGTCCATGGGTGTTTCCCCTGGTGCTTTTAATGGGGGGCGGAGTCAGTATGGTCATGTCCAGGGAAAAAGACCTCTGGAACCGGGTAAAGTTGAACCCTCCCTGGCGTTATCTGGCGGCTTTTGGACTCATTGCCCTGGGCAGCATTGTCCTGACCCTCACTTGGGATCACCGTCTGGTCCACCTCTTTGAGAGTTTTTACCGCTACGGCTACCTGGTGTTTGGGGGAGGGCAGGTGGTGGTGCCTGTGATGCACAGTGAACTGGTACAAGTGAATGAATACATGACCAATCAGGAATTTCTCACAGGCTATGGGCTGGTGCAGGGGTTGCCTGGCCCCATGTTCAGCTTTGCCGCTTATGCCGGTGGCATGGCAGCCAGGGGTAGTAGTGCGCTGAACCAGGTGGCAGGTGCCGTGGCCGGCGGGGTGGGCATCTTTCTGCCTGGCTTGCTGCTGATTTATTTTGTCTACCCTGCCTGGGAAAACATGAAGAAAATCAAGGGCATCAAGGTGTCACTGAAAGGCATCAATGCCGTGGCCGGCGGGCTTATTACTGTGGCAGCGGTGATTATTATGCAGCAAAGCGGATTCACACTGGACAACCTGTTGGTGACAGGGATCACCATCCTGCTGTTGGTGACAAAGAAGATACCAGCACCCCTGATTGTGTTGGTGGCTTTGGCAGTTGGCTTTTTGTAGAAATAACACATGATTTTTGCTATAATGGCTATATGAAATTAACCCCTTGCTGTTCATTAAATTGAAGAATAGTTAAGGGGTTTTCCACAACTTTTTCAGAAAAAATCCGTCAGAAATATGTGAGGACAAACCAGTTTGGAAGAAAGTCTGTAAAAATTGTATTTTGTTGATAAAGCATGAAGGGGATCACAGTGGTTGTGGTTCTCATGGTGGAAAGGGGAAACTGTGACATGAAACGAATCTTAACTCTAATAGGTAAAACCCTGCTGTTGACTGTTATCTTTGCGGTTGCCAATTACGTAGGCATCCTCCTGGCGCCTTTTTCGGATGCCTTCCGGGAAATGTCTGCCGGCACACCACCCTCTGCGGGATTATACCTGCTGGTGCTTGGCCTGTGGAACGCCATTATTCTTGGGTTGGTGGTTCATAAAAGCAGGTGGGGCGGTATTGCCACCTCTTTGTACCTGCTTCTGATCCTCTTCATTATTTCCTATTTTCAAACACAGGTTGAAACCATTATCTTTCGGGAAGCCCTTACCACCATATCGGTTTACGATGCATTGATGCTCATGGTAAGCGGGGTCATTACCCTGGTGATTTTTGTGCCCATTGGTGTACTTATGCATGGAGGCTTCAAGCGGCAATACAATCCCCTGCAGGATGACCGGCTCAAGCTGCAGAATAAATGGATGAAGCTGGGCATTCTCTCGGTGGTCTATGTGGCTATTTATTTTCTCTTCGGCTATTTTGTTGCCTGGCAGTTTCCTGAACTGCGCCTTTATTATTCGGGTTCAACAGAAAATCTGGGGCTTCTGTACCAGCTGCGTACCAGCTTGGGATTGGTTCCCTTGCAGCTGATTCGAGGGGCTGTCTTTACCCTTTCAGCCATGGGGCTGCGGTACGTACTGAACCAAGATAAGATGGTGTTTGTGGTAAGCGTGGCCATGCTGTTTATGACCAGTGGTATTATGATGTTGCTGCCCAACCCGATTTTTCCCGATGCAGTGCGCATAGGGCATCTTTATGAGTTATTATCTTCCATGATGGTGTATGGCCTGATTACCGGCCTGGTGCTGGACGCTTCCCCCAGACAGCCTATCCGTGCGTTGTATAATTAGAGGATGATCTGAAGGGTATGATAAACGTAGATAAATTGAGGCGGTGTACATAGATGGATAACAACATAAAAACGTTAGGTGTAATCATTAACCCCCTTGCCGGATTGGGCGGCCGGGTGGGACTGAAGGGCAGTGACGGAGAAGAAGTGGTGAAAAAGGCCCTGGCACTGGGAGCTAAACCGGAATCTCCCCTGCGGGCGACCTATGCCCTGTCACAGATGGTGGAAGTGAAGGATAAAATCCGTGCCCTCACCTACGGTGGTGACATGGGAGAAAATCAATTGAAGGAACTGGGTTTCCCTGTGGAGGTGTTGGGAAGCCCGGCAGCTCCACGTTCAACAGCGGCAGACACCATCAAGGCAGCGCAATTGATGCGAGATGCCGGGGTTGACCTGATTCTCTTTGTGGGTGGGGATGGCACTGCCCGGAATATCTTTGAAGCCATTGGCGACAGCGTGCCGGTGGTGGGTGTGCCGGCAGGGGTGAAAATCCACTCAGCGGTGTACGCCACCAACGCCCGAAACGCAGGCTTGGCGGCGAAGGATTTTCTGGAGGGTCTGGTGGACGAAGTCACCTTGTCGGAAGTCATGGACATTGATGAAGACATGTTCCGGGAAGGCCGGCTCAGTGCAAAGCTTTACGGGTACATGAAGGTGCCCATGGCAGGCAACCGGATGCAGCACACCAAGTCCAGTTCAGCTTCGGAGCATGACGAACTCATGGGTGTGGTGGGGCACATTATCACAAAAATGGAGGAGGACACCCTTTACATCATTGGACCCGGCACCACCACCAAGGCCATCATGGATGAGCTGAAACTTCCCGACACCCTGCTGGGAGTGGATGTGATTAAAGGCGGTGAGTTGCTGGCCTCAGACGTGTCTGAATCACAACTGTGGGAACTGATCAAGGACCCTGAGGAGAAAGTGAAGATCATCGTCACCATCATTGGAGGACAGGGAAATCTCTTTGGCAGGGGCAACCAGCAAATAAGCCCCCGTGTTATTCGAAGAGTGGGGAAGAAAAAAGTGATTGTGGCCGCTACCGGTTCCAAGTTGAATTCCCTCTTTGGCGAGCCGTTGAAGGTGGACACAGGGGATCCGGGGCTGGATGAAGAACTTTTCGGCTACATTGAAGTGGTGAAAGGCTTCGCCCACACGGCCATTTACCCTGTCAGTAACTGATGAAAAAAATAAGACCGCATGATCCTTTCACCAAGGAACATGCGGCTTTTTACTGTGAAGCAGTTATGAGCTAACCCTTTTAGGATTTGTTTCAGAGGTGGCCGGTGCAGGGTTTAGAAAGAGAGCATACCGCCCCAGCACATACAACACCATCAGCGTGGCCCAGGCAATCTGCAGCGTTGCCACGGGTTTCAGGAAAGACACCTGATAGCCCACCCCTGTGAGATAATTCACCATGCCATTAAAAGCGATGGCGCTGATGACGAAGGGAAAGGTGAAGGCAGAATAACTGGGGTAAAAAGGAAGCTTCAGCATCCGGGGCATTTGACTGAAACCGTACAGGGTCATGAGAAAGGCCCAGGCACCCATGATCACCACCAGGGGTGTGCTTTTAACGGGAAAACTGTTCAGGTAACCCGCCAGTAACAGGCTGGCAGGGGCGGCATAAATGATGATCACCGGCTGGGCGGGTTCAGGCACTTGGCCTACTTTAAACACACGGTAAGACACCAGGGGCACTAAAGGGATGTACACCAATACCCCGAACCAGAAAATAGCCTGTCCCAACGCCTGCATGCCATAGAGTGGAGCAGTGACACTGGCTACCACAATGCCCACATACAGCACAAAATAGCTGGAAAACACTTTTTTGATATTGAAGGGAAAGAGGTATGCTTTTGTAAAAAGAAGTAGCAGCACTACATTCAACCCGATGGCCAGGGCCCAGGCGGTAAAAGCCAGGCTGGGGGCGTAGGGTTTTATGTAAGTGGTCAGCAGCATCAGGGCCATGGGGAAAGTCGCCATGATACAAGCCACCACCGGGTTGGAAAACCCTTCCTTGATACACCCGGGGAAGGCAATGATCTTCAACAGAATTCCGATAAAAAGTAAAGCCGACAGGCTTCCCAGAAAGTAACGCAGCCCACTGTGATAACCCCCGAGCAAATTACCCAGGGCAGCCAGCCCCAGCATTAACCCTGAAATAGGAAGGGGGAGCTTCTGAAGTAATGGTTTCATTTTTTTACACCCCTTTTTCATCGCTGCCAATTTCATCTGTGTTGACAAAATCCAGTTCCCGGACAATGAGTCGGACTGTGTTGGCGGCTACTTCGCCGGTGAAGGCAACACACTGGGCTTTATGCTCTCCGGAGGCCATGTCCATGCCCATGGTCAAGATGCTGCAACAAAGTACCTTGTGGTTCTTTTTAAAGTCTGCCTGCAGTTCATTGGCCAGTTCCAGGGTTTTAATGCTTTTAGGGTCCTGGGGGGTAGAGCCGGCGGTTCTTCCAAAAAAGTAGCCCAGTGACATCACTCCGCCGGAAACAGCGCCGCAGGTACATTTGGATTTTCCGATGCCCACAGGAAATCCGGAAGCCATGGCAATCATTTCGTTCGGCATGTCCAGGTCAAAATTCTGTTTGATAGAGGCCACAATGGCCTCAGAACAGTAATAATTACCTGCCTGGAACAAAGCTTCGGCGTCCTTCCTGATTTTTTCAATGCTGATTTCTTTTTTCATGTTCATTACCTCCTGATTAGTTTTTTGCAATAAGCAGACTCATTGAGGTCGAAAGTTTAATAAATATAAATACGATTCGAAACTATTATCTCATGGGTTTCATAAATGGTGAAATTGAATTGTTAAATGAATTTTCGCAGTTCCATTGAAAAGTTCAATATAAAAGGATTTGCTACCCATGAATGGAGTACCGCTGATCTGCCTCTAGTAAAAGGGAGGGTTAGCGGCGGAGGTTATCGGATGAATTAACGGGTGAGGTTTTTCTTGACAATGAACATATGTTCTGCTATGCTGAAAAGGCCACAATGAACGGAGGGAGAGCCATGAAAGTATTAATGAAACCCATTGACATGATTGCCTGGTTTACACCGGAAGGTGAACCACGGCCTATTAAATACCGTTTGATGGAAGAGGAGAAGTACCATACGATTCGGGTGGACCGGGTAATGGAACGTTCGGAAGAAAAGTGGGCGGGTAACCGGATGCTGGTGTACCGGTGTCAAAGTATTATTGAGGGCAGGGAGCAGGTTTATGAACTGAAATATGAGCTAAACACCTGCAAGTGGTTTTTGTATAAAATGTAGGAAAGGGCACAAGAAAACAGCACGGAACATTGTCCGTGCTGTCAAGGTTTTGGTTATACTGATGAACGTTGTGATGAGTGATTCTTGCGTATAGGACTATTGAAACATTACTGTTTGAGAAGCAGCGTCCCAGGTGTATTCAATGCCCATGGCGTTGGCAAACCGTGATACGGGTACGAAGGTGCGGCCATCAATTATCACTGCGGCGGTGTCCATTTCAATTTGTGTCATAGCGTTGACAGTGATTATGTTGCTGTCGATGGTCATCTGATAAACAGCGTCGTTATAAACAACGGTGACTGTTTTGCTGGCAGCGTCCCATTCTGGTGTCATGCCAAAGAGATCTTCCAAATATCTGACAGGCACCATCAGGCGTCCGTCAATGATCATGGGGGCTACGTCCATGGTTTTCACCTGGCCGTCGGCCATGTAGGTTGTTTCACCAACAGCAAAGGCTACTTGTTCTGCAGCTGTTCCGGTACCGCCCATGTTTCCTATCATCAGGTTGGTCAGGTCTTCGTCTGTGTACACTTTCACAGAAGTGGGCAGTTCGATGTCAACGGACTCCAGTTTGTTGGCAGTGCTTTCCGTGGTGACAGTAAGGTTAAAGTAAGGTGAAACAATTACCAGTTCTCCATTTTCAGTATAGGTGTCTTCTTCAAACACGGTGGTGGCAGTGTAATAACTGCCTTCAATGGCTTTTTTGGCCTCTTCCAGCATGGGGCCAATCATTTCGTTGTAAGCAGCCAGGGCTTCTTCCATATCTTCTTCAGGTATGTCCATGCCAGCTGTCTGGCCTGTGATTTCAGTAAATTCATCCATGTTGGTCATCACATAGATCATATAGGCATTGAGCAGGTCAATCATTTCATCACTGGTCAGCGTAAGTTCATACACCCCGTCTTCCAGGGTCATGTTAATGTCAAAGCCAATTTCCATACCTTCCACAAATTCCAGCACCTGCATTAAAAAATTTGCATCCAGGTTAAATTGTGCCTGGGTGTTTTCCAGTTTAACGAAATCTTCTTCCAGCACTAGATCACCCATGCCAGCCATTTCAGCAAAAAACATAACGATTTCTGTGTTCAGGTAAATGTTGGCGCCCTGGGTGTACATTTCAATGGTTGGAATTTCATAATCCAGGTCATCTGAAGTCACTTCAATCACATTATGAGTTACAAAGTCTTCCATGTTTGAAGCAGAGGTCATGTGCACATTAAAGGTTTTTGAAGCTTCACCGGGTTCGTTGAAGGTGATCTCCAAGGTTGTTTCGCCGTCCATGGCGGTCCATTCCTCGTAAATGGTTTTCAGTTGCTCCCAATAAGATTGAGCGGGTGTTTCGGCGGAGACAAAGCTTACAGATAAAAGCATGACTACCAGTACGATGGATAAAACTCTTTTTTGCATGAATAATACACTCCTTTTCTTTTGTATGGCTTGTTACAATCTTAACACGTTTGCGGGGCGTCTACAAGTTGAATACCCATTTTCCGAGTAAAACAGCAAATACTGGCATAACATAACAAAGGTTGGGTATTGGGGTGCTAGTCATCGGACAAACGTGGTATATAATAAGTATACGTCCATTGTCAAAAATAGTTTTTTGGATATGTAAAAAAAGGAGGGTGATGGTCGTTCATGAGCGAAATCATTGATTTAACCCATCGAATTGTCGGCGGTATGCCGGTATTTCCGGGAGATCCAACCGTTGACATTACAGTCCATCTGAATTACAGGGAAGACGGCTGTCGGGTCAGCCGCTGGAGCATGGGAAGCCATACTGGCACACACATGGATGCGCCCAGTCATTTTATACCGGAAGGGTCATCCCTGGATCAATATGATGTCAGCCGCTTTCACAGACGGGGTGTGGTTGTGAATGTGTCAGACCTGGAACCTGATACACTCATTACCTCGGGTCACATGGAGGCTTCACTTGAAATATCCCACCCTGGGGATTTTATTGTGTTTTACACAGGCTGGGATCGTTATTGGGGCCAGCCTCTTTATGAAAAGCACCCTTACCTGTCATTGGGAGGGGCCAAGTTGTTAGTGGCGTCAGGCATCAGCCTGGCAGGTATTGATTGTCCGGACATAGAAAAAGCACCGGCAGGTGATTATCCGGTGCATCAGCTTTTATTACAACATGATTGTCTCATTGTGGAAAACCTCACCAACCTGGGGTTGATCCGTGAACAGGCGGGCTGGTTCACATTTTTGCCTCTTCCCGTTAAAGCAGCAGACGGCTCACCTATACGGGCCATCTACCATCCCCGTCCATAAGGCGGGGTTTTACATTTTCGTTAATTTACAGGCATCTGTTCCGGGATGGGGCAGCGCTGGCGCAGCAGTACCACGCACTCGTCCCTAACGCCATGTCCCTGCACAATGTCTTCTGCAAAAGCACGGCAGGAAGGAGCGCCGCAGGCACCACAATCAATGCCAGGTAAACTTTTTAGTGTAATTTCAACCTGTTCCAGCTTTGACAGTGCTTTTGACAGGTCTTTGTCCAATTTGGTGGCATGGAGTGGGCGAATGTGTTCTGTGAAAATAAACTGTTCTGCTGAGACCGGGAAAGAACGCGGTTCAAAAGCGGCATAACGGCTACTTAAGTTACGGATCCGATTTTTGGCTATGAAGGAGTTTTCCCATATTCCACTTCTTCAAGGAGGTTAATCACGTTCTCGATGCCATCAACAGCCAGGTATTCATCAATGCCAAGGGCTTTGCTTTGTCCTCCGACCCGGGCCCAGCTGATGCCCTTACCCGAAGGGTAAAAACTGTTTTTCATTTTATAATTGGCATCCTTTAGCTGTTGCTTGATGGGAATATACATATTTTTAAGGGGAACCACCATGTCCACGTAGGAATAACTGGTGCCTACAGGATGAAGATAACTGGCAATGCGGGCGGCACAAGGGGTGAAGTAATATACCCCAATGTCTTCCCATTGAAGGCCGTGTTTACGCATGGCTTCATGCCGGGCTAAGTAGGCACTGACTTCAACAGGTGAATCAATGGGCAAAATATGGTGAATCAGTTCGGGAAAGCTGTGATTAAGTCAGCGCCCCGGCTCACTTCATAGGTCTCCGTGCAGTTGGTAGCCCGTATGGCTGCCAAAATCTGTTCGGGCATAATCTCGGCATTAAACTGACCATAGATTGCCGGATCGACGATGGCAATTTTATAAGGATAGCGGGAGACCCCTTTATAGCCTTTCACCACACTCTGGAAAGCGTGATAAGGGCACACGGAGATACATAAACCACAGTTTATGCATTTATCATTAATGACTTTGGCTTTGTCGTTCTTTACGCGAATCGCCTGGGTGGGACAACGTTTGATGCAGTTGGTGCAACCAATACATTTATCCAGGTCCAGTGAGATTGGATAGTATTTGGACGGCATCAGATCCCTTCCTTATAAGAACGTTATAAGAATTTTTTCACGACTTTGTTCCAGAAATCATGCTGTTTCAGGCGAAGCATTTTAATGCGGCGTTCAGCCAGTGATACTTCAATGAGTTTAAAATATTCCTGGGCAAAATCAATGCCGTCTGCTGATACAACCACATAGCCTTCGGGCTCGCGTTCAGGCGTAATCTGAATGCAGGCATCCGGCGGGAAAATGACACTGGAGGTAAAACATCGGTAAGAATTGGTGTTGATGGGTGCCATTGGAGTTAGTTGTAACACGTTAAGGCGAGGGTCCACAATACTTCCCCCGGCAGAGTATGAATAAGCAGTACTTCCGGCTGAGGTGGAAACGATAACACCATCACCACTGAATCGTTGGATTAATTGGTCATTCACCTGGATTTTCAAATGAATGGCTTTCACCATACTGCTGCGAATCACCACTTCGTTAATGGCCCAGACGCTGGAAAGACCTTCTTCAGTGGATATGTCCGCTTTAAGGGGGGTCATCTCCTCCAGAAAATAGGATTTGGAAGACAAGCTGTCCAAAAGAAGGTCAATTTCATCCGGATTAATTTCCGAAAAGAACCCCAGGTGCCCTGTATTGATGGAAAGCACAGGTATTTCAGGATAATTAAGTTTGTGCATTACGCCAAGAAATGATCCATCCCCTCCGATTGAGATGATTAAATCTGTGTGGGGGGTGACATGATCTGTGGCAACAAACCCCCGACTTTGCAATTTATTTAACAATTTATCGGCTGTCTTCAGCGACCGCTGAACCTGGTTGCTGATGACACAAATTTCATTGATTGAAGGCATAGCGCCACTCCTTCCTGTCCCTAACATACACATTTTCTAATAAATTGTCAAATGAGAAATAAGGCTGTGATATAATGAGGGCATTATGAACGAAAAGAAGAGAAAAGAAAGAGGTATAACACAATGAGGTTGATTCCAGAAGAGCAAACCTGTGATAATTTTATCATTCATATAGAGGAAGCGGAGGCCGGTCTAACAGTGAAGCAGTTCCTGCGGAAACAGTGGCAGGTTTCCGGAAGACTATTGACCCGTCTCAAGAAAGAGGAAGGTGTTCAGCTGAATGGACGGTGGGTGCCCTTTCACCAAGAGATGGCCGCTGGTGATGTACTCCAGCTCATGATGGAAGAGGAAGCCTGCCATTACATCCCCCAAGCCTTACCCTTTGAAGTGTTGTATGAAGATATGGATGTGATGGTGGTTAACAAACCCCCCCGCATGGTGACCCATCCCACCATAAACCTGCGTGATGGAACCTTGGCCAATGGGATCATGTACTACATGATAGACCGGAGAGAAAACTACAAAGTTCGGTTTGTTAACCGGTTAGACATGGACACTTCCGGCGTGATGATTATAGCAAAAAATGCTTTCAGTCATCACAGTCTCATGCTTCAAATGAAAGATGATCAAACAATTAAAACCTATCGGGTATTGGTGTGGGGACAGTTGTCAAAAGATAAGGGAACCATTGACGCACCCATCTACCGTCAGGAAAACCTTCCGGAGAATGAGCCGCCAAGAAGAATTGTAGATGAACGTGGGAAACGGGCCCTTAGTCATTTCCAGGTGGAAGAGCGATACGCCAGTGCCACCCTGGTGAAAGTTACCATTGAAACGGGACGAACCCACCAGATTCGTGTGCATATGAAGCATGTGGGGCATCCTGTCATTGGTGATTATTTCTATGAACCTGATCAGCCCCATCTCATTGAAAGGCAGGCTTTACACGCTGCTGAAACCAGCTTTTATCAACCCAGAATGGGGCATTTGATTGAAGTAAAAGCAGGTTTTCCCAATGATTTAATGCTGTTGCAGGAAACTTTAAAGGAATTAGACTGACCATTTTTTCATCATCAGACGTTGGTCATTTTTTGAAAAAATAGGAGGAGAAAATGAGTGCGTTTTTTGAGATTTCGGGTTTAAATATTTACTTGCAAATCGCTGTGACGATCATTTCAATCGTAACAACTCTACTTGTCACGCGCAATACTGGACGAAAAGAGTCGGTGACTGAACTAGTTGCAAACTTCACCATTGGGCTTTCAGGTTGGTTCACGATCATGAGCGGACTATTCGGTCACATTCTATATGCCGACCAGGTAGCGTCGGGAATTGGTTGGCCTCTGAACAGCGGCTTCCAAATGGAGTTGGGATTCGCATCCATCGGCATTGGTTTTGTGGGCTTTCTCGGTTTTTGGAACAGGGCATACTGGCTTCCATTTATTATGATGAAGTTCATCTTCGGTTGGGGTGCAGGGTATACCCACATCCTTCATATGATGCAAGAGAATAATTTTTCTCCGAGCAACACAGGTATCATCGTGTATTGGGATTTTTTATTTCCGATTTTCATGATTGTTGTGTACACGCTATATCGTCGTCAGCAAAAATATCCTTGATTTACTTCGCCGAGAAAAGAATTTCCTTAAATACTCCACCAGCAGCTAAGAATCCTGTTTTAGAAACGCCCAAAAGCTTGAAACAAGCGACACCCGACCCCGGGGAATCCATTGTTTCAAGCTTTTTCAGAGCAAAATAAAAGCACCTATCGATACAATATTTTTATCAAAAAAAATAAGCGGTTCATTGACCGCTTAATTTAATGATATGGTGGAGACGAGGGGACTTGAACCCCTGACCTCTTGACTGCCAGTCAAGCGTTCTCCCAGCTGAACTACGCCCCCACAACAGAACTAATTATAGCACATGCGACAGGGCTGTGCAATACCTGCAAGGAACATTTATTAATATGGTTATTAATATCCTAAATCCTGAACTTCAATAGATATATTTCTAAACAGGACTTTTTATTGATTATGAGTCGACTACTATTTGACTAGCTGATATGTTTCGATACATATAGTACATAAAAAATGGTACAATAATGAAGTGTATATTTTTGATAGATTTTAATTCGATGCCAATACAGATCAGTGATAAACATATATAAGCTATTATAAGTAAAGGGTGATTGATAAATGATGGAACTGCTTAAGACATTAAGTGTGACGGAAGTCCGTGAAAAAATGGCCGCGCTTCTTCAGGACAAAAAAATCCAGGTGGAAGAAGTGAACCTGCTGGAAGGGCTGGGTAGAATCCTGGCAAAGTCGGTGACATCACCTCATGATGTACCGGAATTTAACCGGTCAACAGTGGATGGGTATGCGGTGAAGGCGGCAGATACCTTTGGCGCCAATGAAGGCATCCCCGCCATGCTGGCAAAAAAAGGTGAAGTGCACATGGGCATGTATGCCGGGGTGGACGTTGGCGAAGGGGAATGCGTCTATGTTCCTACGGGAGGCATGATGCCTACTGGAGCCAATGCCATGGTCATGGTTGAATACGTTGAACACCTGGATGATAGTACTCTCCTGGTGCAACAGTCTGTGTCGCCGGGAGCCAATGTGTTGCGCAAAGGTGAAGATCTGGAAAAAGACAGGGAAATATTTGGCAGAGGTCATCGGCTGAGGCCGCAAGACATTGGTCTTCTGGCCGGTATGGGCTTCCAGAAGGTGCCTGTATTTGAACCGCTAAAAGTAGCGGTGATTTCCACCGGTGATGAGTTAATTTCTCCGGAAGAGGTGCTGTCACCTGGTAAAATCATCGACATGAACACCTACAGCCTCTCCGCAGCTCTGCAGGAAGACGGTTTTAAGGTAATAGGCCGAGCTGTGGTGAAGGATGATATGGAAACCTTGCGGCAAACCCTGCGGGACTATATGAAACGAGCGGACATTATCCTTATTTCAGGTGGCAGTTCCATGGGCGAATATGATATTACCAAAAAAACCATTGACAGCATGGGTGAGCCGGGTGCAGTGTTGCATGGCATGTCGTTGAAACCGGGCAAGCCCACCATCGTTGGCATGGCGGAGGGCGTGTTGATGATTGGTTTGCCAGGACAGCCAGTATCAGCATTGGTGGTATATCATTTACTAATGAAGCCATTGTTATGGAAACTAACAGGTAATGACACCATCACACCTATTGTTTCAGGCGAATTGACAGTGAACATTCCTTCGGCCCCAGGCAGGGAACATTACGTCATGGTCACCTTAGAGCAAGAGAATGGACGATGGATGGTTTCGCCACAGCATGGAAAATCAGGTATGTTGTCCATGATGGGACGGTCTCAGGGTATGGTGAGAATTCCTGTGAACCAGGAAGGCTTATCCAATGGAGACAAGGTAGATGTAATACTTTTTTAAGGAGGCAAATGCATGTCAAAAAAACGTAACCTTTATTTAACGAGTGTTCCACTTTCTCAAGCCATGGATGAATATGTGACCAAGATGGCAGATGTGTTAAATCATAGAGAAATACAGCAGGTGGATGTGGGTGATGCCCTGGGACGAATGACAGCGACACCGATTTTTGCCAAATTATCAGCACCTCATTACAACGCTTCAGCCATGGATGGTATTGCTGTGTTGGCAGAAACCACCTACGCAGCGTCAGAAACCACCCCCGTTGAGTTAAAAAAGAACAAGGACTATCTAGTGTTAAACACAGGCGCTCCATTGCCAGATTACTTTGATGCGGTGATCATGATTGAAGATGTGGTTGAGCTGGATGAAAAAACTGTGGAAATTCGCAGTGCTGCCACACCATGGCAACATGTGCGCCCTGTGGGTGAAGACATTGTCAAAGGAGAACTGATTTTGCCTGTGCGTCACATTATCAGGCCTCAGGACATGGGAGCCCTTCTTTCCGGAGGGGTGACCCAAGTGCCGGTGTATCGACGTATCCAGGTTGGTTTAATACCCACAGGTTCAGAAATCACAGACCTGACTGACCCCTTGCCACCGGGCAAAATCATTGAATCCAACAGTAAAATGTTCAAAGGACTCATCGAAACCTATGGCGGGAGAACAAAGGCCTACTCTGTCGTGGCGGATGATCCGGAATTATTGAGAAAGGCCGTTCTTACCGGCGTTAAAGAAAATGACTTGTTGGTCATCAATGCGGGTTCATCAGCCGGCACAAAAGATTTTACCGCTGACGTCTTAAGAGAACTGGGAACAGTGATGTTTCATGGTATTGCCATAAAGCCGGGAAAGCCTGCTATACTGGCAGAAGTGAAGGGGAAGCCTGTGGTAGGCATTCCTGGATATCCCGTGTCTGCTTATGTGGTGTTTGAGCAAATTGTTAAACCACTGGTGTATCATTATCAATACCAAAAGCCGCCCGAAGTACAGATGATTGATGCGGTATTGGCCCGACGAGTGGTTTCTTCTTTAAAACACGAAGAACATATTCGTATTAAGCTGGGCCGGGTGGGGGAAAAATGGATTGCCACACCCCTGAGCCGGGGAGCTGGTGTCACCATGTCCCTTGTACGGGCTGATGGCATGTTAACGGTTCCACAGGAAGTGGAAGGATATGAAAAAGGTACAGTGATTCCTGTGCATCTTGCCAGACCTATGTCTGAGATTCAAAACACATTGGTATCCATTGGCAGCCACGACCTGGTGATGGATTTACTGGCCAACGAACTGCAAAGTCAGGGGAGTGGCGTGGCACTGTCTTCTGCTCATACTGGCAGCATGGGCGGCGTGATTGCCCTGCGTCAGGGAGAATGTCACATAGCGCCAATTCATTTATTGGATGAATCAACCGGTACCTATAATCGTCAAGTGATAAAAACGTATTTTTCGGGGAAAGAAATGGCATTGATCAAACTGGTGAAACGAAGCCAGGGTTTGATGCTGCCCCCTGGAAATCCTAAGAACATCACTGGTATTGCTGATTTAGCCCGCAAAGATGTCTCCATGGCTAATAGACAGAAGGGAGCAGGTACAAGGATTTTACTGGACTACTATCTAAAAAGGGAAAACATATCCACTGAAGATTTGCAGGGTTATCACCGGGAAATGACCACTCACATGGCGGTGGCAGTGGCAGTGAAGAGTGGAAGTGCGGACTGTGGTATGGGAGTGGCCTCGGCGGCAGCATCCATGGACCTGGATTTTCTTCACCTTGACTGGGAAGACTACGACTTGCTTTGTGAGGCACATCTACTGGAAACGCCTGCGCTGCAGGAATTATTGGCTGTTATTCAACACCCCGATTTTCACAAAATTGTTAATGCACTGGGTGGCTATGATTTAACAGAGGTAGGTAAAGTTGAAAACATCAGTTATTGAGACATACTAAATTGACCGATGTGGTACAATGATATATTTAAATTAATAAGAATATAACAACCCGGTAAACAGTGAAGGGGTTGCAAAATCAAGGAGGAAATGGTTATGGCAAAAGTACTGGCAGTGAATATCAGTCGGGAAAAAGGTGTCATCAAAACACCTGTTAATGAAGGCGTTTTTTTAGAAAATCATGGCTTGCAGGATGATGCACATGCGGGAGACTGGCATCGTCAGGTCAGCCTGTTGGGACAGGAGAGTGTGGATAAAATTAAAGCTCTGGGTATAGAGAACCTTGAAGCAGGCATTTTTGCTGAAAATATTTTGACAGAAGGCATTGTCTTATACGAATTACCCATCGGGACAAAACTGCAAGTGGGTGAAACCTTACAGGAAGTCACTCAAATTGGAAAAAAATGTCATCATGGATGCGAAATTTTCAAGAAAGTCGGGGATTGTGTCATGCCCAGAGAAGGTATTTTTACCCGTGTTCTAAAAGGTGGCACCATTAGAGAAGGAGATAGCATTAAAATCGTGTTAGAAAGGTAAAGAGTATGGATGACAGTGGTGCTGAAATAAAATCTGTGTGGGTTGCCACACTTAAGGGTATTAATATCCGGAATCAATAGATCATCGTGGGAGGTGGATGGGTGTGATTAAAACCATCGAAGGACTGATTTCAGAAGAGGAATTCATGGAAACGTTAAAAAACATGATGAGCACCTATTCTAATGAAGTAACTATCGCCAAACTGGATATTGATAACTTTGAGACAGTAAACCGGTTTTATGGCGAATACATTGGTGACCAAGTCATTCGAAAACTGGCGCATGTTCTGGTAAACAACCTTTACAAAAACACACTTGTTTGTCGGACCTCCAAAGATGAATTTGCCGTATTAATGAACGCCACAGGTGGCGAAACAGGCGTTTTGGTAATTGAGGAGATTCGCGCTTATTTTGATGAGCACTTGTTGTTGGTGGGGGATCCCATAAAGGAAATAGGCATTCAGTTTTCAGGTGGTGTGGCTTCCTTCCCACAAAATGGAAAAACACCTGAAGAATTAATGGATGCCGCTGGCGCCGCCTTGAATCTGGCCAAAAAGATAGGAAAAAACAGGGTTCAACGTGTCCAAAATGATGCTTGGCTTGAAAAAAAGGTGATGTTAAGAAGAGGAATGGCCGAACAGTTAAACCAGTTGTCACGCACACTGGATAAAACTGAAGCTGGGTTGCTAAGGGAAGCGTTGAAAGATTTATTCAACAAATACCATCAGAAGTTGTAATCATCGGAAAAAGGGGGCGTACAATAATGAGCAATCAAAATGGAACGAAGAAAGAAAAGTTCATTCCTGAAATCAGAGGAACGCTGCGAAGCAATTTTATTGAACTGCCTGCCTGCATATCTGATGCCAGCGGTATTAAGATCTTTGGTAAGCGCATCAAATCAATACTTTTTAGTACAGATGTTGCCATTATAAAAAATACCAACGCGGATGCAGTGATTGCAGTTTATCCTTTTACGCCTCAGCTGGTCATTTCCCAGGCATTGTTACTGGCATCAGACGTGCCGGTTTTTTGTGGTGTTGGTGGCGGGATTACCACTGGCAAGCGATCGTTAAATATTGCCCTGCATGCCGAATTTCAGGGAGCCATTGGCGTTGTTTTGAACAAACCGACGCCGAATGAAATCATTAGTGAGCTGAAAGAAATCATCGATATTCCCGTGGTGATCACGGTAACCACGTTAAATGATGACTTTCTGGGACGATTGGAAGCAGGCACGGACATTTTTAACGTTTCCGGAGCTGCCCAAACAGCAGACATTGTCAGAAAGATCAGGCAGGATATCAGTAAAACGGTGCCCATCATTGCCACTGGAGGTAACACCGATGATAGCATCCGTAGAACCATTGAAGCTGGGGCCAATGCCATCACCTTTACACCACCTTCAACAGGAGAAATCTTTACAGAGTCGATGAAAAAATATCGTTTGGATTAAAACGATGGTGTAGAAGTAGGCGGATGTAATTCATAATAAAAACAAAATGAGCAACGATAGAGGATTTTGCACCTCATTCGATTGCTCATTTTTTTATTTAAAATATTGTTCATATTCAGTTGCTACTTAGTATTCAAATGCTGCTTACAGAAGTTTTTCGATTTTATGGAATTCAGGCTGTCTGTTTTTAAAGGTTGACACGTACTGATAACCCAAATCATGGAGGCTGACCAGAACATCACTCAGTTTGTAAGCAATTTCTGACATTGTATGGGAATCGGATCCAAGCACTACGATTTCGCCGCCACACTCCCTGTACAGTTTCAGGATGTCCACTGATGGGTGGGCATCTCCCAGGTCGTAGCGATAGCCGGATGTGTTTACTTCAATTCCTTTTCCCTGTGGAATAAGGGTTTTAAATATAGTGGTGGCCATCTCCTGATAGTCTTTCAATGGCAGAGGTGAATCAAATGAACCATAACGTTTAATCATGTCAAAATGACCCAATGCGTTAAAAGGGGCATCTGCTTTTACAACCTGAAGCATATCATCAAAATAGTCAATATAAGCCTGTTGTTGGGTTCTGGTTTTAAAATAAGGTCCGGTGTAAATGTCTGTCTTTTTTACGCTGTGTAGTGAGCCAATGATGTAATCAAAAGGCCACTGGTCTGCATCGTCCACATACTCTTGGATAATATGTGGCTGCATTCCAAACTCTACACCCGCCAAAATGTGAATCTGGTTACCATACATTTGACGGACGCGGGTGATTTCATCAAAGAATTGCTGATAAGAAAATGAAAACTTGCTTCCTTTACCGTCATAATCATAATCGATGTGGTCTGTCAGGCAGATATGAGTAAGCCCCAACTGAATGGCTTTTTCAACCAATTCATTGGCAGGGTGAGATGCATCGAAGGAATGATGTGTGTGAACATGAAAATCGAACATGATCAAACCCCTTTCATATACTCTCATTTTACATGGCGGATTCATAGTTGTCAAAATGAAACGTAAAGAATGAAACGTAAAGAAAGAAAACTTGCAGTAAATTGGGGGAGATGAAAGAAATGTATTCTAATTATTGAAGGATAACGTTTGCATTTATGCAATCATAAGAAAAAGCATTAAAATGAAAGATGAATAAAAATAATTTCATAATTCAGTTGACAGACAAAATCCGATTCTGCTATAATAAATCTATGAAGTTTCAATTTGGAGGAGGTACTGCACATGAAAACAACGGATAAGAAAAATGAAAAAAACATTAAAAAGCAAGAATGTGGCGTCGTTACATGCATTCATCGGGTAATGGGTTCGTGTTCCCTGGATTCCTGTGAATTACAGGAAAGAACATTAATGCAAGAAAGCTAAATAAAATGACAATATTAAAAAACGCTTCTGACCTTTTTATCAAAAGGACAGAGGCGTTTTTGCATGTCTTGCATTAAACCTTGCAGTATTGTTATTTAATGATTTGCAGAAATTCAAGAAACGATGGCGTCTGAGGAGTGAACCTGCAATTGATAAAGCCGATAGTAGTAACCACGTTTTTTCAATAACTGCTGGTGGGTACCGGTTTCCACAATTTCACCTCTGTGTAAAACGATGATGCGGTCACAATGCTGAATGGTGGATAAACGATGGGCGATGGCAATGGTCGTACGCCCTTCCATCAAGCGTGGGATTGCTTTCTGTATTAAATCTTCTGTTTCTGCATCGATGTGTGCAGTCGCCTCATCCAATACAAGTATGGACGGATTAGCTGCCAGTGTTCTGGCAAAGGAAATAAGTTGCTGTTGGCCTGTTGAAAAGTTGTTCCCCCGCTCCATCACTGGCTGGTCATAGCCTTGGGGCAATTTCTCGATAAATGTATGTGCATTCACTTCTTTGGCAATGGAGATGATCTGGTCTCTGGTTAAATTAGATTGATTAAGACTAATGTTATCCGCCACACTGCCGGAGAACAAAAACACATCCTGCAGTACAATGCCTATTTGTCGCCGTAAATCTTCCTGCCGAATGTCTTTGATATCGACACCGTCCAGCTGAATACTGCCTTTCTGGATATCATAAAATCTGGCAATCAGATGAATAAGAGATGTTTTTCCAGCACCGGTGGCACCGACGAAGGCAATGGACTCACCAGGATTAACATTGAAATGAATGTCCTTCAGGATCCATTCATTTTTGTTATAGGCAAACCAGACATGGTCGAAGTTAATTTGTCCGGTTAATGAAGTAACGGGTTGTGCATCTGGCGAATCCACCACTTCGGGTTTCTTATCCATCAGCTGAAAAATTCGCTCTGACGAAGCCATGGCAGATTGCAGTATATTGTATTTTTCCGTCAGACTGTTAATGGGTTGAAAGAATTGTCGAATATAATTGATAAAAGCGAACAATACCCCAAATTCTATGCGACCGGCTAACACCTGGTGTCCACCAAAATAGATGACAAGGGCCAGGGCTAAAGAACCAATCAATTCAACTGCCGGTCTAAAGATGGAAGAAATCTGATTTTCTTTTTCGTTGGATTCCAGATATGAGGTATTAATCATATCAAAGTGATTAAACTGTTGCTGTTCCTGCCTGTACACATGGATGGTACGCATTCCCGATAGGTTCTCATTCAGGCTGGTATTAATTTTAGCCATGCGCAATCTGACTTCCCGGTAAGCTTCTCTAACACGTGATCGAAAGAACCAGGTGGCTAATAAAATCAGGGGAAGCAGACTAAAGGAAACCAATGCCAGGCGTAAATCCAAACGCAGCATGATCACCACGATGCCAATTAATAAAAACACGTCTTTAAAAAGATTAACCAGAACACTGGTGTACATTTCGTGAAGGGTTTCGGTGTCGTTGGTTACCCGGGTGACCAATCGACCCACAGGCTGGTGGTCAAAAAAAGATTGGGACATGCGCTGCAAATGGCCGAAAAGATCACGGCGGATGGTCATGATAATACGATTGCTTGCATAATTGAGGAGGTACACCTGCGCAAAATTCATCAGCAAACCTGCCATCAATATCATAATTAGTAAAAAGGCCAATTCAGTTACAGATTGGTGGTCTTCCTGCCGAAGGGCTGCTGAAGCATTATCATTCAGTGGTACCTGGGAACCATCTGCAGTGGTGAAATATAGCTGGCCGCTCTCACGAAAGACGCTTATTTCGTCATTAACATCATAACCTGTGAAGTAGGGAGCAGTTTCTTCGTCCAGCTGATAGGTTTTTTCAGCATAGTTGAGATGGTTATCAATGGCTATTTTAAAAAGATAGGGTTGCGCCAAATCAGTTGCAGCAATAAGTCCCAACAACACGATGCATAGGAGAATAATAGCAAGGTATGGTCGGGCATAGCCCAATAAGCGCATCATCAGCCGACTGTCATAGGTTTTTTCAAGTTTTTCTTCTTCATGAAATCCATTCATTGTTGCCAGCTCCTATTCCATAGACCATTCATCTTCTAATTGTTGTCGTTGATGCTGGCGTGCATAATACCCATTAAGGCGAATCAGTTCCTCGTGGGTACCGGATTCTGTCAGAATACCATTTTCCAATACAATAATCTGGTCGCAGTGCTGAAGGGTTGAAATTCTGTGAGCTATGATAAGGGTGCTTCGGGTCGAAATAGTTTCTTGTAACTGATCCAGTATATTTTTTTCTGTTTCTGTGTCAACTGCGGATAATGCGTCATCCATAATAAGCATCGAGGGGTTTTTCAGTAACGCACGGGCGATGGAAAGCCGCTGCTTTTGGCCACCGGATAGGGTTACACCCCGTTCTCCAACGCCAGTCTCATAACCACTTGGGAACTGCAGTATGTCCTCATGCAACCCAGCCAGTTTGGCAGCTTCCTGTATTTCTTCCATTGATGCGGTCGCCACACCAAAAGCGATGTTTTCAGCAATGGATGAAGAAAAGATAAAACTATTCTGTTCAACATACCCTATTTGTTTTCGTAGATCTGTCAGGGAAACCTGGTTGAGGGGCAAACCATCCACGGTAATGCTGCCTGCTGTCGGATCATACAAACGAAGCAGTAAAGCGGGTATAGTGCTTTTGCCACTGCCGGTTTTACCCATTATACCTAAGCTGGTCCCTGGCGGAAGTGACATTGAAAAATGATGAATGGCATCTTCATTACTACCAGGGTATCGAAAGGACACATTTTCAAAGTGAACTTGGCCTTTATAGTTTTTCAACGTTATCGGGTCAACAGGTTCCTTGATATCAGGTTTTTCTGCCATCACTTTGTTGATGCGGGTTAAAGAAGCAGCACCACGCTGCAGAATGTTGATGACAAATCCGATAACGGGTACTGACCAAACCAGGGAGGCCAGGTAGGCGTTGAAGGCAACAAAATCGCCAAGAGAGATGGTGCTGTTTAGTACCAGTCTGGCGCCATAGACCAGTGTAATCACATAGCTGATGCCGGAGATAAACTGAATGCCCGGATGATAACTGCCAAAGATCAAAGCAAGTTTCATGTTTTTCTTAAACAAATCCTGGTTGGTGGCATCAAACCGGTCTATTTCATCATTTTCCCGTGCAAAAGATTTGATAACACGTATACCGGATATGTTCTCCTGCACATTTTCCGTTAGCGATGAGAAAGCCTCCTGCACAATTTTAAACTGCACACCGATCACACTGCCAAAGGTGTAGATGGTGAAGGCCAGCACCGGCATTGGCAAAAGTGCCACTAAGGTTAACCTGACATCGGTTGTGAGAAGCATCATGGTGATGGCAGCAATGTTTAGAAAAAGGGCATCGGTCAGCGTAATGACACCTGCACTGGCAGCCATACGCACTGCCTGCACGTCGTTGGTGGCATGTGCCATTAAATCGCCTGTTCGTTTTCTGCTATAATAAGAGGTGGAAAGACTAAGCAAATGGGTGAATAAATCATTTCTCATCTCATATTCCAAACGGCGTGAAGCATTGATGATTAATATGCGCCACGCATAGCGAAATACCATGATCATGACACCGATAAACACTGTAAAAAGAGCATATTGAAGTAAAATGCGGGCATCCAGGGTATTTGCCTGCAATCTGTCTGTTACCCTGCGAAGCACTTCGGGTATCATCAACTGGAAGGCATCAACGGCTAAAAGAGAAAGCACTCCAAAAAAATAGACCCATTTATTTTTTTTGGCAAATGGCAGTAACATTTTATAACTATCCACAGTTGTCACCTCATATTAAGAGTCGATGAACCATGGGTCCATCGTTGGAACTGGAGGAAATCATGAAAAACTGTATAAAACAGATTTCACTGGATGACCATAGCACAGAACACAGATATATGCAAATCTACCGCCAGATCAAGGAATCTATTTTATCAGGATTATGTCAATATGAAGAGCGGTTACCTTCGGTTAGGGCCATGGCTGCCTTGTTACAGGTGAATGCAGTGACCATTGTCAAAGCCTATGACTTGCTTGAAAAAGAAAAGTTAGTAAGGAAAGTCACTGGTAGTGGCACCTATGTTGATTATGGACGGCCTGTTGTGGTTGAAGACACACTCATGGAAGATGATGTGCAACGGTCTGTTTTTATCAGCCCAGATACCATTAATTTTGCAAGTGCCACACCATCTCCTGATCTGTTTCCCGTAAGGGATTTCAAGACAGCCTTGCTGGAAGTGCTTGACAGGGACCAGGGATATGCTTTTGGCTACCAGGACCCCAAAGGATATGAACCCTTGCGCACGGCAGTTGGCAAAATGGCAAAACACCTTGGCATTCAATGCGAGAATGAAAATATTCAAATCATTTCAGGAGCGCAGCAGGGAATCGATTTGGTGGCAAAAGGACTGTTATATCCAGGTGAAACGGTGTTAATTGAGCGTCCATCCTATGGTGGCGCCATGCAGGCTTTTTTTTCAAGAAATGCCCGCGTAGTGGATGTTCCCCTGGAACCAGATGGCATATCCCTGGACGCTTTGGAATTTTCCATTCGCGAAACAAGACCACGGTTGCTTTATGTGATGCCTAATTTTCAAAACCCTACAGGCATTTCTTATACCCATGATAAAAAGAAAAAAATCATTGAACTGAGTGAGAAATATAATTTTCTCATATTGGAAGATGATTACCTGAATGAGTTATCATTTAGTGATGAACCGGCTGCACCGTTAAAAGTAATGGATCAGCATGACAGGGTGATCTACATAAAGAGTTTTTCCAAGATGTTTATGCCGGGCTTGCGACTGGGGTATTTGATTGTGCCTATGAGAGTGGCAGAAAAGTTACTGGCTGCCAAACAATCTTCTGACATATCTACGTCCGGGTTACTTCAACGGGCGCTGGAAAGATACCTGAGCACGGGTGCATGGGAGCAAAACCTGCAGGTGCTGTGTAACGAATACCGACAGCGATTTCATCGCATGGCTTGGATGTTGGAACACTATATGCCCAATAACGTTAAATTTCTCAAGCCAACGGGTGGATTGAATTTTTGGTTGAAGCTGCCAGACCAATTGAACAGTCAGATGTTATACAAATCAGCCATGGAAAGACAACTTATTTTTGCTCCTGGCGAGTTATTCTATGCTAGAAAACCAGATGAAAACTGTATTCGACTCAGCATTGCTGCCGTAAAATTCAGTCAGATTGAAGCGGGTATTAAGCTCTTATCTCAGCTGATTCGATTGCGGTTAAAACTGGATCAAAAGGAAACACCTTTGAGAGCTGAGTATCGAGACCCTATCTTATAATCATCATTACACGACCAGGAGGATGACATGAAAAAAATAGGCCTTATTGCAAACCCCAATGCCGGTAGGCAGCTAGCAAAGCAAAAGAGTGAGGAATTACGGGATATTATGTCTGCCCGTGGTGTAAGAATGGACATTCATTTTACTTTACCGGAGGAAGATTTAACGCCTGTGGTTGAAGAATATGCCATTAACGCAACCCAATTGGTGGTGATGGGCGGGGACGGCACCGTAAACCAGGTAGTCAATGGATTAATGAAGATAAAAAAAAGAGTTCCCATGGCAATCTACCCCATGGGAACCGTCAATGATTTTGCCACTTATGTAAACATTCCAAAAAACATTCGCTTATTTGCAGATATGCTGGAAGATGGCCATGTAAGGATGGTTGACCTGGGAAGAGCAGGCAACCGTTATTTTCTCAACATTGCAGCAGGAGGACTTTTGCCAGAGTTGGCACACAAAGTATCGTCGGAATCCAAAACAGTGCTTGGTAAGTTTGCTTATTATATTGAAGGAATCAGGGAATTTCCAAAACAGTTTTTTCATCCAATACCTATTCAGCTGGACCTTGACGGCCAGGTGGTTAACAAGAAAATCCTCTTCTTTCTGGCGGCTAACAGTCCCTATGTGGGAGGATTTCAAAACCTGGTGCCCAAGGCAAAAATTGATGACGGACTCATCGAATTGCTGATTGTCGAATCTGTGGAATTGCCAGACGTGGCCAATGTTTTTTTGAATATTTTGCGCAGGCAGTTGGAACACGACCTGGAACCAGTTAAGGGGATTTCCTACTACCGGGTCCATCAGTTTAAAATGAATTCACCAGAAGTGGTTGATGTGGACGTGGACGGAGAGTTGGGTGGTTATTTACCGCTTACCTTTACAATGCTCCCTCGTACCATCCCAATGATCACACCCAGTGAAGACAAAAGAAAGAGAAACCTGCTATAATGAAAAACGCCGGTGTATTCACCGGCGAAATTTTTATAGGTTGTTGTCATGTTCGTGGCTGTTTCTATGTTAAATCGGTATTATTTCAAAATAGTGAGTGGGTCTACGGGTTCGCCGTGTAACCTCACTTCAAAATGCAGGTGCGTACCTGTTGCACGACCGGTACTACCCATTTTAGCAATAAGGTCTCCTTTTTCAACACGGTCGCCTACTTCCACCAGGGTTTGGCTGTTGTGTGCATAAACAGAAGTATAACCATAACCGTGTGAAACAATTACCATTCTGCCATAACCGCCATTGTAACCAGAGTAAGTGACAATGCCGCTGCCTGCAGCACTAATGTCAGAACCCGATGGCCCAGCGATATCAATTCCCTGGTGAAATTCAGTCCGAAATCGGTTTGTCGGTGATACCCGTTTACCAAAGGGTGAAGAAAGACGTCCGGTGGCAGGCCATTGGTTTGGTTCTGCATCCAGGAATTCCAGTTGTTCTTCCACTTCATCGACCAGCTTAACCATGTTTGATGTTTGTGATTCAATCAGTTGACTCAATTGCTCCACATCAACTTCATAGTCATTCAATACAGGTCCCAAGGTTCTGGAATCTGATGAACGGGACACCAGCAGGAACTGTGACGCAAAGACGTCGTTTTCCATATTGGCCGCCACGTCTGGCGTCATATCGGGTTGGTCCAATGGTTCATCTGGAGTGTTTTCGTTTTCATCTTCAGGAGATTCAAGACCGACCAACGTTAACACTTTGCTTTCAAGTTCATTTAAGCTTGCAAGTCGTTCATTGACCTGGGCAAATTGCCTGTGCAATTCATCTATTTCAGCTACGTGCTGTTGCCGTTCATCCTCTAGAGCAGCAACCCGTAAACGTTCTTCAGCCAATGCATTTTCCGTGATTTTAAGTGAGTCAGAAAAATGGTATGTACTGATGGACAGGGCAGTGACCAAGATCACCAAGCCGGCAGCTATTGATTTGAGGATCCAAGGCGAAAGTGTCATTTTTCGTGTTTTGCCAGTGCTATTTGGCACTATCATTAAAGTCACCTTTTTAAATTTTCGGTGAGCTAAGTGTTGAGTTTGTGGTTTCATAGCAACCCTCCTTACGGAACCATTATATACGAAATTGACGCTGATGCAAGCGAAAATAAATAAAAAACGTCTGAAACCCTTTGTATATAACCTTTGCATGGTTAAAAAAAAGGCTGTAGGGTAAATATAAGCAGATAAACAGGATTCTTAGCTTCTGGTGGAATTTTAACCCCATCAGAAGGTTAGAATGCGTTATCATAGCACAGCTGATCTCCCTCTTGCAGAAGAGGGAGTCTTAGCGGTGGTAGTCATCGGATGAAAACTATACTATATAAAAAGGGGTTTGGCAATGCAAATTACCGAAAAATTAATTGAAAATTATCGTGATCAAATCATACATCATTCCCAGGAATTGGTGAAAATTAAAAGTGTGGAAGATACTTCTCAGCCGGGCATGCCTTTTGGCGAAGGCATCAACAAGGCTTTGAATTACATGTTGAAACTGGCAGAAAAGATGGGATTTGAAACAACAAACGTTGAGGGTTATGCCGGGCACGTAGATTTTGGCCAGGGTGACGACATTGTGGCAGTGCTGGTTCATTTAGACGTGGTACCAGAAGGAGCAGATTGGGATTACCCTCCTTATGGTGCGGAGATACATAATGGATTATTGTATGGCAGAGGCATCATAGACGACAAAGGTCCTGCAGTGGCCAGCTTGTTTGCAATGAAAGCCCTTAAAGATACCGGCTTTGTACCAGATAAAAAAATACGCCTAATTTTTGGTACAGATGAAGAGTCCGGATGGAAAGACTTGGAAATGTACTTTAAAAAACATCCCAAACCTGAAATTGGATTTTCTCCCGATGCCAGTTTCCCTTTAATCCACGGCGAAAAAGGAATACAAATAGTAACACTTGAATCCCAATGGAAACAGAATGAAGGTAATGTGCTAATTAAATCCCTAAAAGGTGGTAACGCACCAAATATGGTGCCTGACTATGCCGAAGCAGTTCTCTCAATGAATGAAGATTTTAAAATTGCTGTTGTTGAAAGTCTGCGTACCTATGTCTCGGAGACGGGGTATAGGATTAATGTTGATCAAAATGATCACGACTTGGTGGTGACTTCAAAAGGTATTTCAGCCCATGGAAGTACCCCTGAAAAGGGAATCAACGCCATCGCTCAATTGCTGCTATTTTTACGGCAATGTCCGGGTTTGGGAGAAAGTGCTAAAACAGTGTTGGAAGACTATAAAAAGTACATTGGCATGGAATTAAACGGTCAGTCCATTGGTTGCGGATTCGAAGATGAAGTTTCTGGAAAACTGATCTTCAATGTGGGCATGGTGGAAGGAAATGAAAAGCATATTACTTTAACAATCAACATCCGGTACCCCATCACCGTTGAAAGTGAATTGGTGATTCGGGGCATTGATAGAGTCCTTCAGTCATCATCCATGCATTTGACGCTTGTCGATGATGTGGCACCTCTTTATGTGCCGAAAGAGGATGAATTGGTAAAAAAACTTTTGCAGGTATACCGGGAAGAAACAGGTGATATGACGAGTGAGCCAATAACCATTGGTGGAGGTACCTATGCAAGGGCCCTTGGAAGAGGAGTGGCATTTGGACCATTACTTCCAGACAGGGAGGCACTCGCTCATCAAAAAAACGAATACATGTCAGTGGATGACCTGGTATTGGTCACGCGTATATATGCGAAAGCTCTGCAATTACTGGCATAATACACAGGATTCTTAGCTTTCATGGTGATGATCCCGTTACAATAGAAATTAGGTTGCATATTATTATTTTTCTGGGACTACCACCACCAAAGATCCGGATTATGGTATGATATGGTTTATTAGAAGATCAAAGGAGAGAGTAATGTGCTGGAAGAAAAAAAGATGCAAAGAATCAATGAGCTTGCGAATAAGAAAAAGGATGAAGGGCTCAGTCCTGAAGAATCAGCTGAGCAAAAAACGTTGCGTGATGAGTATCTGAAATCATTTAGAAAATCCTTTCGCAACCAATTGAAAAACATTGAATGGACTGACTAGTGCCTCGGGATGAAAATAATTTTTTTGTACAGGAGGCAGGGTACATGGGCCAGGATTATAACAATAATGCCGAAAATGCCGAAAAAATGAATATTATGCTACATCGTATTATCACAGTCATTGAAGAAAGTAAGGAAGAAATGTTTGAAATAGTAGATACGTTACAACGAGAATGTGCCCGCCTGGAACATGCCAGAGAGCACAAAGACATTGAAATATTACTCCGAAACACAAAAAACACGCTTGAACGGGCAGAGCGGTTGACCACAAAATTTAGTGTGGCGCTGGAATTTCTTGAAGGGAATATGGAGGATTTCATCGATACCAAAACAGATCTTGAACAGCGCCGGATGTTGGGGCGTAGGATTATCCAACTGCAGGAAGAGGAACGCAGGCGGGTATCCCGTGAAATTCATGATGGCCCAGCTCAAAACTTTTCCAATATACTTCTAAAAATAGACCTGTGCGAAAAGTTGATAGACATTGATCCGAAGAGAGCAAAAGAAGAAACCGCCTCACTAAAACAGATTGTACGTACCAGCACGAAAGAAATTCGCAAGATTATTTATAATTTAAGGCCTATGGCCATGAATGACTTGGGATTAAAACCAGCTCTTGAACGGTATGTTGAAGATTTCGAAGTGGACTCTGGCATTCAAATTGAATTTAAGGTTACAGATGCCCTTGTTCTTGAAGACACAATAACAAAATTGGCGTTGTTTCGCGTCATTCAGGAAGCACTTCACAATGTTCACAAACATGCCAATGCCACAAGATGTTGTATTTCACTACTACAAGATGAACATCAACTTATTTTAAAAATTGAAGATAATGGTACCGGGTTTGATGTTAAAAGTGTGCGCATGCATAAAGATAGCGGTTTCGGCATTAGGAACATGAGAGAACGGATTGGATTACTAAATGGCAATTTACACATCGTGTCAGGTGATGGACAGGGAACAAAACTTACCGCTGTGCTGCCGCTACAACATCGGGAGGGATACCATGAATAAAATTAAAGTACTGATAGTAGATGATCATGCGTTAGTGAGACAGGGACTCAGTCAGATACTGTCACTTCAACCGGACCTTGAAGTGGTGGGTGAGGCCAAGGATGGTGAGGAGTGTCTGCTAAAAGTCAGGGATTTAAAGCCTGATGTGACATTACTGGATCTCAACATGCCGAATGTAAACGGTATTAAAGCGTTACGAAAACTGAAAGACATGAACCAGGAAACGAAAGTGATCATTTTAACTTTCCACGAAGAAATTGAATATCTTTTTGAGACATTGAACCTGGGTGCCAATGGATACATTGTGAAAGACGCGGAAAGTGATGTGCTGATCCATGGAATCCGGGAAGTGTATAACGGGGTATCTTATGTTTATCCTACCATGGCTGAAGGTGATGTGAATAAGCTAAACATGCTTCGCAAAGGGGAAATTAATGGAACAGATTCCCCCACTGTTAAATTAACGAAGCGCGAGTATGAAATATTAACATTAATAGCCGATGGTATGAACAACAAAGACATTGCCAACACACTATTTATTAGTGAAAAAACAGTAAAAAATCATGTCTCTAACATTTTCAAAAAAATCAAAGTAAATGACCGAACACAAGCAGCTATTTATGCTTATCGTAATAAGATTAAAAGCATTTAAGTGTAAATAAAAGTCGATAGAAAGAGAAATAAAAAACTGCCAGTGGGTGTACATGGCAGTTTTGGTGTTGTTAAAAACTTCCAGCAATCTGGAAGTTTCATCATTCTATGGTGCCGCGGAAGGGAATCGAACCCCCATGATGTTTCCATCGGCAGATTTTGAGTCTGCTGCGTCTGCCAGTTCCGCCACCGCGGCATGGTACGAAGAAAATAATACCAAATATTAATAGGAAAGTCAAGGACATTTTAATCTCCTGTGTATAACGTCAAAGTAACATCCTGGTTCTTCGTTTACGTTATGATGACAAAATGATACAATGACATAGAGCCTTCAGGAAAGGAAGATAAAAATGAATGAGGAAGCCAGAAAAAAGTTGCTTATTATTGATGGTAACAGCCTGATAAACCGGGCTTTTTATGCCCTGCCGCCCCTCAGCAATCGAGAAGGCCAGCACACCAACGCCGTTTACGGATTTTTAACCATGTTGTTTAAGGCATTGGATGAAGTTAAACCTCATTACGTTGCTGTTGCTTTTGACCTGAAAGCACCAACTTTCCGGCATGATTCATATAAGGAGTACAAAGCAGGAAGAAAGCGTATGCCACCAGAGCTGGCTGAACAAATTCAACCACTTAAAGATGTTTTGGATGCAATGGGTTTATTCCGTATTGAATTGGAAGGATTCGAAGCAGATGACCTAATTGGTACATTGACCAGGCAAGCTGAAAACAGTAACATGAAAATCACCATTGTTTCCGGTGACCGTGATGTGTTACAGTTAGTTTCCGAACAAACCATAGTGCTAATCACAAAAAAAGGCATTTCACAAATTGAAACCTATAATCCGGAGAAATTTGAAGAAGAATATGAAATGCCCGTGGCTCACTTTATTGACATGAAAGGTCTTATGGGCGACAGCTCTGATAATATCCCAGGAATACCCGGTATAGGCCCTAAAACAGCCACCAAACTTTTGAAAGTCTATGGTACCATTGAAAACCTATTGAATCATACCCAGGAGCTTAGTAACAAAAAATTGCGGGATAAAATCGAAACATATCGTGAAGATGCTATTTTAAGCAAAAAACTGGCAACCATTATGACAGAAGTACCTGTTGAAATGGACCTGACATCGATGAAGATGGGCGATTTAAAAACGGAAAAAACAGTGGAATTGTTTAAGCATTATGAGTTTACAAGTTTACTGGAAAGAATTTCAGGAGATCCCTCCGATAGAAGTAGCAGCGAAAACCAGGGGTTTAGCTTTGAAAGACTTGAGAGTATAGAAGATTTTCAACCTGTCAATAAAATAATTGAGAGCAAGCGATTACTGATATGGCATTCCCTTGTGGAGAGAATGGAAAAAGGACAATCAAAATTGGTTGCTGTTGCTTTTGCCTGCGATCATGAGGCGGGTTGGTGGTTGGACATGCGGTCTGCGAATGAAGACATCTTCAGTCAGTGTCGCCAATGGTTACAGAATAGAACCGTTAAAAAAGTTGTTCATGATATAAAATTGGAAAAGAGGACTTGGCTAAGCCAGGATGCTGATCTACAGGGTGAAACCTTTGACATTATGATTGCAGATTATCTGGTTAACCCATCAAAATCAAGTTACACCATTGATGATCTTTCACTCACCCATTATGGAAATAAAATACGGTCTGAAAAAGATCTTTGGGGCACAGGACGCAAACAAGTACACGCTGATGAGTTGGACGTTGAAACCATTGGTAATGCACTTTGTGAACGCATTCAATTAATATGTCAACTGTACCCGAAGCTGGAAGAAGAATTACATCAACTTGAAATGGATAAACTGATGTTTGATATTGAGATGCCGCTGGCAAATGTGCTGGCAGAAATGGAGATGGACGGTATCCAGGTGGATGCTGATCTGTTAAAAGCGTTTGAAAAAAGCTATGGTGCGAGAATTGATGAAGTAAGGACTGAAATTGAGAATATTGCAGGCCACTATTTTAATCTCAATTCGCCAAAACAACTGGGTGAAGTTCTTTTTGAGGAACTCAGGCTTCCACCAGTGAAAAAAACGAAGACTGGTTATTCAACGGATGTGGAAGTATTGGAAAAACTTAAAGATGAACATGAGATTATTTCCCTTATTCTGGAATACCGGCAAATGACAAAAATAAAGGGCACTTACATCGACGGATTGCTGGCCATTATAAACCCGTATACCGGCAGAATTCACTCAACCTTCAATCAAACAGTGGCTGCCACCGGACGTATTTCCAGTACAGAACCTAACCTGCAAAACATTCCCATCAGAACCGAAATGGGAAGGCAGCTGCGAAGGGTTTTTGTAGCCCGGGATGGCTGGAAACTTGTGGACGCCGATTATTCACAAATCGAACTGCGGATCATGGCTCATTTATCTGGTGACCCAGGCTTCATTAAAGCTTTCAAGGAAGAAGCGGACATTCATACCAGAACAGCAGCAGAAATATTTGGTGTGGAAGAGAAGGATGTTACTTCTGAAATGCGCAGCAGTGCCAAAGCTGTCAATTTTGGTATTATTTATGGCATCAGTGATTTTGGTCTGTCAAACAATTTAAACATAAGCAGACAGCAGGCCCGAAAATACATCGACAGCTATCTTGAAAGGTATGTCAAGGTTAAGGAATTTATGGACAAAATAGTTGAATCGGCGAAAGATAAGGGTTATGTTACCACGCTGCTTCATCGCACTCGTCATTTACCGGAGATAAACTCACGCAATTTCAATGTACGCTCCTTTGGAGAACGCATGGCGATGAACACCCCCATCCAGGGCAGTGCGGCAGACATCATTAAAATTGCCATGGTAAGGGTAGCAGAAGAACTTAAAAGGGGAGAGTATAAGGCACGCCTTGTTCTACAGGTGCACGATGAATTGATTGTTGAAACACCTGAAGATGAAGTTGACTCAGTGGCAATATTACTGAGAAAATCAATGGAAGAAGCCATAAAACTGGATGTGCCGTTAAAGGTAGATTTATCCATTGCAGAAAATTGGTTTGATGCAAAATGACTGACAAAGGAAAAAAACATTCAAAGGGAATCATTATAGGACTGACAGGGAACATTGCCTCGGGAAAAAGCACTGTGGGGGAAATACTTCAACAATTGGGAGCAACAGTGGTAGATGCAGATCAGGTGGCGCGTCAAGTGGTCGAAGTTGGAACTCCAGCGTTACAAGAGTTGGTGAATACATTTGGAGAAAAAATACTTAACAGTGATAGAACGCTGAATCGAAAAACATTGGGAAACATCGTTTTTGGTAACAAAGAAAATCTGGAAAAATTGAACAATATCACACATCCACGCATTCGGAATGTCCTAAGAGGTATTTTTGATGAGTTTAGGAACCAGATGGAACCTGGCATATTGGTGGTTGAAGCAGCGCTTCTTTATGAAACCGGGCTAAACCAGATGGTGGACCAGGTTTGGTTTGTCACAGCACCTTTCAGCGTTAGAATTGAAAGACTGATGATGCGCAATGGATTGTCATATGAAGAATCCATGAAACGAATAAAATCCCAGGAATCAGAAGAAACGAAGCTTAACAGATCCGACGTGATTATCAACAATGATGGTGACCACGAAGAACTAAGGTACACTGTATCTGAAAAGTACCAAGAAATAGAAAAGAATTAACAAGAATTGCCCTGCAATTCGCTGAAAGGAGTTTCATTAGTGAAGAAATGGACATTAATTTGGTCAATGATGGTCTTATTGATCATTACCCTGAGTTTATCTGCTTGTGAACAACAACCGCCTGAAGAAGTTGAAGTACAGGAAGAGGTAGTTATTGAAGATTATAAGCCTGAGGACAGTTTGCCGTTACGCCTGGCAATCACCCGGCCAACACAGTTAAACCCATTATTGAATGCCAACGATACCTTGTACCAGGTATATCACTTAATTTACGAAAGCCTGGTTTCTTTTGACGAAAACATGGACTTGGTTCCCTTGCTAGCTGAGAGTTGGGAATTGGATGACAGTGGCAGTCGTGTGACATTTAACTTACGACAAGATGTTACATGGCATGACGGTGAGCTGTTTAAGCCGGAAGATGTGGTTTTCTCTTTTCAGGTTCTGCGAAATCATATGAATGCCATCGAATATCCGAATGTGTACACGACGAACCTTCAACAAATATCAGATGTACGCATAACGGGGGATAACAGTGTTACTTTCACTTTTACCCGGCCTTATAGCAATGCATTGGAAACCCTTGTGTTTCCGATATTGCCCCAACATGTGTTTGCAAGCACTAATGATGCGCTGCTTACGTCGAATGACTTTCCCATTATTGGTACAGGACGATACCAGCTGGAAGAATATGATGCATCCAGGGAAATGACATTACGCTATTACGCTTCCTATTGGGGACGCAAACCATATGTCGATGAAATTGATATTAGCATAGTACCTGACAGAGAAGCCCAAATATCCATGTTCGAAAACGGTGAAATCGACCTGGTTGAACCGGTTGCAGTCGATTGGCTGAAATACACTGATAATGAGCAGGTAAAAGGGATCAGCTTTCCTTCGTCACACTATGAATTTATTGGTTTAAATTTTCGTGATGAACTTTGGCAACAGAAAGACCTAAGACAAGCCATTGATCGTTCAATCGCAAGGGAAGACATTATTAATGCAATCTACTTTGGACATGGCACAGCCACAAAGGTGCCTGTGCACCCGATTTCCTGGCTTTATAAGCAGTCTGAAGCAATGGAGGATGAAACCGAAGCGGAGGAAACCGAAGTTGATGAAACTGTTGAATCGATTGAGATAATCACACTTCCTGAAGAGACAGAATTTGTATTACTAACGAATTCAGAAAATCCCTTAAGGATGAAGACGGCAGAAACCATTGTACCCGCATTAGAAGAAATTGGGTTGAAGGTAAGGGTTGAAGCAGTCCCATGGGATGAGATGCAGGATCGGTTATTGACTGGAGATTTCGACATGGTGCTGACAGGTTGGCATTTTTCATTGATCCCTGACCTTTCATTTGCGTTTCATTCAACCCAGGAATCGATGGGAAATTTCATTGGTTACTCAAGCGAAGATATGGACTCACTTCTTGAAGCAGCTTTCTTTGCGCCAAACCGACAAGAGAAGGAAATGGCCTGGCACAGCATACAAGATTACCTGCAGGAAGAACTTCCTTATATAAGTTTGTTTTACAAAGAAAAAGCTGTTCTGTACAGAACAACTTTAAGAGGCGAACTGTCACCCACTCAATATAATATTTTTAACGGAATAGAGACAGCTTATTTGATTAAACCGCAAGAATCAGTTGCCAACAATGATGAAGAGCAGTAATCGCTCTCAATGAATCCTGTTTATTAAAGAAGTTGGAATGGTTGACAGCAAAAGTAAAACAGTTTATACTGTTCAAGGAACATAGGATAAATTTTAAAAGCGAGAGTGCTGGAATCGGCAGACAGGCATGGTTGAGGGCCATGTGTTCGAATGAACGTGTGGGTTCAAGTCCCATCTCTCGCACCAGAAATTCTAACCAACATACTTGTATGTTGGTTTTTTTATTGATGCGTGCCCAGCAACCCGTTGAGTAACTGGCAAAAGTTTACAGATTTTGGGTTAACATGGCCACAACGGCAGCTTGTATTTCCGAAAGCATGGTTTCCAACCCTTCAGATCGAGTTCCACCACCCTGTGCACTGGCAGCATTGCCGCCGCCTTTCCCATCAATATGATGAATGCTTTCTTTTAACAGATTTTGCATGGAAAGGGAAGAGAGCTGTGTGTTGTTAAGCAGGACAAAACGAGGAGACTGGCTTGTAACGCCCAGTAGTGCAACACAATTTGAGGCTTCCCGAAATGAATTCGCCAGGAAGGTAAGGCGCTTATAATCCATGTTGTCGTCACACATCATTACAACGGAAACACCATTGATCACAGTGGCCTCTGATAACAAGTGATCTCGCTCAAGGTAACTCCAAAGTTGATGAACCTCTTTGTTTTCTTTTGAAAGCTGTTTACTTTCATTGATTAATCCATTAACCGTTTCAAAAAGTTCTGGCCAACCAACGGATAACCCGGCAGCAGACTGCTGTGCCTGGAGCTGAATCTGTTGAAACGCTTCCAATGCTCTACCGCCACACAAAAATGTCAGACGACATCCGCCTTTGTACGTTTCAGATTTAATAATTTTAACCAATCCAACTTCACCTGTTGCCAGGGGATGTGTACCACTGCAGGCACATAGGTCAGCGTCCGGGATCTCCACCAATCTGATTTCATCGGTGATAGCTGGTGTTTTGCGTAAGTCCATTGCTTGGTAGGCATCATCAGTGACCACCATTGACTGCACCGGACGATTGTCAAATACGATAGCATTTGCCATTTTTTCAGCCTTATCCAATTCATCTTGTGTAAAAGGACCCTTGTCCAAATCAATGGTAACGTTGCGTTCACCAAGATGAAAACCGATGGTATGAGCTTCAAAAGGATGATCAAAGACGGAAGAAAGAATATGCTGTCCCAGATGCTGCTGCATATGGTCAAACCTTCGCTGCCAGTCCAAAACACCAAACACCTGATCACCAACACTAAATGTGTTAGTTGTTGCTGTGACAACATGCCAAGTGAATGTATCCTCAGAGTAGACGTACGTGACCGGACATTGGTTTAGGCTGCCCTGATCAGAAGGTTGGCCTCCGCCTTCAGGGTAAAATGCGGTTTGGTCGAGGAGTAATTCAACACTGTCAGCGCTTTTGGATGGTCTGATTTTCTTTATGTGAGCTTGAAACTCTTTTTGATACGGATCTTGCCAGTATAATTTTGTTGTCAAAATAGTACCCTCCTGCGATCTATGATTTTTTATCCACCAGGCTACCTTTGGCCATGGTTTCAGAAATGGACTAATATATTAAATGAAAATGTGTATGCTATAATAGAACAAACAAAAAAGGTGGTGTTGAAGGTGACGTTGATGGACCAATGGGATGAGTGCATAACCGAATTTTATCACAATGTTCATCATCAACAAACCCAAACATTATCCAGTTTTTTTCTTCATGTCTTGTGCCTTCGTCTTGGGAATAAATCGGTTTTGGAGGATGAGTTATCCGCTGTTGATGTTTTGCCGCTTCTTGAAATCCAAGAGGTTGAAACTCTGTATCAAAAATATTTGGGTCGAAAGGTAAGGATGGACACAGGTAGCTTTTATACACCTAACAAAGTAGCTGCTTTTATGGTGAAGGAATCCTTCCGCACCCATTTTCTGCACCATGTCAGCAAAAGGGCACTTCCGTATTTTCCCCTTGAAAATACTAGAATCCAGTCTGCAGAAAACAGTAAAGCATCGGTACCTGAGGACGTACATACTGAATTAATCGATTGGTTTTCATCTTTACATGTATTAGATTTATCCTGTGGTAGTGGCGTGTTTCTTCGTCATGCATTGGTGGCGCTGGTTAACACAGGCATTTTCATATTCAATGCCAATGGAAACCATAGAAATCTAAAAGATCTCATGAAGGAATGCGTTGAGGACAAATTGACTGGTATTGAGTTTCAACCCGATACTCAATTGTTGGCGGAGATCTTACTCAAGCTTCAAATCCAAGAAATTGGCAGGGATCACTTTGGTAGTGACTACAATGAAGAATCCATGAGGCTGGCTGGGATTCAGCCGGACATTCGTTGCGAAAACGCGCTGTGGTGGAATGATCAGGACAAAGACGCTGCGTCTGTAACGAAGTACACATTGATACTGGGAAATCCACCTTATATAGGTGAAAAAGGGAATACAAATCTGTTTAATCAGGCAAAAGACTCAATGGTTGGAAAAAAGTATTACGAAAAGAACATGGATTTTTCTTACTATTTTCTTCACAAAGGATTAAATTTACTGGCAATGGATGGTGTTTTATGCTATGTCACCACCAGTTATTTTGCGACTGCAGATGGGGCAAAAATACTTCGAAAAAGACTTCAGGAGCAGGTCATGTTTCATTGGCTGGTGTATCCAGAAAGTGTCACGTTGTTCCCCAATGCCAAAGGACAGCACAACCTGATTTATTGCCTAAGTTGCAAAAAAAGCCAATTTATGACGACGCCTGTGCTTCTCCACCAGGTTGAACCCATGACCAGGGACAAGTTTATAGGAAGCCTTTCTGCCTTGCAACCATCAGCGGGAACTGATGACCTGCGGGTAACAATATTCGATGACTCATCACAACTCTTTGACCAGCGGGGACAACTGCTGATCAGATCGCCAGGACAAGTCAGCCATATCCTGGAAAAGATTTGTGGGTTAAGCATGTACCAGCTTCAGGATGTATGCACCATTAACCAGGGTGTTGTTTCCGGGGCTGATAAAATGACAAAGCAACACGAGAAAGCAGTTAACTTTTATGAGGTTGGTCGAGGGATATTTGTTTTAAGTGAGCAGGAAAAGGAAGGGTTGGTTGAACATGAACCGGCATTGGAAAAATTTCTGAAACCGTTTTACAAAAACAGCCAAATAACACCCTATTTTGTGGCGGCACATACAAATCAATGGCTGCTGTACCTTACTGATGAAAACATGCCGTCCATTGATTGGAGTGAGCCGCTGAGCTGTCATTTGATGCCTTTCAAAGCCATTTTATCCCGAAGGAGAGAGGTGCAACATGGAGTGCGCAAATGGCACTCACTCCATTGGCCAAGAAATGCAGCCATCTTTGAAAAGGAAAAAATGGTGGCACCACAGCGGTCAGCACTGAATATTTTTGGTTATACAGCTGAACCTTGGTATGCCAGTGCAGATGTGTATTTTATTCAGCGACGGGACACTTGTTTTTATTCGATTGAGTACTTACTACTATGGTTAAATTCAGCACTTTGTTATGCCTGGCTTAGTTACTATGGAAAAATGAAGGGGAAAGACCTGGAACTTTATGCCACACCTCTAAAACAAATACCCATACCGGCACCTCCATCAGATCAGGCGGAAAAATGGATGCAAATCCAGCACCAAAAGATAACCAAAGCACAAGGGAATGCTGATGTCTTGTTGGACCTGGTCCGTGAAGTGGATTATGAATTCTTCAAGTGGTTTGATATAGATCCCAGGCAATGCAGTGAATTGCTTACTCACATCGAAGGTTTACGAAAGAAGATGATAAATAAGAAACAATAACTAATGGTTTACTGGTTGTTGATGGGAAAATACCCTTGTACCATCACTGTGCAGGATAACCGAGCCCTGAAGATCGGTTCGATATACCCACACCTCATGATCTTCAAGACGTTTGATCAGCTCGGGGTGGGGATGAAAATAAGGATTATCTTCCCCGCAGGAGATTAGCACAATATCCGGCTGGACAACGTCAAGAAACGGTTCGGAAGTGGAGGTGGCGCTACCATGATGGCCAGCCTTTATAACACTTGCTTTAAGCTGATCAGGATAAAAAGATGTTATAAGAGCCTCCTCAGCATCAGCTTCAGCATCTCCCATGAATAAAAATCCTTGTGTCCCGTAAGAGACATGTGTAATAAGGCTCCAGTTGTTTAAATAACGGTCGAAATCCTGACCGGTGGCCAAAATCCTGACTTCTAACTGATCTTCTTCCAGAATAGGAGAGGTTTCTCTGATAATCGTTGTTGGTATATCATGGGTTGAGAGATAGACCAGTATCCTTTCGTAAAGCTGGCTTGTGTGGACAACAGGAGGCAGGTATACGTTGGACACCTGAAACTGTTCAAGAATGGTTAAACCACCCCCAATATGGTCGCTGTGGGGATGTGTTAAAATAAAATGGTCAATTTGATTAACGCCATGGCGGGTTAAATAAGCGGCTATACGATCGCCCTGAAGTGAATCGCCAGCGTCGATGAGAATAACGTTTTGCTGGGGAGTGATAATGAGTTGACTGTCACCCTGGCCTACATCAATCAGATGAACGGAGAGCAGCGAAGAAGAATCAGTTGATGTACATCCGCTGATCACCGACAGGAAGAGAAGTGTGGTAATGAACAGCAGCATCCAGAACCTAAGATGGTGTTGGTTAATGTGGCAATAATTAACTTTTGTCAAGTGCATACTCCTTTCACAGAACGAGAGATTAGATGATTGATGCTCTTTACCTTGATGTTGAAAGAAGGAAAACAAATGAAACATGTTATTGCGATTGTGTTGATCATTGCAATGGTGTATATCCCTGGTTGTGCGCCTGACACACAGGAAGAAAATCCTAAGTCGGTATTACCGGAAATAAGCCTGGATCCAATGCTGCTGCCAACGAAAGATCAGCCGGAAATAACGGAAGAGAAAGAGGGGCTCCGTTTTAAGTGGCCGGGCCAAGACTGGGTTTTAATGGAAGACGAAGCTGGTGTATATGCTTTGGCTCAGGATTTAACCTTTCAGTTGGAGATTCAGCCCGAAGGTAAACAAATCCAGGCAACTGAAGTAATCTTGCTGGATAAAGAACAATCTCAGGAAGCGCTTGTGATCGATGATGTTATCCCAGTTGTAGAAGGCGTTCTTCTTGTGACCAAACATAGTAACGGACTCTATGGCTTTGCTCATCTCAGGCAGATCATGGATGGACAGTTGGAATGGCTGGTCGTTGATTCTGATGAAATACCGCGGTATATCATCAGCCAGGACAAAAGTAAAGTTGTTTACCGGAGTTTGCCGGAAGGCCATCTTAGTGCATACCATTTCGAATCCGGAAGAAAAACGGATTTTCTGGAATTAACAGAAGATCAGTTTTGTAATGACTGGATGCAACAAATTACCCTATCGCCATTAGGGGGTTATCTAACTTACGAAGTGGTGGAATGCGCCACAGGACATCCTATTCAGTTTACCATAGTTGGTACTGATACAGGGAGGTTAATTCGCGATCATCTACCTGGAAAAACCCCCAGGTGGGATCACATGGATCAACAGATCGTTTTTCAAATACCAAATTTTCAGCAATTGGGCATGTATTCACTACAAACGACAGACATGACTGTTTTAAACCGTATAGACAATGATTTTTCCTTATACAGGTCTCCGCTCTTTAGTGAAGATAATGCTTATTTGATGTTTCCGGTTAAGAATGAGCAAGAATCCAGATTAATCATTTATCATACACTCCAGGAACTTCAGCAGTCCTTGTTGTTACCGGAAGGTACGGTGGTTGAAACAGATCAATGGGCCTTCATGAATGACAGAAACCTGGTTGTAATTATCCGTTCAGACGCAGACTATCAATTGGTAATCCATCACCTTGTATCTGAACTGACAGAAACCATTGGTCCGATTGATCATTGGATCAGTGAGGATAAAAGCATACACTGGTTCTACAGGGATTCAGACATGGGCATTTACTATGCTAAAAATGGCAGTGTGATGCAGTCAAAAGATGGAAGCCATCGTTCTGTGTTTAAAGTACCAAAAGACACGCGTTTAACAGGCATTGATACATGGGAAGAGTGGCTGTTAATCAGTGTTGTAACCAATAAAGATGAAAAACAACTCTATTTCGTTGCCCTTTAGAATTGTACTGGAATATGGTATAGTATTAAGAAGATTTGCATCTAACGAAAACCACTACCTATAGGAAGGAGGCGAATTATGGTTCTTCATATATTTTCTGCATCAAAAAAAGAAAGAACGGCTTTAATTCACCAATATTTTCAAGCTGATCAAGATAATCTACAGACGATTGTACAAGGTTTAAAAAGCATGAAATCCCAAAAGAGTTTTCAACACATACCGGGGTATTGGCTTACTGTCCATTTTAAACGCAATCAGCAAGGTACTCATTTGTATCATCGTGTGATGAATCAGCTGCCTCCTCATCGCATTAACAGCCAGGTGTTTTACCCGGTTAAGGAGCTGGCAGGTGCTCTGCTGGAGACAAAATGGATGGAAAAATATTCTTTCTCTGAGGAAAACATGGAGGAGGCTTCCAGACTATTTTTGGATGAAATCAAAGGACACTTGAAGGAGGGCCGCGCAAATACTTCGTATCACGGGATTCTATTACTCCTGAGACTCAATCCCTTTTTTCTTAAAAAGTATAGACGATACTACATTCTTGAAGACTTGGCGTATCATTTCGAGGGTAACGGAAACGTGCACAAAGCCATTAAATGCTTTCAACTGCAAATTCGCATCAGACCTGATTCGGCGGAACCCTACTTAAACATCAGCAGTTTTTATATTATCAATGGCATGGAAGAGAGCGCCATTACTTTGTTAAAAAAAGCAATTTCCAAACATCCAACGAATCCTTTTCTCATGAGTAACCTTGTCATTGCCTTGTGCAATATGGGCAGTTTTGATGCGGCTATTACGATTCTTAAAAAGGCACTGGAAAAAGATCTGCATAACGGTGTTTATTGGAAAATGCTGGGCGATGTTTTTTATGAGATTGAAGAAAATGAAACCGCTGTGCGATGCTTTAAAAAAGGTATTCGTTTGATCGATGAAGAACAGTATAAAGAATTATCAAGTGACATGCATAGTGGCATTGCAGCCTGCTACTATGAAGATGGGTTCTATAAAAAAGCCTTGAAGCATTATCTCAAAGTGATTGACTTGAACCCGGATGATTCATATACACTGATCAGCCTTGCTCAGTTATATTTTTACAAATTAAACCAATCTAAAGAAGCGTTGAAATATTCCAAGAAAATAGTAGAGGCTATGCCGGAAAATGGTTATGCACATTACCATATTGGTCTGATTTACATGGACTTACAACTAATGGAGAAAGCACGATGGCATTTATACAAAGCACGCCGTTTGATGCCCTATTACAATGCGGTTCATGAGGCGATACAGATGTTGAAAAAAGACCATCATCATCGTACAGCTCATGGGAAAAATCATCGCAACCGATTTGACCAGTGAGTAGTCGATTTGGTAATCAATACATTCATGAATTTTGGAGGTTCCGTTATGAAGTGCAGAAAGATAAGCTGGGCAGCCATATGTCTGGCATTACTGCTGTTATTGGTTTTTGCATGGCCTGTTTATGGTGCGGAAAATTCCATAAATTCATCTGAGGGTTCAGATAATACTGAGGAAGTTTGGGAAAATAACATGCGCGGGCGTGTGTTAAAAGTGGAGGACCTGCCAGGTTCTGATAGTTTTTTTAAATCACAGTGGGTCACCCTGGAAGTTTATGCAGGTGATCTGAAAGGCGAAGTCATCACAGTTGAAAACCATTTATCAGATCACCCGGTGTATGACATAGTGGTGGAGCCTGGTGACAGGGTTTTGTTGGTTCAGGAAGTTATGAAATCCGGGGAAACAGAAATCTACATTACGGATTATGTGAGGGATACTTACATATTATGGATATTGGTGGTTTTTCTAGCCCTGCTTATCCTCATAGGTAAGTGGAAAGGTCTCAAGACCATTCTTACACTGGCACTGACCATGTTTATGATAGTTAAAGTGCTGTTGCCTGGCATGCTTAATGGCTACCCTCCCATCCTTTTAACGATCGGTGTGTCGTTTGTCATCACATTAGCAACCATCATATTGATCAATGGCATAAACGTAAAAAGCATTGCAGCAATCACTGGCATATTTGGCGGGTTACTGGCAGCAGGCATTGTGATGTTTATTGCTGGCAGTCAAGTTCGATTGACCGGCTTATCCAGTGAAGAAGCAGTAATGCTAATGTACATTCCACAAAATGTTGACTTCGACTTTAGAGATTTACTCTTTGCAGGGATTATCATGGGAGCGCTGGGAGCTGTGATGGATGTGGGGATGTCCATATCATCGGCCATGACAGAGATATACAGCGTCAACCCTGAAGTAAATTTCCGACAATTAATGAGATCTGGTATGAATGTGGGCAGGGATATTATGACAACAATGTCCAACACATTAATTCTTGCCTATACAGGAGCGGCATTACCTTTAATGCTTTTATTCATGGCTTACGAAACGTCAATGGTTAAAATAATGAACCTTGACCTGATTGCCACAGAAATTGTGCGAGCTCTTTCCGGCAGTATAGGACTACTCTTAACAATTCCTTTGACGGTGATGGTCAGTGCGTTTTTATTGAAAAGAACAGTAAAACGTGAACACACATAACGTATATTCAGGGGGACCATCATTGAAAAGACCTGCGTCTGTGATAGCACCGGCTTTTGTGACGGGCATCTGTGTTGCCAGTTTCATTCCCATAGATCTTGTGTGGGTCACTATTGGGGTGATCGTTACCTGCTTGTTCATCTTTTTTGGTGAAAGCAAGTGGGTAGTACTGGGGTTTGTTGGACTCGCATTGCTAATAGGCATGTTTCGTGTGCAACAACAAACAGGTTTTGATCATAGAGATGAACTTCAGGTTTTTTATGACAGTCAGAACAATGATATCCTGGTTGAAGGACAGGTTTTAGACACAAGGCCTGTCAATGCTTATCAAACCCGTTATGAAGTACTGCTCAGCAATATAACGGACAACACAAAAACATTGGCTGTCCGAATCCCAGTCATCATCTCCGTGAGGGACTATGAAGGCATTGACAATGTCATTGAACCCGGCGGCAGAATCGTGATTAACAAATATCAATTGACCCATGACCTGAGAGACCGTCATCAGGAAGGGTATTTGCAACACTGGAAATCCCAGGGTTTTAAAGCTGTTATAGAGTCGAAGGCAATGAATGTTACTTCTCACGGCATCGACGGCATAGTTCGCCATGCTGCGTACCAGTTGCGAAAACAATCAGAAAGAATCATCGACGCTTTGCTGCCCGAACCTGAGAACAGCGTATTGAAGAGCCTGTTTTTTGGCAATCAAGGGTATCTGTCGCCATCTCTAAGAGAATTATTTACACGAACAGGTACAGCTCATTTAATAGCTGTTTCAGGATTACACGTAGGAATATTGTCACTAAGTGCACAGTTTGTGCTTGAAAAAATGGGCTTAGCAAAATCTCATTCAAGGGGATTGACGGTCTTGATGGTCTGGTTTTACGCGGCCATGGCTGGTTTTCCAATTTCAATTGTCAGAGCGGCCACAATGTATACACTGTTTGTATTGGCCTTTTACAGCAGAAGACATTATGATGCAAAAAGTGTACTTTTGTGGAGCGGTATGGGGTTTTTGTGGCTAAACCCCCTCAGCCTTTTTACAGTTTCTTTCCAATTGTCATTTGCAGCAGTAGCCAGTTTGTTGTGGCTGTACCCGCGTCTCCTTCTCAAAGTAAAGGGCAGCAACAACCCTGTTGCTAAACTGATGATGGTTACCTTTTCGGCTCAGTTGGGAACATGGCCAGTCATTGCATGGCATTTTGGGGCTTTTTCCATGGTTTCCTTACCAGCAAATCTACTGGTGGTTCCGTTGATTGGGCTGATCATGCCCATGGCCATGATCATGTTGATGACGGGCATTATTTATACCCACCTTGCCAAAATGATAGCGCTGTTTGTTTTTGGTGGCTTGCGGTACATGCTGTTGGTTATTACATGGTTTCATCAATTTTCCATATCAGAAATACCAATAATGTATAAGAATCAAATGATTTGGTACCTTCTGTACTACATAACACTATTGTTATTGGCAAAGAAACTTAAAAAGAATCCAGTTAACAGTATGAGACAAGCTCCAGTTAATAGTATGAGACAAGCCTAGAAAGGAGTTGTTTGGATATGAGCAACAAAGCCTTTATCCTTATTGACTACACTGTTGATTTTGTGGCAACTGATGGAAAATTGACTGTGGGTGAACCAGGTCAGAAGTTGGAAAAATCGATTGTTGCAAAAATCAGGGAAACCATTGCAAATGAAGGACTGATATTGGCTGTCAATGACCTTCACAAGGAACACGACCAACATCACCCGGAGCACTCGCTGTTTCCTCCCCATAACATTGAAGGAACAGAAGGAAGAAAGTTGTTTGGAGAAGTGGATGATGTTTTGAAGCAAATGGAGAAAGACCATCCTGGTAAAGTGATCAGACTGGATAAACGCAGGTATTCTGCTTTTTGTGGAACACCCCTTGAACTGATCCTGCGTCAGGAGAACATTCAAGTGATAGAACTGGCAGGCGTTTGTACAGATATTTGTGTCTTTCATACTGCAGTCGATGCGTATAACAAAGGTTTTCAAGTGATCATTGATGAATCAGCTGTTGCAAGTTTTAACCAGAAAGCACATGAAGTAGCCCTTGAGCACTTCAAATCTGTCATGGGTTTTGACGTTAAGAGAAGAGGGTAGCCTATGCTGGAGTTGAAAAGATTGATGGAGACACCTGTGGATCAAATACCAGCGGTATTCCTGATCACAGGCGAAGAAGAACTGTTGATGAAACGATACCTTGCCGCTTTAATAGAAAAAGTGGTATCTGCGGGCTTGCATGACTTAAACCTGTTGAACTTCGAAGGTAAGGATTTTACCATTGAAGGATTGCTGGAATCTTTTGAAACGCTGCCAGTAATGTCAGAAAAAAAACTGGTGGTTGTTAAAAATCCATCTTTTCTGGAAACCAGGGGCGTATCATTGACCGACAAGGAAGAAAGGCAAATGATACATTACCTGAAACAGCCATCGCCTGGAACCTGTGTGGCCTTTTACTGCACAAGAAAGCCCGATGGCAGAAAAAAAGTACTGAAAGCCATAAAAAAAATGGCTCGTATGGAAAATTTTCCAAGGCTTAAGGAGCCTGAATTGAGGCGTTTTATTAATAACGAAGTTCAGCAAAATGAAAAAACCATCGAAGGGTCTGCTTTGAAAAAATTTGCCGATAGTTTTGATTACTTCGGAGGAAATGCAACCCAGACCTTGCTGGACGTTTATCATGAGATCCAGAAATTATTGTCGTATATGGGAGATGAAGATCGTATTGGGTTAAGGCAGGTGGAAGAAACCACCATTGCAGCCTTTCAGAATGATATATTCATGTTAATTGACAGTTTTGCAAAAAAAAGAGGTGCCGAAACCCAGATGCGTTTGCATGAACTGTTAGGCAACGGAGAACCCCTTATGAAAATCATTGGCTATCTGAGAAATCAGTTTAAGCTGATGTTGCGGGTGAAAGAATTATCCCAGCAAGGATACACGGCATCAAAACTGGCCACAAAACTCAAGCAACATCCTTATGCCATAAAAAAAACCCTGGCATACAGCCAGCGATTTAATGAAGATGATCTTATTCGTCTGCTTAACGGATTTCTAATCTTAGACAGGCATATGAAGCAAGGGAGAATGGATCCTCAAACAACCATGGAGTTATTAATAGCAGATCTATGCAAGTCTTAAAACATAAAAAAAGCGTTCCTGAAGATTCAGTACGCTTTTTTTAATGATTTCATTGATAAGTCCGTTTCAGTCATCAAACAATTTTGTTTAATCTTTTTGTTAAACGTGACAGCTTTCTGGACGCATTGTTTTTATGAATGACGTTTTTAGCAGCAGCTTGTCGTAACTTCTTATCAACAAATTGAAGTTTTTCTCTTGCAACATCAAACTGATTCTGATCAAGTGCTTCTTCAAAACGTTTGACTGCAGTCTTAAGCTGAGACTTTATCATTTTGTTCCGGGCGGATTTTTTGCGAATCACACGAATACGTTTCATTGCAGATTTAATATTAGCCAATCAGTTCACCTCCTTATGCCTCATTAACATTATAACTATACCAAAATCAAGTTTAAAAATCAATAGCTAAATCGCTAACAAAGTTTGTGCGAACATTAGGCAGTCAACTTTACTTCCTAATTAGCAAAGAGAGGCTTGAACAGGCTGTAACCATAAGCTATACCAAAAGTAGTGACAGGTCATTGAATATAAGGTGAACAATGTGGTATAATTCCCTCGTTAAGTGTCATCATTAGAAGGAGGAATTTCGTTGTCTTCAGAACGTCAAGATAGAATTCGTAATTTTAGTATTATTGCCCACATTGACCATGGGAAATCAACCCTGGCCGATCGATTAATTGAAACCACAGGGCTGGTCAGCCGTCGCGATATGAAAGAACAACTGCTGGATAACATGGAACTTGAGCGTGAACGGGGTATTACCATCAAGTTGCAGACCATTCGGTTAAATTATAAAGCCAAAGACGGTCTTGAATATCAATTAAACCTGATTGATACACCCGGGCATGTTGATTTCACATATGAGGTTTCACGCAGCCTGGCAGCTTGTGAGGGCGCTATTTTAGTTGTGGACGCTGCTCAGGGGATTGAAGCGCAAACATTGGCCAATGTGTACCTTGCGTTGGAACAGAACCTGGAAATTATTCCTGTGATTAATAAAATTGATCTGCCCAGTGCACGCATTGATGAAGTTAAAAAAGAGATTGAAGATATCATTGGGCTGGATACAACGGACATACCATTAATTTCTGCAAAAGAAGGAGTAAACATTGAAGATGTTTTGGAAGCCGTTGTGCAACGAGTCCCCCATCCGAGAGGGGATGAGGATGAACCGTTGAAAGCACTGATATTCGATTCATTGTATGATAATTACAGAGGTGTGATCGGTTATATCCGCATGGTGGATGGTGTATTAAAAAAAGGTACCCGCATTAAAATGATGGCTGGGAAAAAAGAGTTTGAAGTGACGGAGGTTGGTGTTTTTTCTCCAGGACCCATTGAGAGGGATGTGCTGAGTGCTGGTGATGTGGGATACGTGGCAGCCAGCATTAAAGAAGTTCGTCATTGCAGGGTGGGAGATACCATTACCGAAGTAAAGAGACCGGCGCTCACACCCTATCCGGGATACAAAAAAGTGACTCCAATGGTGTATTGCGGTATTTACCCCGCGGAAGGCGAAAAGTTTGGAGACGTGAAGGATGCTTTGGAACGCCTTCAGGTCAATGACGCTGCACTGGTGTTTGAGAGTGAAACATCAGCGGCTCTTGGTTTCGGGTTCAGGTGTGGGTTTCTTGGACTTTTGCATATGGAAATTATTCAGGAACGTTTGGAAAGAGAATTCGACCTTGACATGGTCACGACGGCGCCCAGTGTCATTTATGAGGTGCATAAGACGGATGGTGAAGTGGTGATGATTCAAAACCCGGCAAATCTACCACAACCACAGGAAATAAAACTAATTAAGGAACCGATTGTTAAAGCGGGGATCATGGTCTTAAATGAATACGTTGGCCCAGTCATGGAATTGTGCCAGGAGCGTCGCGGTACATTGATAGACATGAATTACCTGGACAAAACCAGGGTGAACATAAACTATGAATTACCACTGAATGAAGTTATATACGATTTCTTTGATGCGTTAAAATCAAGAACCCGTGGGTATGGTTCCCTGGATTATGAAATGTTAGGATACAGGGAAGCCCAACTGGTTAAACTGGATATTCTTATCAACGGTGAACAAGTCGATGCACTGTCTTTCATCGTTCACACAGGTAAGGCTTACGAACGGGGTAGGCTTATGTGTGAAAAACTGAAAGATGAAATTCCCCGCCACCAGTTTGCTGTTCCTATACAGGCATCCATCGGTCAAAAGGTCATTGCCAGAGAAACGGTGAAAGCACTGCGCAAGGATGTAACGGCAAAATGTTATGGCGGAGACATATCCAGAAAGAAAAAGCTTTTGGAAAAGCAAAAAGAGGGCAAGCGCCGTATGCGGCAGGTTGGTAATGTGGAAGTGCCCCAAAAAGCATTTATGTCAGTGTTGAAGCTGGATAGTTAACGGATATGAGGAACTTGGCTTCTGAAAGGATATTTAACCATGAACACGGTTGTTTCATCTTCAAACATCAGTGTGTATATACACGTTCCCTTTTGTCGTCAAAAATGCAGTTATTGTGATTTTTTGTCATGGCCTCAGCATGAGGAGGCAATACCTGCCTATGTAGACGATCTGGTTCGTGAAATTAATTTATACCGGGGAGTTCTTGCCGAAAGGCAGGTCTCCACGGTTTTTTTTGGTGGAGGCACACCTTCCTTATTAGCTGGCCCGGAAATCAGGATGATACTGGATGCGATCACGTCAGCGGCAAGCATGTTGCCGGATGCTGAAATCACTCTGGAAGCTAACCCGGAAACCCTGTGGGAAGAAAAGGTTATGCAGTATGCCGAATCTGGTATTAACCGTTTGAGTATCGGCCTGCAGTCAACCCATCAGCATTTACTTCAGTTTCTCGGAAGAATGCACACGGTGGATGATTTCTATAAAAGTGTTGAATGGGCAAGAAATGCCGGGATCAACAACATCAATGGAGACCTGATTTTCGGCATTCCCGGTCAAAAGCTGCAGGAATGGAAAGAAAGTCTTTTAGATGTGGCGGCTCTTAAACTTCCTCACCTTTCCTCTTATGGGCTGACATATGAAGAAGGGACTCCTTTGACAACCCAGATGGAAGAGAATAGGTTCAAACCTGTTGATGAGGAACATGAATGGATGATGTTTCGACATGGTATTCAATGGTTACAAAGCAAGGGCTACCATCATTATGAAATTTCCAATTTTGCCATGACCGGCTTTGAGTGCAGGCACAATATTAACTACTGGAAAAACCTGGAATATATAGGACTGGGAGCTGGTGCTCATGGCTTTATTAATGGCGTCAGAACAGAGAATGCTAAGTCACTTAGAGCCTATCAAAGGATGATTTACAGCAATGAGAAACCCATCGTTATTCGTCAAAAGGTCAGTAGAAATACGTCAATCAGTGAGACATGTTTTCTGGGTTTACGTATGAGGGAAGGCATTTCGAATAAAGCTTTTTTGAACCGATATGGAACGTCCTTGTCTGATGTGTATCCTGTGGAAATTCCCCGTTTAATTGAGAGTGGATTACTGGAAAGTGTTGATGGGTCCATACGGCTGACAGAAAAAGGAATTGATTTATCGAACCAGGTATTTATAGCATTTTTGTTGGATGAGTAGGACAATAACCAAAACAAATCTCAGGGATCGGGGTTGACAAATCGCTGCGCAAATGGTACTTTATTATCATGAATTAGCACTCACCTTAATAGAGTGCTAACAAGTTAAGTGAAGGTTGATTAATATGAAACTTAATGATCGAAAAATGATGATCCTTCAAGCTATTGTGACAGATTATATTGAGTCCGCTGAACCAGTGGGCTCTAGAAGTTTGTCCAAAAAGTACAATTTAGGTATTAGTCCTGCCACCATTCGAAATGAAATGGCTGATCTGGAAGAATTGGGCTTTATCAAGCAACCCCACACATCAGCGGGTCGCATACCCTCCGACAAAGGATATCGACTTTATGTGGACCAGTTAATGAAAATTAAAAAGACAGCTGATAAAAATAGAATTCGTTTAAAAACTGAATTGTTACGTCAGTATAATGAGCTGGAACAAATGCTTCAATACACTTCTAAGTTGTTGTCCGAATTCACCAATTACACATCAATTGTTCTGGCACCTCAGGTAAAAAAAAGCCGGCTAAAAGAGATTAAACTGGCGCGCATTGATAAAGAAAATATGTTGGCAGTCTTTGTCACCAACACAGGGTTAATTCAAAATCCAATTTTCCGGGTACCACCTGAACTAACTGGTGATGAACTGGAGAAAATTGCCAATTTCCTGAACGAGAAATTTGTTGGCATGCCCCTGGAAGAAATTGAAAATCGTTTGGCGGGAACGCTGAAAGAAGAATTGGAAATATTCCATTCAGCTGTTCATGCAGTGATGCCGGAACTTTTTCATGCCTTGGAGCAGATGAGTGACATGGGATTATACCTGAGTGGTACCACCAATATTTTTAATTTTCCTGAGTTCAGTGATTTAAGCAAAGCCAGAGACTTTCTGACATTAATGGAAGAAAAACAGGTCATAAGCCAACTGATCACCGATCCAGGGGGTGGCCAATTTAAAATTTCCATTGGCAGCGAGAACCTAATACAAAAAGCACAGGACTGCAGCATTGTTACTGCTTCTTACCACATGGACAACCAGACGGTGGGATGGCTAAGTGTCATCGGCCCAACACGAATGGATTATGCCCACGTGATCGATGTACTTGACCAAATGAGCCAATTAATGGACCAGGCGCTAAAAGATAAGTCATGATGTCTGGTTATCGTAATAGTGGTGCAAGGAGTGCGAAGTCATCATGCTTTGCACTCTCGCTGTGCAATGATATGAAATGAAAAGAAAGCGGGTGTCAAATGGTGAGCAGGAAGAATAGCGAAGAAAAAAAAGAAGTTCAGGATACGATGGAAAAAGAAAAGCCTGAAGCGGCAGCCGAAAGGGAAATTGAGGGTAATGAAAAGAACGGGGAAGAGACACCTGGTTCTGAAAGCAATCAACAGGCGGAAAGCATCGACACTCAAAAATCCTGTGAAATGGAACTAGAGGAATCGAAAGACAGATTGTTGAGATTGCAGGCAGAGTTTTTAAACTATAAGCGGCGGGTTGAAAAAGAAAAAACTGATTTATATGCTTTTGGGTGCGAAGAGTTGGCAAGAGATCTACTGCCAATCATAGACAATCTCGAAAGGGCCCTGAACACGTTAAAAGAGCAGGATGACAGCGTATTTAAAGGCATTGCCATGATAAAAAATCAACTGTTTCAAGTGCTGAACAAACATGAAATAACTGAAATAGAAGCCCTGGGTCAACCCTTTGATATGCACCTTCATCATGCGGTGATGACCGAGCCATGTGAGAATAAAGAACAGGAAAACACTGTCGCTGAAGTGATGCAAAAAGGGTATATGCTTAAGAAGCGAGTACTTCGTCCAAGTATGGTTAAAGTTTTTCAGTCATAAAATCATCAGGCACTATGATAATGGGTATAATTTGAATGTTGATAATCCACAAAGGAGGAACAAATATGAGTAAAGTAATTGGTATTGATTTGGGAACCACGAATTCATGCGTTGCAGTGTTGGAAGGTGGTGAACCAACCGTTATCACAAATTCTGAGGGTAATAGAACCACACCATCCATCGTAGCCTTCAGTAAGGATGGAGAGCGGATTATTGGAGAACCAGCAAAAAGGCAGGCAGTGACTAATTCAGAAAGAACCATTATGTCTATCAAGCGACACATGGGGTCAGATCATCAAACGGTGATTGACGACAAAAGTTATACACCTCAGGAAATTTCAGCCATGATCTTACAAAAACTTAAAGCTGATGCAGAAAGTTATTTGGGAGAAACCGTAAAAGATGCAGTTATCACTGTACCGGCTTATTTTACCGACAGTCAGCGTCAAGCCACAAAAGATGCTGGCCGTATTGCAGGATTAAACGTTTTACGGATCATTAACGAGCCAACAGCTGCTTCTTTGGCCTATGGTTTAGACAAAACTGAGCAGCAACAGAAAGTACTGGTATATGACTTAGGCGGCGGTACCTTCGATGTTTCCATTTTGGAACTTGGAGATGGTGTGTTCGAAGTGTTGGCAACCAATGGTAATAATCATCTTGGTGGCGACGACTTTGACCAGGTTCTGATGGAATACATTGCTGATGAGTTTAAAAAACAGGAAGGTATTGATCTGAGAAAAGATAAAATGGCGCTTCAACGGTTAAAAGAAGCTGCAGAGAAAGCAAAAAAAGAATTATCCAGCACCATGAACACAAACGTAAACCTTCCCTTCATCACAGCGACAAATGAAGGACCAAAGCACCTAAACATAGACCTGACCCGTGCAAAGTTTGATGAATTAACCGGTTATCTTGTAGATAAAACAATTGATCCCATGAAAAAAGCCTTGGCTGATGCCAAGCTGAAATCAGATGACATTGATAAAGTGATTCTGGTTGGTGGTTCTACCCGCACACCTTCTGTACAGGAAGCGGTTAAACGTATCACCGGTAAAGACCCACATAAAGGCGTGAACCCGGACGAAGTGGTTGCATTGGGAGCTGCCATTCAGGGAGGCGTTTTGACCGGTGAAGTTAAGGACGTCCTGTTGCTGGATGTCACACCATTATCACTGGGTATTGAAACCCTGGGAAGCGTATTCACCCAGTTAATCGAAAGAAACACCACCATACCAACTAAGAAAAGTCAGACCTTTTCAACAGCTGCCGACAATCAGCCGTCAGTTGACATACACGTGTTGCAAGGGGAAAGACCTATGGCGGCCGACAATATTACCATGGGCCGTTTCGAGCTTTCAGGTATTCCACCGGCACAACGAGGAATTCCTCAGATTGAAGTTAGTTTCGACATTGATGCCAACGGCATTGTTAATGTTTCTGCGAAAGATTTAGGGACTGGGAAAGAACAAAAAATTACCATAACTTCTTCAACAAATCTGTCGCAGGATGAAATTGATAAAAAAGTGAAAGAGGCAGAGAAGTTTGCTGAAGAAGACAAGTTGAAAAAGGAAAAAATTGAGACAAGAAATCAGGCAGACTCCCTGATTTACCAAACAGAAAAAACGTTGAAAGAAGTTGAGGATAAAATTGAGGCTTCACAAAAAGAGAATGTCAATACTGAAATCGAAAACCTTAAAAAAGCCCTCGAAGCGGATGACCTGGATGGTATGAAAGCGGGCATAGAAGCTGTCACCACCGTATTCCATGAAATTTCTCAAAAAATGTATGAAAATGTGTCACAGCAAGAGGCGCCGGCAGATGAAGAGACACAAGCAAAAGCGGATGACAATGTTGTGGACGCTGAGTTTGAAGAAGTGGAAGATGAAGACAAATAGAAAAAATGACCGCATGACAGTAAACTGTCATGCGGTTGTCTTTCAGGTTGCAGTTGAATCCTGATAGAAATTCTTCTATAATAGGTATGCAGCGATGGTGACAATTTAAGATTAATGATTCAATGTTGAGTTGGGATGGTGAGAGAATGGCAAAAAAAGACTGTTATGAGATTTTGGGTGTGGATAAGAACGCTGGACAGGATGAAATTAAAAAGGCATACAGAAAATTGGCCATGAAATACCATCCTGATAGAAATCCGGACGATCAGCAAGCCAGCGAGCAATTTAAGAAAGCCAATGAAGCTTACGAGATTGTAAGTAATCCGGAAAAAAGAAAACTCTATGATCAGTTCGGTTATGCCGGCGTAAGTAGTAACGGTGCCGGCGGACAGGGTGGATTCGGTGGATTTGGTGGAGCTGGTGGCTTTGAAGATATATTCGGTGATATTTTTGATATGTTCGGTGGGGGTGGGTTTTCTTCATCCCGACGACGAAGAGGCCCCCAAAAAGGAGCTAATCTTCAATATGAGATGACTATCACTTTTGAAGAAGCTGTGTTTGGAAAAGAAAAGACCATACAGGTAAGTAAACAGGATAGTTGTGATCACTGTGGCGGCGACGGCGCAGAGCCTGGCAGTAATACCAGCACATGCACCCACTGTAATGGAACGGGTGAAATAAGGTTTAGTCAACGGACACCATTGGGCCAAATTGTTAATGTGCGCCCCTGCGATCATTGCCATGGTGAAGGAAAAATCATCGAAAAGCACTGTTCTGTGTGTAATGGCAGTGGTAAGGTGCGCAAAAAGAAAAAGATTAAAATTAACATACCGGCAGGTGTCGACAATGGATCTATCATAAATGTTTCCGGTGAAGGAGCTCCTGGCGAAAAAGGCGGCCCTCCTGGGGATTTGTATGTTGTACTGACGGTTGAACCGCATACTTTGTTTGAAAGAGAAGGCAACGATATTGTTTGTGAAGTTCCCATCACTTTTGTTCAGGCAACCCTGGGTGACACCATTGAAGTACCCACGTTGGAAGGAAAAGTTAAACATAAAATTCCTGAAGGTACGCAGAGTGGAACAGTTTTCAGAATGAAAGGAAAAGGTGTCGCTAACCCAAGGGGGGTTGGCAAAGGAGATCAATATGTCAAAGTGGTGATTGAGACTCCCAAAAATCTATCGGATGAACAAAAAGAACTTTTGCGAAAATTTGCTGCTGCAGGTAATGAGGATTCTCACGAACAACGTAAATCATTTTTCGGCAAAGTAAAGGATATGTTTAACGTATAGTCAGGGATATTCATTGAGCCGCAGGAAAGGATGGGTGTGATGAAGTGGATTGAAGTTTCCGTTAAAACGACCACAGCAGCCGTTGAAGCAGTTGCAAATGTATTGTATGATGCAGGCGTAAACGGTGTTGCTATCGAAGACCCACGGGATCTTCAACTGCTTGATCGGGGCGTTGATGCCTGGGAGCTGGTGGATGATAAACTCATAGACAGTTATTATGAGGGAGCTATTGTCAAAGGGTATATTCCCGATTCTCCAGAGGTGGCAGGGCAGGTTGATTTAATCAGAAAATCCGTAGACTTGTTGCCAGGCTTTGGTTTGGATGTTGGTGCCGGAGAAGTGACCATGCAGCCAGTGGACGAAGAAGACTGGAGTGAAGCGTGGAAAAAATACTTTAAACCTCAAAAACCCGGTAACCGCATTGTGATAAAACCAACCTGGGAAACCTATGAAGCTGTTGAAGGTGAAGTGGTGCTTGAGCTTGATCCGGGTATGGCTTTTGGAACCGGTACACATGAAACCACGGTTTTGTGTCTGCAGGAGTTGGAGAAACATGTTGACCACAACAAAACTGTGTTGGACATTGGTTGTGGAAGTGGTATTTTAGCCATCGCTGCAGCGTTGCTGGGTTGCAAAAAAGCCATTGGCGTCGACCTTGATTCAATGGCAGTGGAGATCTCAAAACGTAACGCCAAGCTGAATCATGTGGGCGATTTTGTGGATATACGTCATGGGAATTTGATGGATGTACTGGATGAAAAAGCGGAAATAATGGTCTCCAATATCATTGCAGAAATCATTGTAAAAATGTGTCCTAATGTGAATCAATACATTATTCCTGGGGGATTATGGATTGCTTCCGGTATTATCAATGAAAAAGTATTAGTCGTTGAAAAAGCCATGACCTCAGCAGGATTGGAATTGCTGGAAACAAGAACAATGGGTGAATGGGCAGTGATCACAGCTGCTGTACCCGCAAAGCAAAGTCTTTCGTTATAGTCTAGTCACCAGGACCCTTGAATAAGAGGTCCTTTCTTAGATTTCAAAAAAAGGTAACACGGTTAATAATTTTGAACAATGAGGAAGTTGAGGGAAAAAATGCATCATTTTATTATGGCTGCATCACAAATTGATTGGGAAAATAAATCCGGCTGGATAACGGGCTCTGATGTGCACCATATTGTTGATGTGCTGCGTCTTCCCATTGGAAGCAAAATCACTGTTTCTGATGGAATGGGTCAACGTTACACCGCCACTATACAAAATATAATGGAGAACCAGGTAGACTTATTTTTGCATGAGATGATAACGATTTCCGTATCGGGGAAAATATTACCTGTTAAGTTGGTTCAAGGGGTTGCAAAAGGCAGCAAAATGGATTGGATTGTACAGAAAAACACTGAAATGGGAATTTCTGCCATTCAACCGATCACCACTCAATTTACGGTTGTTAAGTTCCCAACTGAACAGGACGCTGTCAAAAAACAAGACAGATGGCAAAAGATTGCCACAGAAGCATCAAAACAAAGCAAGCGAACAACGGTTCCATCCATTGAAAACCCCATCTCCCTGGAAGCATACATTAAGATCTCCAGGAAAACCGAAGGACGTTGGTTGCGGTTATTAGCCTATGAAAAAGAATCCGGTAAATCTCTCAGGGAGCTGATCGCACCAGCTGCACTGCAGCATTATGAAGGGGTAGAATTGTGGATTGGCCCTGAAGGCGGCTTCTCTCAGGAAGAGATTGAAATGGTTAAAGAGGCAGGTATTCAAACCATTGGTTTGGGCCCCAGGATTTTGAGAACGGAGACTGCAAGCATTGCTTTACTTGCGGTTGTGTTGTACGAAATGGGAGTGTTGGAGGCGTAAGTTGCATGATCAGGGAAGAAAATAAAAATAATCCGAAGAATGAACAAAAACAACAAAAAAAACTGGCAACATACACCTTAGGATGTAAAGTCAATCAATATGAAACCCAGGCGCTGATAGAAATGTTTGAAAACGCAGGCTATGTATCTGTGTCCATTGATGAGGGAGCTGATGTTCTCATCATCAACACCTGTACAGTCACCAGCATGAGTGATCGCAAGTCAAGGCAGATGATACGAAAAGCCAGAAAGCTGAATCCCATGGCTGTGGTGGCCGTAACTGGTTGTTATGCCCAGTTGTCACCCGAAGAAGTTAAAAAAATAAAAGGGGTTCAGGTAGTTGCAGGAACTAGCCAGCGTCATCGGCTTTTGGATGCGGTTGAGGCTGTTCTTCCAATGCAGGAAAGCCCTGTTGTGTTGGTGAAATCACACCCAAAAGGTGAAGCATTTGAACCATTATCTGTAACAAAGACAAACGAAATGACGCGTGCTTATGTGAAGATACAGGATGGTTGCAATCAGTTTTGCAGTTATTGCATTATTCCCTACGCCCGAGGTTCCATTAGAAGCAGGGATAAAATTGAAGTGGTTCAAGAAGTTAAAAGACTTGTAAAACATGGGTATCAGGAAGTTGTCTTAACAGGCATACACTTGGCATCATATGGCAAAGAAAAGAAAAATTCCCATGAACTCATAGACCTATTGGAGTCCATTGATAAAATTGAAGGATTAAAGCGATTGCGATTGGGTTCATTGGAACCGACGTTAATGCAGATTGATTTCGTTGAAAGATTGATGAAACTGACAACCTTGTGCCAGCACTTTCATTTGTCATTACAAAGTGGATGCAATAAGACACTTAAGGCGATGAACCGGAAATACACCACAGAAGACTATGAACTGGCAGTTAATTTAATTAGACAGATTTATCCAACAGCAGCCATTACAACAGATATAATTGTGGGCTTTCCTGGAGAAACTGACGAAGATTTTAATCGGTCATTGGCATTTGCCCAAAAAATAGGTTTTACTGATGTCCATGTTTTTCGGTATTCTGCCAGGGAAGGAACACCCGCTGCTTTATTTGAAGCACAAGTCGCTGAAGAAGTTAAAACTAAGCGCAGCAAAAGACTGGCCATGGCAGTGGACACCATGAAAGCTCAATACCTGGTCCAATTCATCGGCCGGGAAATAGATGTGTTGATAGAAAAAGTATCATCATTGGATGAACACTACATGGAGGGCCACACAAGACACTATGTTCGCGTATTGATACCATTTGAGAAAAAACTGCTTCAACATGAGGTCAAGGTTAGGATCACCGATGCAGATAAGGATCACTGTAAAGGCGTTTTATTAATATAAGAAGCAGGAAAACTTAATTCTATGTAGAAGTACTTTCAAGAATTATTTGTATAAGAAGCACTGTGTAATGTATATAAATATAATATAGGTTAAATTCTTTCTGAAAGGAGCTTTCATATGGACGATTGTATCTTTTGTAAAATTGCACAAAAGGAGTTATCATCAGAAGTTGTTTATGAAACGAACGAGGTCATTGCGTTCCGGGATGTGGCACCTGTTGCACCAACACACATACTTCTGATCCCCAAAAAGCATATTCAGTCACTCTCACAACTTGAGAAGAATGACCGCGCGGACCTGATGCCGAAAATGTATGATGCCATTGATGAGCTGGTGAAAAAGGAAGGCTTGAATGAAAAAGGTTATCGCGTTGTGTCCAATACAGGAAAAGAAGGGGGACAAACGGTAAACCATTTACATTTTCATTTGTTGGGTGGTCGTTCTATGCAGTGGCCTCCAGGCTAAAAATGTTTATTGCACAACCCGCTAATATAGGTTATAATTGGAACATGTTCAATCAACCCCGCAGTAATCTCAGCCACAACCTGATAGATCATGCACTGCCTGTGCCAGCGGAGGGAGGGAGAAGTCAATGTCAGAAATTAAAGTGAAAGACAATGAAACACTGGACAGTGCTCTTCGTCGTTTTAAGCGTCAATGCGCAAAATCCGGTGTGTTATCCGAGGCTAGAAAAAGAGAGCATTATGAGAAGCCCAGTGTTGCTCGTAAGAAGAAAGCAGAAGCAGCTCGAAGAAAGAACAACAAAAAGTTTTAGGTTATTGTTCTAAGAATTGAAAACATACAGAATTAGGTGAAGCAAATGTCATTAAGGGAACAATTGGCTGCTGACATGAAGTCAGCCATGAGAAACAAAGACAAGATCCGCAAGGATGTTGTAACAATGATTCGTTCCTCCATAAAACAGGTTGAGGTTGATGAGCGCAAAGTTTGCAATGATGAAGATGTACAACTTCTCATCATGAAGCAGGTTAAACAGCGCAAAGACGCATTGGAGGCCTTTAAACAGGGCCACCGAGAAGACTTGATTGAACAGACAAAGGCAGAAATTACCCTACTTGAATCTTATTTACCTGAACCACTTTCTCAGGAAGAGCTAACGGAAATTGTAAAGGAAGCTGTGGTTGCAACAGGTGCTGAGACGATAAAAGATATGGGCAAGGTTATGTCTTTGGTGATGGAAAAAACAAAAGGTAGAGCAGATGGAAAAGTTGTGAACCAGTTGGTTCGACAGCACCTGTCTTCCTAAATAAAACCCGGCAATGCCGGGTTTTTTACTTTATTCGCGTGCCCAGCAAGCCGTTAATTGCTAACTGGTGAAAGTCCAGACTGAGTAAATACCAAGATGCTCAGTAGCTAACAGGCAACTGGTGGAGAAATCCTAAGGTTGGAGCCCTGTGAAAAAGTACCGATGAAAATCGGGC
>JAGXHW010000001.1 GCA_024635995.1 Clostridiaceae bacterium
GGAAGTAGCCGTAACTGCACTTGATGAAGAGTATAGGAAAGCCGTATGAGGGAAAACCTCACGTACGGTTTGATGAGGGGAGGCTGAAAGTAAATGGGCGACCGTAAAGGTCACCCATTGAAATCAGTTTTCTACTCTATTTTGTAAGACAGGGTGATACCAACCTAAAATTACTCGAATGACAATTTATATGGAGGATGAGTATGCAAAAAAAATTAATCTTCGGATGTATTGCAGATGATTTTACGGGTGCTAGTGATGCAGCCTCTTTTCTTGTAAAAGGAGGTTTAAAAACGGTGCTCATTAACGAGATTCCTCCGCATACTTTTAAAGTTGAAGATGAATGGGAAGCAATCGTAATTGCATTAAAAACAAGAACACAAAATAAAGGAGCAGCAGTAGAAGCTTCATTAAATGCGATGGATTGGTTAAAGAAACAGGGTATAAAGCAGTTATATCTCAAGTATTGTTCAACGTTTGACTCTACAGAACAGGGTAATATTGGTCCCGTGATCGATGCCGTGCTGGAAGAATATCCAGCACATTATACAATTTTATGTCCTGCGCTTCCAGTAAATAAACGTATTGTAAAATCAGGTCATTTGTATGTGGATGGCATTCCTCTACATAAAAGCCATATGAAAAATCACCCACTTACACCTATGTGGGAAAGTGACATTAAAAAGCTTATGGAACCTCAGGGAAAGTATTCATGTTTTTTAGCGGATTATCAATTACTAAAACAACCTAAAGACGAAATACTGAAGAGAGTGGAAAACTTTGGGGCAGATAAAGAACATTTTTATGTGATTACCGATTATATTGAAGAAAAAGATGCTGAAAAAATTGTTGACGTATTTGGTGATGTACCGGTACTGACTGGTGGATCTGGACTGATGGAGACATTGGGAAGTAAATATTGTCAGAAAAACAATTTGAATAGCAGTCAGGAAAAGGGTGGAACAGAAGGACCTGCGGTTATTCTGTCAGGAAGTTGCTCAACGGTCACACTGGAACAAATTCGTTGTTATCAGGAAGAAGGAGGCGTTTCGTTTCAAATTCAACCTCTTGATTTGATGTCAGGGAAGCAGACAATCGAAACAATGTGGGATTTTATTAAAAATCATTTGGAAGAAAATGTGCTGGTGTATAGTTCAGATGATGCAGAACAAATTAAGCAAGTGCAAAAGCATGGTGCTGAAAAAGTTGCAAAGATAATCGAAGAGACGATGGCAGAATTAGCAAAAAGATCTTTTGCCATTGGCATTAACAGAATAATCGTTGCAGGTGGAGAAACAGCAGGGGCTGTAATGAGAGAATTGCACTATCATTCTTATGCTGTTTCGGAAAGTGTTGCTCCCGGTGTTCCCGTCATGATCCCATTGGATAATGTAAAGATGCGGCTCGTATTGAAATCTGGTAATTTTGGGCAGCGAGACTTTTTTCACCGTGCATTAACCTCAACAAGAGTGTGAGAGAAAAAGGAAAATACATTGATTAAGTAAAAGACCTTTCAAACGGCACTGTCCATTTGGAAGGTTCTTTTTAAATGGATAAAGAAGGGAGACCATGGGTATCAGTCTATTGATATAAATAACGGCTATAAATGTGTTTTGCCGAAAAATGAGTTGAGGAGGCAACAATCATGAAAATGCAACTGATACGAAATGCAACGGTGAAGCTTCAGTATGGAGGCCGAACCCTTCTTTTTGACCCTTACCTGGGAGAAAAGGGTAGTGGTTCTTCCTATGCAGGCAGGGAAAAGAGTCCGTTGGTGTCTTTGCCCATGACCGTGGAAGAAGTGCTGGAAGGGGTGGATGCGGTGCTGTTATCCCATGTTCATTCTGACCATTTTGATGCAGCAGCACAAAAACGCATACCCGAAACGCTGCCTATCATCTGCCAAACAGAAGACCAGCAGACCCTGGGAAACAAAGATTTTTTCAACCTTTTTCCTGTTACCGATGACATCGAATGGGAAGGCATTCAGATCACAAGGATCGCCGGTCAGCATGGCTCTGGTGATGTGCTGGGAGATATGGGAGTTTCTTCCGGATATTTATTGGAAGCACCGGGTGAACCATCCCTCTACTGGGCAGGGGACACCATTTTGACAGAAAAAATTAAAATTTTTATCAAGGATGAACAGCCCCGGGTGATCCTCACTCATTCCTGCGGTGCAGTGTGGGACGATGATGTACTGATTCTCATGGATGACCTGCAAACCATTGAAGTCTGCCGACTTGCACCGAACAGCACCATAGTGGCCATTCATATGGAAGCGGTGGATCATGCCACAGTGACCCGAAAACAACTGAGAGATGCTGCTGAGAAAGCGGGAGTGTCAGAGGAACAGCTGCGAATTCCTTCGGATGGAAGCCTGTTGGAATTATGACAGTTTCATTAAAAAACAATTAGTGTGTATAAAAAAGAATTTAAATGGGTATTAACGTATGTGCAGGTATTTTATAAACAAAATAGAAAAAGGAGGAAACAGTTATGAAGCAAGGCAGTATGAGCAGGAAACGGCTTGTGTTGGTCTTAGTGCTCACCATGATCCTCACCAGTTTCAGTTCTCTGGGCGTCTTTGCAGCGGGGCACGAGCAAACGTTGGTACTGTTGCACACCAACGACATGCATGGTCGTTTGTTAGAAGGGGAATATGATGGCATGGGTTTTGCAAAACTGGCCACTTTGGCCAACGAGTTCCGCAGTGAAAATGACAATGTGTTGTTATTGGATGCGGGTGACGCATTGCATGGATTGCCCATCGCTACCCTGACAGAAGGGGAAAGTGTGGTAAGGGTGATGAACGCTGTGGGTTATGATGTCATGTCACCAGGCAACCACGATTTCAACTATAAATCTGAGACTCGTATGGGATATGAACGCCTGATGGAACTGGCTGAAATGGCCGAATTTCCCATCTTGGCGGCCAACGTGTATAAAGAAGACGGCACACGCTTGATGAACGCCTATGAACTCTTCGAATTCGAAGGCTTCACCGTGGCTGTTTTTGGTCTGGCCACACCGGAAACCAAAACAAAGTCTCATCCTTTCAACACTACTGGTCTGGAATTCAGGGATCCTCTTGAAGAAGCCCAAAAAGTAGTGGCAGAACTGGACGGCATGGCCGATGTCGTTGTGGCCCTGGTGCACTTGGGTCAGGATGAAGAAACGATGGAAACCTGGAGAAGTACCACCGTGGCCGAAATGGTTGACGGCATTGATGTGATGATCGACGGGCACAGCCATACTACCCTGGAAGAGGGTATGATGTTAGGTGACACCCTGTTAGCCAGTGCCGGTGACTACAACAAAAACCTTGGCGTGGTGGAATTGGTCATCACCGAAGGCGAAGTGACCGAAGCGACTGCTCGTTTAATTATGAAAGAAGAAACGACAGAAGTGGCAGAGCAGCAAGACATCATGGACATGATTGCTGTGTATGACGCCATGGGTCAGGAAGCCCTGTCAGAAGTTGCCGGCGTAACCACCGTTGAACTGGTGGGCGTTCGTGAAATGGTACGTGCCGGCGAAACCAACCTTGGAAACCTGCTCACCGATGCCATGCTGGACCTTTCCGGTGCAGACATTGCGTTCTCCAATGGTGGAGGGATCCGTGCCAGTGTACCTGCCGGTACCATCACCAGAGGCAATATTATAGAAGTATTCCCCTTTGGTAACCTGATTGAAGTAAAAGAAGTTACCGGCGCCATGATGAAGGAAATCCTTGAACACGGTACCGACGCATACCCTGAAGTAGCAGGTAAATTCCCCCATGTGGGTGGCATGACCTACCAAATCGACTTATCCAGACCTGTGGGCGACCGTATTGTCAACATGATGATTGACGGCCAACCCATTGACATGGAAGCCACCTATGAACTGGCCACCAACGACTTCGTTGCGGCTGGCGGCGACGGCTACGCTATGTTGGGCGACCTGCCTTACATCAAGAGCATGAGCGCACTGGATGAAGCTCTCTTCATGTACATCCAGGAAAGGGGAGTAATTGCCCCTGAAGTGGAAGGCCGTATTACCGTTGTGGGTGAACTGCCTGTAGTGGAAGAACCTGTTGTAGAGGAGCCAGTGACAGAGCCTGAACCAATGCCAGAAATGCCTGCCATGGAATATGGCGTTTATGTGGTACAGTCTGGCGATGTCTTGTGGAGAATCGCCCGAGATCATGAAAGCACTTGGGAAAGGTTGGCAGAAATCAACCAACTGTCCAATCCTCACCTGATTTTCCCCGGACAGGAAATCATGTACCCAGCTCGCTAGTCAGCAGACTGTTGGTTAGAAGAGAATCAATAACTATCTGTAATGGAAAATCCCCCCGAATTGGGGGGATTTTCTTACGTTCTAAAGTTACATTAACCAGTATATAATTATTCAGCTGTCCAAACCACATTTCCATTAAAAATAGTAGTCACCACTTCTGTGGCATCAATGTCCAAAGGATCAACGGCAAAGATATTCTGTGACACAATGGTCCTGAGCGCAAACGAGTGACGGCAGCAAGGTTGGCAGTTATCACACCTATCCTTCAAAATATTCAGTCAATACCCCCAATCATTATGTCACCTGCCATATTATTAACACAATCCTTTGTCAAAAATGAAAATGATGGTGTATTGTTTAAAGGATGACATAGCCATGGAGCTAATGGGAAGCTGTTATTGGGAAAGAGTAGCACAAAGCCGGGGTATTTGATACACTTAAGTGACAGAGGGTTGGACAAAGATGAAGTACTGGAGGCAGGTCATGGAAAAAAATGGAAACCATTTAGAACAAACACAGCAGAGTGAAGTCGAAGGCTATATGTGCCTGGCTCTCCAGGAGGCCGAAAAAGCCTTTCAACGTGGAGAGGTGCCCATCGGTGCTGTGGTGGTGCGCAGGGGTGAAGTCATTGCCAAGGCCCACAATCTGCGGGAAACCAATAAAAGTGCCACTGCCCATGCAGAACTGCTGGCCATAGAAGAAGCTTGTCGCACAGCCGGCGGCTGGCGTTTGACAGACACCACTCTCTATGTCACGGTGGAACCCTGCCCCATGTGTGCAGGCGCCATTCTTCAGTCCCGTATCGACCGGGTCGTTTTTGGTGCCACGGACCCCAAAGCCGGCGCCTGTGGGTCATTGCTGAATTTTTTACAGGACCCCCGGTTCAATCACCAGGTAGTCATTGAAGCCGGCGTGCTGGAAGAGGAGTGCACCGCCATCATGAAAGCGTTCTTTCGCCAGCTACGGAGTACAAATAAAAACAGCTTGCCAAATCAATGATCTTTCTTTATAATAGAGTGTGCGGCATAAACCATCGCGGAGAGGTGACCGAGTGGCTAAGGGGCACGCCTGGAAAGCGTGTAAGGCTTAACGGCCCCGCGGGTTCGAGTCCCGCTCTCTCCGCCATTATGTTTTTTTGATTATTAGATTTGCTGTGCTAGATGGGGA
>JAGXHW010000015.1 GCA_024635995.1 Clostridiaceae bacterium
CCCGATTTTCATCGGTACTTTTTCACAGGGCTCCAACCTTAGGATTTCTCCACCAGTTGCCTGTTAGCTACTGAGCATCTTGGTATTTACTCAGTCTGGACTTTCACCAGTTAGCAATTAACGGCTTGCTGGGCACGCGCGTAAAATAAAACCACCTATGGATAAAAACACTTTATCCATAGGTGGTACTTCTTTTGTCTAATAACGCACATTTTAATACAATTAGCAAATATTTAGCCTTGAGTAAAGGTTCTTAAAATAAGCCCTGGAATTATATCTCACAGAAATTGTTTAATGGTTCTCAAATATAAGAAAATCTAATCTAATTCGGAAACAAGATATAATTTCCTAAGCTTTGTACTGAAACCGCTAAATATTCTATAGATTATACTTATTTTTCATCTGAAATATCTTGTTGTCCTGCCATAAAAGCTGCATCGCCTTTTAACGCTTTAGCAAAAGAGACCATCGCTGCAATCATTACAAATGCAAATGGGAATGCCGCTACAATTGAACCTGTTTGTAAAGCACCTAAACCACCTGCAAGTAATAATACTGCTGCTAGGCCTGCTGTTACTAGTCCCCAAATTATTTTTTTAGGCGTACCTGGGTTTAAATTTCCACCTTCTGAGAACATACCCATTACAAATGTTGCTGAATTAGCTGATGTAATAAAGAATGTAGTTAATAATAATACTGCTACGCCTGATAATGCTGTTCCTAATGGATAATATTCAAATACCTGGAAGAATGCTGTTTCTGTAGTGAAAGCACCAATTTTATCATATACCTTAATACCAACGGTTCCAAATATTGAGAACCAGAAGAAACTCATAATGGTTGGTGCAATTAAAACGCCAGCAATAAATTGTCTGATGGTTCTACCTTTAGATATTCTCGCAATAAATGTTCCAACAAATGGTGCCCAAGCAATCCACCAAGCCCAGTAAAATACTGTCCACCAGCCGTACCATGGTTCGCCGGATATTGCAAAACTATCTGGGATTAGTCCTGCTAAATATAAACCGACAGAGTTGCTTAAGTTATTTAAAATTTCAACTTTTGGACCTACTAAAAAGGCTACCAACATTAATCCAAAACATAATGTAATGTTCATGTCTGATACCAGCTTAATACCTTTTTCAATTCCCATTACTGCCGTTATAACAAATAAGAATGTTATAATGCCAATAATAGCTAATTGAACACCTGTATTAACTGGTAATCCTACTAATCCATTCAATCCACCATTGATTTGCATGGTTGCCATCCCAAGTGAAGAAGCAACACCAGCAACTGTAGCGAAAATGGCTAAGATATCAATTGTCTTACCTATTGGTCCGGTGGCTTTCTCTCTTCCAATCAGAGGAATAAAGATACTACTAATAAGACCTGTTTCTTCTCTTCTAAACTGCATATAAGCTAAAGCTAATGCCATAATTGCATAAGCTGCCCAAGGATGTAATCCCCAGTGTAAAAATGACTTTCTAAAAGCAAAGTCAAGTGCTGCTGCAGATTCTGGTGCGATACCACTCAGTGGTCCAGCAAAGTGGAATAATGGCTCTGCAACGCCGAAGAATATTAGACCTACACCCATGCCTGCACTAAAAAGCATTCCAAACCATGACATTAAACTATACTCAGGTTTATCATCTGGCTTACCCAATTTAATATCACCATACTTACTAAATAACATCACAAGTGAAAATACCACGAATGATGACATTGTTAGAATATAAAACCAACCAAAGTTACCTACCAAAAAATCAAATGATGCTGATGTTAAACTTGCAAAACCCTCTGGTAAAGCAACACCAAGACCAACTATAATAACTGATATTATTAAAGATATTGTAAACACTGGATTCCAAAAGTTTTCTTTTTTCATTTTAACCACCTATCCTAGATTTCTTTATAGTTTAAACTGCAAATACTGTTTGTTCTTCGATATCAGTTGCTAAAGCATCCAGTGCTACACCAACTCTATGATATCTTAATTTCCATTGCTCTTCTTTTGATGTTTTAGGATCCCCTAAAGGATATGGAATAGAAATAGTTGGAACCATACGATTTGAACCAACCGTTTTAGCGATAGGGATCAAGTTAGCCATTTGTACAACTGTAATACCTGCTTTTTCTATTTCTTTTACCATCGTTGCTCCGCAACGTGTACAGGTACCTCAGGTGGAGGTGAGAATAACAGCATCTACTCCATCTGCTTTTAAGTACTCGATTATTTCCAGCGCCATTCTTGCAGCTTCTCCTTCTGCTGTTCCTGTACCAACAGTTGCATAGTAATAATCATGAATGCTTCCAATCTTTCCTTCTTCTTCGTAAACTCTTAAAGCATCCAACGGTAAGCATATGTTGGGGTCAGCATTTGCTGCTGATGGATCGTAGCCAGCATGAATTGTTTTGAACGCACTGTCTGCTTCATTTCCTAATCTTTTCATTCCTGCAATAGAGTAACGTCCCCAACGTGTTGCTGAGGCAGATTGGATTTTGTCTGGGTTATCAACTGGCACAATGCCGCCTGACGTAATAAGAGCGATTTTGGCATGGGCCAATTTTATAGCCGGTGCTATTGGTACTGTCTCCAGCTCTGGTATTGGCAATTCCGATACGAAAGGCTCGTTATTGATTTTTTTAAGCAGCATACTGATTGCTCTCTCACAAGCTGGTGTCTCATCTTCCAAAAATATTTCAAGACGGATTCCTCGTGGATAATAGCCTTCAACCTCAGCACCTTTTATTTTTTCGCCTTTCAGTAGTTTATTCCCAAATTCAGCCATTTTGGACATGTCTTTTTTCATATTAGCGGCACTAGGACCGCCTCTTAGTATGTACACATCTTTCTTAAACATATCAACACCTGGATTTTCCTGATGCATGGAGGTAACAACAGGTACACCAAACTTCTCTTTGACAGCCTTGCATATTACACCACAGGCATTTCCATAACGACCTGCTTGGAAGGCTGGGCCAGCAAAGAAAATGTCAAATTCTTTTCCTTCCAGAAATCCCAGGATGGTATCTACTGTTTCTTTTTCGTTAGAACCCATGAAATTATCGCCACAGATCACAGTGTGAGTAATTTCTGCATCTTCTAATAAATTGCTTAGTAAAAGGCCTGCTCCAACTTGCCCATCACGAATAGATGGTTCATAATCAGCTTTATCTTCTCCACCAATTTGTCCAAAAAATTGATTTAAATATAAAATACCTTTTTTCATTTTTTCACCTCCTTTTTTAGAATTCTATAACTGTTTTAGGTGACTGACCCAGTGTTGAATCTCCACAAAACATTGCATTGTTCTCCATGATAATTGATCCATCTTCTTTAACAGAAGGTCCCAGCTTTTCATCGTCTGCCCAACCACCAGACAGTCCATCTCTCATTAATGACTCCAGTTCACCTATAACAGTGCCCATAGGTGGTAATTCTATTAATGTAGAAACATTACCGCATGAAACAAGTGCATCTGCAGATATATCTAACGCAGCCAGTGGTTGTGAAAGCCCATCGCGGCCAGTGCATTCATTTGTGATTCCTACCGTTTTAATGCCTGCTTCTTCCAAGAGCCTAATGCATTCAATAAAGTCAGCGTCAGAGTTTCCATAACCTTCTTCTGTGATAATAGCCGCATCTGCGCCAAGGTTGCTGGCAATCTGCTGTACAAACATTGCTGCTCTTTCTTTTTGCTCCAAGGAAACGTTAAGATTTGACATGATGACACCCAAAAAGTTAATTGTCTTACCATGCTCATGATAAAGGGACTTTATTGTTGGGCAATTCTGGAAATCATATGTTGACCATTTTGAAGAGCAGCACATATAGCTTCCACCGATCATAGCACCATCTAAAATCTCGTTTGGATGCATGTACGTTGGGATCATGCTATTTGCATCCCATCCGTAAACCAAATCATTAAAACCTGGTTCTTCAATTTGAGATTGAGGCTGCATCACAAAAACAACTGATGGTAAGCCCTGGACCTTTTCATCACGTTTTGTAATCGGTCTCAGTTCAAACAATTCCGATGACTCAGGAGTCATGTCTTTTACAATACTTCCTAAATATTCCGCCAAGCGATGAGCTGCCCATCGTAAGGCATGGTTTTTCTTCTGTATTTCATGGCGCTCAAATTCTTCATCAGTATCAGCCACTAAACAAATATTGTTTAGTTTTGAGAAAATAGAATACTTGGCACCTTCACCACTCATATCAATTAAGCCATCACCAAAACTACCCCAGTGCTTTCCTACAGCCAACACACTGCAATTCTTAAGAGCAACCGCCTTGCCACTACCGACTCGTTCGATTTTTCCAGTCACACCTGGAAACGCTGGTCCGCCACTTAATCTAAATCTTGGCTCAATGGCTTCCTTCACGGGCACGATTCTAACGTCATCACCAGGTTTTGCTAAAACAATGTCAGCATCAGTGATATGTTCATCCTCCATAACGACTGCAAGGGCCTCTTCTTTGTTTATTGTCAAGGTTCCACCTTTGTAGGAAGATGTTTTGCCAAATTCCACATTATGAACTTGGAAATTTCCAATTTCTAATCTCATTATATCCCTCCGTTCAAATTGATATTTATTTATCAACTATGTTTGTACATATTATAACACAAACGCGTTTATTTTGTATACACGTTTATTTTACTATGGCGCTTATTTTTTTATCGTGTTTATTATTGTTTTTACATATTCAAAAATCCAAAACCTAATGATACATTGTTCTTTTCTACACTTGTGTGTTATAATTTTTGTACACATTTAATCAAAACCTGAAAATAGAGTAATTGTTAAATATGGGACTATGTGTCTGCGGGGAATAATATAGGAGAAATTAATGGAGAGATTATATGGATAACTTAAGTATGAAAAGGTTACGTACGATGGCTTATTTTATAACAGCTGCGGACCAAATTATCCAAGAAGAAGGAATTGAAAAAGCGACTATTAGAAATATAGCAAACAAGGCTGGGTATAATGGTGCTACCATTTATAACTATTTCAACGACTCGGAACATCTTATTTTTTTTACTAAGATTTCAAATCTTGAAGTGTATAAAACACGTCTCTACAAAGAAATACCAGATGATTTATCTCCATTGGATGAGCTTAAAAATATTTTCCGTATTTTTGTTGAAGAAACTTTTAAGAATCCCAATGATTTTTATGATTTATTTTTTTCCAGATATAGTCTTCAATTAAATGAAACAGTCACTTTATATCACAAAATATTCCCTGATCGATTGAAGACAGAAAATAAGCGATTGATCGCCATGTTAAGTGAAAATGATATTTATAAGAGAAATATGGCCCTTGTAGACAATTGTCTTGAAAATGGCTATTTCTCTGATAAAGAAACTGCAGAAAAAATGAATGAATTAATGATTTTAACTTACAGTGGTCTTTTGAACAGGTACCTTGAGACAGAAAGCAAAGATGTTCAATTATATACAGATAAGTTTATGGAGTATTTAGATATGATTATTGAGTTAGGTCTGTCCTAATGATGAAAGGTTTTTTAGCAGATTCCGATTAACCCAATAACAGATCTAGCAGAACTGACAGTATAAGAATCTAAATATATCATGACATGTAATTCAAGTAATAGTCGTAAATTTTTTATGATAACATAAAACCCACTGATTTCAGTGGGTTTTAGTTTTTTATGGCGTTTTTTTGGTGGAGACGATCCGCGCCATGACAAAACCCAACAGCGAAACCACTCTATCTGACGGCGTTCTTAATGGAACTATATCAATAACCTCTTATAGGCATAAATAGCTATATCAATCTGCTTTGTTGATATTAGTATTTTGATAACCATTAACAGTTATTACTTTATCCTTGTTTATTAATATAAATTCTTCTGTTTCATGCTCCATTAATAAAATATAATCTGATAGTGAGAAGAATATGTACCCAGTTACTTCTTTCGAAGTTATGTTGACAACATTTAGCTCATCAGGGTTTTTTACCTTTTTTCTATCATTTATACTTGAGGATATTCCAAATATGTAAGAAATTGTTAAGCTCATTATGATAATATAAATGACCCATTTCAGATTAATTTTTTCTAGATATTTATCTATATGCTTGAAGCTAATAACATAAGCAACTATTGCAAAAATAAATGATAATAGCTCAATTTTGGAAGTCAGAACTGATACGATAAATAAAATTAATAATGTCAATAACATAATCAATGCTGGCCATAATTTTGTCACAACTTCATTCGATTCAATTACCTTCTTCTTGATTATATGTATGCTTAGACCTAGCATTAAACCCATTACCATTTGTATAAATGCCTTCGGTGCAATATTAAAATAGTCGGTAATTGTAAAGTAAGTAGCTACTTCAAATCCAATATTAGAAGAATATGCTCGAATATATACGATCGAACAAATTAATGTTACCACCCCACTCAGTGCAATAAACTCTGTTGCGCTATTTCTTTTTTCCATTCTATATCACCTCCAATACAATATTTAGAATCCCTAAATCAAATTACTTTTATCCATTCAATAATAACATATTAAATGAAAAAAAAAGACCCCCGAAGGGGCCTCTTTCATCATCACTCATTCATCGTATCAACTTACAGGTATTTCATCACTCACTCACGCTTAACCAAATCAAAATCACCTTGCAACTCAATTGAGTAGTCCGTGAGTAGTTCGTTTTCATATCCAAGTAAGTCGTGTCCTTTTGCCAGGTATTCCTTTAGCCACTCCACCGCTTCAGTAATGTATTGGTCAATTTCTTTTTTCGTATACAGGAACCGGATCAGGAGCGGCAACACGTAATATAAACGCTCTACTACCAGGGCGTATTTCAGCTCACCCGTCCCGGACCCCAGGGCCTTCTCTGCTTGCACCACCAGTGACAGGATGATCATCTTCACCTTATCACGATGGCCGGCCTTTAAGAGCAAGGCTAGTACCAGCACAAACAAAATCACAATGACGAACAGCAACCAATTGGACAACACAAAATCATATATCATATTCTCCTCCTTATCTACCAGGCTATAACTGAATATAGCCGCCTAGTCGTTCTGTGTCTTATTTTTCCATCTGCTACAAAGATAGTGCTGCCTCCGGCATCGAGGGTGATTCCTCTGTCACATCCCAGGTTCCGGAGGGTGTCTTGCCCTCGTTGTATTGTGCTGGCTGGCCTGACGGCCATGATCGCTTTCCGGATTGTGGGATTATACCCGATCACCGGTCGTGGTGCTTCCCTTCCTATGTCGGCAAACTTCCCTACAAATCCTGCAGATACCATCTTTATGGATGGCAGGATAGTGCACCCTGAAACAGCAAACTTGACACTGTACTCTCCCTGGATGGTTAGCAGCTCCTTCACGGCCACATCACCGTTCCAGTAAACAATAAAGGTTCCAGCCGGCTTACCATGCGGCTGCCGGTCGCTGATCACTCTTCCCTCTTCCACAAGGATTCCCAGTGGATATGAAACACCATCGTCATGGTGCCACTGGTAACCGCTCGTCATGAAGTTGTCCAACTGGATCTTGTCCGCTCGTTTGTCCTGGACGGAGTGGAACAGCTCCAGTGGATCCTTGGTGTAGACGTGGGTGCTGCCTATCAGTCTGTAGCCGTTATCTGGAGGGGGCTGGGGTTTAGGTGCCGGTACATTCTGGAAGCTGGCCCATGTTTGGGGTCCGACAATTCCATCAACACCTATGCTATGGTTGCGCTGCCATATCCTGACAGCGCTTTCGGTTTTAGGCCCGAAGATACCGTCAGCTGTAAGATCCAGCATTCGTTGAAGTTTCTGGACCCACTCGCCACGACTCCCCCTTTTGATCATTGACATGCTAATACCTCCATTCTGCCGGAGTGTCTCTTACATCTACATGGATAAAATCAGTGCCAATTCCAATGCCAGTGAACCCAACCTCACGAGCGACCTTTGCAAGTTGATCACCACTAAAACCCGAAACCTTGATATCAGCACCAGTACCAAGCATATGTTGGCTGTCGATAGCCCCGCCAACCGACGAGTTATGCTCGGGTGTTCGATATCCGCTGGTGATCACAATGGCCCGGCCTAACTTGTCACGCATGACCTGTAATCTTGATATAAGGCGTCGGTCAATCAAAACAGTCAAAGCACCGTCTTTAGATTTAAACTCGCCCACAGTGAAGTTCTTTGCAACCTTTGCCGACCAGTCATTTTTTTTATAAAAAACCATTAAGTGCTGGTCACACACATGGCTTTCGATGGCTTTAGCTATTGCCCTTAAATTATCAGCCTGAATTTTCATTGCTTCCCCTCCTGTTCGCATTCATATGCACAATCCTTACACGTCATCCCCTGACAATCCATTTTTATGACAATCTCACAATCATGACACTCGACAACCAGCGGATCGACGTGCAGCACATCAAATTTTTCAGGATTTGAAAAGTAGTTATGACTACATTGACAGGTCATAGCCCTACACCATTAGATAAGTACGGCATCAATTGGGTGATCAGGAACAAGATCACGGCGGCTGCGATCGCTAACTGTTTTCCGTTCATTTTGTCAATTCCGGATTTTACTTCCTCTAAAATTCTAAACTGCGTCCGGTTCTGTTCGAGCAAGGTTGTTGTCAGCGTTTCAAGCAACCTTATCCGGGTTTCGTGGTCCGCCATAATTCGTGAGTGTGATTCGTGCATGGTGCAATTATCCTCTCGCCTTTCAATACGGCGCACGCCTTGAGAGTCTCTGTAGGTGTCTACTTCGTTTTTTTGTATCTCCACGCTGTCACCTCCTGATTGCTTTTAAATTAAACTTCTTGTGAAACCATACAGAATAAGTCGTTACATGTTTTTGTATAGAAAAACCCGGCCATTTTTTCCGGTGAATCCGTTGCAAAATTAATGCCACAACTGCATTTCATTTCCTTGTCGTCTTTGTTTGATCCGTTCAAACATCCATGCCTGAGCCAGAGCAAACGCCGAAGCTCTGCATTTTCTTTGGTAAGTTCCGTCCAGCCTTTCATTTTACCGACCTCCTATATAAACAGATAGCGACGGGTCACGGCAGGACTCCGTCTGTGGAACGACGCAAATAGCTCCATGACCCAGTGAATGCTTGCCCCGCTACCGCCGCCATCCGTCTTGAAAGGTTTATAGATACAATAGAAAAGAGGCCGTTCGTTAGAACAACCTCTTTGTCTGCCTTTGCCCTGCTGATCCTTTCGTCATTTGCTTGATATAGTCAGTGATCATCGGCTTACCCATCCTGCCACCAGAATCAACCCTGAACTCTGTTGCGTACCCAACCTTACCGAAACGGTTATCAATGGTGGTGATTGTCCCCAGCAGATGCGCCCCGGTGTCGGATGTGATCTCCGCTTCATCGCCTATAAGAAGATACGGCCTGAACGGACCGATAAAGGTTTCGATGGTCCCAGCTGTCGCCAATCTGTCGGCTATGTCTGCCGCCATTGCCTGCATTTCCAGTAATGGGGTTTCGTCAGCTACCTGGACATACAATGTTTTCTTTGGTGGCAGCTGCCAGTTAATGTCTGCCAGTGTTACCTCTGCATAAGCGAACTGTTCAAGCTCTTCTTCTGTCACTGGGTCGATATACTTCGAAGCCACGCATACCCGGCTGTAGCTGTCCATATCGTCCCGCTCAATGGATCGGCTGAAAACGTCTGTACCTCGATTAAATGTGTACTTGCTGTTAGTCGGAAGCTCGCTGGTGAAAGACACTGTGGATCCAACAACGATCTTGCCATCTGTTCTCTCCACTACCGTCCAGTTGAGACTTGTCTTAATCCATTCGTTCAGAGCTTCAAGATAACTGATGTCATTCGGAAACTGCATACCAACCTGATAAACTGACGTAGGCTGCACGATGAAATCGTCCGTTTCAACAAGCCCGGCGCTAACCATCATGGAGGTGATGTTACTACTCAACAGATCAATCGGATAAAGAGTTGCCTCATCAAGCGACTGGTCTTTCATAAGCTTACCGATCTTATTGCGCCCTTCAACCGTTGCGTCCTGTCCAGGCACCATCGTCTGCGCTCTGTCTGCAAAGTAGGTACCCATTGGGTACGGATCACTGTCACCAGCTGTAAATTCAAGTTCAATTTCTGCCCCCGGATGGAACAGGCTTTTTTCTTCGCCAACGAAAGCGCCATCAGGGTTCTCGAACCGGAGTGTCAACTGTGCGATGGGTGATTCTTTGCGATAGGTTAAAGTCCCCTCTATGAGATAATCCGAAGGGTCAAACCCACCCTCCCAGATGGCCAGCCTGTGACGCTCAGGTGTGACCACTTGGCTGTTATCGTCCAGCACCGGGTCTTGATGCCACACACCATAAATGCCGAGCCTGGGAACGTTTTTGAAACGCACCAGGCTCATGTTTTGGTCGGCGGTGACAATCGCAAAGTCTGCCAGCTCAAAAGCTGAATAATCAATGTCACCGGGTCCATGCTCGATGTTTGAACCTTCCAGCCTGCCATCTACCACCCGGAATCCCCAGATTGAGTTATCAGGCATGTGGACAGCGGTTGGGTTTATCATGTCTGTGCTTATCACTGTTGCATCAATAAAATCTAATTGCATGGTATCACCGCCTTATTAAACCGGATTGTTATATCCAAACAAAAAAGTCATATCTATGTCAAACATATGGTCTGTATCTTTGTGCAAATAGTATATCTTAAAATCAGCAGTTATAACTGAAGCGTTTGCTACTGGGCTTGCAAATTCAAACATGTTTTTTCTTGTGTAAAACTCAACACCTCTGAATGTACCCGTAACTGCCACTGTTACTCTTATATATCTAAAAGGTATATCAGGTACAGTGTCGAGTTCAACACCACCTATATCCATAGCTGTTGAGGTTGAAATAGTGGTCCATGTAACCTTATCTTCTGACACAGCATATGTTAGTCTTGCACTTCCAAGCCCGGACATGCTACCGATAGCCCATTTCTTGTTTTCGCCCATATCAAATACAACATAATCTCCTGCATTGACAGTAGGAGTAAAATTACTATGATTGTTAAACATTATATTGGTATATGGCTGGGTATCCGGCAAGACAAAGCCGCTTACTTCGTTTATGATATATCCTTCCCCAACATCTTCTCTTGTAGGGGTGTACATCATCAAAGAGTTTCCTGCGTTTATGTTCGTATTGTAAGGCAATGGATAGTGTTCAAAATCAACGCCTTCCGTTACTGCTGTCCCATCTACTTTTAAGACAAGATTCTTCGGGTCACGCATTACCATGTTAAAATCAGTTTCAACCCCATCACCTGTCCCAACAGGTACACCAGTCTTTACTATTCCATCCCATATAGCACTTGGAAGTTTTTCCAGCACCATTTTTACTGCATTTCCTCCGGAGTTGAAGTCCAAGTATATTGAACCTATATTGTAATTGTTCGCATCAGCCGATTCTAACCTGCCTGTTTCAAATACTATTCTGTCCTTCAAGTTGTTTGACCTTGCCATATATCTAGCATAAGATATATAAGAACTAAACAAATAGGCAAATGTTCTGCTTGTCAAGACTTCAGGTGGAACAGCCATCCTATCTTCAGAAACTGCATAATCTCCAATTCTTCTGTTAGAGGAACACTCTCTTTGAGTTAAAAACGTGTTGGTCATACCTGTCCCGAAGTGCATTCCATTGGAACCATCTAGCCCATTCAAAACTTTATAAAAAACTGTTGCGTAAAACGTGATTTCCTGAGTGTCAGTCTTTGGACCAATAGTGATTGGATTGCCTTCTGAATCCTCAATCAATGCATGGGTGCAAATATAAGTGTTGACTGTAGATGATTCTAATGTTAGTCCAACTTCGGTAAATGTAACTCCTATATGTTCAGCAGGCAGAACAACAACCTTGAAGGTTGATATTGCATAACCATTTACCTTGTCCAACGAACTTTCTACAAAAGTACCTTTTTTACCCCCGATACGATTAAACATTGTGGTCCTTGCAACATCAAGAGTGCCTGTTCCAGAACCATAGTTTATACCCTGCATTTCATAGCCGGCTGTTTCGTTTGCCATAACCTGATTAAACTTATTCAAAACAATATTATAAGCGTATGCTTCCTGAACTATTTCGTCTTTTTCTGTATCTCTTACAACAATCTTAAACTCATTATGGTACCCTTTGAAATTTTTACTCATTTGGCCGCCCTCCTTTTAACTATACTGCCTGACTATATGTCAATGATAACTCGACATTTATAGTTGGCGTTTCTGTTCCAGAATAACCAATGGGCCTCTCAATGGTCACGTACTCAAGTGTTGGTTGAACGTCTATTGTTGGAACTTCATAATTCGTGTAATCAGGACGTTCCATTTCTTCCCACGGTTTTGATTCTTTTGCTTTTTTCTTTCCTAATAAAACAAACTGAATGAGTCTATTCATTGCAATACCTCCCTACACAGGGTCGCCATTCAAGTCGGTTAAAGTTAGACCTATTTCAACTTCAATGGTTGGAACTTCTTCTGGGCTGTGCCCATACAATCTTTCCATTTCTATATACTCAACGCCTAACTGAACTTCTATTGTTGGAACTTCATCGGGTGTATAACCTACTGGTGGTTCACCTTCCAATAAAGCTGTAAAACTGTTAAGCAACCGTCTGCAAGTATCTGAACCATAAAGTCTTAACCTGCCTAATGTTTCATCGTAAGCTAAATCAATGTCAAGCGAACTATCAACCGAATTGTGATTTATGGTAATAATATTACCCGCTGAAGTCATACTACTTATTGTCAATGGATTCCCACTTACTGTTTCGGTCATGGTCCAGCCTGATTCGCTTCCTGCAACGTTTATCGGAGGCAGGTTAATTTCAATCTCCGATTCTGTTTCCGATATACGTCTTACTTCAACTAAGGCAGGAATCGGTATACTGATATGACAATATTCCAAACCTTCTAATATAGTTTCAATAGTCGGAACTTCAGTTGGTGAATAAGTATCAATATATTCAATCGGCGTGTATGTCAATCCTAACTGAACTTCTATTGTTGGAACTTCAGGATATAAACTCATGCCCGCCCAATTTCTTGTAGTCACTGTCATGTGTGCGTTGTCTGAAGCATCTCTACCGAGTACCCCAATTCGGAAGTCGTTTGTTCTGAATAAGGCTATGTCTGTCAAGCCTGAAGGTAATTGAGTTATCTCTTGTTCTGTTTCCCACAGATATGTCGTGCCATCGCTTTGCAGACAATAATTCCGGTAGTAGGCTACTCCACTTTTCAGGTAAGCGACTATCAAACCCTGGTCTGATGTATGATCTGCTTGTGCTGGAAGCCATCCACGTATGGTGCATATTCTTCCGACGCCTGTTGCAAGTTCCAGTGATGTCCCGTCCCAATACTGAGCTGTTAGGCTTCCGCTGTTTTGTTTAAAAACCCAAGGATATTCATCAGCCACGAAGTTAAACCTTTTGCTCACCTGGTCCCGTTCCCAGTAGCCGTTGAACTCAATGGCGATGTCTGACGCTGATCCAGCTGTGAATTCTGCGTCCCATGGGACCGTTTCGTCATACGGTAAGTCTTTGCTTATCACATAAGAAACGCCATCCTCGATATAGATGGCGTATAGCTTGTTCGGCTCTGCTTCAGCTGTCTCCCTTTTGGCGGTTACATCAATCCGGTCAATGTCCGCTTTGTTGTGGATTGTGTAAACGGTGAAAAGTTCGTTCCATCGGCTGTTATATACAAATATTTTCATGTGAGGGTTTGCATTTTCATAAAGGGTTTGGTGTGCTTTCTCGATGCGTGTTTTTAATTCTGTTGGTATTGATCGCATGGTCCGCCCCCTTTACTTCGTTTTTCTATCTATTCGCTTCATCAAAACGCACCTTGCCAGCGTACTGTTCCGGTTCCTTCGATTGCTTTCACGTTGAAGCTGGTCACTCTGAAGATGATCGGTGTGACTGTAGTTGCCGGCAAAAAGACTTCTTTCGTTGATCCGTTGAATTTCGCCAGACTGTCAACATCTACATACATCAGCGCATTGATCAGCGGATTAGCAAGTTCTACGTCTGCCACCAGATAATCTATTGTGGTGCTTTCGCTACCAGCATCATATTCGTCTAAGTAAAGTCCCCACTGTTTTCTAGTCTCTCTCAAACCTTGATCCATATAAGACACCCCTTTCTTATCCTTTTTCGCTTACGTACATGTTGAAAGCCGCTTGATATAGCCTGTTTGACTTTGTAAAACCTCGTGTGTGCTGTTCTGAAATGGGTTGCGCCCTGATAATTCCGTCAAAGTACATACCGTCAAAATCTACATTGATAGGGATGGCGCTTGCAGCAGCAGCCACAAGGTTTTCCCATTCATCGTAAGTACAAAGCGCCTTAACGTTGGCTACGTCAGGCGCTGTCCCGATTTCCTGTATATGGTACCGCCCGTTGATTGTCTTTTGCTCAATCCGGTTGGGGTCTTTGTTTGGGATCACTGAAAGCACACGATGAGCGCATGTGTTGTTATACGCATCTTTTATCACACTCTCAGCTCCCTTCTGAATTCGTTCATAAAGGTTTCCGTTGACGCCACAAGCTCGCCCCGGTCGTTGACCCCTTCATGCCGGATCACGCCTGAGTGCAACATCTGGTTTGTGTAACCTCCGGAAAGAGTTCCCATTGCTGCTGATCTTGACATGGTTGCCGCCGATTGTTCAACAGCTCTCTTTGTGCTTTCAAGGCCTTTGGCAAACCCTTTGCCCGTGAAGCCTCCTATGGATTCAAATACTTTCGATGGTGATCGGATACCAAGTACACCTTTAACTGAATCAGTGATCCCGCCAAAGAATCCGCCCACTTTTTCTTTTATCCAAGAACCCATGCTTTTGATTCCTTCCCAAATTCCGGTGACAAGGTTTTTTCCTATCTCTTTGAAACTGGTTATAAGTTCAGCTCCTGATGAAACAAGGTCTGAGAAAAACTCTTTTATTCTTGTAACAACTTTGCTTATGGTTTCCTTTACCGAACTGAATACTGCTGATGCAGTTTCCTTGATCTTGTCCCAGTTTTTGTATAGTGCGATGCCAATCACAATGGCTGCCGCTATTGCAGCAATAGCAATTGCAAACGGAGCTACCAGCGCTGCGACACCTACACCAGCTGTCGATGCTGCCAAAGTCAATCCTCCAAGTCCGCTTATGATCGGACCAAGAATAGCCAGAAACGGTCCAACGGCTGCAAGTACACCAAGCGCTATAAGGATCATGTTTTGCATTTCAGGACTTAAACCGGTAAATGCCCCCATTAACCCTACAACCGCTTCTTTTATCGCTGTCATCACCGGTTCCAAGGTTGCTCCAATTTCAGAAAGCTCCTGCATAAATTCAAATTGTGCATCTTTGCTTTCTATAAGCGCCTCATTTGATTCCTTATAACCTTTTGTAACTTCTGAAAGCCCTAGATTATTTAACTGTTGCAAAGCATAATTTGTATCATCGCCAGTCTCTGCTGCAGCTGCCAAGCCTTCATTGAACGCTTCAATGTCAACACCAGATCTTTCCAGCAGTTCTGCAAAGGGTCCAATGGCTTTACCTGTCGCAAGTGTTTCTTGTAATCCATCAGCTAATCCCTCAATTTTTAAAGTATCAGGAAATTTGATAACAGCACCCGATAAGTCATCAACGGCTTGGGTCAGTGCATTTCCTGTGATACCTGAAGCCATAAGGTTTGATAACGCTTCAATGTTACTGTCAGTTTCATCTGATATTTGGTTTAAGTTTTTAAGCGCGGCCTCTGCCTCGCCAACACCAGCGCCTGCTTGTTGTGCGTTGGTTTCTAATCGCGCCATATCTTCCCGTAGTTCTCTGGTGCTCTCAACCGCTAATGTCATCCCACCGACAATAGGTGCCGTAACCCTGGATGTCATCTTACCTCCGATGTCAGACATTTTGTCTCCGACCTTTTTCATTCCTGTTCCAATGTCTTTCCATTTATCGTTAGTGTCTTTCAACTTTTTATCAAGGTTTTTGAGGTCCTGTTCAGCTTTAACAATTTCTCTTTGAATGGCTCGGTACTGTTCCTCACCAACTTCACCACGCTGAAACTGCTGCTGAACCTGTTTTTCAGCATCACGGAGAGTCTCAAGTTTTTCTTTTGTACCATCTATTGCATCACCAAGCAACTTCTGCTTCTGTGCAATCAGTTCTGTGTTTTTAGGGTCAAGTTTAAGCAGCCGGTCAACGTCACGCAGTTCCTTTTGAATATCCCTTGTCTGCTTGTTAACCTCGCCCAGGGCTTTATTTAATCCAGTGGTTTCACCACCGATCTCTATGGTTAAGCCTTTTATTTTGTTAGCCGCCATCCGTTTCACCACCCTCCCCTAAAAAACATCAAAATGAGCTTGTGTTGCTTCAATAATTTGTTCTTCATCACCGTCAGAATCGTTCCGGTTGTTATATTCAATAATAAAATCGATGATCATACCAAAGGTTAGAATTTCAAAATCATACAGGGTGAGGCCTCTTTCCAACGCTGCCGCCATCAGAGTTTCTGTTGTTATGTCAGAGGCCCCTGACCCTCCTGAATCAGTCTTTTTTTTTTGAACTGTGCAAGCTTGAAGTAATTAGATCCTGAATTTCCGGTATGATCTCCATCAAAGGAAACTCATCAAATGAATCAAGCCATGTCATTGGATCTGGTATGGATGGTTCCGCTGTTTTTGCAAGCGTCCACACAAGGTTATAAAACACCTCAAGATCAACCATTTCAATGTTTTTAACTTCCTGTGTTTTTTCATCGAATGCTTCCATGATTTTCAGAATGTCTTTTATTGCATCACGTCCGAATTGTGCTTTATACCTTAATAAAAAAGCACCAGTTGATTTGAATCTAATCTGGCGCCCATCAATGGTTAACGTTTTTTCCATCAGTTTTCAGCTCCCTTATCCTGCCGGAGGTGTGTAAGTTGGAACAGAGGTAAAGAATGTATCGTATGCGGTCGCAGCGCTTCCAAATGATCCTTTTACTATTCCTGAATCAGATGCAGGCGATGCTGTCATATCCATTGATTCTGTTTGCACATCGATGGATTCACTCTTAGTCGTACTCGAAACAGCAGGACGTGAAACAGTCACGTTATAAAAAACATGACGTGTTGCATTTGCATCGCCGCTAAATTCAAACAACAGGGCGAATGCTTCAGGCAACGCCTCTGCATCCTCGTATAAACCGCCGGTTGTTACATCTTCAATAAACCCTAAAATATCTTTCTTAAATGTTTCCGGTATCAAGGCTACTTCAAGCGATCCTTCATACCCCTGGTTAGATTCAGCCACAAAGTAGGCTACATCATCAGCGTAAAACTCGGTTTTTTCGCCTTTTGCGTCCATTGTAAGGGCTACTCCACCAGGGATAGGTTTAGGTGTTCCATATGTCACTGCACCGGTTTCTGCATCTATTGTCAATTCACTGTAATGCACTTTCTTTAAACCGTATTTAACTTTATTAGCCATTCACATCAAACCCCTTCCTCAATTTCTTTTTTCACAGCGTCAACCATTTGGTTGAGGCTTTCTTCATAAACCTTCTTAATGCGCCCTTTGTGCGGTGATTTTGAACCATATTCTAAAATGTTTGACAGCGGTATTTCGCCGCTTTTGCCTTGCACTGTTTTTGTATTGCCGACATACCGCCGCATCTTGTACTTTTTGCCCTTGCTTTTCCAAGCCTTCCTGTATTGCTTAGTTGTCCCTGCCGGGCTGTCAGCTTTCAAGTTAGCAATCAATATTTTTTCAGCCCTGGTCAACCCTTCCTCAGTGGCTTCATACACATCGTCCTCAAAGTCCCTTAAAATGTCGCCAATGCTAACCGCCAATTCATATGGATCAACTCTTTTACTACTCATTTACATCACCCTCGCGTAATCACATTCAAACACCGTCACCATATAACCTATGTCGTCCACGTCGCCGGCATCAAATGGTCCAAATGGTACTTCGAACCCTGCAGTATTCAGCGCCGCTTCTATGGCTGTAATGCGTCCCTGTATGCCCTGTCTGCTTGTGTAGGTATTGATGCGGTCGTCCCTATAATAATAATTGACTGTTACGCTGGCACTTTTAACCAGTGGCACATCATCGGCGAATTCCTCTGCAGCATCGCCGGCCATACGGTAAACGATATACTCGTTGGCGTCCGGTCCTGTTTTTCTTTGCCAGTGAGATAGTACCCCGTCATTATAAAGGGCTGTATCGAGCGCCGTCTGTAAAAGATTAAGAATCATAGGCCCTCATACCTCCTGACAAGGAATTCAATATACTGGTTAGCCTCTTTCACATTGTCCACACCGCCCCACAGTTCGTACACGTTTGGATTGTTCTTATTCGGCTCACCTTCAACAAAGGCTGTGGCATCAGCGTTTTTAATGACGATTACATGGGTGGTTCTTAGTTTCTCATACACCGCCGGGTTGTAAAATGTTTTGATTGTAGCTGAATCTTTCACTCCCAGGGCCTGCGCTGACATGGCCCGATCACCAAAGCTTCCGGCCCATTCACAATAAAAAGAACTGTTTCCGTCAGTGACGATCGGCAACCACACAGTAGATTCACCCTGCCCAGATACATAGGCGGTCGTCTGTTCATACAGTTTTATTGGTGTCGTTGGGTTAAACTTCAACATCTGGCACCACCGCCCGTCCCTGTGCGATAAACGACATTAGAACCGGATGATTAATCATTGCCAGCGGGTCTGTTGACTGTGCCATCTTGCAATAAAGCACGATAGCATCAACCGCCAAAGGCGAAGTACCATCCCCTACGTCCCACCCAGCATTTTTAAAGTATTCTTTTGCAGCATCAATCATGCCTTGCACTTCTGCATCTTTGCCTGTATCGGAGTAGAAAATACCGATTCTTGGTTTAACGGAATCAAGCAATGCCATCCGACATCACCCCTTCAAGAAAAAGGAGAGGGTTATTGCCCTCTCCCGCCTGCTTATTCCGTCTTGGTTACTGTTACTGTGTACTGAGTTAAGCTTCCAACATCAACTACAACCACATTTTCACCAGCCGCCCACGTGGCTGCTTCGCCACTTACATGAGGGCTAGCATCTACTGTGATTGTTACGTCCATTTCCGTGTCGGTCGCCGTAGCTGTGATTGCGTTTGTGGCATTAGTTGTTGCCGCTGTATACTCGTACACTTCCGGATCAAACTCCGGTACTAGAGTTAATGATCCGATAGTAAGCGACGCTAGGCTACTATCGGCTACGACTTTTTTGCCAGCGTTACCAGTGAGTTTTTGTCTACCACTTTACCGTCAACACTCATGACAGCTTTTGTCAGATAATCTTCAGTGTCCCAGTCCTGCTTACGCTGGATGCCCATGTCGTATACGGTGTTCAGTGCATAATCTTCGAAATTGAAGATGAAGGCAAAGACTTTTCCGTCTGTCAGGTCTGTTGCAAAACTGTCGATGTAGTCGCAAAGGACAACATTTCTGCCAAGCAGCATGCGCTCAGGTTTTCCGCCCAAGCCGTAGTTCACCCGTGCAATAGGATGGCCATCAGTGTCAGTCATGCCGATGAATCCCATGAAGGTTTTCTTTGTCATACACCAAAGAGCGCCGGGTTCATACGCTGCAGGCAGAGCTGCTTCTGCTTCGACCAATGTGTTATAGCTAAGAGAAACATATTGAAGTGCTTGCCCGGTTACAGGTGTTTCTGCCAAGATACCTTTTGGTGAGGTTGTACCGTCGGCTGTGGAAACAATCGCGGTTTCAATAGCTTTCACCATCGCTTCAGTTACTTGGCGAACGAAAGCAGATTCAAATGCGCTTACTGCCAGTGCGCCAACTTCTGCAGACATGCTGATTTCACAACGGAGTTTAAAGCGTCCGAAAGTGATTGTGCCGGTGGTTTTCTTTTGACGGTCAGAGCTTGCACTTTCAGAAACCCATGTTGCAACAGGTTTCACGGACGAGGTAGGAATAACCACGCCGGATGCAAACTGTGTGCGCGTGATCAGTGGAAGGATCACGCCGACTGTTTCGAGTTTTTCCACAATACGGTTGATCACTGTGGTCGGTATAGCACTTCCAACATCAGTGGTCAGGGTGTTTGCGTCTACCCGAAGTTCTTCAGGGATAGGTGTACCACGTGTCACAAACTGCTGGAATGCTTTCCGGTATTCCATTTCGTCTGCATCAGCTGTACGCTGTTGAGTTGCGGCCATTGGTGCTGTTACCATGCCAGGAGTGGCGGCATTAACAATCTGTGTGCGCTGGGATTCGCCTTCTCCGCCCTCGTCCTCTTCCAACTCGTCGATCATGGCCTGAACGCTTCGCAGTTCTTCGTTCACATTGTCGAGTTCAGTGTTGATGCTGCGTAGTTCTTCGATGCTCTCTGACTTCTCTGATTGTCTTACCAGTTCGGCTTTACGTTCGTTTTTAGCTTTCAACATTTTCATGAGTTTATTCTTCATTTTTACATCGCTCCTTTGATTTTGGCTCTCAGTTTATAAAGTTCCAGCTCGTTCTTTTCGCTATCCAGCGTGGATCTGGCACTATCCAGCGCCATTTTGTCGGAGTTGTCCAACTCCCCATCCCCTCGAGCTTGTATGTTAGTCCCCGGATATGCGGGACTCCATAACGCAGATATTTCGCCGATTTTACCAAGTTTGTAAATCTCCCTTGTCGGCATTTTTTTATCAAGTTCCAGCCATTTTTCTTCTTTGATCGTGAAAGCGTATGACATCCCGGACACGTCACCCCGTTTAATAGCGGAGTACAGGCTTTTAGCTTCTGCATTGTTTTCAGCGTCCAGCTCTGCTCTGAAATGCAATCCTTTGTCATCCGGGGTCAATGTCATGGTGGATGATCCGTTGTTTCTCCTGGACCTTGCCAGAGGTATCTTATTTCGGTTATGGTGTATAAAAAGAGGAACGTCTGTCAGGTCTGCCCCGTCAAGCGCTCCACGTTTAACCACTTCATGAAACCAATCTCCGCCAATTTTTACTCGCTGTTCGTACACAATGGCATATCCTTCGATGATGTATCCTTCATCTTCCGTTGGTTCAACTGCCCGAAGTTCAACAATTTCATTGGACCTGGAAAACTGTATTGTCTTTTTATCTGGCAAAATGAGTTTATCCTTCATCCTCTGATCCCTCCTTCACTCCTGCTTTATTTTTCTGGTATTCGTCTATCACGTCAATATTCATGTAGTTAAGGGACTGTAAGCGCCTATTCCCTTCCGGGAACGGTTCGATGCCAAACATTTCATTGATCTCATTAAGCTGCATGATCCCTGTCTCTTTGGCCAGGCTTGCCAGCTCCAACTTATCCTTGGTGGACATGTACCGAACTTTGCTGTAATAGCATTTCACCCGATGTCCGACGTCCTTCTCCCGGTCAGAAAAAAGAGCAGCGCTCATGGCCTGCTCAAACTGGATAATGAAGTCCTCGATAGTTGTCTGGTAAAATGCGCTGTGTTGTTCGCCGGTATAATCTCCGCTCAGTATGGCTGCTGATACACCGTACCGTTCATGGATCACTGCCTTCAGAAAATTAAGCGCCGTTTCTGGTATGTCAGCCGCCCTGATATTGACAGGTGTAAACTCACCCGCCAAATCAGTGGCTACCATGCCAGATTTGCTGACAGCTATGTGGCTTTCAAAATCTTCCCGGATTTTATTCAGCTTCTGCTGGTCTGCTAGTGTCTTGGCGTGGTACACCCCTTTGATTTGCAAACTCGCTTCAATCGATTTCGGCAGTCCTTGGATGGTTTTGTCCAGTGCGTCAATGGTACGGGTGATTTCATAATCATTCGCCTGTCCGTTATCGTCACCGCCACCCACAATGGTGTTAACTCCACGACGCCATTTCAAGTGAATCAATTCACTGTATGGCAGGATATAGCTTGATCCGTCAGCAAACTCAAACTTCACTTCCCACACTTGTCCGGTATGTTGGCCGATGTATATGGCTTGTGGGTTAAGCGGGTATAGAGCGGTGTATCTTTTTACTGACAAACCATTCGACAGAGTGACCACTTCATACATTGGATAGATAAAAGCGTTCCTGTGTTTGCGCCTCAACCATTCAACATTCGACATAAAATCACTCGTTGTCTGCAGCGGGTTTGGTTGAAACCTGAAAAGTCTCGTTATATCGTCGTTCTCCACTTTTATGGAGTTTTTTCTTTCGGTAACGCTTTTGACTTCGATCTTTGACATCTCGGATGCTACCCGGTCGATGGCGTTGTTGATAAAATCTGACAAGTAAATGTTCTTTCCGAAGTCTGTAAAAATTGGCTGCGAGTTAGTGAACCAGGAGCGATAAAGGGCTGTCCTATTCACCGGTAATACAGTTTTTAAATAATCCATTAATCCGATTGTCTCCACCCCCTACCCTATAAGGTCCATGTACTCTGATCTGTGCCATTCAAGTGTGGCGTACGCAATGATTTTGCTCGCTGTCCCGTCTATCCGTTTTGTTGGGTGCATCTTCGTTGGCATAATCCGCCCGAGTTTGTCTATCTTGATGCCCGTGTTACTGTAACACCAGAAACACACTGGGTTATTGTCATAGTTCACCAGTTTGTCCCGCATGTCAGCTTCCAAGGTCCGCATTGGATTGTTTAAGACTTTCGACTCCTGCGGTATGTTGATTGCCACTTTGTTTTTGCCGTTCTCGTCAAATATTTCATTGAAACGATTTGTATAGTCCTTTGCAAAACGGTTGTCATATCCTGACTTGCATGGTTTCAGATCATATTCTTTCAGCAACTCAAACTGCCATTCAGCTATCAGTGATGTTTCAACTGCATTTCCTCCCACGATGGTCAGATGCCCGGAACGTTCCCAGGCACGATAGTCTACATCGTCCGGACTGTTTTCCAGTTTGCTTTCTGGGATCCAGTACCTGGTATGCAGGTATGTTTTCCGGTCATTCGGTCGCTTCAGCAATATGGTTGAAGCACAAAGGTCTATTGTCTCTGCAAAGTCATTCCCGGAAATATAAAAACCTCCGCTGAAGTCTTTCAGATCGAAGGTTTCAATGTTGATGATGTCTGTTTGCTGTAACCATGCTGCAGCGTTTGATTGTTTCAGGTTGAAATCTTTCGCCAGGGCAAATGCTCTTGTGGAGCTGTTTGTTTTGGCTTCAGCAATCAGTCCGTCAAGGTAACTCCATTCTTTCGATACGCCCAGATTAGGGTTAGCCTTTACCCAGCTGGTGCGGTCCTGCCAGATCTCCGTTTCACTGTCCTGTGTGTATAGCCAGATCAGCCAGCGAGGTCTTTCCGCTTCACCTTTTAGTACTTGCCTTGCTTCCACCATTGTTTTATCCAAGTGGCCGTCTTGGGTGAATCCTTCGGTGGTGATCTCAATCATCAGCGGTTCTTTTTTCGATGACATGGACTGCTTCAGCGGCATGATCAAGCCATCGTCTTTCATTTCGTGGGTTTCATCTGCAATGACCACATCAAGGTTCCGGCCTTCCTTGCCGCCGGTCCTGGATGACAGTTTCTTAATCTTTGCTTTGTTCTGCCGGCTGAACTTTCCCTTTTTCTTTTTCTGTTTGGGGTTTCCCATGAAAATCCCTTTTATGTTTTTCCGGCTTACCTTTTCAAGTTTCCGGCTTTCTTCCCTCATGTTTGAAATCTCATCGAACAGTATGCCAGCCTGCTCATAGTCATTTGATGCACACATGATATTTGTTCCAGCATTGCCACAAAAGAACTCTGCAAGGGCCAGCGCTGAACACCAGCTGCTTTTACCGTTTTTGCGGCCGATAACCAGTAACAGTTCCGTGAAGCGTCGCCTTTGTTCTCCCTCTATTTCAACGTAAAAACTATACAGCGCTTCCATGAGTGCTTTCTGCCATAGTTCGAGCAGGAATGGCTTTCCGGCAAAAGGGCTTATGCTGTGTTTGCATTCAGATTCGATGAAGGTGATCCGCTTGTGGGCTTCTGTGGTGTCGAATACATAGAGTTGGTTTTTTATGTCTGCAATCAGGATGTCCAACATGGCCATCAGTTCCCGGCCTACTATGATTTCTCCTGATTTGCATTTTTCATGGTATTCAACCAGGTAACTACTCATACTCATCAAGCCCGTCGCCTTCCTCGTCATCGATGTTCAGATGTTTGCATAGCTTATCAATAATGTTCGTCAGGGATGCTGCGTGTCGGTTGATCTCGTTTGACACCGGCAATACCTTCTGGACAGTGTTGTCATCAGGATGGACTTTCACCAGGCCGGTTTCCATTGCCTGGGCGTTCAACTTTTTGAGGTAGATGGTTTCATGAGCTGCCTGATTGATCAGCGCATCAAGCACGTTCAGTTTTGATTCGTCCACTCCCTCAAATTGTGCTTTCAGGCGGTCAATCTCGTTCTTTATATCCTGACTTTTCATGTTGTCACCTACTTTCGAAAGTTCTTGAAAACTTAAAAACAAAAAGTCAAAATCTCGGTGTGTGTCTTAAATGGGCCCCCTCCCAGTAGGAGACCATCGTCTAAATCAGCACACCCCGGGGGGCTATTCCGTGTATTTCTCCCACCAATCAGTGATATAGCCAAGCCACGCACCAGGCCTGCCGCTCGATTTAAAGCGCTCGATGCAATCATCTTGTGTACTGTCACAATAGATAAGATCGGCACCCAACATCTCAGCCATCCGTTCCCTCTCGTACTTATCAGACAGCGATGAGATAACATAAGCATCGTACCAATTCCCATACCTGGTCTTGATCTGGTCCAACATACAGTCTCTCAGCTTGAACACATTAAACCTGACGTTCTGTGGCTTGACGTGATCCGGCTGCAATGTGATTGCCTGCCACAATGCATCAATGTCCAGTACAATATCACCGTACTGCATGAGCTCCCGGACCAGTGTGTTCTTGCCTGACAGCGGTGATCCATACACGATGTATACCTTCTGGTTATTACCGAACCGCCTGTGTTCCTTGTTGTGTTCATCAAAGCTTATGATCTCTATATGCTCTGGATTAAGTGCTATGTGTGGATCGTTGACGTTGTCCTCCGTTAACTCGATCTTATGATGTGCGATCAACTGACTCATATCGGTGAAGACTTTACCAGTGCGCTCACACTTACCGCCCCGCTCCACCTTTAACCGGTGAGACAGATCACGCCAGTCTTTTCTGCAATAGAATCGATGAAGGATATCGGCAGCCATTAGAAGTTTTTCATCCTTTCCATCTCTTTCTTAAGTTCCAGCATCTCTCTGTCAAGGTCCAATTTTGCGGGATTATCTGACCAGTTACTTCGGTCTTTATTCTTAAGCAATATGGCACACGCCCCAACGTCTGGCGGTTGATACTTCTCGGTTTTTTCAGTGTATGTGACTTTCTTTCCGTCCTCATTTTTGATGTATGTTTTTGTCTCTTCGTACCTGAAACCAAGGGCTCTTTTCACCAGTGCGTTCTCGATTTCTGTCACACATGACTCTCTACCTCTTTTTATGGAGTCCAACATTTCTGGATAATTGTTTTTATATTTGTTCAGGGTATCGTGACTAATGCCCAGGTTCTTTGCAATCTGTTTCTCTGTGAGCCCGTCTCTGGCCCACTTTTCGATAAAGTGAATTTTGTCTTTGACCATAGGCCATTTGCTTTTAGCCATACATCATCACTTCCTCCTTGGGCACTTCGGAAACAAACATACAAGTTTTGTTCCTGCGTCTTTGCTCCAAACGCACCGGAAACAAGCTGACGACTCAATCTCTTTTCTGGCTCTCTCTGGATCATGCTTGACCTTGGCCATGGATTCACCCCATTAGAAAAGCCAGGTTCCTCGTCGAAGGTTCCTGGCTTTATGTCTCATAACCCTGAGACTGGGAGATTCTTGATCACCTCGCTTGGGAGCTGTGGTGATACTTCTACTAATTCAAGCCTAACACATTTTAAATTAATATTTTCCCCTCTTTTTCCCCTCTTTTTTTATAATCCTAGAAACCGACCAACTTTCGTCACTACTTCATTTTTCATCCGGTAGAAGTGGCTTTTCTCATAACCCATAATCTGCATGCATTCCCTGGATGATTTTTCTAGGTTGTATTTCAGCCGTATGAGTTGCGCCTCACAGTCAGACAGTTTTTCAACGGCCTCATTAATCGCTTTGTGGTGCCTCTCCCTGACACATATTTCGTCCCTTAATGTCTTGCCCTTTACTGATTCGAATCGACTGATGGCGTTATTCTCCGGATGACTTCCTTCTCCTGATCCACCAAGTTCAAAATCAAATATAATGGACGAGCTGCATGGAGTCATTAAATCATCCAGTTCTGCCTGGATCTCCGCCATGGCTGTTGCGTGGGTTTTTTGCTCATATAAAAGCCTTTCAACAAACCGATAGTCAGCCGGTCTCAGTTTATCGTTTGTCACTGGATCGCCTCCCGTTAAGTTATGTAATGCTTCTTACTCTCTTCCCGTCATATCCTTAACTGGCTTTCTTTCCATCTCCGCCCAGCGCCGCTCTATTTCACAGCCACCTTTTGTGCCATGTGATTCGAGTTCATCGCATATGTACGAGATCGCCCTTCGACAAATCTTCATAATCTCTTCACGCTGCTCAGGCGTTTCGCTTTCCATCATGCTGAAAAGGTTCAGTGGTGAGAAGGGTATGTTTCCTTCGGCCAGGATTCGTTTGGCTGCTTCTTCTGCTTTCCGTCTGTTTTCTTCTACTGTTCCCTCACTCATCAGCGGGTGCGATATAAAAATTACTTTCATCCGATTACCTCCCAGTTAATCATAGCTGGTCTCCTTGCTGCATCTTTTCACTCTTTTCCGATGGCTTTATGAATCCATTTTCCCTGGCAATTTTCTCTAGTCTGGATACGGTGGAGCCTCCGATCCCGTTACCTGTCCCTGACATCACTCTCAGGTGCTTTATGAACTCTTCCACTGATTTCATCTACTTTCACACCCTTTCGTATTTCGGATAATGGCAAAACTGTGCACTATTGCTTTATGACTTTTACGTTTGTGCCAGTTACTTCTATATTGTAGAATGGAATTTCTGTTCCCCATGGAACCTCTTCGAACAGATCACTAAGCGCTGTATATTCAATAGCATCCATAGCATACAAACTCTCTGCTTTTATTGGCACAAAGTTACTCATGATTTTCGAAAGTGTCTTTTGTGATGTTCTCTCAATGAAAATATGTGAGATTCTAAACTTTCCTATTTTTCTTTTGTTCATTTCTGCACCTCTTCCAGTAAATCTTTTCCAATGATGTCCGGAGATCCCAGGTGACCACCTTCTCTTTCTTCTATCATGCCCTGGCGTGACAAGTGCATACACATGATCCACACTTCATCCATGGTATTTTCCAGCTTGTCATTGGGTCTTAGATATTTGGCCATGTCTTTCAAGTTGAATCCTGACTTCCACATCATTGCCACTTTTATTAACTCTGATTTTGTGGCAGCAAGGTTCAGGTCATCACACAGCGGTATCATTTCTTCTTTTGGCCACCTATTTTTTACATCAAGTAATGTGCATGCCATACTTCCACCTCTTTCACTTTTTGGGTCTGGCCACTGTCGTCCGTGGTCAGTTTCTGCAATATTGGTTTTACGTTCTTGCACTATATTTCCCGTTTATACTTAAACGTGTTTCCTCTTTCAATGTTGACGCCGCCTTTTGAATTTACTGAGATATACCCTTTGGTGCCTGTTTCTTCGTCTTCTATGGTGGCTTTCCTGATCTGGGAGCGGATGGCTGCTTCTGCTAATTCTTTCATAATGGCGATGAAGCGCTGGTTCTGTAGCGGCTCTATGTGATGGTTCATCATTTCCTGGCCAAATAGTGCGTTGATCTGCTCATTGGCGTTTTGAATTTTCTCTTTCATGCGCTCTTCTCGTCTGAATTCGTGGCCTTCAGGACAATCACAGTTTAGTGTTACCTTGCTGTCCCTTTCTTCCGCCCCTGTCATCATGCCTGTTACCTGTGTCTGGCCGCAAAATCTGCATGCTCCTGTTTGTTCCATTTGTTAATTCCCCCTATCCTTCAATTTGCAGGAATCTTATTATTCCGTTTTTATAGGGCACTTTATAACCTTTCAGTTCCTCTTCCAGGACGTAGTTTCTGCCGTATGCCTCTTTCATGTTTTTCCAGATTACCCAGGGTATCATGTAATACCTTTCCAGCTGGAAGGAAACGAGTATGTAGGTGATGGCTCCCATCTGCCGGTAATTCTCCAGTGACTCTTGCTGTTGTTCTGATACTCTGGCGGATTCGATTCTGTCTTTGTCGGTGTGTTTTGCTTCCATGACGATGGTTTGTCCGCCTTTTATGGTGCCTTTATAGTCTGGCTGAGCTTTTTTCATGAAGCAGCAGATAAACTGGATGTCTTTTAATGGCCTGATCACTTTCATGGGTTCGGGTGTTTTTTCGATGATGGCCACGTTATGGTTTTGGTACCATCTGCAGCTGCCATCGATGATGGTTTCCATGAGGTTGCCTATCATGCGGTTCTGTTTGCCTCTGATTTGGTTCATGGTTTTGGTATGTGTCATGGGCTGTTTGTTCCTTTCTGGTTTCGGTTGCTTCATTCCAATTTTCTCATTCTGATGTGAAGGTGTTTGGCGGCCGTTATATCGTTTATGGTGACGGTGCAATCATTCAGGTGGTAGCCTGGATAAAGGGTGTGGAAGAGGTCTCTGTCTTCAGGCCGGCTGGCCATGGTGTCTATTTTCTTCCGCGTATATTTGTGATCGTTTACTTTGACTGTAGGCTTGGTAAGATTCTTGGAGGATACCCAGCGCTTCTTTCCTTTTGGGTCTTTTGATATGTACCTGGCCAGGCCTTCATATCCAAACTCGTCCGCTTTTAACCTGTCGGCGTTAGCTCTTCCCCTGTTCCAGATCTCTTCAGCTGCATCCCGGTCCATCCCTGACATGACGATGTGGTGATGAATGCGCTTTTTTTTCTTCCCAGAGTCCGGATCTTCTTCCTGGTGTTCGATCACTGCGATGTATTTCATTTCGGGTAGGTTGTTTTTCTGGCGGTATCGTTTGATGCGTCTGATGTAATTCACCACGTCCTTTCTTGCCTGCTCTTCGTCGGGCAGCTGCTCATTGTCGTTATAGGTGAGGTGAACTGCCAGGTCTTTATCTGTGAAGTTGGTATTTAGTAGACGGGTTAGATGCTTCCTGGCGTTTTTATCGTTTAGATTCTTTTGTTTTGGTTTGCTGATCTTTGATTTTTTCTTTCTGGGCTCTTTTTGTTGTTTGCTGCTGATGGGGTACACTTCTATTTCCAGTATTTTTCCGGAGTAAATCTTTTTCTCTCTCCAGGGCATAGGGTTCTTTTTCCCTCCTGTCGTTTTGCGCCTTTTTTTGTATAAATATTCATGGTTGTACCTGATGGTTGAAAAGATAATACCTATTACAAGCGCGAAAAACCTTGGTTTTTTCCGCATTTTGCGCCATTCTGACAACTTCATATGGTATAATGTACTTGGCATAGCGGTTTATATTATTGTTAAAGCACATTACGCTTTGGGTGGCGCGATGTGCTCTTTTCTTTATGGGTTTTCCCGCTCATACTGGACGATCTTTTTTCTGATATATGATTTGTCCAGGTTAAAAACCCTTGCTATTTCTGTATACTTCATCCCATTCTGCCTCATTTCTGCCATAGTTTTTATTTCCTGTTCTCTTTCCAGCTTTCGTTCGATCACTTCTTCTTTTGTTGCTGGTTTGGGGGTTCTGGGCTTTGCTTTGTTTAAGTTCTGGATTGATTTCTCCATTTTGTTCCACTCACGTTTGGTGAGATTACCTTCTTCAATCCACTGCAGCGCTTTTTCTGGTGTCAGATTTCCAATGATACTCAGGCTCAGGGCGTACCAGTTTTCAGCTGTTTCCATATGATCACCTCTTTTAATCCTCTTACATAGCCTCTTTCAGCTTTTCCAGTGGTGCAGTCAGCTTTTCTTTCTCAAACCTCTCCAGCAACCTTTTAATGTCTTTGTCTTGGTCTGTGGACTTGTTGCGCATCCCTCTGCACTGACGAATCTTTCCGTTGGCGATCTCCAGGGTATAAAAGGGAGTGTCGGGGTCTTCTTTTTTTCGTATAAACAGGATGATACATTCTCTTTTGGCTATGCGTGAAATGTAGTTACTGACACAGTGCTTCAGGTGGTGGCCTTCCTCTACGAGTTGATCAGCTGATTCCGGTGCTGTGATGATGTACTTTCCGATTTCCATGGCGTACTTCTCCATGATCTGTGGGTACAGCTTTTCAATCTTCTTCTGCTCCCGGCGTTCCCTGGCGGCTTCCGCTTTTTTCCGTTTTGCATCCCAGCGTTTAAAGGTTGTTTCGTGGGCCTCTTCCAGGTTTCGTGGAAATAGTATGAAATGGTTCGACAAGTCATATTTCAGTTTGCTACAGACTTCCACATAGTCGGCCCAGTTCTGGAAGGTTGTTTCTGTCTTCTCTTTTCCATGGGTCTGCTTTTCAATGTAGTTCATAATCTTTACCAGGCCGGCGTGATGCGCTGCTATTTTCAGTATGTCTTCCTCGAACTGTGTCATGCTTGCCAGGCGCTTGATCTGGTCCGGTACAATCTTCATGCCATAGTGCTTCATGCGCCGGTAAAAGAGCAGGGCATCTCTACCGCCATCGATCTGTTTCAGCAGGCTTATTTCATCATTTTTAAGTGAGGTAAACTTGTCTGGTGTGTAGCCAATGCCTCCGCGCTCCATGCAATCGGCAATGTAGTAACCCAGGCCTCTTTTCACCAGGTATTCAAGTTCTCTGTGAATCAGGTATACCGCTATATACTGATGGATATTGAAAGCAAATTCCGGACGGTGTATGGCGTACTTCTCTATGGCTGAATACTCGAAGGGTGTACCCTGTAGGGCTTCACTGATTCCTTCCGGGTAAAGTATGGTTTTGTCGATGGTTCTTTCGCCATATCCTCTGAAGCTGTACTCACACCATCTGACCTTACCGGTTTGTTTGAAAGCTGCCCAATCATAGGTTTCATATTCTGTTCCCTGGTGAATGGTGCGTGTTATCTCATAGTGATGTGTGGTTGAAGTGTGCATCAGTATTCCCTTGTCACCTTTAAAATCTCGGCAAACGTTAAAGAACCTGACAACAAATTCCGGTTTATCTTGTTTCTTTGTGGTGATGTCTGGCAGCATGGATTGGATCAGCGCCACGGTTCGCCATTCGCTCCACCTGCTGCCTGACATTTTGCCGGCGGCTTTGCAGGTGATGGTGATTTCACAGCTGGGGCATGTGCCGCTTTTGTCGTGGCGTGGTTCTGTGACGATCACGTCTTGACCGCACCAAGTACAGTGGCCATTCATCTGCTTTTTGCCTTTCCGGTAGTTATACACGATGTACCGGCTGGATAAGAAGGCCTGTTCTTTCACCCATGGCATGAAATTGTCCGGGATGGGTGGCACTCTGTTCATCTGGGCATCGATGGCGTCTGTGATGGCTTTGTGTTTTATGGCCAGGCGTTGTTTCATGATATCTTCCTGGAGGTTATAAATCGCTTTCAGAGGCTCGGTGGAGCCGGTGAATTCTTCCAGCAGCTGTTGACTTTCAGCGTCGGCCACGGCGCATCTGCTGGCCCATTCCCAGCCGGGGTATCCGGAGACCATGGATGAGATACTTCCTGTTTTCCATTTCCTGTCTTCGATGGTCTGGGAAATGTATTCGCTCTTGTTTATGAAAACCCTGAATACGGGGTTTAGATACTCAGGCTGGTGGAACAGTAGATTTTCCCTTTTGTGAAAGTCCAGCTGCAGCAATTCATTTTCAGGTGTGAATTGATGGTGCCAGGCACAAACGAACCATTTTGGCTGGGGTGTTCTTATGGCCAACCTGATTAAGTCATCTGTGGCTGACCATACGGG
>JAGXHW010000016.1 GCA_024635995.1 Clostridiaceae bacterium
CCAGCCATGACTGGTAGTTCATGATGGCCTGACGTGTGTCCATGTACGCCACAAAACTATCGGAATCTTTGGTTGCCAGGTAATTATCCACGTGCTGCTCATAAGCGTCCATGGTATCTTTCATCTGGTGCAGCGACACACTGGTTTCAAACATTTGTTCAATAGCTGTGTTCACTTTGCTGGCCGCATAGAAGGTATAGAAAAAACCCGCCAGATAGCTGAGTAGTATTACAAGAACGAAAACAAACACCTTGCGCTTCAGTGTTTTATGAATCAACCAGTTCATGGCCAGCACTCCTTACCATGTTGTAATGACATCAAAGGGCACATTAACATAAGACGATATCCAAAAACCATTTAAGATTGTCTCAGTACTTTTAATGGCAATTTGGGCAATGGCGTAATGATCTTCTGCCACAAGGCCATAAATCATTTCCTGCTGCAGGTAATTAGCCATTTCCTCTTCTGTTCCCCTTGCCAGCACTGCCACACTTCCCACAGCGTTCCGGTCAACCAACACACGGATGGCACGGTGTACATCCGTGGGGTCCGAACAAATCAGTGCTCCAATTGGCTGTTCAGCACTGAGAAGGTCATCCGTGATTAGCTCCGCTCGTCTTTCAACGGTGGAATACTCTGCCGTTACCTGCACCTGGTTTTCAACCTGGTTCAATGTTTCATAAATGCCTGACACAAAATGGCTGCGCAACGCTGACTGTTCTTCTGCCATCTCACTTCCCAAAAGCAGTGCGACGTTGCCTTCCTCACCCAACACTTCCAATGCCAATTGGCCTATGGCTTTTCCCTGTTGATAACCATTGGTACCGATATACACATCCCTGGTAGTCTCCGGTGCATCGTTGCCGATTAACACAACGACCATACCCTCTGCCTTCAGTGATTCAATTTCTGAACTGAGAAAAGTGTGGTTGTTTAATCGGATAATGACACCATCAACACCAATCAACCTGACTTGTCTGAACACATCTGCTTCATTGTTTTCAGAAACCATAATCAGTTCTACCACCAGCGACTGTTCCTGAGAAGTTTCAATGATGCCCCTTTTAAAAGATTCCGGTGCACTGTCATCTACCAATACGGCCAGGTGTAAATCCCGAACAATGGCTTCAGGGCCATCCGCCAGATTAATCTGCTGAATGTCGCTAATCATCACACCGCCTAAAATAACCAATGTGGACAATAGTATCAATTCCACTATTTTGACCCATTTTTGCATAACCATTTCCCCAGTACAAATCATTTTTGGTTTTGGCAAACCTTTTCCCGTCCCTATTATATCCCTCTCCCACACATTCTGCAATTTAATGTGAACAGGATTCTATGTGAACAGCATTTGCCTTAAAAGTTAGCTTATATTTAAATGGTATATGAAAGAGTGATCAAAGAGATTGTTAAATTGACATGATTCCAACGTATCACGTGTTTCACAATTATATTTCAGGGTAATTTTTTAATAATTGTGCTTTATCCGGTGATATCCCTTGTTTAAATCGAGAGGAGTCGTTTTATGATTCAGACAGCGATTATTGGTTACGGCTTGTCCGGACAAATCTTTCACGGTGCATTACTGGAAACCATACCCGGTTTTAACCTCCATACTGTGGTGACAACAGACCCTGAAAAAGCTGCCCTGGTCAAACAGCAGCATCCCCAGGCCTCTGTTGTGGCAAATCCTGACACAGTGTTTGCAAACAATGACATTGACCTGGTGATCGTTTCAACCCCCAATACCCATCATCACCCCCTGGCAAAAAAAGCACTTCAATCAGGAAAAAACGTCATTGTGGAAAAGCCATTTACCGTCACATCTAAAGAAGCACAGGACCTCATTAACACTGCGACAGAAACCGGTTTAATGCTTACGGTTTATCATAACCGGCGGTACGACAGCGATTTTTTAACCCTGAAACAAATCATTTCCCAGAAAGAATTGGGAGAGCTCCGTCTTTTTGAGTCGGCCTACGATCGTTTCCGCCCAGAGGTGAACACAGCTGCCTGGCGCGAAAAATCATTGCCTGGTTCCGGTATTTTGTATGACCTGGGCGCTCACCTGATAGACCAGACCCTGTCTCTCTTCGGCCTTCCCATTAGTCTTTACGCAGATGTCAGATCTCTCAGAGGTGGCAGTGTAGATGACCATTTTAACATCATTATGGATTATCCCGGTATGAAGGCATTCCTCACGTCCCGACCGCTGGTGAAAGAGCCCCTGCCACGATTTACCTTACATGGTTCCAATGGGTCTTTTGTTAAATATGGCCTGGATGTGCAGGAAGCTGATCTAAAAGCCGGAAAAAGGCGTAAGGATGACACCTGGGGTGCAGAGCCAGAAAATCAGTGGGGTGTGCTGAACACCATCAGCCAGCGAAAGGTTGTGCCCAGTCTTCCAGGAGATTACCACGCCTTTTACCAGGCCGTGCATGCCCATATTACACAGGGCACACCATTGCCCATCAGTGCCCAGGATGGTAAAAATGTGATTCGAATCATCGAGTTGGCGTTAACCAGCAGTAATAATGGTTGTTGTGTACCGATGAACAGTTAATGCGTTATGAACAACTACTAAATTTAGAAAGGATGATTTAGATGGCGTTTGCCCTGTCAAAAATGCAGTTAGAAAGTAGTGCCTTTGAAGCCGGCGGAAAAATTCCAACCATACACACTGGTGAAGGAAAAGACCTATCACCGGCATTAAAGTGGAGTACAGTGCCTGAGGGCACAAAATCCTTTGCCCTGGTGTGCCATGACCCTGATGCACCACTGGTGGCGAAGGGTCAGTATGGTTTTGTGCACTGGGTGCTTTACAACATTCCAGGAAATGTCACAGAACTGGGTGAAGGGGTGGACAATTACACCCTGGGCGTTCACAGCCGAGGCGAATCTGGTTACATGGGCCCAATGCCACCCCAAGGCCACGGCGTACACCAATACTATTTCATGCTGTTTGCCCTGGACGAACAGTTGAGGTTGCCTACAGGTCTAACCCTTTGGCAGCTGCTGGAGAAAATCGAACCCCATTTGCTGGGCACCAACCGTCTGGTTGGCACTTATGAAAGGTCTCTGTAGAGACCTCTAGTTGTAAAGACTTATAATATTTCAAAAAACAAACTGTCCTAGCCACAAAGGCTCAGACAGTTTGTTTTTGTAAAAAATTTCAGTTTTGATTCAATGTAACCATCACCAATTCAGGGCGGTTATGCACCCGCAAAGGAAAAATACTGTTTCCCAGACCACGGCTCACATACATGGTGGTCATTCCATAGTGGTAATCACCTTCGGTATATTCAGGAAAAAATCCTTGGTTCGGCGCAAAAATACTGCCAACCAGGGGTAGTCTAATTTGTCCTCCATGTGCATGGCCGGAAAAGACCAGGTTCACCCGACTTTCAGCATAAAGGGGGAACAGGTCTGGCCTGTGGGCAAGTAGCAGTTTATACCCCTCCAATTTCTGCCAAGCGGCAAGCTGCTCGGTGATTTTTGATACATCCCATCTTTTCCGGTAATCTGACACGAGAAAAGCCGGGTCACGAAGGCCCAGCAGATGAAGGACATCACCATTTTTCTCCAACACGACTTCGCTGTTATCCAGTACAATGACACCTGCTTCCTGCAAGGCGTTGCGTATTTCTGCATAACGGCCGGACCAGGCTTCATGGTTTCCGGCTGCATAGTAGACAGGCGCCAGTGCCACCGCCCCTTTCACAAAGGTCATGGCTTTTTCCAGGTTGTATCGTCGGCGGTCAACCAGATCTCCGGTGATGAGGATCATATCCGGGTCAAGCACTTCTATATTTCCCAACAACACTTCCTGGTTCTTCCCAAAAGTTTTATTGTGCAGGTCTGATACCTGGAGAATGGAAAAGCCACTGAACCCTGCCGGTATCGTAGGATCGCTGTGATGATAACGAGTAACGGTTAACCCATTGTTTTGCCAGTAGAAATAGCCCGATAAAGCCACTGCCATAATCAGTACTACTAACAGTTTCTTAAGGCCCATGGTTTTTCTCACGTCACACCTCTTCTGTCAATGGTTGATGTTATTCATCTTTGATGATTGTTCAATAGCCCTAGTATATTATATGCTATAATGAATACGCTTTCAAAAATATATCAGAAAAGGTGATTTCATGCGTAAAACAGCCTGGTTTGTCGTGCTTGGTTTGATTGCGTTCTTATATGCTGCTTCCTCCATACCCGGGTTACGGGTATTGCCGGTACTTCGGCAACTATTCCATGTGAGTGCCGGGTTTGATGCTTTTTATGCCTGGCTTGCTCAATGGATCGCCACTAAAATACCGCTGAATTTCAGCGAACTGGTCTACATGGACCAGGTGATGCAAGACTTTCTGGTGTATGTGCGGAAAAACCCGGTGATCATTGAGTTTTTCCTCCGTAAAGTGGCTCATGTTTTTGTGTTTTTTATCGTTACCCTTTCTCTTTTTTTTCTGTTATACCAGTATATTCACAATGCAGCTTTGGCCCTCTTGCTTTCCTTTGTCGGCGGTTTTGTTTTGGCGGCACTAGACGAATTCCGCCAGTCTTTTGTGCCTGACAGGGTGGCCAGCACCGTGGACGTTTTTGTTGATATGATCGGTGTCAGCCTGGCGGTGATCCTTATTATCTTTTCCCTCCTCATAACCAGTAGTGGAAGGCAGCGTTATTTTCAGAAAACAATCAGCGCTAAGAAACTTTAAAAAATATTGCGTGCAGTTTCTATGAATTAAAGAACGGTTACTTGTCAGTTTCAAGTAACCGTTCTTTTATATTTATAATCCCTCTTCTGTAATCCCAATTCTATCACCACATTTGGCTTGACTGATTGAAATAAGAATATGATCTCCATATGTCATTAATGGTGAGGATGAACCTGTTACTGGTGCACCACCTGATAATGAGGATACTCGTTCTCGATGTTTTCTTTAATCCTCTGATAGATTGTGTCCTTATCACCGGTGGAAATATTGGTTAAAAAATCAATCTTAACTGTCACTATGGTCTTCCTCTCAGCTTCCGCCACCCTGACAACACTCACCTCGACACCTGTTTCTTCCTGAGACAGGCAAGCCATTACGTTGGCTGTCACTTCTTCAGTTTTAACTGCATCTGTGGAAACAGGATCAATGTGCACGGTCAGGTTAATGCCTATGTCGCCTTTCACCTGTTTCTCCAATTGATCGATGGAGGTATGGGCGTCAACGATGTTGGTGGTATCCGGCATTTCAGCGTGAATGGAACCCACCACTCTGCCAGGACCATATTCATGAATCTCCAGGTCGTGGGCTTTTATTACATATTCACCAGCGTTGATGATTTTATATATTTCATCCACCACCTGATCTTCAGGCGCTCTGCCCAGTAACATGTTGGCCGTATCCCTTGCCACATCAAAGCCGGAATACATGATTAACAGGGCAATGAGCAGCCCCATGGCACCGTCAACGGGAAAATCGATGTACATGCCCATCACCATGGACAATACAACCAGTGAAGTGGCCGCGGTGTCACTCAGGCTGTCATAAGCTGCTGCCTTATTAATACTGGAATTGATGGTCTTAGCGATGTAGCGGTTGTAGGAGAACATCCAGAGTTTTAACAGAATTGACAACACAAGCAGCACCACAACGGTCATATTTAAATTGACAGTTTCAGGGTTCATTAACCGTTCATAAGACTTGCGCAGTAATTGATACCCTACTACAAAGACAGTGGCAGCCACCACCAGGGAACCAATGTATTCAAACCTTCCATGACCATGGGGGTGGGTGCCATCGGGCGGTTTGTTGGACATTTTGGCACTAACGATGGAAATGACCGATGAGCTGATGTCGGTCATATTATTGAAGGCATCAGATATAACCGCGATGCTGTTGATGAATAAGCCAATGGCCAGCTTTACCACAAAAAGCAGCACATTACAAAAAATTCCAATATAACCCGAAAGGGAGATGTATTCTTCTCTTACCTTGGGATTTTTTATGTCTTCGTTGTTTTTGATCTGTTTTTTAATGAGGTATTTTATCAATACACTCAGCTCCTGCCTCTTCAGATTCTAAGTAATATGAATACCCATAAATTAATGAACCAACATTTTATTTTTATTGCATTATTATTGTAACTTCATATATTGATCTAATCTATGATTCATTTAATAATATTATAGTATAAAAGCAAACCTGTTGAAAGACAGGGACGCAAAGCCATGGGCCTAAGCAGCATACGCTGTAAGGCAGCCGGTTGTATTGATTGCCCGCCTGATGGTGGAAAGTGTTGAACACATGGGATCGTGCTTCGTTTTCATCGGTCCATTTATTCTAAAAAGTTGACACTTATACCCACCGATATTTATCATTATCTACCTTTATCCTTACCTGTTCTTGTTTATCTGTTAGATCAGTTTTATTTTCTCTCTTTAATAAATATATTGTTTTCCGATAAATATTGTATTAGAATTCTCTTTAGTAGTGCTGATGGTAATACAAAGAGTAGTGTTAATTGCTGCAAAAACTCCTTAATAGACGAGTAGAGCAGAATTGAGCTGGCAAATCGGACATTTATGAGGTGAGTGTATGTATGACATCGTGATTGTGGGAGCAGGGCCGGCGGGAGCCAATCTGGCACGTTTGATTGGTAGTACCTATAATGTTTTGCTGCTTGACAAAAGAGACCTGGCTGAGGAAGATTCTAAAAACCTTATTACCAAGTGCTGTGGTGGATTACTGGCGCCTGATGCACAGAAAATGATTGCACAGTTGGGGTTGGGGATGCCCAAGGAGATTCTGGTAGGCCCCCAGCTTTTTGCTGTCAAAACCATTGACTTGACCAATGATTTGGAAAGGCTGTACCAACGGTTTTATTACAACATGGACAGGGAAAAATTTGACAGGTGGCTGATTTCTTTAATACCCAAAGAAGTTGAAAAACAGTTCAACGCTTCTTTCAAGGGCTTTTCAGAAATATCCGGGGGATATGAAATAAGGTGGGCTATCCATGGCGAAGCAAAATCTGTTAAGACCAAGTTGATTGTGGGTGCGGATGGGGCTTCTTCTCTCATCAGAAAATCTATAAATGGAAATCAAATAGAACCTGTGAAATACATCGCCATTCAGGAATGGTTTGCCTGCTCCAATCCAACACCTTATTTTACGGCCATTTTTGATGAAGTGATTACTGATTTTTATTCCTGGATCATACCCAAAGAGAATTGTTTATTGGTGGGGTCGGCCCTTACGCCAGGGAAGGATGCACGGGAGAAATTCGAATTGTTGAAAGGCAAATTGACTGAGTTGGGTTTCAGTTTTGATAACAAGCTGAAATCGGAAGGTGCGTTCATATACAGGCCCAAGAAGGCCTCTCAATTTTACCCAGGCAAAGGTGGTGTAGCATTGGTGGGTGAGGCGGCAGGTGCCATCAGCCCCAGTTCGGCAGAAGGGATCAGCTATGCATTGAAAAGTTCTCTTTTTCTGGCCCAAAGCCTTGAAGAGGGGCTTGATGGGTATATGGAAAGATACAAACTAAAATCAAAAGAAATAAAATTTAATCTTCTCCTCAAAAACTTGAAATCCCCGGCCATGTATCAATCTTCGTTAAGACGACTGGCCATGAAATCCGGGTTTCAGAGCATTCGATGAATCGTTGGATAAACAGGAGGAATTCACATTGCAGAATAATACAATAACTGCCACTTTGGTAAGATGCGCCCTGACAGTGGCTTTGATCATGGTGTTTTTTACAATATTTAGGGGCTTTGCCAACTTGCTTAATGCCTTTTTGGTACCCATGACCCTCTACATGGGACTGAAAGGTGTCAATAAAGGGCAGGCACTCACTCTTTTTGGTGCAGTTGTCATTGCCTCCCTGCTTTTTTTCAGCGTGCAGACATTCTTTATTCTGTTTTACTTTACCATGGCCTTGCTCTTGAGGGAATTATTGAAAAAAGGTATATCTGCCATTATGGCTGGTCTAGCACTCACCTTGCTGGCAACTGCCGGCATTTTTGTGGCCATCCGTTTGACAGACATGGTGTTTTTAACACGTATGCACACCATGTACATGGCTCTGTTGAAAGGTAACGCACTGTATTATTGGTTAATGGTGCTGGCAGAGGGGTTGGTAATAGGATTTGGCCTCGCCTTTGGGGCTAAAGCTGTTGAAAGACGGATGCCGCCCAAATAACCACCAACACCACCAAGGCCAAACACACATACTTTTTTAGCAGTATTATCCATTTCATATTCCCCCACAGAATCGTTTTGTCAACCCTTATATTTTCCCATGGAAAAACTGATTCGTCAATGCAAGGTCATGTACCCGGGTTTAATGCCACAAATACTGTGGTACCATGAACATATACAGAAACACATCAAGAAGTTGCACAAAGGAGGATGAACCCATGTTAACAGGGAAAACGGTACTGCTGGGGGTCTCCGGTTGTATCGCTGCCTATAAAGCGGCCGCACTGGCCTCGCTAATCGTGAAACAAAACGCTAACCTGCAGGTGGTAATGACGAGAAACGGCACAGAATTTGTCTCTCCTCTCACTTTTGAAGCCCTGTCTGAAAACAAGGTGGTGGTGGATACTTTTGACCGGAATTTTCAGTACAGCACGGAACACATTGCTTTGGCAAAGCAGGCAGACCTGGTGATGATTGCACCGGCTACGGCCAATGTGATTGCCAAACTGGCCAACGGTATGGCCGACGATATGCTCACCACCACGGTGCTGGCCTGCCGGTGTAAAAAACTGATTGCTCCGGCCATGAACACGGCTATGTACGAAAACCAGGTGACCCAGGACAACCTGCAACGTCTCAGGGATTACGGCTGGGAAGTCATTGACCCCTGCTCAGGACGACTGGCTTGCGGCGACGTGGGGGCAGGAAAGATGGCGGAGCCGGTGATGTTGATGGAAGCCATTTTACAGGAACTGGCTTATGAAAAAGACATGACGGACCTTAAGGTGCTGGTAACCGCTGGCCCCACCATGGAAGCCATTGACCCGGTGCGTTTCATTTCCAACCATTCCTCCGGTAAAATGGGTTACGCTGTGGCGAGGGCGGCTGCCCGACGGGGTGCCCAGGTGACCTTGGTAACAGGCAAAACAGCACTGTCCCAGCCATCCTACATGGACATTGTGGATGTGACTTCTGCCCAGGAAATGTTTGAAGCTGTTACTACCCGGCTGGATTCCCAGGATGTGATTATCAAAGCGGCTGCTGTGGCAGATTACAAGCCGGCTCAAGTGGGTGGGGAAAAGATTAAAAAACAGGAAGGTCAGAAAACCATGACCATGGACCTGACCCGTACTCAGGACATTTTGAAATACGTGGGGAAACACCGTAAGGAAGGTCAGTTCATCTGCGGCTTTTCCATGGAAACGGAAAACCTGCTGGAAAACTCACGGAAAAAACTGGTGTCAAAAAAGGTGAACATGATTGCCTGCAACAGTTTGAAAGATGATGGTTCCGGTTTTGCCGGTGACACCAACCAGTTGACACTGATTACTTCTGATGACGAAGTCACACTGCCTTTAATGGACAAAGAAAAGGCGGCTCATGAATTGCTAAATGCAATCTTGGACCGCAAATAAAGACGAGAGAAGACCGGCTACTGCCGGTCTTTGTTTTTATCGTAAAGAATCTGTAACCCCAGTATCATCAGGTCTTTGTCGTAGATCATCTTACGACGGCAGTGGGGCACAATGTCGCCGATGAGACCTCCAGTGGCTATAACTGTTGGGGTTTTACCCAGTTCTTCTTCCAGTCGGTCCACCAGACCGTCCAGCATGGCGGCGGTTCCGTAAACGGCCCCTGCTTTCATGCAGTTAATGGTGTTGGTGCCAATGAGCTGCTCCGGTTCATCCAGGCTTATACGGGGCAATTGGGAGGTGCGGGTGGATAAGGCATCCACGGACAGACGCAGTCCGGGCATGATCATGCCGCCACGGTACACTCCTTCTTCATCAATGACAGACACCGTGGTGGCGGTACCCATATCGAATATGACGATGGGTTTTGGGTATTTGGCTATGGCCGCCACGGCGTCCACCACCAGGTCGGTGCCCAGGGTGTTGGGGGCGTCCACAGCCACTTTCAGCCCTGTGTCCAGGTCCAGGGTGGCAATAAGTGCTGTTTTCCCTGTTACCATCTTCACTGCCAGTTGCAGTACTTTTTTTAATTCCGGAACCACAGAAGAAATAATGCTGCCGTCAATGGCTTCCGGTGAGATATTGTGAATCTGGAACAAGCTCATGAGCATGAGGGCGTATTCGTCCTCTGTCTTGTCTTTGTCTGTGGCAAAACGTGCACTGAAATTTATTTCCTCACCATCAACACAACCGATAACAATGTTGGTATTTCCAACATCAATGGCTAATAACATCGTGACACTCCTAACTATTCTCACGGGTGATTAGTATACTGAACATTAATAATCGAGTTCGTTTCTCAATTGTTCTGTTCATCTTATTATAGAAAATTGATCCTATAATTGCAACTGAGTCAGCAAAAATAACCCAGAGGAAGTCTAATTAGGCATTATCAACAGGAAAAAATCGGGAGGGCCGTATAATTTCTTCTCTTTCATGTTCCAGCATTTTTAGGTCATAACCGGTTAACAGGGCAGGGTCAATCTTTTCCCACATATAATCAAGAAAATTCAGGATCAAAGAACGATTTTCACTGGAAGCCTTTTCCATGACAACCCGCAGGGCTTTCAACAGTGAGATCATGACCGAAACATCGCTTTTGCCATAATGGACAAGCTGGTAAAAAGTGAAATAAAGCTCCTTCTCAAAATCAATGGTTTCTACATAGATCGCAGCCGTTTTCTTGTCGCTTTCCCTGGCCAGGTAGCCTTTTTCCAGATCTGCCAGCTTACCCAAAAGCACACCCAGTATCCTCAAACAATTGTTGGCTGTGTTGGGGTCGTTAATGCCTGGAGAAATAGCCCGCAGTGCTGTCTCAACAATTTTCTGGATGGAAAAATTAAAATCCTGAAGCTCTGTCTTTTTCTTGCCGATGGTGACACATTTCAGCAAATTTGCAAGCTGGGTTTCTTCCAGTTCAATTTTTTCTTTCAGGTGAACGGAAAAAATCCGACTGGTATCTGTGACAAACTGCCCGGTTATTTTTTCCAACACGATAACCCCAGATATTTTTTCTGCAACCTTCATCATGGCGTCATGGTCCACATACTGAATGTAGCCGTTTCCCCGGCTTTTCACCTGTATGGTAAAAGCTTGTTTCGGCGAATGGTCCGGGGGAAGGATCGTGTTACTTTCCAGCAAGTTCCTGTATTCTTCAATTTTTGACATGGCTTCTATGTACAGTCTATCAATTAGATTGTGTGATTGGATAAAGGAACCCACATGATGAACATAGATGATGAACCGGATTAGGCAAAGGGCCATATAGAGGATGGACAGGGTAGCTGCCACCACCAGCTCACCCTCCAGTCTTTGCTTCATAAAAAACAGACTCATAATGGCGTAGAGAAATCCACCGATGAAAGCACCCATGGTTTTCATGGTGTTATCATCTGATAAAAAATTTTCCACAGTACGGGGTGAGAACTGGGAGGAATACAGAGTGAGCACTACCATGGTGGTTGAAAAGGTGAAGGTGGTCATGGTAAGAAGTGATCCGGCTACAATCCCAAGAATGGTTTTTGAAAGACCTACACTGGTGAACAAAAATCCCGGTAACACATCACCCAATATAATCCAATTCCTTGTGTCCAGGAGTACTACCAATACAGCGCCAATCAATGACAGTATGGAATAAACAGCTGGGTACACCCAAACACTATTGCTAATGAAATATTTTATTTTCCGAAACATGACACACACTTCCTTTAAAGAAAAAACCACCGACAACCAAATCGGTGGTCTCTTGGTTTATTTTTTATTCGTGTTAATCTTCTCTTTCACTGAAGCGGCTATGCCCTGGGCTTTACCCTTAAGTTCCATTTTTTTGTTACCAGTCATTTTTCCAGTCTTTTCTTTAATGGCGCCTTCCACTTTGTCTTTTTTAATCTCCAACGATTTTTTAATGCTCATTTCCAAACCTCCTCTTGATCCGCATTCACTAATGGTTCGTACAAATAAGTTTCACATTGTTTCCAAAGTCCTTGTCTTATATTTGGAGACTTACAGATGGTCATCTACGAATCTGCTAAATTATTCATAACCTCTGTTAGTATGAAATTACCCCAAAAGAGGCTGAAATAAGCAGGTTTTTATGACAACAATGTTACGATGCCCACCTGCCTAAAAAGTGGATTGATGTTTGATTACACTTACTTTACCAATATGTTAAAGCTTTTTGCGTCTTCAAGCACTTCAATGCCATAGGCCACATTACCGGGCAGCACAATCAGTTCACCCTGGCTTACCACTTGCTCATCATCTTTGTTATATACAACTTTAAGCTTACCTTCGAAGACATAAATCAGACTGTCTTCCTCCTGGTGTTCTTTACTGATGCTTTCTCCCATGGCATAGGAAAAAAAGCGCACGTCGGTGTGCCCCGTACTGCACAGGGCTTTGCTGGCAATGGTATGGGGGCTGTTTTCTATGATCCCATCGATGGACACCGGTAGGTAGGGTTCAATGTTTTTCATGATATTCATGCTTATTTCTCCTTCCTGACCACCATCAAGAGCATTTTCATGTCTTCTTTGGCCACAACCTGGTGTGAGATGCCGGCGGGCATGAGGAACAACTGCCCTTTTACAGCTTCCTGGGTTTCTTCACCCACGGTGACACTGGCTACCCCTTCGTGAATGTAAATCAAGGCGTCTCCGTTAGCAACATGAGGCCCTACTCCTTCACCTTTTCCAAACGCCAGCAGGGTGAGGCCCACTCCCAATTGCTGAGCCAGGGTTTTGCTTTCAATTTGACCGGGTCTGCAACTTACCAATTCATCGAAATCAATGGCTTGTGCTTTTGCAATGTTCTTAATTAAATCCATTAGTTTTCCTCCATTCAACAGGTTGTTAGCTTGTTTTATCTTGTGTTTGCTTCTGGTTGTTTCAGCTTTGTTTTTTTCTTGTTCATGTTTAACACTGATGACAGTGTACCATCTGCCCTGGATCATTTCTGTGATTCAAATCACGCTACAATATCTACTTAATACCCTTCAATGTAATATGTATTCCATCATTCTGTACTCGATCATTATGCATTCAATCGTTTAAAAAGATAATCAGAAAAAGCTTTCTTATTGCTGTATTTGCCACAGTCACTGTTGCAAATACTATAAGTTTTAACCTCTGCAAAAAAAGATTTCTATCACATTTTTAACACATTTGCATGTTATAATGTATATAAGAGTTTCGAAGGAATCATATGAAAAGGAGGCGTTCGATAATGATGTTTCTGTTTTGGATTATCATTGGGTTTGGCATATACTACCTATACACCAATCGTGACCAAAGTACACGGTCGAACAATCGACAGAGTGCTGAAGATAAGTTGAAGGAACGTTATGTGAATGGCGAAATAGACACCGAGACTTACCAGCACATGATTAAAACACTGAGAGACTAGGAGGATGGTCTATGTATAACAGAGGTTTTGGAGGATTTGACCGTGGTTGTTGGTTTGCAGACAGGTTTTTCTATGGGGGCTGGGGTATGCTTGCCCTGGCAGCAATTTTGGTGGCAGCAGGTATTCTAATCTTTCTGTTCGTGAAAAATAACAAGAAAAAGGACACCTCAAAGGATGCCTTAGAACGATTAAAAACACGCTATGTCAATGGAGAATTGTCTGAAGAAGAGTACTTGCAAAAAAAGAAAGTATTAGATTTGTAAGAATCTTTCTATACTACTCCAATTTCAGAATTCGGGCATTGACAGCTACGATCACTGTGCTGAGCGACACATCTGCTGTTTCAATGGCTACATCGGTGCCAGCCCCAATGGCTATTCCCAAATCTGCCTGGGCAAGGGCTGGTGCATCATTAACCCCATCTCCCGTCAAAACTAGGGGTGATGATGGGTCCATCAAACCTGCCAGAGGCATCCATTTCTGCAAGTGAAGCTTCTGCCAACCTACGCTGGCTTTCGTCATGGACAAAAATGGCGGTTGTGTAGGAATCGCCACGGTCAAAAAACTAGTCCCCTGCGTCCGTTGGGTCAATTTGACGCCAGAACACCTGGAGCAATGTTTCATAGGTAATACTTCTGGGTCAAAATACACCTGATTTTGTGCCGTCCAATGGAAAAACCTACAGCTTTACCTAACTGCAGGTATATGCACCATACCGGATTCAATTTTTTCCAGAAATTTGCTCACTAAGTTTTTCTTTGCTTTCTCTCCAATGTGGCAAAAACTCATCCATTAACTGATAAAACCGGACTGAGTGTTTGTTTTCCAGTAGATGAATCATTTCATGCACAACAATATACTCCCGGCAATCTAACGATTTTTTCCCCAGTTCCAAATTAATCCAGATGCGTTTAGCCTGAATATTACAGGAACCCCACCGGGTTTTCATCTGTTTAACGCCCCATTCCTTTACCTTTACACCCATAATTGGTTCCCATTTGGCAACAAGTCCATGTATTTCCCTTTTCAGGTAATCCCGATAAAACTCTTTCATGGTGTAATCTTATTCTTATATCATTTTTTATGTAGATCATTCTTCAATTGTGATATATTATTCTTGTTATAGACCAAATATGCTATAGGACGTGTTTACATGAAAGGGAGAGGGATTTCTTCACGGGAAATCAGTATGGCTTTTACGGGAAGTCTGCTGGGCGCCGGATTTGTGTCTGGACAGGAGCTTATGCAGTTTTTTGCGGTTTTTGGAAGTTTCGGACTGATGGGCATGGTTTTTTCTATGTTGATGTTTCTGCTACTTAGCAGTATCGTTATGAAGATTGCAAAAAGAACAGGCATCACTTCCTTTGATCAAATCATTGTAAAAAATGAAATCCCCTGGCTTCGGGCATTCTTTGGCGGGGCCTTTATCATCTTTCTTTTTGGGTTGGTGGTGATCATGATTGCAGGAGCCGGTGCCCTGTTTAACCAAGTCTTTGGTCTCCCCGTCATCTTGGGAAACACTCTCATGGCTGTCTGTGTAGGGGTGGTGGCTTTGTGGGAGGCCAGAGGGGTGCTGACTGCCTTTGGCATCACTGTTCCACTACTGATTGTGGTGTCTGTCATCACCGGCATTCTATCCCTGTTTCTCTTTAAAGGAACCTCCCTCATAGGCCAGCCCTTTTCCGGAGCTAACCCTTTACTGGGGAACTGGGTGTTTTCCACATTCACCTTTGTTTCTTATAACATGATGGCGGCAATCTCCATACTGGTGCCCATTGCCGGTGACATCCGAGACGAAAAGACCATCCATTTAGGCATGGTGAAAGGTGTGGCGCAGTTGGCCCTGGTTTTCCTCTGTATCCTTCTGCCCCTGATACTGCACCAGTCCATGCTCTCAGAGGCAGACCTTCCCATGCTTACTTTGGCGGAAAACATCCACCCAGCCCTGGGAATAGTTTATGCGCTGCTACTCTTTTGCGGTATGTTTGGTAGTGCCCTATCCTGTCTGTTTGGCGTTGCCTACCGAATCAGGCAGGCAAAAAACCTTAAAACCAACAGGCTCATTGCCCTGCTGGTTACCATCGCCTTCCTGGGAAGCATCGCTGGTTTCAAAGAATTAATCTCTGTTATCCTGCCTGTATTCGGTTATATTGGCTTCTTTGCCATGATCGGCATTATCATGCACTATCTGTCACTTAGGCGGAACGCAGAGAGTTCCATTATTGATGCAGTGGAATAATGGCACCATTTTAATTTTCTAACTGAATGAGATGAAGTGAACATTAATATGATACGTGCAAAAGCTGGCCTCTCAACAGAAAGCCAGCTTTTTTATTTAACATTCCACAGGAAAAGCCAGGTAACGGCCAAGTCCTGTAACCACTTTCTGGTAGCCTGATAACAGCAAATCAGTGTCCGGGTCTCCTGTGTCCACCCTCAGGGGTTTTCCCTCCAGGGCCAGCATCTTGGTTTCTGAAGCGGCCACGATAATGTTCTCGGTACCCACCTTGCAAATCACCCGGTGACTCAGCTGCTGGTTGCCCCGCCCAAAAATGAAACCCTGTCCACCGATGACGGTGACTACAATGGCGGCCTTAGTGTGTTCTTCCAATAAATGCAATATCCCTTCCTCTGTCAGATCACAGGCGATAAGTTCACGGTTCAGCACGGCGTCCACTCCCAGGAGTGTTTTATTAATGTCCAGTTTTTCCAAGATCCCCCGGGTGGTGGTGCCTGGCCCGAAGAGGTAAAGACGGTCTGGTTCCATGTGTTCAATGATGTGTGAGGCGATGCCGTCCACAGCCCCAGCTTCCCCGGAACTGCTGCCAGCCTTGGTGCTTTGCATCAGGCTGCGTTCGTAGGGCACCTGCATATAACCGTAAAGCCTTGCAGACACCCGGTTATCCCGGAAGGCTTCCTCGTCAATGTCCATGACTTCTGTCTCCCGGTGCCAGATGCGGCCGGTGCCGTCAACAACCTTACGAGCCAACTGGCCTGCGGCGGCGGGGCTGTTGGCGTATACCCCGCTATGGATTTTCACCCCTGCAGGGATCCCAATAACAGGCAGTTGCAAGTCCACCGCCCGGCACACGTCACGAGCGGTGCCGTCCCCCCCGGCGAAAAGCAGGAGTTCCACTGGTATGTTTAACATTTCCCTGGCGGCGGCTTCTGTATCACGTCCCGTGGTGCGTTTTTCCCCCACAGAATGAACCACTTTGGTGGTAAAACCCAGTGACAGGGCCTGGTTCTCTCCCATGTCCCCGGGGCAGGTGACAATTTCCACTTCTTCTTTCAATGGCAGCATCTGTTCCAAGGCTCGCAGGGCTCGGCCTGGCGCCTCCTGTTTGGCTCCCAGGGCAAGGGCCTTTTCCACAATTTCCTGGCCATCACTGCCCTTCAACCCCACCCGTCCACCAATTCCAGCGTAGGGGTTCACGATAAATCCAAGTTTTCGTTTTTCACTATTCACATTACTGTTCATGGAGTTTCAACTCCCCAAATTCAATTCTTCACATTCATATTATTGCATGTTTAAACTATGTCCGCTAATACCAAAGTCAAGGATAAAGGTTAAAGTCATCTTGGAAATCTTGCCTGTGCCCAGTGGGTATCAGTGTTTTTTTCTCATTTCTTTCCATACTTTTTCTGATACCCACGCCAGGTCATGGCCCAACGCTGTGGATCTTCCGTGACACCATGGTCCTTTATTTTTGTTACAGGCTGACGGTGAGGGGCTTCCTCAATGACATTGGGGTTCTCCCAAGCTTCCTTCACAGATTGAGCAATGGCTGCGGCCCAGTAATCGCAATCTGCTTTGGAATAAGTTTCACAAGGCTCCGGCGTGAAGGGTTCTGGCACCACCCATGGGTGATGGCTGAGCCAATAACCCTGGATTCCGAAGTCCACCATGCGGCGCTTGATGTCTTCAGAACCAAATCCGGTGGCTTCCTTTAATGGCTCCATGGTGTAGCGCACCTGCTCCATTCGGCGCTTGCCTTCAGCATAAGGCCGGTCCACGCCCTTTATTGCCATAAGCAGCTTGTCCAGGTAATTGTTGTTCAGAACAGCTGTCTCTGCCACTGTTTTAAGGCCTTCAGCCCCCATGCTCATGACCCAGGCATAGGCGCGCAAGACACACTCCAAGTTCCCCATGAAGCTTCTCACTTTACCAATGCTTTGGGGACGGTCATAATTCATTGTGTAATTGGTGCCATCAAAGTTTATCAGGGGTACCGGCAGGAAGGGTGCCAAAAATTCTCTCACACCGTAGGCACCGCCGGCAGGTCCTTCACAACCATGTGGGGATGAGAAGGTTTTGTGCAGGTTAAAATGGCAGCCGTCAAAGCCGGCGTCAAAGGCCCTTGCGTAACCCATGACCCCATTGGCGTTGGCTTGGTCGTAAAAACAGAGGCCTCCTGCGTCATGCACCACTTTCACGTATTCTGCCACCCGGGGGTTGTAAATGCCTGTGTCTTCAGGGTTGGTGAACATGATGCCGGCGGTACGCTCTGACACCACAGCCTTTAGCGCATCCAAGTCAGGATAACCGTTGGCGTCAGGCATCAGGGTGATGACCTTGAACCCGGCGGTGGCGGGGGTTGCTGCGTCGCAGGGGTGGGAGAACATGGTGGTGATCATTTCATCCCGCTGGTTCAGCTCTCCCCGGGATTGGTGGTATGCCCGCATGACGCAGGCGTTGGTGTAGGTGGCATGGGAGCCACCTCCCGGTTGAAAAGTGAACCTGTGCATACCGGAAATTTCTTTTAGAAACTGCTCGAATTTATAAACGATTTCCAGGATGCCCTGGAGGGTGTCTTCAGCCTGAAGCGGGTGCAAAGTAGCATATTTATCTGAACGCACCAATTCTTCGTGCATCTTGGGGCTGTATTTCATGGTGCAGGTGCCTTCCCCGATGTCCATACCCAAGTCCATGCCCATGGTTTCCTGGGAGAGGCGGAGGAAGTGCTGCAGCACATGGTATTGAGACATTTCCGGTAGTGCCGGGGGTGTTTTACGGCGAATCCGTTCCGGCATCAGTTGATCAACCGTTCCAACGGCTTTCAACACAACAGGGTCTGCCTCAGGTGGAATCACACCTCTTTCTCCTGGCGTTCCCAGGGTCATGATAATAGGTTCGTCCCACTTAGCGCCTTGATAATCCCGTAGTTTTACATCGCTCATACCACTACCTCCTTCAATGCATTGATAAGTTCATCGATATCCTCACGCAAGTGGGTTTCTGTCACACAGAAAAGAGCACACTGACCCAGCTCCGGGTATTCACTGCTGAGATCCTTGCCTCCAAAAATGTTTTTTTCCTTTAAGGCTGCATTCACCTGGGCCACGGTTTTGCCAGTACCATCCAGGTTCACCAGGAATTCCTTGAAAGAAGGACCAAAGAGAGTTTTTACCCCTTGGATGGTTTCTAATTGTTTTCGGGCATAGGCTGCATTCTGGAGAATAGTTTCGCCAATTTCTGCCATGCCCTGGGGGCCCATGAGGGACAGGTAAACGGCGGCAGCGATTGTCCATAAACCAGAGGCGGTGCCCACCCAGTCTTTGCCCTTGTCCCGGGTGCCGTAGGAGGTGCGTTCTGCCAGCACTTCAGCGTAGGCAAACTCCCCTTCCTTCTGGGTTTCAAGGATAGTGTACATGGCCAGGGGGCATTCAGCCACATAATCTTCTTCGTCCTGAAAAGCGATGAAACCGGACTGACCGCCGCCACAGAGCATGTGGACTCCCAAAGGCTGCAGGTCACCACAGAGGATCTTAAACCCGTCATCGGCAGGAGAAGTCATAACCCCCAGGGAAATGGGGTCCACCCCGGCGACGGCGATAGCACCGTGTTTCCCTGCCAGTGCCGCGATCTCATCACCCTGTGTTTCCATGACCCCGGCGTAGTTGGGGGTTTCAATATAAACAGCCGCCACCTTATCAGACAGCTTGCTTTCCAGGTCTTTCAGGTCTGCCAAGCCTGTTACCGGGTCATACTCATAGGTGCGGATGTGAATGGCTGTTTTCATCTCGTCTGGCTGGCACAGGTTTTTCATGACACCCAGCCGTTCAGGGCAGATCATGCGGGGAATCAGCACTTCGTTACGGCCAGTGATCCGGGCGGCCATGCGCAGGGACAAGCCGGCAGCTGCACCCCAATCGTAGATGGGTTCGCTGACAACATCCATGTTCAAGAGTTCCGCCATAAGGCTGTAAAACTCAAATCGGGCCTGGTATTTACCCAGGTCTGAATAGGTGTCGCCACAATAGGCGGTTAAAAACTCTGCCCGGTTAACAATTTCATCCACCACAGAGGGTACATGGTGGGGCCAGCAGCCAGCACCCAGAAAACTCAGGTTATCTTTTGTGGTTTCGTTTTTTGCCAGAATGCCTTCCACATGGCGCCGCAGCAGGTATTCAGATGGCAACGGATCCGGCAGGTTCATGTCTCCCTTGAAACGCAGGTGGTTAGGTATTTCTGAATACAACTCCTCAATATTGGTGATGCCAATGGCTTCCATCATGGCTTGCCGCACTTCCGGCACCATATTGGGGATGTAAGGATGCACTTTTTGTGGTTGCTTCATATGGTTTTCCTCCTTGTCCTTCGTGTGCAAATAAACTTAATATATAGATTCTCTACTCTTCATCAAACTATGAGCCTCGCAGACAATCTGATTAAAGGAGATTTCTCTATATGTGGTAAATGACTTGGTCACTTTATTAGTAATACAGCTCACTGGGCCCTTTGTATTCCTGCAAAATGTTGCCCCCGTCAATGACAATGTTCTGACCGGTGATGTAGCTGGACTCGTCAGAAGCCAGGAAGCGGATCAGTTGAGCCACTTCTTCCGGGGTGCCTGCCCGACCCATGGGTGTGTTCTCTGCCCCTGCCAGTTCCCCTTCGGTGCTGGCCCCGGTTTTAATCCACCCGGGCGCCACAGCGTTGACGGTGACCCCCAGCTTGCCTGTTTCAATGGCCAGTGCCTTGGTGAGGCCAACAATGCCTGCTTTGGCAGCACAGTAAGGGGATTCCCCCGGGTTTGCCACTAAGGGTCCGGTCACAGAAGATACGTTAACTATGCGGCCATAGCCCTGATCAATCATTCCTGGCAGGAAAGCCTGTATGGTGTTAAAAGTGGACTTCAGGTTGATGGCAATGCTAAAATCCCACTCCTTCTCCGAAAGGTCCACCAAGTTTTTGAAGATTTCCTCTGTCCCAAAATAGGCCATACCAGCTACATTGGCCAAGATATCCACCTTTCCAAAACGCTCTACCATGGTTTTTGCTGCCTCTCGAACAGTCTGTCGGTCCGTCAGGTCTGCCTTGAAAGCCATAACCTCCACTCCCCGGACTTTCAATTCCATCTCCCGGTCAAAAACTCTGTCAGAAATGTCCAATATACCTACCGAAGCACCCCAATTAGCCAGGGCTTTGGCTGTAGCAAACCCCATGCCTGACTCACTGGCCACGCCGGTAACAAAGGCTGTCTTGCCCTTGAGTAATTCTGTTTTCATCGTAACACTCCTCTCTTCACATAGTTACACCAAGGCCTATTTAACGTTAAGCCTTAAGCTATTATAGTGACGGATGTAACATTCCGCTATTGTGCCATAGTCGCTATAATGAATCTTATCTATGCAACTTTAATGCCAAATTAATCCCTGATTTCATCTGACAAATTATTCTCATGGCACAGTAGTTGAAAAATCTGCAAAACTAAGTATTCTCAGTGATTGAATGATTCAAGATTGAATAAATTTTCACCGAAGTGATGGTGATTTTGTCTCAATACTGATACAACTAACAGACTATAACAATGAATTAAGTTGTTCCTTGTGTTAGGCATCTTCATACTATCGTTGTCATCTTTGCCAATTTTTCTTATATTTGATATGACCATCTGAAATGCCTAACATTCTCTGTTGTATAACTTTACATGCATAATAATTATTGTTTTCATAAATCTATTGCTTTTCCATCACAATTTCAACACATTTACCCCTTATACTAAAGATAAGTCAGGGCGAGG
>JAGXHW010000003.1 GCA_024635995.1 Clostridiaceae bacterium
CGGGTATTTGACAGTTGAATCTTGTTAAACTCATTCTAAAGCTTGAAAAAGCTTATTTTTTTATGCTTTTTTTGATTTTTTAGTATCGTAATATCTCGCAATATGTTATAATGTAATATATGGGAGGTGTTTTGATGCGGCTTCATGTTAGTAAATCCAAAAATTCTGCGTCTCTTTATGTCATCAAATCGGTCTATAACAGCGTGACTCAGTCAAACTCTTCTGTTATTGTTGAAAAACTTGGTACGGAGACGGAACTTCGGGAAAAACTGAATGGGCAAGACCCTTATGTATGGGCGAAAGAGTACATTAAAGAACTTAACAAAAGCGAGAAGGAAGCTTCCAGTAATGTGATGGTACAGTACTCTCCTACGAAGCTTATTCCAAAAGAAAAGCAGCGTTCCTTTAATGGGGGTTACTTATTCTTACAAAAGATCTATCATGAACTTGGTCTGGATGCCATCTGCCAGGCGATTGCTAAGCGCCACCAGTTCAGCTATCCTCTTGATTCTATTCTTTCACGGCTGCTTTATGGGAGGATTCTTTTCCCGGGTTCCAAGCTTTCAACCTTCCATCTGGCTTCAACTTTCCTTGAACCACCTAACTTCGAAATTCAACATGTTTACCGGTCTCTTGAAGTCATTGCCAAGGAAGGGGACTTCATTCAGTCTGAACTATACAAGAATAGCCTGAAGGTTTCTAAACGAAACACAGGTATTCTTTATTACGATTGCACGAACTATTTCTTTGAAATTGAGCAGGAAGAAGGTTTGAAGCAGTACGGTTATTCAAAGGAACATAAACCTAATCCCATTGTTCAAATGGGTCTTTTCATGGATGGAGATGGTATTCCTCTGGCCTTCAGCATGTCCACGGGAAACACGAACGAGCAGCTAACTCTGAAGCCCTTGGAACAAAAAATTTTAAATGATTTTAAGTTGTCAAAATTCATTGTCTGCACAGATGCCGGCTTATCGTCAGCTGAGAATCGAAAATTTAATGATCAAGGCGAGCGCGGTTTCATCACGACTCAATCGGTTAAAAAGCTTAAAAAACACTTGAAGGATTGGGCCCTTTCTCCTACAGGCTGGAAGCTGCCTGGTGCAAGCAAATCATACGATTTATCCACCCTTGACGAAGAACAGCATCGTGACAACACTTTCTACAAAGAACGGTGGATGCATGAGAATGATTTGGAGCAAAGGCTGATCGTCACTTATTCTGTTAAATACAAAGATTATCAGCGGAAAATTAGAAATGGACAAGTTGAAAGAGCTATCAAGACCATGGAAATCAATCCGGCAAAACTTAAAAAGAGCCATTCCAATGATTACAAACGCTTTATTGATAAGACAAGTATCACCGCCCATGGAGAAGTGGCTGAGAAACATCTTTACAAACTGGATGAGAAGGTCATTAAAGCTGAAGAACAGTACGATGGATTTTATGCTGTTTGCACCAATTTGGAGGATGAAGCCGCTGACATTATTAAGGTAAATCATCGTCGATGGGAAATTGAAGAGTGTTTTAGAATCATGAAAAGTGAATTCAAGGCCAGGCCGGTGTATTTATCCAGGGATGACCGCATTGAAGCCCATTTTACCACGTGCTTCATTGCCATGGTGATGTACCGGTACTTGGAAAAGAGATTTCAGAACCAGTTCACCTGTTCTGAAATCATCCAGGGGTTACGCTCCATGAGTTTTCTTGAACTACCAGGGGAAGGTTATCTGCCTGCCTATACAAGAACTGACTTTACGGATGCGCTGCATGAATCCTTTGAATTCAGAACTGACTATCAAATTATTAAGAACAGACAGATGAAAAAAATTGTTGAAGATACCAAAAACTAAAAAACATTACGCGATTTCAACGCAAACAAGAATGCCTGAAACCCTTTTTTATCAATGGGTTTCAGGCATTCTTTATTTGATAACTGTCAAAGACGGGAGTATACCACAATGCAGGGCACCAGTCAATAATTGTCAACCCATCTCATATGTAAATGGAGTTAGCACGACTATTAAACCTGATCTTCTCAGATTGTGTCGTGTTTATCATTGCAGTTTGGTTTAAAAAATCGAATCCACCTTTTCCTTTTCTTTTTGTTTCATACATGTTGGAATCTGCTTTTCTTAGCAGCGTATCGCTATCTTTACCATCTTGGGGATATTTTGCGACTCCGATAGAGGAATTGACACTAAACTCATAACCTCCTATATGCATATTTTTTTGTATCACTTTATGAATTTTCTCAACAAGCTTATCAACATTTTTTTCCTCTTCGATATTGCGAATGATAACTGTAAATTCATCTCCACCCATTCGTGCCACAGTATCAGATTTTCGGATACACTTCAACAACCGCTCTCCTACTGTGATTAAGACTTCATCTCCAACTACATGACCATAATGATCATTGATGTCTTTAAATCTGTCCAAATCAATAAAAAGAAGGGCGAACTTTCTATTATCCCTTTCATGCTCTACTACCATCCGCTCTAATCTTTCAAAAAATAATCTCCTATTGGGTAGTCTGGTCAATTTATCATAATTGGCTAATTTTTCCAATTCTAATTCCAGTTTTTTACGTTCTGTAATATCTGTCGCTGAACCTACAATATGAGATACCTTGTCTCCTTCTACAACAGGCGTTAATGTTGTTAACCAAATACGCTCTCCCCCAGGCAAACTTTGTTCTTCTTCATATATAATGCTTCTTCTGCTGTAGAGGCATTTTTGATATTTTTTCACAAGAAGATCTCCCATCTCTTTTCCAAGTAATTCTTGCGGAGATTTATTCATTATTTGGTCAAGAAGAAAACCTGTTTTTATTTGATGAACAAGATTGTTGCGAATGTAACGAAATTCGCCATTTTCTAAGACTTGTAAAAGAAACATCGCATGTTGTGTACCATTAAACATTTTTTCATACTCTTTCGTTAATCTTGAAGTCTCTTTTTCAGTTTCTTTTAAATCAGTTATATCCGTATGCGCTCCCAACATACATGTTACTTTTCCTTCTGCATCTCTTATAGCTGAACCTCTACTTCTTATCCATATAGTCGAGCCATTCTTATGTTTGTATCGTACAATTTGATCATATGGATGAGTGGGATCTGCACAGTGTTTTTCAACATTTTCTATGGCTACTTTCAAATCTTCCTGGAAGATAATCTCTTCCCATTTAATCGCCTTATGCTTATTATCAGCTGGATCATAACCTAGTATTTCCAGAAACTTAAAACTCATCCATTCATTCTCAGGTTTTTCTATCCCCCAACAACAAATTCCGTCCAGAGAACCTGGTTGTGTGAATTCAAAAATACTTGTAGTACTGTTGATCAAATCATATAACTCGCTGTTTAAGTAATTCTCTTTCATACCCAGTTCCTCCCTCAGCAGATAATTCTATTTTTCGGTTTTAACTGAAGATCTTTTTTTGTTTTCGAATATCGATTCCCTCACTTGTACTTTAGCAAATTAAAAAGGCAACTGCCGTTTTTGGGGTAATTGCCATTATATTTGGGGTAATTGCATGTTTTCTCATACAAATCACCTAAAAAGACTGCCAGTGATGACTGACAGCCTTTGCGACATCTTTTGTGATGCGCTCATTATTTCCCATTGAGTACAATTTGAGTGATGAATTTCCCATTCATCACGGAGAATCCAGCCGTACCATCGTAACGTTCGGCGGTGTAGAGAATGCTTTTTGTGCCTGTTCCACCACCTATTTTTTGTGTGACAGGCAATTCTCCTTCAAAAATGATGTCTTCTTTACAGGTATTCTCCACCTTCAACCTCAAACGATGGTCAATGTATTTGATGGTGACGCTGATTTCCTTTTCCTCGTCTTCTGGCAACCGCAGGCATCCCTCGAGAGCGTTTTCCAACGCATTTCCAAGTACACAAGTGAGGTCGATGTGATCGATGCCAATGCCCTCTGGCACATTGACATGATAGGTTGTTTTGATGTTTCTTTCCTCTGCCCTGCTGGCATAGAGGTTCAGAATGCTATTGGCAATTGGATTCAGACAGAAGGCCTGGGCGGGATGGGTATCCAGTGTTTCATTTACGCTTTTCACATAAGCCTTCAAGTTGCCCGTATCACCACTTTGCAACAGTTCCATAATCACAGCGTTATGATGGTGCATGTCGTGTCTTTGCCGAAGCGCTAACGTGGCTGTCGCCTTTTGACGAATCAGTTCAGATTCCCACAATTTTTCCTGTTGTGCCATAAGCAGTTGCCGTTTTTCCAGTGCGTACTTTTCCACAATGGCACTCGACTGTATGTACAAGAGGTAGTACACAGCCAAAAATAATATGTACACCGTCACAATAACCAACCTTGACCAACTGGCGTTGGTCCAATACCAATAAGGGGCCGGATAATACAGCACCATGATTTGCATGATTAAAAACACCAATGGAACCAGTGTGGCTACGCGCCACTCTTTGTCCAAGGTATTCACCAGCATTCGAAAACGCGGGCGCACATATTTGAACAACAGTGGCAGAATGACAAGGTAGATCACCGTGCGGATCGCGATACGGGTACCAATAAAAGCATTGCCGTCAAAATCCATGGACAAATTGTCACTGACATAGCTGATGGATACGTAGATATTGACGAAGGTCAGAAAACTGAAGAGGGATACAAAAAAACGGTCACCTGAACAGATTAAAAACCAGGAGAGGGTTATCAGGAGAATGACAAGTATGGCGACACGTTCGACAGGACCGGCGCCCTGGCTATACACGGTATAAGAAAGAAGGATGATACCCAAAAGCATGACAGCAAATCCTGTCACGATTCGTTTTTTGACAGGCTCTTTAAAGTGCATCACCGAGGAAGTCATCAGCGTAAATCCAATAACCGATTGGAAAAATGATAAAAACACTAATACAGTGTACAACACGTCAGCTTCCCCCCTTGCTTTGTAATAGCCTGTCGTTTGATGGCCAGTCATTTTGTTATAGCGTAGCATACAGTAACATTAAAATTTTATTTATGGGGTAATTGCCATCAGTTTCGGGGTATTTGCCGAGTTTTTATTCCTCTGGGGACATTTGAAAGCTGAGAAAGGCCGCTTTAAGCTTTTGATACGCACGGTAAGGGAACGCCAATTGTTCGCCTGAATCAAAGATGATAGTGTCCTTCGTGATTTGTCGAATGAATTTTAGGTTTACGTTGATGGAAGCACCGCACCTCACGAAAATATTGGCTGGTAACAGCAGTTCAAAAAGTTCTGTGGAGGTCATGCGCACTTCAATTTTTTCCCCTTGAATTGTATGAATGACCTGGTAGTTGTTTCTGCCTGTTTCTGTAAAGATCACATTTCTTGTATAAAGACGCACCGTCCCCTCTGATGTCTTCAGGGTAATCAGATGGCGCCGTTCAACCTTTAATCGATTGAACACTTTTTCTAACGCCACAAAAATGGCACTTTCTGTATAGGGTTTCACCAGGTACTGGGCAGCATCCACTTCAAAAGCATCAACCGCGTGGTCCCGGGAGGTGGTTAAAAAAATGATTTCTCCTTTGTCATCAAGCTGACGCAGTTCCCGTGCAGCATCTGTCCCAAGCATACCAGCCATATAAACATCCAATAGATATATGTCAAATAATCCATGCTCTTCCACATAAGACAGCAGTTCTAAAGGGGCAGAAAATAAATGTATTGTTATTTCATATTGTGGGCGCTTCTGCTTGTACCTTGTAAGAAAATCATGCGCGCGTTCAAGTTCATGCAATTCGTCATCGCAGATAGCAATATGAATCATTGATCTGCCTCCCTTCATCTTTATCATAAGCCACGTTATAATTCAGTTCTTCACGGGTTTATCAATGACGCTACTAAACCCTTCGGCATTTTACATCAAAAAAAGTTATGCCCAGGCATAACTTCGCAATGGAGTCATCACAGATCATGGCGACTGGACCATCATGCCGGGTATCCCGGTGCAGACTCGTAGCTTTGCGAAACCGTCTTTCGAGCGGTCCTCTTGATTATACTATAAATACATTAATCATTGTGACTATAGATTAATTGTTGTTTCTTATCTCCCTAGGCAGTACCCGAGGCATAAGTGATCTTTTACAAAACTGTCATCACTGCCAGCCCGCTTATGAAAATGATATGGTCAGGTCCAAATACTGGAATGTATTCGCCAAAGGAAACCATGCAAACCCTCCCGTCATTGAAAAAATTCCATAATGATTGTTTATTTACTATTAATATCATACAATAAAGAGCAAGTGAAGACACAATCAGATTATTGCAGCACAAGGGGGATTGGATATGAATAAACCGACAAAAACCATCAGCTATGTAGATTCCATGATCATTGTGGATAAATACCTGAATGTTATTCATACCAATCGTTACAATCCCCGTTTTGATAAGGAAAAAATGAAAAACGAATATGAAGATTATCATGGAAAAAAATACTATGAAGTGTATCCTCATCTTGACTTGAAGGAAAGCACCATGACCCAATGCCTGAAGACAGGTTCAGTCATTTACCGAGACCGGCAGTCTTTTGCTGACTGTAATGGTAATAAATACACCACGCGGAACATCACATACCCCATCATTCGGTTCGGTGAAATTGTGGGTGCTGTGGAGCTCTCGCAGGACATCACTGTCCTCAGCGATTACACTGATGATTCTATTGATGTTCTTAACACAAAGGACGATCTTCCCAAGGAACAGGGGACCATGCACGCCGGCAGCCAGGGCTTTACCTTTGAACACATCATGACGTCCAACGAAGCCACCAGGGAAAGCATCCGCCAGGCCAGGGTTTTCGCACTGAACCGAAACCCAGTGCTGATTTATGGCGAAACAGGCACAGGCAAAGAAGTGTTCGTGGAAGCCATGGTAAACAGTAACCCTGCCTTTCAAAAACAACTGGTTGCCCAAAACTGTGCCGCCATTCCCGAGACACTCTTTGAATCCATGCTTTTTGGTTCCAAGAAAGGGGCTTTCACCGGAGCGGAAGACAGAAAAGGTCTTTTTGAAATTGCCGACGGAGGGGTCTTGTTTCTGGATGAACTGAACTCCATGCCCCTTCACCTACAGGCCAAGCTGCTGCGGGTGATCCAGGATGGTGTGGTACGCCCCGTTGGCAGCACAGAAGACAAAAAAGTAAATGTTAAGATCATTGCAGCAGTGAACCAGCAGCCTTCAGAACTGATGCGCAGCCACTTGCTGCGGGAAGACCTCTTCTACCGGCTCAGCGGCAATATGATCACCCTGCTTCCGCTGCGGAAACGGAAGGAAGACATTAAGTTGTTTATTGATTATTATGCAAAAACCTACAGCAAAGAATACAACAAGCGCATCGAAACCTTTTCCCCCAGTTTAATGGAATTACTGCGCCAGTATCATTGGCCGGGAAATGTGCGTGAACTGAAACACATCATAGAATCCATGATCAGCTTAGCGGAAGAACCTGTTCTCACCACCCATAACCTGCCCATCTATTTTCGGGAAATGCTGCAGTATGAAGACCAGGAGATACTGGGCCTTCCCCTGGAAACACAACCACTTATGGCAATGGACCCTCTGAAGAATGTCGTCGAAACGGCGGAGCGCGCTCACATTGAAAAAGCCCTGGAAGCCACCCAGGGCAATGTGTCACGGGCTGCAGAGCTGCTGGGCATTCCACGACAAACCCTGCGTTACCGCATGGATAAGCTGGGATTTAAATAAAATGCCCATAATTCGCCAGTTTTTTCAGTGAGAATGCTCAATTGTGAGCATTTTTATTTTTATACTTGACGTTGTTCGCCAGTTTTTTGGCATTCTGAACATTTTGCAAAAAACAGCCTGAAAACATCGTCACAAAACCTTTTATTTCCAATGGTTCCAGATATTAACTGAAGTTGGCACAACTGTTGCAGTATTATCTATGTGAACAACATTGACTGATTCAACAAATGCATCGTGTGTGTCTGTCATATAACCTGTCTTTATCATTCCAAAAGGAGGAAAAACAATGAATGTAGCAATTTTAGGTTCTGGAAACGGTGGTTTAGCAACAGCAGCCGACTGGTCGTTGGCAGGTCATGAGGTAAGGCTTTTTGATTTTCCTGAATTTACCCAACAAATTGAAGCCATTGCCATCAATGGGGGTGTGCAGGTAACGGGAGAACTAAATGGGTTGGCCTCCCTTGCGTATGCCGGCCATGACATTAAAAAGGCAGTCGAAGGCGCTCAGCTAATTTTGGCCGTAGGACCTTCTTACAGCAGCGAATCCTTTGCTAATGCCGTAAAAGACATCATCAAAAATGACCAGGTGTACATTACCTGCCCCGGTTCCTGTGGAGGGGCTCTCATCAGCAAAAAGATTTTCAGCACCAAGGAAGAATCCAGCCAGGTTTGTGTGGGAGAAACAGCCACCCTGCCCTATGCTTCCAGAATATCTGAACCAGGTGTGGTTAACATTTTTTTGAAGCTGAAAGGCGGTTTATTCCTCTCCACCATTCCTGCCAGTGAAACGGACAGGGTGGTAACGATGTTTAAGGAAGTATACCCTGGCATTGAGCCGGCCAAAAGCGTGCTGCAAACCATGCTTCAAAATGCCAACCCGGTGATTCATCCTGTGGTAACCCTGTTAAACACCGGCCTTATTGAGCGAACCCATGGAGATTTTCTCTTTTATGAAGAAGGGGTAACTCCGGCGGTAGGCAAAGTAATGCGCGCTGTTGACCAGGAGCGGATAAAGTTGGGTGAAAAGCTGGACGTTCAGGTCATTGATGATGCCACCCTTGGCGTAATGCAGGGTTACATGACGGAAGACAACTATGAATACGGTTATGCCAATGCCCCTGGTTTTAAGGGAATCAAGGCCCAGAGTCAGCTGGATTACCGTTATTTAAATGAAGATGTTGGGTATGGGCTGGTGTTTATGTCAGACCTGGCCAAAAAACTGGGCATTGAAACACCTATGATTGATTCTGTTATTAATATTGCTTCCGCTGTCATGGACCGGGATTACAGAAAGGAAGCTGCCCGGACCCTGGACAGCATTGGTTACACCATTGAAGACATTCAGCAGGAAAACTATTAACATTCTTTACCTGTACGCTCTTTCTAAGAGGAATATTGAATATCCAATGATATAGAGTAGAAAAAATGCCATTCCCTCACAGGAGTGGCATTTCGTGATCTTCTTGCCCTCTTTATCAAATAACTGCAAAGAAATTCCAGTGCCATAGGAGGCCAACCAACGACATTAACAAGACCAGTGTTGTAAAATAAAGTGCTTTGTCTTTTTTTGTCACTCTATCAATCTTCTTCATCATATTGGCGGTAAAGAGTGCAGTAACAATCATCCCAAGAAGAAGAGGATAATTGAACAAAATGAATGGCTTCATTTCTGCAGCAGTACGAAAACTGCTGGTCATAATTTTCGCGACGGGAATCAAATTATTAAAAATAGTTACTGTTCCCAGCAGCACCAGCACTAAAAGCGACTTATATAACCTTGTTTTTCCAGGTTCCGCTGTTCTCTTTCTGCGCCTGACAGCCGCAATTAGCAGGACCACAGGTGCAATGAAAAAGAACAATGCATTTATTAGCAATACACTGACACTGCCAAACAGAAAGGGGATTGTCCTTCCCTGGGGCAATGGTGATAAATCCATGCCATTGCCGACAACAATTTGTTTTACCTCATCATTTTCAACATTGAACCGTAAAACTGGATAGATGTTTCGAAACAATGGAATGTTGTCATCAACCAGTTCATAGTGATACGGGCTAGTCTGAAGATAGGTTCCCTGGTATGCACCGATGTTCATTGTAATTTTGTTTTCCCCGGCAGCCTTCACTTCATATAACCCCAAATATTTTGCAAAATCCAGGAAATTACCCACCTGTCGTTCCATTGGCACATAACTGCCAACTACATTGTTGGAAGATGGCAGGTCTTCATCTGGCACTTTGATATCAGAGAGATCTCTTCCCAATAATAAATCCTGTAGTCCAAAGAGAATGTCCATTTCAAGGTAAGCATTTGTCAGAATCACAATGCCAAAACGTTCTTCCGGTACGATGACAAACTGACTTGAAAAAGCTGCTGTGTTGCCACCGTGACCGAATGTAGGGTATGCTCCCTCATATTGAAAGAAACCATGGGCGGTGCCCTTCATATCTCCCGAAGGATCATAACTGGGTGATAACATTGTACCCAACGTATCGGGTTGTTGAAACAAAGGCGATTGTTCACCTTCACCCGGGGTCAGGGCCATGGCAAATTTAGCAAAGTCTTCCACTGTACCATTGAGAGAACCGGCAGGTAAATGTGAGATATAGGACCAGTTCCCAGGCTGAAATCCACCTTGGTGGTCTGACAAATAGCCTTTTGCTTTAGTCTTAATGATGCTTTTGTTATCTGCCGCAGAGGGGTGTGCAGAGGTGTTGTTCATGGAAAGCACTTCAAAGATTTCTTCTCTTTCGTAATCTTCTATGGGCTGGCCGCTGATGGTCTGTACCACATAACCGGCAAGGGAGGTTGCGTAATTGCTGTAAGCACTGGCTGTGCCAACTTCATAATACTGTTCAGGTTTGTCTCGTAAAAGTGCTTCTTCCAAAGAAACCAACTGATCCTCTGAAAAGACGATGATGTTAAAGGCATAATCACCGAAACCAGCCGCGTGGTTCATGAGATCCCGCATGGTGATTGTTTGCTGGTATTCCAGCTTCTCAGCAAATTCCACTGGAAGGTATTCGGTTATGTCTGTGTTCAAATCGATTTTACCCTCTTCCACCAGTTGCATCACAGATGTCCATGTGAACAATTTGCTTGTGGATGCCCATTCAAAAACAGTGCTTTGTGGGTCAACAGGAACTTGATTCTCCACATCAGCATACCCATAGCCTTTTAAATGAATGATTTCACCCTCTTTCACAACGGCGACTGCAGCACCAGGGGTTGTTTTACCAATGAATGATGCCACATATTCATCAATCTCCTGCTCCATCCTGCTGAAAGGAATGCCTGAAGGGGTTTCACCTGCAAGTGTGTTGGTATCAACGGCATGGACGGGCATCACCAAAGCACCCGTCAACATTATCATGACACCTATTCCAATCAATACTTTAACAATAAATCTACTTTTCATCATTGTTCTCTCTCCTCACTTAATTAGTTAACTGACTGACTGTTAGTCAGTCATAGGTTAAAAATGAATCCACTCGTTGAAAAGCGACTGGATTAGATTATTTTTCAAATAGTTCTTCAAACAATACTTCTACGCCCAGCGACGTACTTAGCAATAATTTAAATGCCTTCAGGTAATTCATGGCTGTTTCAATGTCACGGTCAAAAGACCTGCTGTTGATCACAAAGAGATAACCGGTCATTAAGAAAGCGGCTGTTTCTTTTGGGTATTGAACGTGAAAAACACCTTCTTCGTTGCCTTGTTGAATGATTTCTGAAAAGCTGGCTGTCATTGCATGGGAGAGCTTATGGTTGATTCGATCCATCATGAAAGTGTTTTCCGGCAGTTGAATGGCTTCATGAAGGGAATAATCCTCTTCCACTGCTGAAGATTCCTGAATCACTGTGCTGTTTAAAAAGGAATTTACTTTCTCCGGTGCAGATTTTTTTTGGTCACTGGCGATTGACTTGAATGCTGCAATCAAGGGACCGATGTGTTTTTCAATAATGGCAAACAGGATGTCCTCCTTTGACTTGAAATGGTAGTATAGCAACCCTCTGGAAATTCCCACATCATCGATGATGTCCTGGGTTGTTGTGTTTAAGTACCCCTTATTGTGAAATAGTTTTTTTGCAGCTTCCATTATTTCGGCCTTCCGGACTTCAGCTTCTTTTACTTCACGCATTTTAATTCCTCCACGTTATGCGACTTAAACTGACATTTTGTCAGTACATGTGTATCATACCATGCTACTGACAAAGTGTCAATTACTATTTTTGATTTACTTACCGTTGAAGACAGATAGAATAAATATACAATGACAAAGTTAACAAGATGTATTATAATAAACGTTATACAATTCAGAGACTTCAGAAACAAAGCAAAATTCATTTCCACAAATCTGGGATCCCCGAAAAGCTATACCAGCAATTTTTTGACGACTATGATTTTCGATATCAGGATGCGATTATTAGCTATGCGCAACAAATTGGCATTGTTCTCTATATTTTATTGAAAAGACTTCAACATGAATCTTATTTTTGAGCACCAGATGCATCATAATTATGACCGTCCTTCGAAATTAATCTAATATAAAGAAACTCAGTGTTCAGCTACAAAGTAGATTGGAGAGTAATGCCGTATGAATGATATTTTTTATAAACAGACGCAAGATGACTTAAAGAAAAATGAAGAGAAAGCAGACCGGGCAGCAGAGCTTTCCGTTGCCAATAAAAAGCTCGCCTTTCAGAACGAAGAAAAAGATAAACGGGCAGCTGAACTTGCTGTTGCCAACAAGGAGCTTGCTTTTCAAAACGAAGAAAAAGATAAACGGGCTGCTGAACTTGCTGTTGCCAACAAGGAGCTTGCTTTTCAAAACGAAGAAAAAGATAAACGGGCTGCTGAGCTTGCTGCTGCCAACAAAGAACTTGTTATTAAAAAAGAAAGAATTAAAGAGCTCAATGACCAATTGGAAAATAGCGTCAAGGAGAGAACTGCTCAGCTCGAACATGCTAATAAAGAGTTGGAAGCTGTTTCATATTCTATTTCCCACGATTTAAAAGCACCGTTAAGACATATAACCGGGTATAATTCACTTTTAGAAAAGAAATATAAAGATTTGCTTCCTGCAGAAGGTCGTCAGTATATTGATAATATTTCCAGCGCCACCAAAAACATGGCAGAATTAATAGATGGACTCCTTCAGTTTTCAAAAATCAATAGAATAGAGATGAAAAAAGACTTGCTTAATATGAATCAAATCGTCGATATGCTGACTTGGCCTATCAAAGAAGGGGACATAGATAACAGGATAGAATTTAGTATTGAGGCGCTTCCTTTGGCTTATGGTGATCTTGAGATGATGACATCAGTGTGGAGTAATCTTATTGAAAACGCAATCAAATTTACCAAGAACAAGAATTTGGTGAAAATAATTATTGGGGCAGAGGAAAATGAAAATACGATTATTTACTATATAAAGGATAATGGTGCGGGATTTGACATGAACTATGCATCAAAAATATTTACTATGTTTCAGCGACTACATTCTCAAAAGGACTTTGAAGGCACTGGAATAGGGTTGGCAACTGTTCAAAGATTAATCACAAGACATGGCGGGAAAATTTGGGCCGAAAGCAAGGTTGGTGAAGGCGCATCTTTCTATTTTTCATTAATTAAAACGGAAGGGTAGTGACATAGACATGAAAATGAGTACAATTCTTTATGTTGAGGATAATCCGTTGGATGTTGATCTGACAATGGAAGCATTTAAAGAGAAAAAAATTGCAAATCAAGTGGTTGTGGCTAATGATGGCGTTGAGGCTATTGAATACTTAAAACAGGAGGGACGTTTTAAGGATAGAAAGTCAGGTAATCCAGGTTTAATTTTACTGGACTTAAAAATGCCAAGGATGGATGGGTTGGAGTTTCTGGCTATAATAAAAAATGATGCTCAATTCAAACGTATACCGGTTATTATGCTTACTTCCTCCCGAGAGGAAAAGGATTTAATCAGGGGGTATGACCTTGGAGTGAATGCCTATGTCGTAAAACCGGTGGACTTCCTTTCCTTAACAGAAATAGTCAGACAGATAGAAGGCTTTTGGGCAATTATTAATGAGGTGCCTTCGGAAGGATGAACAATTTGAACTACAAAAAACCCAATAAGAGAAAATTAAAAATTCTTTGTCTGGAAGATTCCCCTATGGATGCCGAACTGATTTATGAATATCTATGTGAAAATTCCGATTATGAAATCGAAATGGATATTACATTAAAAGAAGTTGATTTCGTTACTGCTTTAAAATCCAAAAGATACGAGTTGATTATCTTTGACTTTATGTTGCCTTCTTTTAATGGATTCGCAGCATTAGCACTTGTAAACACAATATGCCCGTCCACACCATGTATCTGTGTATCCGGGTTCATAGGGGAAGAAACTGTAGTGGAACTTTTTAAACAAGGTGCGACAGATTATGTTTCGAAGAATAATTTGAGACGATTGGTATTTTCAATTGAAAGAGCTTTAAAAGAATCAAAAGAAGTCGAAGAGAATGAAAACCGGACAGCAGAGTTATATAATGCTAATCTAAAAATTGAACATCTGGCATATTATGATTTTTTAACCGGTTTGCCAAATCGCATGATACTGGTGGACAGGCTTCAGCAGGCAATAAATTTAGCGAAGCGAATTAAAAAACCGATCGGAGTTTTATTTTTGGACCTTGATGGCTTCAAAACGATAAACGATACCTTTGGACATCTCCAGGGAGATGAATTGCTGAAAGATGTTGCCACCAGGCTCGTTAGCCTTGTCCGAGAAAGCGATACCGTAGGCAGGATGGGTGGCGATGAGTTCATCATCATGGTCCAAAACCTGGAAAGCGCCGATCACATTCTGACAATTGCGAATAAAATCATTGGCGCCTTCAGAGAACCATTCGACCTGAATCACAACGAAATTTATATGACTGCCAGTGTCGGAATATCCGTTTACCCGGCGGACGGAGAAACGCCCGAAACACTCCTTAAGAATGCGGATTTAGCCATGTACAAAGCCAAAGAGAAGGGTAAAAACCAGTCGGTCCTTTGTACCAAAATTATGAAAGATGTCATTACAGAAAACATGAAACTGAGTAACGGTTTGTATCGATCCTTGGAGAGAAATGAACTGGAAGTTTATTATCAACCCCAAATTAGTCTCAGTACAAAGAAAATAGTCGGTCTGGAAGCGCTCCTTCGCTGGAATCATCCGGAGTTAGGATTGGTCCCACCGGGTAAATTCATTCATTTGGCGGAACAAACCGGATTAATCAACCCCATCGGCAAGTGGGTATTACACACGGTATGCATGCAGAACAAAGCCTGGCAGGAAGTGGGCTTGCCTCCTATGAGAATTGCAGTGAATCTGTCCATCATCCAGTTTCAAAATCCTGTAATCGTGAGTCAGATTAAAGAAATACTGGAGGAAACAATACTGTTGCCTCAATATCTCGAGTTGGAAATCACAGAGAGTATAGCCATGCGGGATACGGATTATATTATTCGCGTCTTGAATGCCTTTCAGGAAATGGGCATTTACATCTCTATTGATGATTTTGGCACTGAGTTTTCTTCTTTAAAATATTTGAAATTATTGCCAATTAATCGAATTAAAATCCCTATGCAGTTTATCCAGGGGATTAACACAGACAAAAGAGATGAAGCAATTATAAAAACCATTATTGTACTGGCAAAAAACATGGGTTTGGATGTCATTGCTGAAGGGATTGAAACACAACAGCAGGAGTCATTTTTAGCACAGCAGATGTGTGACGGAATGCAGGGTTTTTATTATTACAGGCCCATGCCGGCAAAAGAAATTGAAGTTCTTTTGCTAACTAATGCTTAGTTTAAAGCCTTCTTTTCTCCGATTACTCTTTCTTATATCGGTAAATCGTTCAAGTATCATTCTTTTTCGCCCCGCCCCCATCAATCTTGAACCACGGCTGATTCCCGACTCTCACCTATGCCCTGTAGGGACGCTCGAAACGCTTTTCGTAGGCCCCATTCGCTTTCAGCTTTTGATCCCAGAATGAATTGATGAATTTCTTCCCCACCAGCTTGAAGAGCATTTGAACACCCGCTCCAAAGCGAACCGGTCTGGCCAGTTGGTGAATGTCACTTGTGCTAAATTCTCCCTTCAGCACCAGGGTTTCGATGGCTTTAACCAGGGGTTCCATCATGCTTGTCCGGGCTTTCTCCGGCCTCATCTGTAAACTTTCCATACCACCCTTGATGGCTGTACCAAGGTAGGTTCTTCCCAATCTGATGGACAATTGCTCAAAATAGGCCTCCAGGTAGTGAGATTGGCTGCTTTCAGGGAACCCGGACTGCATAAAAAAACTGATACCCCCTGCAGAGGCCTGGAGCTTCTCCATAAAACCCATCACATGGGAGGGCATGGCATGGACGTAGAGGGGCATAAAAAACATCACATTCTTTTCTCCTGTAAAAGCCTCTGCCCATTGCTCCCATTGATCTTCCTGCTTTAAATCACGCATCTCGACCCGGTCACCCAGGACTTTTTGCACTTCTTCCAAAATCAGTGCCGAATTGCTGCCACTCCTTCTGGGTGAACCGTTGTAAATCACCAGTCGATCCATGGGGTCCGTTGACCCAAAGGCTATGGCATGATTATTTGCTTTCCTGTTTTTAAGCGGTTGTAACTGCAAGCTGCCGTTGCCCACAAGGCGGAAGGCTTTGGATTTAAAATGAAAGGCCATGCGGACTAAATAATCCTCAATTACCGTTTCTTCCTGGTCGGTTAAACCTTCCAAGTCATAATGAAAAACCATATCGGGATAGCGTTCGTACCGCGCAACGTGATGGCACTCGCCCTGGACCAGATCGATGTAAGGATGGTAGTGAGGGATCGTCCTGTCCAGAAAAACTTTCCCCTGATGGTTGATAAAACCCTGGGCGGTATCCAGCAGTAAAATGACTGTGTCACTGTTCACATAGTCAGAATAGGATGTAGTCATTTGATCTTTCATGACACATATGCCGGGCGTCTTTAGCCAGCAGTTCCAGCAGCCAATACATGGTGTGATGGGATCCTCCAACCTGACAATCTTCAAAGGCTCTTCAAAAATGCTTTTCACGGCTTCAACCATCTCTTCCGTTTGTTTTACCCGCAGATCAAACAATGTTTTCATCGCGTCTCTCCTGTCTTCCATATTTAGCATTACTTCGAACTGTTCCATCAAGCTCCAATCTTTATGGTCCATTTCCTTCTTATCAGTAAGACTTGGCCAACCGAAACCCAAGGTCATCTATTTTGAACGTGGGGTGCCCACGACGGCGGCTGGTAGCCCCGCATCCTCTTGCTTCTTCTGCCCAGCTGCCGCCTCTAAAAATCCGGTATTCTCCATAGGTCTTTTCGTCATACAAATCCCAGCACCATTCCCATGTGTTTCCAAGCATGTCATGTAGTCCCCATTGGTTGGGCAGCTTTTTACCCACTTCATGAATCCTGCCTTCTGAATTATCCTTATACCAGGCAATGTCTCTGATCTCTCCATATCGATAACCAGTTGATCCGGCTTTACAAGCATACTGCCATTCTGCGTCTGTCGGCAACCTGTACCCATCGGCGTCCCCTTCACAAATCACATTACCACTGTTTTCATCAAAGGTGTAGCATTTTTTCAATCCACATTCCTCAGACAACAGATTGCAGAAAGAAACAGCGTCGTACCATGATACATTTACCATTGGTCCGGCATTTGCCTCCAGAATGTCTTCCATTTCATCTTCAGCTTTGTGATGAGCTGCTTCATACAAGCCTTTAGTCACCGGATATTTAGCCAAAAGAAAAGGGTTAATTTCTACGTCTATTTCAATTTTTGTCAGCTTTCCTTTTTGACCAGGCAAGCTCATGGTGGAATCAGTACTGATCCATTTCTGTTCATCCCGATAGTCCCTGACAGTTTCCGTCCCAGCAGGAATAGACATCATCAGACTGTTTAAATTGAACATTAGTTGGCTGTTCATCGATTCACTCCTACTTATACTGTCTACTAATGTTGACTGTTTTCATACTTGACTTCCCAGATGAATTTCCCTTATTCGTTAATTGCCTCGATGCCGAGCCGTTTAAGCTCGTCAAGGTGATCCCGCATTTTCTTTAGCTGCTCTTGGGAGTGTCCCTCCCAGTCCAGAACTTCGCCCACTACTCTGAGTGGCTGGCGTGTGCGATAGGACCTCGTTGGATTCCCTGGGAACTTTTTATCCGTCAGATTTGGGTCATCCTCGATGGTGCCAGTAGGCTCTACCAGATAGATCCGTCCAGGTTCGTCGCCTAATGATAGTTCAGCTCCCCATATAGCCGCATCCAGTGTCGCAGTCAGATAGACGTAGTTCGCCTTCTTTCGCTCGCCATAGTTTGAGCTATGGCTGGGCTCCAACAAGTCCCCAAGCTTCAAGTCTGCTTTTGTTCCGTGGTAGAAAGGTCCAGAGTCCATTGACAATCCCTCCATTACAATTTCTGTCCTCATTTTTTCATCTCTTTACTCCTTCTGGTTCTCGAAGATCCATGACTATTTTTTAATATACCCTTTTTATAACCTATTTGAAAATCTATTTTATATATGGAACCCTCAAATAATGGGTATCATTTCATTAGGACTATCTACGCAGTATCTTGGTCGGGAGTATGTATATTAAGTGGTGAAAGGGACGATTATATGTCCATTAAAACAGGGTTAGTCTGGAAAGCTGTTGTACCTGCCATCGTAGTTACCATCTCAGTTATGTTGATGGTAGCTTGTACAGACGCAAATCTGCCTGACACTGCAACGGAAGAAGCTCAAGAAACTTCAATAGAACCAGTAACTCCAGAAGCTGAAGAAGGGACTTCTGACAACAGTTTTGAGCAGTATTTAAGTTATTTGGGTGTAAGCAGGGAGCAATTGGAAAATGACCTTGGCACTTCGACAAAAATCGACGAAGGTGGACTTGAGTTTAAGGATGCCAAAATCAGAATATGGTTTGAAAGTGATGAAGATACAGCAAAATCGATTAGTGTTTGGATAGATAACCCTGAGGTTGATTACAACGGTATAAAAAGAGGCGAACATATTAATCGGTTCAGGGAAGTGTTCGGGGTACCGCTATCTGATAATACCGCTTCGGCTGAAGCCATTTTTGTTTATGAGCAAGTCTGGCTGATTGTTGACTATGATCCCAACACAGGGAAAACCGCCGCGGTATATGTATCATCCCCAACCAATCCCAATTTTATAAATCCTATTACGGAATCAACTGCTGCAGAAATCCAGAATACGATGGGTATAAAGCTGAATCTCCCTTATGATGCCCAAAATGTTGAATATTCAATGATTGATTCTGGTGAGGGCAAAGTGATCGCTCAGGCAAAGTTTGTGAAAACGGAATGGCGTACACTTACCGCGCACGGTCTGCCACAGCGCTGGAAGACATTTCGGGAGCTTATTATGACTGGAACACGATTAAAGATATCGAAGTGAGCTATTGCATCGGAGAAATACGTTATAACGAAGACAAGCAAGGCATCATCCTCTGGTATGTGGTAAAATGACTCGCAACTTTGTGTTCATTCTATTTTATCATAGTGACTTTCTATAAAAACCATCCAAATTGCTTATTGGACTTTTCATTGTCCATGAGATAACCTAACCACAACAGCAACACATTCCTATATTGTAAAAGACACGTTCAGACTTGGATTATACGAACAGGTTAACTATCATATCACATCAAAGAGGAGGATATCCATGGCTGACAAACAAGTCGTAATTGCACTGGTTGGTGGAGGTTACGCTGCCCTATTGCATCTCAATGGTTATTCAAAAGTTCATGGGGTGAATGTACGGATCAAAACGCTGGTAGACATTGATTTGGAAAAAGCATCAGTGCTGCAAAAAACGTATGGGATTGAACAGATCAGCGCAGAATTCAATGATGTTCTGACAGATCCTGAAATTGATATTATTGATATTGTCACACCACCTTCTCTGCATGTGGATATGGTATATGAAGCCATGAAAGCAGGAAAACATGTTATTTGTGAAAAACCCTTCACCGGGTACTTTGGATCTGAAGGAGATCCGGAACCAATTGGCCTCCATGTGTCCAAACGTAAGATGTACGAAACAGTCTGTCAGGAACTGGAAAAGGGAAGAGAAATTGTCACCGCCAGTGGCAAGCTTTTCATGTACGCTGAAAATTTTGTTTATGCACCAAACATTCGTAAGACTGCAGAGTTTATAGCCGCTAAAGGCAGCCGTATTCTTTTTATGAAAGGCGAAGCGAGCCTCAGGGGCTCAAGTTCTCCTGTTGCAGGACACTGGAACCAAACAGGTGGTGGCACCCTCATGCGCAATGCGATTCATCCCCTTACAGGCATGTTATGGCTGAAAAAAAGGGAAGCTGCTGCAAGAGGAGAAGACATCCGTGTAGTGAGTGTAACAGCCGATGCTGGGAGGATAGTACCACAGCTGTCAGAAGAGGATCGACGCCATTTGAATGCAAATCCTTTGGATGTGGAGGACAACATAACCGTTACCCTCACCTTCTCCGATGGATCCAAAGCCCTTATTATAGGCTCTGACACATACCTGGGGGGCACAAAAACATATATTGAAGTTTATGCAAATGATGCAACTTTTAACTGTAATGTGGCACCAACAGATTATCTTCAAACATATTTCTTAGATGAAAACAAAATCGAAGACATCTATCTTGCAGAGATGCTGCCTAATAAGCTTGGCTGGAACCGTTCCTTTGTGTCAGATGAAGTGCTCCGTGGCTTTTCTGGTGAACTTCAAGACTTTGTGGAATGTGTGGCCTTTGGCAGAAAACCCACAAGTGACTATGATCTGGCGGCAGAAGCCGTGAAGCTGGTCTATGCGGCATATTTGTCTGCCGAGGAGGGCAAAAAAATCGAATTATAGCGTCTGACCATTTATCTAATCACTTTCTCAATATTTACATTGATGCTAAAACATGACCATACATGTCAGCCACCAAGGCTTTTACCTGACTGCGGGTTGTCTTATGCATGAGCTCTTTGGCGGTACAGTATTTAACTGCCATTAAAACGAGTATCGAAGCTTTGGTTTTCGGCAACCAAAACAGCGTCAGCGGCCACATGTACTGAATGGTCCAAGCCGGTTATGTCTTTGTGGTGAATATACTTTCTGGTATTTTGAAATAACTCATTTTCCAGAATGTCACGGACTGCTTTTTCAAAACGTATTCGTTGATGGACCTCAATGCGCATGAGATAACCTCTTCTAAGTTGATGATAGTTTATTCATTATTATTCATATGAAAGAACTTTGCTTTTTCAATTTGAGTTCATGCAATTGCACTTGCACTTCATTTTCTTTTAGAATAGGTCAAAATCGTAATTCCATCAGAAACTATTACGCGATCAAGATGTAATTTAATTTCTTTGTAATTACCTTTGAACAATGATCTACCATTGCCTAATAAAGTTGGAATGATGCCAATAATGTACTTATCAATGATATCTGCATTCATTAAATTTTCCACCAACCCGGCTCCACCAATATCCTTTAGGCGGTTATATTTGAAGTTAAAATCATTAAGATAGTGGCAGATTCATAGTAACTGTGGTCCCCACGTTTTTTACAGATTCAATACGCACCCCAAATTGTTCGCCATAATACAATTTAATCCTTTGATCCACATTTTTAATGCCCACACCACCTAGCTTAACATTGGAAATGTCCTCCATATGGATGGCCTTGGTATCAAACCCTTTTCCATTGTCCTTGATGCTCATTAGAATTTGTCCCTGGTATAACTTCACTACAACTTCAATCCATCCAGGTTCTTCCAGTTCTCTGATACCGTGATAAATAGCATTTTCTACAATTGGTTGCAATAAAATCTTTGGTACCTTCACATCTTTTAATTCTTCTTCCAGATATAAATGATAATTCAGCTTCTCCTGATACCGTTGTTTCTGGATGAATAGATATTGTCTGACATGTTCCATTTCTTGTTCTAAGGTAATCATTTCTTCTCCGCGACTTAATGAAATTCTAAAGAAGCCGGCCAAAGATTTGGTAACGGCAATGACACTCTCTGAATCACCAAATTCTGCCATCCACACAATGGTATCCAGCGTGTTATACAGAAAATGAGGGTTAATCTGACTATGCAAAGCCTTGATTTCATATTCTCTTAAGTATTTCTCATTTTTTGACACTGCCTGCATGAGCACTTCAATTCGCTTAAGCATTTCATTAAAGCGCAAGGTCAGTTGTGTGGCTTCGTAGCTGCTATTCGTATCAATGTTTACTTCTTTCAAAGTGCTGTCTATGTCTTTCATGGCTTCTTCCAGGGCTTTGATAGGTTTGGTAATTCTACCTGCAATAACAACACCGCTGATAGTGACAAGCACCAGCAGGATCAAACCAATTACAACCAGTGTTTCAATGATTTGCCTTCTAATTATGTTAAGACCATCTAAACTGGACACACCGACTAACGTCCAATCAGAATTTTCTATGTCATAATGATGGGTTAATATACCCATGTCTTTTTCATAACCAGACATAGAAGCAATTTTAATCAGTTCTGCTGTCTTAATCGTGTCTTCAAAGTAGCTGGTGTCTGCATGATAAACCACTTCATCATATCCATTAAGTATAAAGACAAAGCCTTCATTCCCCAGGTTAAGATCTGTAAAGTAAGACTCTAATACCAGATACTTGATATCAATCAGCAGCACACCAATGTTTTCTCCCTCATCACCCAAAATTTCCTGCGAAATGGAAATGACCCATTGATCCGTATCCATGGAAAAATCCTGCATTCTGGCAGAAGTCAGAACAGGCATGTCGCTCTCAATGGCTGCTCTATACCAGGGTTCTTCCATCATATCGGACGAAATCGTCATATCAAGTGCCTCTTCATTGGAAATAATCTGACCAACTTTACTCACAACGGTAATCGATTGCAAGTATTCATCAGAATCGATCGCTGAATGGATCAAAGCGCTTATGTTATCTCTTTTAGCATTAGAATCACCTTGCAAATACCCAATGGTATCAGGATGTTCCACAATGATTTTGGCAACTGCCTTGAGACGTTCAATATACACTTCCACATATTTGCCAGAATAATCGACCGCACCACTGGTTGAAATCAAGGTTTCATTTAGCAAGGTCGCGCTGATACTATAATACAAAATCACACCAAAAAGACTGATGGTACATATTGAGACCATCAGATAGTAGAATGCAATTTGAACTTTAATGTACTTAAAGAATTTTAATTGTTTCATAGCAACACATTCCTCGCGTCCTACTCATCTCCCATTTGATTGCGGTATTGCTTTGGGGATGTACCCACTTCTTTTTTGAATTTGGTTGCAAAATAGTTGGGGTCTTCAAAGCCAACCGCATCGGCCACTTGGTAATTTTTCATGTCTGTTGTCAGGAGTAACACTTTAGCTTTTTCAATTCTTGATTTAACCACATATTCCTGGAAAGACAACCCGTATAATTTCTTAAATAAACCTGATAGATACCCTTGACTCAGCCCTATTTGATCAGCCAATAACGTTAACGATAAATCACTGCTGGATAAATGATTCTCCATAAAGTGATTGATGAACTGCTCGTATCCCTTGTCAGTTTCAATCCCTTGGTCACTTTTCATTTGATCTATCACTTTCTCAAGCCGCTCATATTTTTGTGTTTCATTATATTTACTGATGAGTTGTATGATAATCTCAGTAATATCGCTTTTAGACACTGGCTTAAGAACATAATCATCCACACCAATTTTTAAGGCATACTGGGCATAGTCGAAATAATCATAACCCGTAATCAGAGCGATTCTGCAGTTTGGCGATATCACTTTAATGGCCTTGGCAAAATCTAACCCATTCATTTTAGGCATATTAATGTCTGCCAAAACAATATGAATGTCTTCCCTCTTGAAGATTTCCAACCCTTGGTCGCCATTTTCAGCCTCGAATATGTTGCGGATATGTAGTGCTTCAAAATCCACTAACGTTATAATACCCCTCCGTACCAAAGGTTCATCATCAACAATAAGCATATTATACATCGCTACCATCCTTAAATCGTTCTTTTGGTTATATTATCTGAATTTTCTCTTGGAATGTCAATGACGAGGTGCATGGGACACACACCTCGTCAAGTTGGTTTATTCAACCAAAGAAGTTAAATAACCATAGCCTTGAGCTTCCATCTCATTTAAAGGAATAAACTGAAGGGCAGCGCCATTCATACAATACCGAAGGCCGCCTTTATCTTTAGGTCCATCATTGAAGACATGCCCCAAATGACTATCACCCGTTCTAGACCTCACCTCAGTTCTTTTAGAAAAGAGTGTATTATCCTCCTTATGGGTCACAACTTCAGCAACAATTGGCTTTGTAAAGCTTGGCCAACCTGTTTTCGAATCATACTTATCTGCTGATGAAAACAGAGGTTCACCTGTAACGATGTCTACATAAATCCCTGGTTCATAAAACCCGTCATACTCGCTGGTATAAGCTCGTTCAGTGCCATCATTTTGCGTCACTTCATACTGCAACTCAGTGAGCATCTCTTTTATGACACCATCAGCTGGTTTAGGGTATTTCGTTGGATCGATCACTGTCTCATAAGCCAAATCTAGATCGATGTGACAATACCCATTAGGATTCTTAATTAAATAGTCTTGATGATATTCTTCTGCCAAATAATAACCATCAAGTGGTAATACTTCAACGACGATTGGGTCTGTGTAAAATTCCTGTTGTTCTGCGATTACTTGGTTTATGACAGGCAATTCAGCTTCCTCGGTATAATAAATACCCGTTCTATATTGAGCCCCTCGATCATTGCCTTGTTTATTCAAGCTGGTTGGATCAATTACTTTAAAGTAGTACAACAACAAGGTTCTTAAATCCGTCTGACTGGCATCATAGGTAACATGAACCGTTTCAGCATGACCAGTGCCATTGTATATCACCTCTTCGTAGGTTGGATTCTCTGTGGAACCATTGGCATAACCTGAAGTCACATCAATAACACCAACTAATCTGGACATATATTCTTCTACTCCCCAGAAACAACCACCTGCCAGATATATTTCTTTTATCTCTTCAGATACAGTGGGCATCTCCATACTTGCATTGTTAACATTTTGGGGTTCATTAGGCATTACTGCCTCTTCAGTCATTTTTGCTTCTCTATCATCATTGCTACCACAGGCAGTTATGACCATAACCAACACCAGCAGCAATCCTGTTATTTTAATCAGTTTCATTGTTTCTCCTCCGTCCTGTAAAATCATCCGTACCCTACAAACTATTTAATGATAGACATTTTCTCCCTAATGACTTCATTACTAACGTGACCTGGTAATACTTGTACCAGTACACCATCAGAACCAATATAGGCAGATGTTGGGTAAGCACGTACCCCAAACTCTTTAGCGTATACGCCCTCTTCATCAAGCAATACCACAAGGTTTTTAGTTTCTAAACTAGGTAACCAATTGATAAAATCTGCTGAAGATTTTTCACCCGAAAAGCCAGGTGCTACAATGGTGATCACTTTGAAATCTTCATTGTTCGATAATGTGTCCACATCTTCTATCCCCACTAAACAAATAGAACACCATGATGCCCAGTACTTCACATATACTTTTTCCCCTCTAAAATCAGCTAAGCTTACCATATTCCCATTCACATCTTCTAAGGAAAAATCTGGAGCCATCTCTCCAACATTCATCATCTCTGGTTCAACACTTGTCTGTGACACTGTTTCGTCTTCAGTTACCTTTGCACAACCTGCAACTACCAGTGTAAATACCAGTATAATTCCTATGACTACAGCTATTTTTCTCATATAATCACTCCTTCCAATTCCGCTCTTAATTGATAAAGTTCTCTATAAACACTGTTAATGCTGTCAGTTGATTGGTCATGAGGAGTATGCCCATAAGGATGATCAAGATTCCACCAACCACTTTTATCTTACCAAGATGTTTGTTAATCTTATTCACTTTTTCTAATAGTAATTCAGAGAAAAGTGCCACTATCAAAAATGGAATCATTAGCCCTATTGTGTAAACCAGCATCAACCAAGCTCCATAAAATGCGTTGTCTCTAGAGGCTGATATTCCAAGTACAGCTCCCAGAATAGGTCCAACACAAGGTGTCCATCCAAAACTAAAAGTAAGGCCTAATAAATAAGTGCCTACTATGTCATTTCTTCTACTACGCTTTAGCTCTAATTTCTTTTGTTTTTCTAAAAACTTCAATTTTATAAGACCTGTTTGATGTATTCCAAGAATAATCACTATGCCACCTATTATGACTAAAAAAGTCTGACTATATATGAAAGCGCCTATGGCACCTGCTCCAAACCCTAAAATCACGAAGGCCGTTCCAAGACCTACAATAAAAACCATTGCTTTGATAAGTCTGGTTACGTTTATTTCTTTATTACCAAATTTAAAATTATATCTTTTATGGCTTTCATCCGCTAAAATGCCCACATAAATCGGCAAAATTGAAATGATACAAGGCGCGAAGAAAGAAATGAATCCTGCGATAAAAACTGTACTGATGTAAAGTTCTTCGTACCCCATTATGACACCACCTTTCAACTAAGACTGTCTCTTAAATACATTATACTGATAATGAAAATTAATTAATATAGACTAATCTAAGGAAAAACTTGAATATTACCACTATCCGACCCTGGGAAAGCACGATTTTTTTACCTATATAAAAGAGGACTGGATTTAACCAGTCCTCAATTTCATAACGAACTAAACCTATTCCTACATATTCAGCCATATCAGCCAATTAGAACATTATAGCGAACCTGAGAATCATTCATCATCTGGTTAGTCTTCATTCCACCGGTACCTTTTGTTCCTGAGCAGTACATCCATCTGGCATTCCAGGCATAGGCCATTGTGACAACAGACAACCCCGCCGCACTTTTTACACCGCCATTTTTCTGCTTCTTTTTTCAGAAATGTTTCTTCTCCATGCTGGCGAATGTATTCCAGGTTTTCCACCATACTCATGTGGTACTTTGTCCTATATCGCCGGTCTAATGTTTTTAGCCTCTTACATGGATAGTCCTTGCACTCAAAGCAGAACCGTACCTTTCCTTGCCCCAGCAAGTCACAGCGATCGCCCATATGGGTGCAGTTATTTCCCCTTGGGATGCATCCCGGGCAATACTTACGGTGAAATCCCTGTTTGTTGACATCATGTTGCATGAAAAGATAGTGAATGCACACACCACAGTTCATGCCACAGGGAGCAATGAGGTTTTTTTTCATTATAAAAATCACCTTCCTCATCAGAATTTCTAAAAGTTACATAGAACATAGAACAGACAACCTGAACTCTCCCATCCTAATTAGAGCCCGTTTTGACAGAACATCATAAAACCGGCCCAAAGGCCGGTTTTAGCGGTCTAGTAACTATATAATTACCCTGTATGAAAACAGGTAAACCGGGTGGGTTAGTGCTTAATTTCCACACCACCCATGATAGCTCGGTTGTGAATCCGGATCACCGGTGCGTCCGGGTTGTCAGACACCTGGTCTGCTTTCAGAGTTGCATAAATACCACCGGTTTCTTCCCCCAGCATCTCAAGACCTCCCAGTGTCACGGTTCCCTGGCAGTAAACCGTCACATCTGTGGGTACTGTGATTTCAATACCACCCATAAGTGCGTTACAGGAAAGCAGGTAGATCTTTCCTGGCTCCATATTGGCTTTGTTCAGGTCAAGGGAGATGCCACCCATGATGGCCCAGTAATTGGCGTCTTCCAGGTCCCACTGGGTTTTTGTTTTTTCTATGCCGCTCATAAAGGCCATACTGCTACCCCCGGACATGCGGGGACCCCTTAGAAAGCTGATGCCGGCCAGGATCAGCACCGCAGGCCAGAAGAAGGCCCACAGTCGTGATATGTTCAGATCAAACCACTCCTGGCGGTTCCCCAGGATAATGGTGCCGATGGCAATAATGATCAGTCCGGTGACCAGTTCTCCAGTGCTTTTGCGGTTAACGAGAAAAGACGCTCCCCACAAAATCAGCACCACGGGCCACAACTCCCGTATGAGCCAGCCAATGGAGACGTTGGTATAGCCCAGATTATTCATCAGCATGACTGCACCCAGAAGGATCAGGATGCCTCCTGCCAGCCAATTTCGTTTTCCATGCATGTGACCACCTCTTTCAATTCTTTATCTTGTATTCTTTGTGTCTATTATTCACTGATTTCTACGTAAAGATATTTGAAAAGTTTTCATACACTCTTTTTCTCATAAATGCCACAACATCTTCCATTTGTGAGACTTCCACTGTTCAACAGGATATGACTTGCATTTTCAACATGCCCATTTTCTTGGGATTGTCTGGTTTTTATTCGACAACCCAAGACAAATGAAAACTGCCTTCATGGTCAGTTGCACCTATCCGAATCCTGTGTTTTCCACTTTCAATGATCTGCACTTCACTGTTTCCATTATCTTTAATTTCATGGATGATTTCATCATCATTATCTTTTACAGTTATTTGTAAACTCCCAGATTCTGTTGATATTTCATTCGCAAATTTCAAGGTATCTCCTTCGTTAAATTGATAGCTTTTTTGTTTATACCCTTTGAAATAATGATAAGAACCTGATATTTCCTGGTCATTAAACGAAATGTTCCCATTGGTCATTGTAAAACTACCTGTGGTACACCCATTCAAAAAGAGTATAACCAAGATAAATAGCAGGATTTTCATTTTTTTTACGATCATTTACTTCCCCTCCAATATGTAACAATGTACTTTTGACAATTATGTCACTTTCCTGCAATGAGGCCTTGCAGAATGATAAATTTGTATGTTATCATTCATCTATTTCTACGTTAAGATAATCTGAAAAGTTTCTTTCATTACAAGTCGACCAGACAAGATCACCAGTCGTATTTCATAACTTTGATCATCTTGACTCTCCTTAAAATGTACGTTAGCATGTATATACAAATTATTATAAAAGGAGGTTACAACAATGGAATATAAAATTGTTCTTCCAGGCTTAGGAGCTTCATCAAATCGTGGTGCTTTAGGATGGGCATCAATATCCTTAATTTCACACAATGGCAAAAATCTCCTATTTGACACAGGTTCCTGTGATGACAGGGAAAACCTAATAGATGGTTTGAAATCCTTAGAGACTAGCCCCGATGAAATAGATATGGTGTTTATATCTCATTTTCACTATGACCACTGTAATAATATTGAGTTATTTAAAAATGCTGAAATCATGGTTTCAAAAAGGGAGTTTGATTATGTCATTAATGGGGAATTTTTAAAAGCATCTGATCCTTATGTCCCTGAAGCAGTTGTAAGATACTTTTCTGAAAAATTTCGATTAGTGGAAAATGACGAGGAGATTATCAAAGGAGTTAAAGCATTATCTTTACCTGGCCATACACCAGGTATAACAGGTCTGCTCTTAGAAGAGGAAGGTGTTATATTTACAGGAGATGCAGTTAAAAATGCCTGGGATTTCACTCATAACCATCCTCCTTTATCATTTTTTAGTAAAAAAGAAGGATTGGAGAGTTATAATAAAATCAAAAATGCTGCTAAAATAATAGTTCCAGGTCATGGAAGGCCTTTTAAGTTAGAAAGCACTCATATTCATTATGTAGGAAAATATACACCCATTGAAATTGAAACTTACCCAAATCATGAACATCTTGAAGAGTTAAAGGAACGGCCTTATACTAAAATAATAGTATAAACAAAATAGGCAGCTTCATAATGAGTCTGCCCAAAGGTTAGTCTGAATAACCCTCAACCACTTCAATGAGTCTCTGATGGAATCTGAACCGAAACCCTTTCCTGAACAAAGGCGCAGATTTCCTCAAAAGCACGGGTGGCTTCTGGAAACAAGGGTGCGGTGGCCGGGTAACAGTGAAACATGCCTTCACCAATGTGCAGTGCAACGTCCACACCAACCGCTTTTGCTTTTTCCCCAAACATGACTGCGTCATCACGAAGGGTTTCGTCTTCCCCGGCGTAGTGTGTTGCCAAAGCAGGCGCCATGCCTTCCGGTGAGAGACAGACCTTCAGCTTTGTCTGATGGGATTGGCAGGTGCCTGTCACATACCCTCCACCGAAAAATACAACATCGCCTGGTTTCGGGTTGCCTGAGCAGGCGAGATCCATTCGGTATAGAGGCGACCAATTTGAACAGGTGTCACCTGTATGTCATCGGGCATTTTACCAAATTTTCCCGCCCCTTCTTCAACCTCCTGTCTAAACTGGAGGAGAGACTCATATTTATTCCAGTCAATCATTTCCTTCTTCAATTTAAACTGGAATACATGGCGGTGTTGCAGCATGAATTTGACCAAACGTCCCTTTACACTGGGCATTATTGCCCTCCTTATTCCTTTATGCATCGCACTATAAAATGTCCCTCCGGATAATTTCCATCATTCTTTCTGGTTCTTCAAAATTGGGGCTATGTGCGGCGTTTTCAAAGGAATAAAATCCTTTCACAGGTGCCTCCAGCTGAAGAAGATACGCTTTTGACAAATCATGGTTCACTGTTAAATCATAAACGCCGCTGAAGAAATAGACGGGGATTTCCAGTTTTGTAACCTTCATTGTCAGATCGGTATCGATGACCTCATCTGCCAACTTTGTCTGCTTGATGAACGAAAACTTAGATTGCCACAGGTTTATTTTTTCTTTTAAAGTGTATGCCTTGCTCATCATGACAGGCACCACCACATCTCTTTCCACTGACTTCATGTTACGCATGGTGCCAACTCCAAGCTGGTGCATTGCCTGGTCCCGCACAAGTGATTTAAAAAAGGGTTTCACATAGGTTTCATCCTCTGTCACCGGGTATTTCAAAAGCTTTTCCACCATGCGTTCATTTCCCTGTAATTCGTATTGCTCCAGCAGATACGCATAAGCCAATTTTTCCGATTCGGCCTGGTTGGTGACCTGGGCAATGCCGATATAGGCTTCGTACAGCTCCGGCCTTTGCGCCGCAACCTGTAATGCAAAGAAAGTTCCGCCGGAATGTGCAGCCAGGTAGATTTTTCCCTTACCAAATCTTTCTCTCAGATAATTGGTCACCTCAACGGTATCCGACGCAAGCTGTTTCATGGTCATAATCTCAGGCGGTATATCCTTGTTGTAAGATAATCCTCCTCCCCGCTGCTCCCAGTAACAGACGGTAAACGCCTCTTCAAGCCCAGTGGGGTATTTTTCAACCAGAAAATACTCGGAGAAGCAAGGCCCGCCATGAACAAAAAGCAAGACCGGGTTTTCGGTGTTTTTCCCCCTGATAAACAGGCCCTGTTCCACGCCGCCAATGGTGACAAACCTTTTCTCTGAGATACTTCCGGTAAGCTCTTCTCCGTTTTCATCAAGGTAAAGCGGAAGTTTTCCAGGGCTGTTCACCAAAATCACGCCTGTCAGAATAACCAAACTCAACAATACAGCCGATCCAAGAAAGATCATGATTCGCCTCACCCATTTTGTAGATTGTATTTTTGACATTTCCCTAAATATGTTACTCATTCCACTGTGTTTCTGCAATTGTTTCATCCCAATCATTGGAGTAATGAACATCGATAATCCAAGTTCTCTTTTAACTCATTGATGGCGCTTGTATGTACTCCACTTTCACTAGCCAACAGATCAAATTCATCTTGAAGACATTTCATTTCATTGATTGCTGCCATTGCGTGCTTCGACATGGTAATCTCTGCCAGCTTTGTACCCATGAGAGGCTTAAAGATTAGCAGTAACAATGCATTTGGCAGGAGGAAATAGTTTAGCTTTAAAGGAGTAATAGAATATCCAAGGGCTTTTAAGGCGCTAAACCCTTCTTTTATGCCACGAAGCATCAGTCTTACGTCTTCAAAAGACTTAGCCATCTGGTAATTATTTCCGTCATACTTGTATAGCGCATTGGCGATACACGTCACGATTGCCACATGGTGTTTTTGCCAGGCATCCATGTTGTGACAAAAAACAGAAGGTATACCAGCCTGGTTAAAAGCTTCAATCAATTTTTGTACTCGTTTGGATTTTGTTCCGTCATATTCCCCGAAAGTTGTTGTCTGAAACAGGCGAATAATTCCCTTACCGACAAAATACCGCACAATTCCTTTGTCTGTTCTTTCTCCGCCGGCAGATGGGAAGCCAATCATCAATCGGTCACCACCCACAGAATTTGCCCATTTTTCATAACCCAGTGCATTGTTCACGACAAAGACTATGTTTGGGGAACAATTCTCTTTTAGTGACGCCAGAACACTTCCCACATGGTTCTTTTGCATCACAACCAGTATATAGTCATAGCAGTCATCCTGCTCCAATTTTTCAATCATGTTTATCTTCGAAACAGTCCTTTTTTTTGTGTATACATCTTCCAATATAAGGCCGTCTTTTGCCAATTCAACATAACGGTTTCCTCTTGCCAGCATTGTAACATCATGGCCGGCTTCATATAATTTCCCTGCAAATATGCCACCGATCACACCGGCTCCGTACACTAAAATCCTCATAATCTCACTCTCCTAAATTGATGACTGTGTTCCATTCATCCTACGTTGTTTTAGTCTATTTGTTTTGCCTCTTGATGCCAAAACATTTTTTTGGATCCATCGTAGTTTATTCTGACAGTATTTTAATGATTTCCACACAGATATATAACCAATAAACCTAAAGGAATGCGAAAGGATGAAAACACATGTCATTAGAAAATTTTAAGATCACTGTGGAAGAGGCGGTACCTGCCATGGCAGTTCGAAAACGAACGTCGGTCAACCAGTTGCCAGAAGAAATTGGAAAAGCCTATCAGGCAATCATGACCCACATGGCTTTACTGGGAGAAACGGTGGTGGGAATGCCCTATGTGGCATATTTCAATTTAGACATGGAAGACCTGGATGTGGAAATGGGCTTTCCAACTACCCAAAAATTGCCAGACAACGAGGAGGTTACAGCCAGTGAGATCCCTGCAGGCAAATGGCTCACAGCTATGTACAAAGGTCCTTATGAAGAGATGGCTTCTACCTATGAAGAAATGACAAAGTATATGGTCGACAAGGGACTGGAGGCTTCGGGAATTGCTTATGAGTATTACTACAATTCTCCGGAAGAAGTACCCGAAAGCGAACTATTGACTAAAATAGCTTTTTTACTTAAATAACGTAACTCCCGTTACCGCTATTGCCAATGAGTGTGACATTAAAAATGCTGGCTCCTTTTACGGAATTACCAGCATTTTTTCTATCGTTTGGATGATCGACAGTTTAGATGTCGACGAGATACTTTGGAGTATTCAACACTGCAACTATCAGATCACAACCAGTTCTTGGGCTAATGGCTTTTTAAGTACAATACTTTCACTGTGATAGTGAGTTTTGTTACGAGTATGATGCATACTTAAGAACCATTTTTCTTCCTTTGCGATTGCCAGTTTTATCTTCCTGTGATGCCTCTTTTTCATTACCAATTTCCTTACCATCATTTTCATTAGGAACATCGGTAATGGCTTTACGCATCTCTTGTATCCATAATAGTTCATTTTCATAACTTCTTTTGATGTTATAGTTAATACAACGCCCTATGGTTGTTTCTAAATCAGTTCCGTCAGTCAGAAACATGGAATCCTGTTGTGTGGCCTGATGCATTAACAACTGTGTTCTAATCTGGTTTTCATAGCCATCAATTATTTCCTTCAATTCCAGGGTGTTCAGTTGTTTTGAACATGCCAGCTGAACAAGGAAGGGTTTTTTAATGTCACTTGGTTCAACGGGAGCAAGCACCCATTCTTTTAATGCAGCACGTCCGTCACTGGTAACGGTGTAGATCTTTTTGGTGGGAGACTTTTGTTGATGCATGATCTTATTTGTAACCCAGCCTTTATCAAGCAAATCGCTGAGGGATTTATAGATCTGGTTATTATTGCCCGACCAATGCATAAAATTAACTTCCTGTATGATTTTCTTGATGTCGTAACCCGCCATTGACTTATAGCTTAGTATACCAAGAATTGCAAAATTGATTGACATGATATTCCCCTTTCATATATCTCGATTTAATGTGTTAATAGTAACATATGGTATTTTAGATGGTCAATATATTTCCTAACAATTTTTTCACTTATCCCCTATCTTTCAGCAAAGAGTTTCATAAAAATGCTGGCTCCTTTTACGGATACCAGCATTATTATTGCATATACAGTTTAGTCAACTCAGATCACCAACAACTGGCCTTTCATGCTTCCATGACCTGCCCCGCAGGGGACTGAGCAGAAAAAGGTAAACTCACCTGACGTGTCTGCCACGAACGTTACAACGGTGGTTTCACCGGCGGGAATGCGGGCATTGATGCCAAATTCTCTGAGGCCGATGCCGTGGGCCACGTCGTCTGTTGTTAACAACAAACGTACTTCTTCTCCCTGACGAACAGTGATCACTTCAGGTCCGAAATCGAAACGGGATGTGACTAAACTAATTTCACGCACACCGCCTACCAGTGTTCCGGAAAGGGGAACTTCAGGTTCTAGCTCAGGTTCCACTGTCGCCGGTACTTGTGTCTCCGGCACTTCGACGGGGTTTTCTGTCTCAGGTTCGGAAGAAACGGAAGTATCTGGTGCTTCCATTTCCTCTTCCATCGCAACTTCCTCTGGTGCCGGGTCTTGGCTTTGCCTGGGGCTGCAGCCAGCCAATACCAGTACCCCAATCAGGAGAATGAACAACCCCAACAAAACAATCTTCTTCCTTTTCATGATACTACCTCCTCGCAATCACAACGCGAATGATACTTATTCTCAGTATACCCTGTGGTTTTGGAGCTAAACCACATCTTCCAAGCGCCATCCAGACTATAATTTTAAAAAATATTTCCAAATAAAAAGAGGGATATCCAGACATCATGTCAAAACATACTATCCAGGAGAAAAAATTATCAAGGAGGAATCCAGATGAAAAATAAACGACTCGTTATGATCCCTGGTCCAACCCCTGTGACACGACCCATTCAAGACCAGATGGGTCGAGAGGTAGCTGCTTTCGGCGATCCACTTTTCGTCAATGACTACAAAGAACTGATCAGCGACCTGAAAACTATGTTGAAAACGGAAGGTGAAGTGTTCGTCGTAGCCGGCACCGGTACCATGGGAATGGAAATGGCCGTAGCCAATACCCTGAAAGCCAACGACAATTTGTTGATTGTGTCCCATGGTTATTTTGGTGACCGTTTCATTGAAATCTGTCAGCGAAAAAGCTTGGATGTAGACGTTCTTGCCAGTGAATGGGGAAAAATTGTTCCCGTTGAAGAAATAGAGATGAAATTGAAGGAAAAAACGTACCGGGCTCTAATTGTCAGCCATGTGGATACTTCCACAGGTGTGCGGGCGCCGGTGGAAGAAATTGGTAAGATGGTGAACCAGTTTGAAGAAACCCTCTTTATCGTTGACGGTGTTTGTGCCACTGCCGGCGAAGCTGAATATGTGGACGACATGAACATTGACGTGCTGTTCACCGGCACACAAAAGGCTTTTGGTGTACCTCCAGGTCTGGCCATTCTTTGGGCAGGTCCAAAAGCCATGGAAAGAAGAAAAAGCCTGGGCACCATTCCTGAATACTACATCGATTTTGACAAATGGCTGCCAGTGATGCACGATCCGTCCAAATACTTTGCCACACCTGCTGTTAACTTAGTGTGGGCCCTAAAAGAATCCGTTAGCATCATCAAGAAAGAGGGTATTGAAAACCGCTATGCCCGTCATGAAAAAGTGGCCAGGGCCATGCAAAAAGCTCTTGAATCCCTTGGTTTTACCGTGTTGGCAGACCCGGCATACCGTGCCACCACTTTGTCAAACCTGGTTTACCCCGAAGGCGTTGATGATGCTAAATTCAGAAGCCTGCTTTACGATGATGGCATGATTGTGGCCGGTGGCTTGGGCGCCTACGCAGGTAAAATGTTCCGGCTTGGACATATGGGCAACGTAGATCTCCATGATTTGGTGGCGGTCATGGCCACCATTGAAAGAGCCCTTTACAAATTGGGCGTTAAAGTGGAATTGGGTAAAAGCGTTGGTGTCTTCATGGAAGAGATGTTGAAGTAAGCCAGTAAATCCTGGCTGCCAGATGAACTTTACGAATAAGTGTGCCATGCAAAATGCTGGTTCCCTTTTTCGGATACCAGCATTTTTTCTTTGATCAATATTACAACTTATCTTACAACATGGTTGTTCTCTTTCCCTTGTACAGGTCCATGTCAAAGACTCGAAACATGTTCTTTCCAGCGTTTTTTGCCTCGTACATGGCAAAATCAGCGTATTCAATGAGGTCGTATACGTCCCTGGTATCTTTTCCATACACTGACATACCGGCACTGCAAAATACGTTAATGGTGATCTCCTCGAAGGTGATAGGCTCTTTCAGCACCATCTTATAGATGCTCTGCCAAATATCATCAATTTCTTCCTGTCCTGCAGAATCATATCCGTGTATGTATAGGCCAAACTCGTCACCAGCAATCCGCATGGTGATCAGGTTGTCAAAAGGAAGTTGGTTCAGACGCCGGGCAAAGGTTTTAAGAAACTCATCCCCCGCTCCATGGCCATAGGTGTCGTTGATCTGCTTAAAGTTGTCCACATCGATGAAAGTGAAAATTCCTTGTTTTTCCGGTTCTTCTTTAATGGCCAGTTCTATTTCTGCTCGGTACTGGTATCGGCTGACAAGACCTGTCAAGGCGTCCTTCACCAGACGGTTGTTCAGGTCCCGGTTTAGTTGATTAAGTTTGCTGTTGGATTTTTTCACCTCTCGTTGCATGTTCACCAGGTTGTTGTTCAGCTGCTGGATTTGTTCAAACTGTGTCCTGACCATTTTTTCATTTTCCGTTAGGAGCACTGTCCCGGATGACCGAATGACGTTCATAAACTGAAAAAGCAAGTCTTTGACGAAAAACACCGCTTCATCCGTAGGTAGCAGGGATGGGTTCATGCCGCATACCAGGACCTGGTCATCCATGGCCATCATACAAAGGTTTACATTTACCTGGGGGCTGACCAGTTCAAAACTGTCGTCGCACAACAAAATCTCCCGCAGGGAACAGGCCTGCTTCGTCAGTTGGCTGATTCGCTCGCCGTCGTCGGGGGTAAAGAGATTGGCAAACTTCTTCTGGTAAGGTGAAATCAGGTAAGCAGGCTGGTACCAGAAGGTCTTGGTAATGTTCAATTGGTTGTCGCACTGTATCAGAAATGAAAGCTTGTTGATGTCCATATTAGACTCCCTTGTGATCTGTTCTATTCATCAATGATGAACCCTGGTTAAATGTTTTCCTCCGCCCATTGAGCCAGTTCACCAGCATTGGAAGAATAGAAGTCAACGCCCCATTGTTTCCAGAGTTCTGTGGTGTTCACAAAGGCCTGGCCGCCCACGGCAATTTTTACCGCCGGGTAGTTTTCCTGAATGGCTTTCACAATATTTTCGCAGACAGCAAGGTAGGGAGCCATGGTCACTGACAGGGCCACCAGGTCCGGCTTGTTCTCTCCAATGGACTTGAGCACAGACGGCTCCGGCAGAGCAGCTCCCAGATAATAGGTGTCCCAGCCCTTGTACTCAAACAGATCGGAAAGCATGCGGATGCCCATCTCGTGAAGTTCGCTTCCCACGGCGCAGGAGAGCAGCACTTTTGTCTTCCGGGGGCTTTCAAAAATTTCATCATAAAAACTGGACATGACGGATTGTGTCACGGAGGTGGCATAGTGTTCTTTGTCCACGGTGATGATGTTTCTGTGCCACAGTTCGCCCACCTCATGCATGGATTTTGCCAGTACCTTTTCATAGATATCTGTGAGGGGAATGCCCTCCTGCCGGGCTTCCTCCACAACATCATGGGCTTTTCTTGTCTGGTTGGTCAACAGGGCGTCCAGAAACGCTTTTCTCACGTTATAATAATCCCCTTCGCTGAAGGTAGTGGAAAGGGTAATGTCCGTCACAGCTTTTTGGGTGACTTGGATGGCGGCTTCCAGGTAATCGGTGGCTTTTTTAATCTCATCTTCAGTAAGAAAACCCGGGCCTTTGCTGTTAAGGATTTCGTCCAGAATACGGTAGTGGTCTGTCATCTGCACCATGATCCTGTCCCGGTCCAGGTCTTTCATAATGTTACACAGCAGCTCATAAATCCACTTGGCATACCCTTCAAATATTTTAACGTCACTGAAATAGACTGATGTCATGAGAAAATTGATGTTGTACACCACGTCATCATACATCAGTCTTTTTCTTCTTTCACTCATCTCACTCTCAAGCTGAGGGTCCCTCTTGAATTGCTCCTGAAAAACCATCTGGGCAATTTCAATAAACCGTTGGTCATTGTGATTCATCAATAAACTCATTTTCCCATCTCCTAACAAAACCAATTGAGGTCCAAGAGTTTAACATCGTGCCACTGTCATCACACCCACAAGTTGGTACCCATTTTTTATCATAACTTCTATAATTACAACATACCACATCTTTATCAATACAAACATTATATAATCGACACTTATTGCACGGTTCTACATTCAGGAAACACCATTTAAGATCAACACACATACTACTAATAAGAGCTCCAGGAATGACCAGTAACACTGGTGACCTGGAGCTTTTTTATTTCATCGGTACAGCTTGTCCAGGCTCATATAATTCTCCAATTCATAAAACCATATGCGGCCGTGTTCTTCCTGTTCCTGGCCTTCCACTTGCCACTTTAGACGAAATCCAGGTCCCTCAATAACAAGGTTGTCAATATCATAAGGGGCCGTGGCAAACATTTCTGTGATACTGACATTACCACCTTCCCGTTCCAGCATTTTCCTCAGTGTTTCCCGTTCCATGGTGTCCAGGTTGATGGTCACCATTTCTTCCTGAAACATTAATTCTCCCTGTTCTGTTGTGTAGGATGCAAAAACTGCCAGGCTCAGATAGTGGTTATTTGCATAATAAAAATGATTGTTGAAAACAGCTTTTTCCGGCAATTCCATGGAAGCAGCCACATGGTTGATCAGGTCGTTGACTGCTTTTTCCTTTTCTGCCTCGTGGGGCAGGTGTACGTAAGACAGGCCGTTTAATGACTCACCGCCATCCAAACGTTCTTCAACAATTTTGCCGCTTCCCTTCACTCCAAAAACATCAAAGTTTAACATAAGATTGGTCAATGCTTGAATATCGGTGGTGTTGGATTCTTCCAGTGTTTTCACCAACTGGGCAAACCCTGTGTCAGGATAATCCGAAGCCCCTTTCATCAATGTCTGGTATAAATCACTGCTCTTATTGATGAAGGTGCCCATATAACTGCCTTCCGGCCCAACAAGCAAGGCATACTTTTGGCGGTCATAAAGCTTGTCAAGCTGCCATGTGAGGAAGGAAACCTCATTAAATTGGATCATTTCCTCTGTTTCCACCAGGTCTTGGATGATTTCTTTAAAGTCTATGTCCTGTCTGCCATACCCACTGTTTTGCATTTTGTCCCACAGGTTAATCAAGCGGGCAAAGCTCTCTGAAACATCGTCCTCGTAAGCGTTTAATGCCTTCCAGTCTGTCTCAGCCACAGGGGTTTCTTCGTATCGAACCACCGTCATGTGTGCATCCACCAGTTGCTGGTAATCTTTTCTGACTTCTTCGTCTTCAATGTCATCAATCTTCTCTGGTGCTAACACACCACCCATGGTTTCGTTCAGGGCCTTCATGTATGGCCCCGTGTAGGTTTTTTGATTAATTGCCTCTGCCAATGGGGCCTGATACAAAATTAGCTTTTCAATCATGCGCTCCATTTCTGAAACGGAAGCCGTTTCTGCATGCTCCCTGATGAACAGGCCAATTTCAGAGGCGCCCGTCTCTTCCTGTTTCAAAATCATATTCAGTTCATCCACCAGGTCCTGGCTGGGTTCTTCCGGTGGTTCAACTTCACCGTCAGATTCGCCAGGTGTTTCAGGCTCTTCCACAACTGGCGGTGTTTCAGTTTCGGTTGGTGGTACCTGGTTCTGGCATCCATAGGTGTAAAATGTTATCGCAATGATTAATAATAGCATTTTTTTCATGATGCACCTCCCATTTGCTTATCATCTATACAAACGTTAAAACTACCTGAAAAGTTTCATCTCAGGTCGAAGTCAAAGACATCTTATTCTTGTATCCTTCTTCTCGCTGGCATACAATGATTACAAACATTTATCATTCTTCGCACTTATCGTTTGTATTCCAGAATGGGAGGACGTTATATGAATAAACCAAAACGTATCAGGGAGTATGGCATCCAAATTGGAAAGCTGCCAGCAGGTGAGAAGAACCTGATCACCGATGTACCCGGTGTAAAGGTGGGGCACGTAACCCTTAACCAGGAATCGATGCAAACGGGTGTAACAGCGGTGTTGCCCCATGATGGGAACCTGTTTCGGGATAAGGTGGTGGCTGCCACCCACGTAATCAATGGTTTTGGAAAAAGCATTGGATTGATGCAAATTGACGAACTGGGTACCCTGGAAACCCCCATTGTGTTGACCAACACCCTGAATGTGGGGTTGGCCGCCGATGGCTTAGTGGAATACGCACTGGAACAAAACCCGGAGATTGGCGTGAAAACGGGCACGGTTAACCCTGTGGTGTGTGAATGCAATGACGCCTATCTAAACAATGTGCGAAACCGTGGGGTGAAACAGGAACATGTAAAACAGGCCATCGAAATGGCCTCTTCCGATTTTGAGGAAGGGGCTGTTGGTGCCGGCAGGGGTATGTCCTGTTATCACCTGAAGGGAGGCATCGGTTCTTCTTCCCGGATCATCTCTCTCAAAGGTAGTGTCTACACCCTGGGAGTACTGGTGCTGTCCAATTTTGGTGAGCGGGGTGATTTGCTGGTGGATGGACGTAAAATGGGGCGAGAAATTGAGGAATACTTGCAAAGCCAGTCTCATGAAAAAGACAAGGGATCAGTGATTGTAGTAATGGCCACAGATGCCCCTGTCAGTGACCGGCAGTTAACACGCATCCTGCGCCGGGGATTGGTGGGGCTGACCCGCACCGGCTCTAACCTGGGCAATGGCAGTGGGGATGTACTGGTGGGCTTTACCACTGCTAACCGGGTTCAGCATTTTGAAGAGGCGACGATTGTCTCACAACAGGTATTGAACGAGGACCTGATTGATGTCTTCTTCCGGGCTGCGGCGGAAGCCACTGAGGAGGCAGTACTCAACTCCATGGTATGTGCTGAGGCTGTGACTGGTTTACGACAACATCACCGTGAAACCCTGGCTCATTATCTGAAAGTGCTGGTTGATTAGATTTAAAAAGACTTCACATTGCCTGATCACACTTCGGCATCGTGAAGTCTTTTTTTTTATGCTGTATGACTGCTTTTAAAGAATAGTTTTACTGTGGTGCCCCTTCCCACTTCACTGTCAATTTCCATTCTTCCCTGGTTCAGGTCAACAAATTCTCTTACGATGTTAAACCCCAGCCCGGTTCCTTTTTCATTGGCTGTACCAGGTGTCGATTCGTTGATTTCTGATACCATAAGTTTTTCCACCTGCTCAGGTGTCATGCCCTGTCCCTGGTCTTCCACCTGGATGGAAATTTCCTCCTGAAGGTCATAGACTCTGATGTATATGATACTCCCAGTGTAGGAGTATTTAATGGCATTTGACAACAAGTTGCGGATGATTACTTCAAGGCTCTTAGTGTCCGCCCTCATGATAAGTTGTGGATCACCGAAAATATTGAGTCGCAGTGATTTTTTGTCCAGTATCACTTTGAGTCCGGTCACTGCACTATTGATGGCTGAGATTGGACTTATGTTGGTGATCTCCAGCTTGATTTTATTCATATTGACAGAGGCCCATTCCAGCAGATTGTTCACCAGGTTATAGGTTTCTTTGGTCGATTCACTTAATGCGCTGAACAACTTTTCCTGTTCCTCCGGTTCGAAGATATTGGGGTTTTCTGAAAATATGTCTACCACTCCCAAAAGACCGTTAAAGGGGCTTCTCAGGTCGTGTCCGATGATGGAGAAGAGTTTCATCTTTGTCTCATTGGCCATGGCCAGCTGTTCCCGTTTGTTTTCAAGACTACGGAAAATAATATCATAGGGCTCCCGGATGCCTTTTTCAACAATGGATTTATAGATCAGGTAAAAAGAGATGATTTTAAAATAATGTCCCATGACATTTGAGATACCATAATTGTCGATGTAAAAGGTGAAAAAAAGCTCTGCAATAATGGTCATGACCACTGACATGCTGAGGAACCTCCACAAGCGGGAACCAAAATACTCTTTGTAACGATTCAGACCCAACAGCACCAACGCCAGTATGCCCATGATGATGTATTCACTGATGATTTTGAAGGGTGTCTGGCCAACACCGACCACGAAAGCAACCGGGAAGTTCTTCCAGATAAAAATGGCAAGAATACCCAGGGCGGAAATAACGGTGTAGACTACCAACACCAGACAATTGTTGCATTTTTTTTGCGTATAAAGGAAGTAAAAGCCGGCCAGCAGTGTCAGGCTTTCCATATAACGGCCAAGTACCCACAATTGGTTGGCATAATAATCATAGCCGGCAAACACATTCATACCTGTGTAGCCCAGTATATGGAGAAAGTCGATGTGCGCTACAAACAGATATGCCAGTCCGATGAAATGAAGGTATTCATTATCAATATAGCGACGGGCGTTCCATGTGAGTACGAACATGAGCACCGCAATAACGATGCTAAAACCTTCTGCATAGGCATGAAAGAGCAGATAGTTGCTTGTCATCAGGTATAAGCTTAACAGCAATGCGGCATACATAAATGTGGAGAATAGCTTGTTGTTTTTTTTCACCCAGTTCATGATTTCCTCCTGTGAGTTCCTCCGTTGAAACTTATTTATAGTGTTTACGTGTGCCTCTATATTATCATAATTACCAATCTTTATTAATGCCAAAACGTGAAGTTTTCACTAACTTATTTTTTCAAGCCCATATTCCCGGACAATTTCTTCCAATAAACGCTTTTCAAAAGGTTTGGCCAGGTACCCATCCATGCCTACAGATAGGCATTCTTCCCTGTCTCCGGGCAGCACTTTGGCTGTCATGGCCACGATGGAAGTACGGTTGCCGGTGACCTGTTCTCTTTTCCGTATGGCCCTGGTGGCTTCCATACCATCCATCACAGGCATCTGGATGTCCATTAGAATCAGGTCGTATTCATTTTCAGCTGTCTTGTGGACCGCTTCCCTTCCATTTTCCACGGTGTCCACCTGACAACTCATTTTTTCCAATTGGAATTTGGCGATGTTTCGGCCGGCAAAGTCGTCGTCCACCACCAGCACACGAAGAGTGTTTTCTTTTTCGTTGGCGGTTGGCACCGGCTTAAATGACTTGCTCTCTTGTGTTTCAATGTGTGAAGCCATTGTGGGATTGCCTAAATACATATGGCATGAAAAAGTAAAGCAACTACCTGTACCAGGGGTGCTTTTTACGGTAATGGTGCCTCCCATCAATTCTGCCAGTTCTTTGGCGGTGGATAGGCCCAGTCCCAAGCCTCCATGAACTCTTGTATTGGATTCGTCAGCCTGGCTGAAACGGTCAAAAATGTAGTTTATTTTATCAGGTGATATCCCAATGCCGGTGTCCTTCACCTGACACACCACGGTTAGCAACTGAGGGTCATCTGTTTCTTCTGTAGTCATGGAAAGGTAGACGGCCCCTCTTTCTGTGAATTTAACTCCATTGCCCGTGAGGTTGCCCAGGATTTGTTTCAATTTAAACCGGTCACCCACCAACTGATGCGGTACTTGAGAACTTACATACATGTGAAGTGTCAAACCTTTATGTGCAGCGGTGGTCTGGTGCAAGGTGATCATTTCCTTTAACAAAGTTACAGGAGAGAATGGCTCTTCTACTAGAATCTGTTGTTTTTTCTCCAGGCTTGTGTAATTCAAGACCTCATTTACCACATTGGTAAGTGATTTGCATGAGTGCAGGGACAGTTCGATGTAATGAGCCTGTTCTTCTGTAAGGGTTGTGGTTTGAAGCAGTTGAATCATGCCCATCAGCCCGTTGAGAGGGGTGCGCAATTCGTGGCTCATGTTGGATAAAAATTGGGATTTGGCTTCACTGGCGGCTTCTGCCCGCTGTTTTTCAATTTCCAGGTGCACATTTTGTTCCTGGAGTTTTTTCTGGGTCTTTCTCAGGTTTTCTTCGGATTGTTTTAGTTCTGTTACATCCATCCCCGCCGCTAAAATCCGTTTGACCCCATCGATCATCATGGGTGTCAGTTTCATTTGCAACCACCGACGTTGTCCTGATTGTTGCCTGATAGACCACTCAAACTCCTGTGGGCCTTCCTGGTCTGTTTTTCGAAGCCATTCACGGGCAGTGGTAAAATCATAGGGTGACTCCATCCAGAAATTATTCTCTTTTAATTCTTCCATCGAGTTAAACCCATATTTTTCATAGGCGGCAGAATTGGCATCAATCAGTTCTCCAGTGTCTTTATCATGAATCAACATGGAAACCGGCGATTCCAGAAACAGGGTTTTAAAACGGGATTCACTCTCCCTAAGGGCAGTGCCGGTTTGATGTAGTTTTTCCTGGTAGGTCATGTTTTTGAATAACCGGTTAACCGCATGTGGTAACCTGTCAAGCAACTCAGTATCTTTCAGCAGATAATCTTCTGCTCCTTCTTTCATGACTTCCACCGCCAGGCGCTCATCTCCCTGGCCAGTCATCATAATAAAGGGCGGGTTGATGCCTTCCCGGTGCATTTCTTTCACCAGGTCTAATCCTGTCACGTCTGGCAGTCGATGGTCTATCAACAGTACATACCTACGGGTTGAAGCAAGGTACCGTAATGCTTCTGCACCTGTTTCCGCTTCAATAATCTGATAGCCTTCCTTTTCCAGGCGTCGTGTAATGAGCCTGCGCAGGGCCGCATCGTCATCCACCACCAGGATGGGAACGGATGTTATTTGGTTGGTTGGTTGTTCATGCTTCATAAAACATCCTCCTTGCTGAACGCAATGCAACTTTCTCTTAATTTCTACTTAATGTGGGTCATTCTCCGTTGTTAATGACAGGGATCTGCACCACCGACAAAAAAAGTCCCAACTGTCGAATTGCATTCACAAAAGCCTCGTATTCCAATGGTTTGGTTATATAGTTACTACAGCCCAATTCATGGCATTTTTCCACTTCGCGAGGATCATCGGTGGTGGTGATCATCATCACCGGCATTTTCCTCAATTCAGGGTGTTCCTTCACCTGTTGCAGCACATCTATTCCATTGAGCTTGGGCATGCGGATGTCCAGCAACAGTACGTATGCCTGGTTAGCCTTCCGATGCGGTCCTTCACCCTTTCTAAACAAAAAGTTGTGAATTTCCTGGCCATCTCTGAAATGAATAATCTTGTTAACAATGCCAGCCCTTACCAGGTTTTTTTTGATCAGGCCAGCGTGCCCTTCATCATCTTCTGCCACAAGAATAATGACGTCTTTGTTCATTCTACTCACTCCCTGATTATTATTCTCATTTTCTAACGCCCTATTGTTTGTTGATATCTTGTCTTTATCCATCACTAATGGCTCCTTTAACTGCAAAGGGCAGCTGTACATAAAACTTACTACCTACCCCAGGGGTTGATGTCAGATATATGCTGCCCCCCAGGCGTTCAACAATTTGTTGTACGGTGGTGAGGCCCAATCCTTCCCCTTCGTTTTCACGAGGATTCAGTCTGTGAAATAATTCAAAAATACGTTTTTGATGCTCTGTAGCAATACCAATCCCATTGTCTTCCACACAATAGGTGCTGGTATTATTGTCAGAAGTGCCCGTGATTCGGATCATACACTGTTTTGAAGGGTCCCTGTATTTAAGTGCGTTGTCCAGCAGATTGGAGAAAGCCTGGGTTACCTGCACTTCATCACCGCGGCAGGGAGGAAGATCTCCCACCTCCACCTTGATGCCTGCTTCTTTCAATTGATATTCCACTGCATCCACGGTCCTTTTCACAAGGTCGTTCATATCCAGTGGCGAGATGCTCAGAGCGGCACGTCCTAAACGCGAGAGTTTCAAGAGGCCCTTCAACAATCTATCCATCTGCCGTACACTGGCCCGGATATACCCCAGGCTTTCCTCCAGTTCCGGCAGGCTTTGGATCATCAAGTCATGCAGGTTTTTACTGTTTTCTTCGTCTGTGGCTTGTTCAAAGGCTAGTTTAATATCTTCCAGTTCGTAGACCATCTCACGGCTGTAGCCATCCACATTCACCAGGGGTGAGCGAAGGTCATGGGAGGCAACATAAAGAATTTGTTCCAGTTCCTTGTTCTTGGCGGCAATTTCTTGCTGAGCTTTCCGGCTTTCGGTAATATCAGCACTAACGGTGGCAAAACGGTGCTGGCCCAGGGAAACGGCCGAGATAGAAAAATGTTTTTCCATTGGCGGAAAGTATGTTTCAAACTCATAAGATTTACCGGTTTTAACAACCCTTTCGTATTCGATGCCGTAGGGAGGTCTTTCAGTACCATACACCTCTGTGGCCAGTTTCCCTTCAACCATTTCACGGGTAATACCGGTAACCAGTGTAAATGCCCGGTTGCAGTCCAAAATCCGGTAATTTATCATCTGTTGATTTTCGTCATAAACCGCCTGGTGAATGACTACCATCTCAGTCATGGAAGTAAAGAGGGCCTGTAGCTTTTCTTCACTTATACGCAGTTTTTCCTGGTTCTTTAGAATTTGTTCCGTGGCGGATTCAAGCTCCCGGGTTCGTTTTTTTACTAAGTAGCGGAGGGTCAGGATAGCCGCAAGCAACCCCAGAAGCAGCAGGGCAAGACCCAGTAAATACCACTGGTAAGCGTACATCAAATCGGCCAGAGTGGTTTCCTCATAGGTTCCCAGCCAACGTTCGAAAATCCCTTCGTATTCCCCGGTGGCCATGACCACTTGAAGGCCGCCGTTCAGGGTCAGCAGCAGTTCTTCATTTTCTTTTGCCACTGCCATGGCATAGTCCTGTGGAATCATGTTCAGACCCTGGGCCGTCAGGTTCTGCCAGTCATTTTCCCGGATGCTGTAAAGGCCAGGCATTTTCAGAAGGCCGGCGTAGTCGTGAACACCGGTGTTCACCAAGCGGAGGGCTTCATTAACGGTGGACACTTCCACCAGCTGGATGTTCAGATCCAATCCCGCCAGAAATTCTCCCACAATATCCCCTCGCTGCACTACCACTATTTGGTTTTGCAGGTCTTCCAGCTCCACTACTTTGGTTCCCTGCCGGGTGAATATATCCCCGTTGGCGATAGTATGGTGGGCGGAAAAACTATAGAATTCTTCTCGCTCCTGCGAGTGGAACATGCCTGAAATCACATCGATGTCCCCCGCTTCCAATGCTTCCCGGGTACGACTCCACTCATCAAGACGGATTTCCACCTCATAACCCATGGTCGCTGCCACGGCCCGGACCAGCTCCACGTTAAACCCGGCGGGGTTTCCGTTATCGTCCAGAAAACTGTATGGCGGATAATTCACGTCGTCTCCCACGATGAGGACCGGAGGGTTTTCTGAAACGGCCTCCACCTGAAGGGTGCCGGGAAAGAGTCCCCATAGAAAAATGGCCGTTAATAATCCCCATAAAAACGTTCTTTGAATTTTTGTTTTTGTTGGTGTATGTC
>JAGXHW010000017.1 GCA_024635995.1 Clostridiaceae bacterium
CATTTTCTATGGCTGTGGGTATTAATTCAGTATACCCATAAAGCTGATGAAATTGATAATAATCGGGTGCTATTTCTTCACCAAAAACGGCTCTTTCAGAATGTCCGTAAAATGGCAGGGATGGACAGTTCAATGTATCTTCAATAAAACCCCTGTCATGTTCATTGACTTCTTCTGATATTAAAAAGATACCTCTTAATTGAATACCCAATTGAATGTTTTCTTCTTTCATAATTCTGCAGAAGTTTTTTATTGCACTGGGGTATCCATGAAAAAAATCTGGCTTATGCGAGTTAATCAGCTTAATATACTTACTGATATTTTTTGTGCTAATATAAAATGGCGATACAATGATTTCATTGTAGACAGGATTGAGTTTATAGAAACTATTTTTTATTTCCACTCCCCTAAAAGTAATTATTGTTGATTTTTTGTAATCATATCCCAGTTTTTGCCAATGATGGTAAATAAATGCTTTTTCCCTGAAGATGGATTCTTCGTCCATGAATAAATTCATCGGATCTCCTGTTGTTCCTCCTGTATAAGCGACATAATAATTAATGTTCTTCGAGGAAATATACTCATTGAAATGCTTTCTGATCTCTTCCTTTGTCTGAATCTGAATCTTCTCAAAGGCTGTTTTGTCGAAGGGTTTATAGACATTGTACCCTGCCTGGTCAAACAGTTTCTTGTATGCCACAGTGCTCTCATAGGCATGGATAAGCTGTTTCCGTAGCAGATCGTACTGCATTTGCTCTTTGTGATCCAAAGATAAATGATCAAAGTGCATAAGATTATTGTACTGGTTTGTAAATGCGTCTCCTTGAATTAATCTCTTTCGGATTATCGGTGAAAAGATTTTTTTTATTGGATCTGGCAGATTATCATTCACTTTTTTAAGCATTTTAGCATCCATGTTATATTTTCACCTCCACCTAAAACTAGCATTCAAGGTATTTTTCTGATTTCAGGTAATTCCTTTTCTACACTTTGGCCATCCTCATGAACGTTTCATCGTGATGAAGCAGCTCATCATAGGTGCCCTGGCTTAATATTTTCCCATTTTCGATCACATAAATCTGGTCGCAGTCTTTTAGCGTGTTCAAACGATGGGCAATCATAATCACCGTGCGTGCTTTAGAAGCGTTCTGGATTGCTCTAAGAACGGCTTCTTCAGTACTTCCATCCAATGAACTGGTCGCTTCATCCAGCACCAACAGTTCAGGATTTCTATAGAGTGCTCTTGCCAACCCAATCCGTTGTTTCTGTCCACCACTGAGTCTGACGCCTCTCTCGCCGATCTGTGTATCATACTTTTGAGGCAATTCACGTTTAATAAAATCATCCAGTGCAGCGGTTTTCGCTGCCAAATGCACCTTCTGCTCATCAATTTCTTTTTCAGGAACACCAAATGCAATATTATTTCTAATTGTATCGTCACTTAAATAAATGTCCTGAGGTACATATCCGATCATCTGCTGACTGGCGCGACGGTTTATTTCGGTTATTTTTGTATTATCAATCATGATTTCCCCTACACTTGGAACCAATAGCCCCAATATGATATCCACCAGTGTTGTTTTTCCGGCGCCGGTTGCTCCTGCAATGCCGATGGAAGTATTCTTTTCAATGCTCAGGGTAAGGTTATCAATCACATTTGGCGTGGAATTCGAGTAGCGGAACTGGATATCTTTCAATGTAAACCTTTCATTAAAAGCAAGTTTTTCAATTTCTGAAGGCCCTCTCGGCAAAGCCTCAACGGGAAGAACTGAATCATTTTCTGATTCTTCTTCAATCATATCTATATAGATTTTATCCAGCACTGCCTGGTTATAATACAAATGAACAACATCATTGTATAAATTGTTAAGCGCCGGCAACATCCGGTATCCCGCGAAGGCAAAAAGACTCACGATGGGGATTAGTTGGTTAATTGCTTCACCCCTCATCAAGTTGATCACGATAAAAAAAACAATACCCCCAAAGGCAATGGCTTCGAGAATATATCTTGGTGTCTCAGCAGCAACCCGGGCAAATATATTATGACGCGCAAATTTTTCTGAATGTACACTGTAATTGTCTACAAAATAAGCTTCATTGCCCATCACTTTCGTTATTTTTATACTTGAAAGAGCCTCGCTTGCCAGCCGAAAACGATTTGAGTTGGCCTGCAACCTTGCTTCACCACTGCTTTTCAATTTCTTTTTGATGATAATGTTGAGCAGTCCGTAACTTCCGCCCAGAAAAACAATTGTCCCGATGGTTACTATCGGATCAACAATAAGCAACATAATCAGCATCACAGCTAAAACCGAGCCGTGGATCAGGATGCCAAATAGTGACATTAAGTAACCGCTTGTCAGTTGTCCGACTTCTGACAGGATATTTGTTCCCAGCTCATTTGTATTTTTTTGAAGAAAATAATCGTAAGGCTTTGACAGATAGACTGACAAAAGTCGTCTGGACAGTGTATGGTTTTTCAATAGTACAAAGTGGTTTTTAGCCCAGATATTAAGGGCTGCAGCAATATTCGAAAAAACAACAATAAAAAATACACCTATTCCCAAAAAAATGGTGAATGAATTTGTATCGTTAAAATTTCTCCATGTATAGAGAGCTTCCAGAAATCGATTTTCAAAAATCATTTCAGGGTTCATCAACACGCTTATGAATGGAAAAAAGGCAACGACTCCAAAAGCCTGGGCAAATGCAGCAAACCAACTGAATAAAAAAAGTAACAGTATGTGCATCCGCTCCCGGGGAGAAAATATTTCATACAGTTTTTTAACGGAAGATTTCACCGTTTTTTCCTGTGAACCTTTAGCATTAATTGGCATTCCCTCATCACTCCTGTTATATAGACTCAGCTACCTCTTCTTTCACAAGCGCAGCTGAGGTCTGAGTTCCGGCTTCTTTCTGTTTATAAGTTCATGAAGTAATGGTACTTTTTGGGAGAAATAATTAGTGCCATTACTTGAAGTTTCACTTTTGGATGCACATCTTTACGCCATAATAGTCTTGCCAATTTTGATTTTTCCTGCTTTATTAGAAAAGTATATTCATGAGATTTTTCTTTGAATTCCATATTTACTAAATTGTATAATTTGCTGCCTGTGACGCAAAGGCGGAAATATACCAAATCAGCTATTGTCGGATAGTGTTTCTCATAAAAATCATACATTTCTTTCCGGACATGGAATTCATCAAGCCTTTTCAGTTCAAAAGGCTTTCTTAGCGTACTGTTTTCATTGTACCGATAATTGTATAATGGAGTGCTTAAATAGGATACCTTTTGAGCTCTGTGAACTAACTTGTACACAATATCCATGTCTTCTTGAATAATTCCTTCCTTAAAACGCAACCCATTGAACACTGATTTTTTAAACAACTTGTTGCACACACTAAATGTTAATATTGTGTTTGTTAAGAGTTCCTTCATGGCTGATTCTCGATTGAATTGTTCATCTTTCGCATTTTTATGATAGGGCTCATCCTCATTATTCTCACTCATTAAGTTAATGTTACAGACAGAAATATCACATACGTATTCTTTCATACTCTTAATCAACAGCTCATACATGTTTTCCGATACATAATCATCCCCATCGACAAATCCGATATAATCACCTTTGGCAACGTCCAAGCCCATATTTCTGGCAGATGATGTTCCTCCATTGCTCTTGTGTATCACTTTAACTCTTTTATCACTTTCAGCATATTTATCGCAAATAACGCCACTACCATCAGTTGATCCGTCATCAACCAAGATTATTTCAAAAATATTCAAACGCTGTTTTAGTAAGGACTCCACACAAACCTTCAAGTATTCTTCTACATTATAGACCGGTACGATGATACTGATTTGTGGATTCAAAAAGATCTACTCCTTCTTTACACATGCTATTATGCCCTATTATAGTGACATCTCATCTCTTGCTTCATCAACACCTGTTGAAGTTCTTCATCTCTTATCCCTTACACTTTCTTATGATCCATTCCCAAAGAGTTTTCTGTAAGCATTATAAAGATTTTCTTTTTCATGTTCCCATTCCAGTTCGTTTTTAACGCGCTGGTATCCAAAGCTTCCCATTTTTTCAGCTTTATCAGGATCGTCCAATAACGCAACTATGTTCTTCGCTAAATCAATCGCGTCATTTGGTTTGGCATACAGGGATGCGCTCTGGGCTGAATATCGCCCTTCTTTTAAATCAAACTGCACAATTGCTTTTCCCAGTGCCATATACTCCATCACTTTATTCATAGTCGATTTATCATTCATCTCATTGAATTCATCAGGATTGACACAAATATCGGCTGTATTTAAAACCTCCAGCAGTATCTGATCTGATACTCTGCCTGTAAAGGTGAAGAAGTCATTCACTTCTTTCTCTACAGCATATTCTTTAACGTTTTCCAGATCCGTACCGCCACCCACACAACCAAAATGGATGTCTGTTCGGCCAAGCTCTTTGACAATGTATTCCGCCGCTTCCACCAAATACGACAGCCCCTCCTGTTTACCGATCACACCCACATACCCCACTAGACACTGTCGTCCATTCTTCCATTTATTTACGGGTGGTATGACCTTCAGCCTTTCCAGGTTTGGTCCACTTCTGACGACAAAAACATCTTCCGGGTTTTTGCCTCCACGTTCAACAGCGATTTTTTTGTAAGACTCGTTGGTAGCAATACACACCTGCGCATTCTTAAAAGTTCGACCTTCGAAAAACAACATTAATTTATAGAAAAAGTCTTTTCTGCCAAATTTGGCAATGTACAATTCCGGGTTAATATCATGGTGGTCAAACAAAAACTTCTTCCCAAATAGTTTGAAAGGTATTGCCACTAAATAAATCAAGTCTGGCGGGTTACAGGCATGGATCGCATCAAACCCTCTTTCCCGCAGGCATTTTAAGGCCAGACGAAATTCGTGAAACAGGGCACTGCCATACTCAAGGGCATACCCCTTTGCATTTTTGGCTTCCAGAGGGAGTTTATGCCTGTAGATGGCAATGTGATCAATCATCTCAAACTTTTTTTCAAACCCTTTCCCCATTGGGCATATAATGGACACCTGGGCCCCACGGTCCCGCAACGCTGTGGCTTCCTGCCAAACCCGTCTGTCGAAGGGAAGGGGTAGATTTTCTACGATGATGAGTATTTTTTTACCAGCAAATTCCATCATAGTTTCCTTTCCCATCTTCTACCTCCATAATTCTGACCAAATCGAACACAATCTGGTCAGGTGTACTTTCTTCCACAATCCTGACAAATTCTTTATCATTATTGCCAATGACAAGCACTTCACTGTGAGCCAGCAGGTCATCAATGGACTCCACCAGCAAAGAGGAAATGTGTGGGATCCGGTGGTTGATATACTCCTTGTTTGCCCCAATGAGCCGTGCCATGGAAATATTCCTGTCATAGAGTTTGACATCGTATCCCTTGCCAATGAGGGTTTCAATGATTTCGATCATGGGACTTTCCCTCAAATCGTCAGTGCCTTCCTTAAAACTAAAACCGGCAATTCCGATTTTGTGCTTCTCCATCTGAATAATGCGTTTAATAGCATTAAGAATTTGCATATTGTTGCTGGGGATGATGGCATTTAACAGAGGTGTTTCAATGTCATTCATCTTTGCCAGGTAGCTGATGGCCCTCAGGTCTTTGGGCAGGCATGACCCACCAAAGGCAAATCCCGGCTTCAGGTAGGCAGGAGAAATGTTCAGTTTGGTGTCCTGGACAAAGATATCCATTACCTTATGGCTGTCGATGCCAATCTTCTTGCACATTCTGCCAATTTCATTGGCAAAAGTGATCTTAAGGGCGTGAAAATTGTTATCCACGTATTTTACCATTTCTGCAATTTCAATTTCTGTTTTGATCCTGGGCCCCGGTAATCCTTCATAAATTGTCATCACTTCATCAGCGATTTCTTCCGAATCTGCTCCAACGACGGTTTTGGGTGGATGATTAAAATCATTTACCGCTGATCCTTCCCGTAGAAACTCAGGGTTGTACGCCACATAAAACTCCTGGTTCTGGATCTTACCTGAGGCTTTTTCAAGACTGGGGATGACAATTTCCCGCATGGTGCCGGGGAGCATGGTGCTTCGAAAAACGAGAATGTGCTTTTCCTGTTTATCCTTCAAAGCCTCGCCAATTTCCTGGCATACATTTTTAATGAATTTTGTGTCTAGGCTGCCATTGGCCCTGCTGGGGGTTCCCACACAGATGATTGACAGCTCCGTGTCCTGAATAGCTTGTTGGGTGTTGCCGGTGGCTTCGATGAGCTGTTTTTCTTTTCCTGCAGTCAACAATTCAGGAAGGTCTTTTTCGATGATAGGAGAGATGCCCTCCTGCATCATTCTGACCTTCTCTTCGTTAATATCCACTCCGACAATTTTAATGCCTCTTGAGGCAAGGCATGCAGCCGAAACAACACCAACGTAACCCAATCCAAAAATACTAATCTTCATCATCAACATCCCTTCTGTGATTCTTCTATGGTTCTTCTATGATCATTCTATGATTCATGTGGTGATTCTATGTCCAATCCACTTGAAATGTGGTTAGGATTGTCTCGTTACCTTCCATGGTCTTACTTAAAATCAATGTATGTGTTGGTTCTTTGAGGTCATAGGCGGTCGACTGCCATCCCAGGGGCAAGGCATCTTCCCCAAAATACAAATGACAGTCCATGCCTTTTTCAAAGGCCAGGCGACAAATCCCTTTGGGAAACTGTATGGCCACATAGGTTTCTTCCTGGGAATGAATTCGGCATGATTGGTCCAGATGAAAACAAATGTCAATGGTGTGCCGTCCCTTGCCAATGAGTTCATCTATGATGTGCCATTCATTGGCAGATTGATCATAGACCACTTCTCGCTGATGAATCACACCCGTCTTGCCGAACCTGCTGTAACCATCGTGCTTCCCTTTAACGGAAACGCCTTTTTGATAATCCAAAAGGGTCGCAGTCGCCTTTTGGCTCCACATAAAATTGCCTGCGATGGCCGACTGGTCTTCATTGTCAACACATACCGTGTTATGCGCTTTGGTGCTTCTGAAATAATTTCGCCATTTTTTATGTGCATGGTAGGCATATGTCCCGGGGTCAATGAAAATGGGGCAACCTCCTGCGCTGAAGTATATGGAGAGGGCATCTGCGTGTCCATGAGCTGCAATGGATAAATAGCCCAGGGGTCCACAATCAAAAATCAATTTTTGCTCGTTTTCTGTCCCCCTGTGATGCTGCAGCAGATAATACCCACCTTCTGTGAAAGCCTCTCTGATTTCTTCTGTTTTTATAATTGCATTTTCCGGGTCACTTGGTATCTTGCTGAGTATCTTTTCCGGTTCAAGAGAGGCGATGCCCACTAGCAGTTCTGTTTTCAGATCTCTTGGGTTCTGCTGGTCTTGCCATTCCCTTCGGTTGAAAAGTCTGGCCGCAGTGTTCAAAATCGATCGGTGGGCACCGATTCTTTTTTGGCCGGCGTCTATGACATAGCCATCATCTTCATCGCCAATGTGTGGCAAAATGCCTTGTACGTTTTCCATGGCGTGCAGGTATTCGCACATGGCTTCCACCGTATACCAATAGGTGGCGGGGAAGTGTTTGCCATATCTCTCCCCCACAAGCCCTGCTATGAGGAGAAAGTCCAGCACAAACTGCTGATAGGCAATGGCCTGCTCTTTGTTGACGCCATCGGAATGCTGTTGTTTGGTGGCTTCACTTACCAGGATGTTGAATGAGCGGTCCTGCCACTTCTCCGATTTATTGAACCTGGGAAGTGCGGTGCTTGCGACGAATAATCCCGCTGCTTCTCCTATCAGGTGGTTGTTGGCTGATGAAAATCTGCTGAAATTCCTGTCGATATACCAACAATGCTGATAGATTGAGTTTACCCAATTTTGATGGGTTTCACCATCGATCCTGCCTTCCAGCAGGTGCATCGTGAATGTCCAGTTAATCAAACGGATACCCAGTTCAAGGGCGCTGGTCCAGTTAATACCCATCATGAATGGGTTCTGCGTCAGCCACTCTCTCAACAATTCCAGGCATTTAGTAGCGTATTTCTGGTCATTTGTCATGTTGTATGCCAGGGCAAGTTGTGTTAATTGAAGGTGCCGGTTTGTTTCCCAAATGTATTTAACATCACCGATGACTGCTGCGTTTCGGTAATCTATCTTATAACAGTATTTATCCTGCGGAGCGGATAACCCACTTTTATAGTCTTTGTGAAAATTGATGATTTTCCCTGCATCACAGGGATGCAGGGCAAAAAGGTCAAACTGGTTGTTGCAGATCAAGTCAGCTTCTCTGATCAAATCTCTGTAAACTGGCAGCACCAGGTCATCACAGAACAGCGAAGACGGCGTTTCAGTCAATTGATCATCGAATCCATCTTTCCCAACTTTAGTTTGATCGACCACATGCTGAAATTGGGTAACAAAGCGATGGTTTATTTCCCGTGCCGACATGCGCATCAATCGTTTGATCATGAACTCAATGTTCAAAATTTCACCGCCTCCTTATGCAAATCCCTTGTTGCAATTATTTCCACTCATCTTCTCCGATGTGTTGAATAAGTAGTTTTTCCTTGCCCTGGTCAGTTAACTCCAATTCATTACCTTGCTTTATGGTAAACTCGACGATTCCGCCAAATTTTTCTTTTAGGTATAAATCCAACATCATCATTTCTTTGTCTTTGTCTTTATCCAATATGACAATATCCACATATCCAGGTTTATGCTGTACAAATTGGTATTTTCTAAACACACTGAACTTTTCATTGTTCAACAACCAGGTTCTGCTGTGGATGATTTCTCCGTTTAGCCCGACAATGTCCTGACGCCGAGCATGACTTCTTATACTGAATCCGTCTTTATTTTTAATAGCGATGTCATCAGTATCGTAACGGATCAGTGGCATTTTTTTGTTTAAAAACCCGGTGGCAATAATGCGATATTCACCATTATACTCTGTTGGAATCAGTTCTGTGTATCCATAAAGTGGGTGGAACTGGTAGATTTCTGGGTTCACTTCTTCTCCAAAAACGGCCCTTTCTGAGTGACCATAAAACGCCAGTGATTTGCAGTTCAATGTTTCTTCAATAAATTGCCGGTCTTTTTTTGCCACTTCTTCCGATATGAAAAAAACACCCTTTAGCATAACCGCCAGTCTTCGGTTTTCTTCCCGAAGCAGTCTGCATAAGTTTTTAATGGCACTAGGGTATCCCTGGAAGAAGTCCGGTTGGAAGTCATCGATCACTGACAGGTATTGGTCCAGGTAGTACTTGTTGACAAGACCTGCGGACAAAATAATCTCGTTGAACACAGGATTGTATCGATGAAACTGCTTTTTTTCATTTCCCCTGAAAGTAACCATTTTTGAAGCATTATAATCATAACCCAGCCTGCTCCATGAATGGTAAATAAACGCTCTTTCCTTAAAGATAGAGTCTTTGTCCATCAACAAATCCAGTGGTTTTCCGGAAGTTCCTCCTGTACTGGTCTTGTAAAAATTTCTTTTTTCCGTGGAAATATATTCATCTTTGTTGGCTGCTATAGCCTCTTTCATTTGAATGGGAATTCTTTGAAAAATTTCCTGGTCGAAGGGTTTGTTGACATCGTAACCCACCTGGTCAAACAATGTCCTGTACTTTGTTGTATGATCATAGGCATAACTGAGCTGCTCTCTCAGTGTATCCTCCTGGAGATGCTTTTTATCCTTTTCGGACAGGTTTTCAAAGTGAAGCAGCTGATTATACTGCTTAACAAAGACAGGGTTATGTGTCAGTTTTTTTCGAATAACCCCTGACAGCATACGTTTGATGGGGTCAGGCAGATTTTTATTGAGTTTTTTGATAATCTTAGCATTCATTGACTTTTGTTCCTCCCAGCATATGGTAAACTGCCATTATTTTTTATGGCTACATCACAGCTGTATTTTTTAAGATGTTGCAACGTTTTCTCATAAATCTTTGCTATTTTGAACGAGAAACTTCTCTTTACCCCGGCTGGTTAACTCCAGTTCATCACATTCCTTTATGCTGAACTCGAAAACGCCACCCAATTGTTCTTCCAGAAATGTTCCCAACATCTTTTTTTCTTCCTCTTTGCCCTTATCGAGGATCATAATATCAACATGTCCTGGTTTATGCTGCACGAATTGATATTTCGTAAACACTGTAAACACTTCACTATAAAACAATTTGGATCTCATCATCATAATTTCTCCATTTTTCCCAACAATATGCTGACGGTATGTGGAGCCTCTAATGATGAATCCCTCTTCGTTTGCAATGGCAATGTCATCAGTGTCATACCGGATCAAAGGCATTTTTTTGTTTAGAAAACCTGTGGCAATAATACGGTATTCGCCCTCTTTGTTGGTTGGAATCAGCTCAGTGTATCCGTATAGCGGATGAAACTGGTAGCGTCCCGGTTTAACTTCTTCCGCAAAAACAGCTCTTTCTGAGTGCCCGTAAAATGCCATTGATTTGCAATTTAGCGTTTCTTCAATAAACTCTCGGTCTCTGTCACTCACTTCCTCCGATATAAAAAACACGCCTTTCAATGTGAATTCCAATTTTCGGTTTTCTTCACGAAGCAATCTGCACAGGTTCTTAATGGCACTTGGGTACCCCTGAAAGAAGTCAGGTTTAACATCATTAATCACTGACAGGTATCGATCCAGATGGTCTCTGTTGACAAATCTTGAAGACAAAATCATTTCGTTAAAAACAGGGTTGTACCTGTAGTAGGAATTTCCACCAGTCCCTCTGAAAGTAATGAGCTTTGAAACGTTGTAATCATACCCCAGTTGTTGCCAGAAATGATAGATAAAAGCTCTTTCCTTAAAGATGGATTCTCTGGACATCCACAGGGACAGGGGGATTCCGGAAGTACCACCCGTGCTGCCAGTATAATAATCCACCTTTTCCATGGAAATAAAATCCGCTGGTGTGGATTTAATATCATTTTTCATTTGAATGGGAATTTTTTCGAATGCTTCTTTGTTAAAGGGCTTATTGACATCATAGCCCGCTTCATCAAATAATGCCCTGTACTTCGTTGTATGTTGGTAGGCATAGCACAGCTGTCTTTCAAGCATTTCCCGCTGCTGTTCCTGTTGATGACTTTCTGATAGGCTGTCAAACTCAAGCAGTTGATTATATTGCTGGAGAAAAACCTTGTTCTGTGTCAGCTTTTTCTGAATAATCCCAGACAGCATGCGTTTGATTGGGTCAGGCAGATTCTCATTGAGATTCTTGATCATTCTGGCATTCATTGTTACCCTACTCCTTTCAGTTTATGATAAACCGCCAGCACCCTCTTAATAGCTATTTCACAGCTATAATCTTCAAGAATACTCCTGTAAGCATTTTCCCCCATATGTATGCATTTATTTTCATCAAGCATCAAATCCAAGATGAGCGATTGCAGTCCTTTTTGATCGCCAGGTTCAACCATAAGGCCATTTTGGCCATGATTAATAACTTCCGGAATTCCACCCACATTTGACGTGACAACCGCACATTTATATGACATTGCTTCAAGCATGCCCATAGGCAACCCTTCATTATAGGACGGCAGCAGGTAGATGCTTGACTCCATGAGATGCTTCTCTTTTGCTTCATCTGTCACCCACCCAATATGGGTTACATAATTTTGCAAATCATGTTCCTCGATACAGTCATGCAACCGTTTTATTTCGCCGTCACCTCCTACCGAAAGATGAGCTTGGGGATACGCTTTAATAATATCCGGCATAATTTCCATCAAATCAAAAATCCCCTTCCGATCGCCAATTCTCCCCAAAAATAACATGCCTTTTTCAGTATGGTTTTTTTCGAACTCTGTTGGCACCGGCACACAATTATAAATCACTTCTATCTTATGCGGATCAGTAATTGTACTGAGAAACTCTTTCCATGAATTTGATAAAGCAATGACACAATCTGCATACCCAAAAATGGTGCGAATGTTTTTCTGTTGCTTTTCATTGTTTCTTTCATGATAATATTTTTTGAATTCAGCTCCGTGCAAATGAATAATTATTCTCTTATTAAGTCTTTTTGCATGGCGAATAAAAAAACTCTTTCGATGAAAACTTGCACCGGAAGCCATGTGAACGTGCAACAGGTCATATTGACCACTCATTAGTAAAAACCTTGAAAAAGACTTGACAGCAACAAATAGTTTCCTTATTTTGCTGCCATCTTCCATGGTTTTAAGGTAAGCTAACTCTATTTTTTTATCCAGACCCGCCTGGTAGTAGTTGTTCACAAGGGTGGAAATGCCCCCTTTGACATTTCTGGATGGGCCAATCATTAGCACTCTCATTTTGCACCTCCCGATCCATTTGATAAAAGTTATATTACAGTTCCATCGATGTTTTGTGCATTCAGCTATTAAGTGATTCTCCGTTCTGCTCCTCTGTCGAATCTTCATGCAGCACTTTCGCCATGCGCATGAATTTTTCGTCGTTATGAATGAGTTCATCATAGGTACCACTACTAAGGACCTTTCCATTCTCTATGAGATAAATCTGATCACACCCTTTAAGTGTATTCAAGCGATGAGCAATCATGATCATGGTACGGGCTTGGGAGGCATTTTTAATGGCGTCTAGTACCACTTCTTCTGTTCCGCCATCCAGCGAGCTGGTGGCTTCATCCAATATCAATACTTCTGGATTTCGGTAGAGGGCTCTCGCCAACCCGATTCGCTGTCGCTGGCCTCCACTGAGCCTGACCCCTCTTTCACCAATTTTTGTCTCATACAGTTCAGGTAGTTCATTTTGAACAAAGTCATCAAGAGCAGCGATTTTTGCTGCCATCTTAACTTGTCGGTCATCCACTTCATTATCAGGTACTCCGAAAGCAATGTTGTTGCGAAGTGTATCATCGCTTAAATAGATATCCTGTGGCACATACCCAATCATTTGCTGCCATATGCGCTTGTTTTCATGAGTGATTTCCACCTTATCAATCATGATTTGGCCATCATTGGGCACCAACAGTCCCAGGATAATATCCACCAATGTTGTTTTCCCAGATCCGGTGTGACCTACGATGCCAACAGATGTGTTTTTGTTGATCTGGATGTTCAGGCTGTCAATGACTTGGGGACTCTGATCGTTGTAACGAAACCGAATGTCATTCAAGCGGATTTTATCATTAAAAGCAAGTTTTTCAATTCTCGGATCCTGTTTTATTTGACCTTCTTCAGAAAGCACAGTGTCTTCGTCCGATTTATCTTTAATCATGTCCTGAAATATTTTGTCCACAATCGCCTGATGAAAGTTAAGCTGTACCACATCTTTATACAAATTATGAAGTGCCGGCATCATCCGATAACCTGCGAAAGCAAACAGGCTGACCAATGGAATCAGGTTGTTAATGTCTTCTCCCTGTACCGCGCTTATGGTAATAAACAGAACAATTCCTCCGAAAGCGATGGCTTCAAAAAAGTACCTGGGAACATCAGAAGATACCCTGGCAAAAATATTGTGTTTTGCAAATTCCTTTGAGTGAGAACCATATCTTTCAACAAAATACATCTCATTTCCCATTACTTTCGTTGTCTTTATGCTGGACAACGCTTCACTCGCCAGTCGGTACCGTTGTTCATTGGCTATTAGCCTGGCGTTTCCTCTGCCTTTCATGTTTTTTCTGATCACCACATTCAGCAGGCCGTAAGTTCCTCCTAGAAACATGGCTGTTCCAATGGTTATTTTCGCATTTACCAATAGCAGCATCACTAAAATGACAACCAGCATTGAGCCATGTATGAGAATACCAAACATTGCCATCAAATATGCGCTGGTCATTTGATTAACCTCTTCAAGTATGTTTTTGCCCAACTCATTGGTGTTTCTCAGCAGAAAATAATTGTATGGTTTAGACAAATACTCGGTTAAAAGCCGGTAAGACAGAGAATGGTTTTTCATCAACACAAAATGATTTTTAGCCCAGATAGTGGCTGCCGAAATAAGACTGGAGAAAACCACCACAGCAAAGACGCTAATCCCCAAAAATATAATAAAATCATTGGCATTTTCCATATTTCTCCATTGATAAAGTGCCTTCAGCCATCGATTCTGTTGAATTGATTCCGGGTTCATCACCACATTTATAAAGGGAAATATGACTGCTACGCCAAAGGCTTGCGCCATGGCTGACATCAGACTGGCAACAAAAAGAATCAGGACTTTGATCCGTTCCCTTGGGGTAAAAATGATATATAGCTTCCTCATCGATGACTCTTCTTTAATCGGTTGATTTCTCTTACTCGTTTCATTCACTGTTGATACTGTTGATACTGACAAACAATCACATCCTGTACTTTTTTCTAATTTTTAATATGTTAGAAACAACTCGCACTCGCTAATGAGACCCACGGCGCCTTAATACCACAACAACTGTTTTAGCAATGATTTTAATATCTCTCCAAATTGTCCAGTTCTCGATATAACTGTTGTCAAATTGTACCACCTCTTCAAAATCAGTGATGGCAGAGCGACCGCTGATCTGCCACATACCTGTAATGCCAGGAATGATTGACAGCCGCTTATAGTGATGTGTCTGGTATTCCTTCACCTCAGCCACCGTGGGGGGACGAGTGCCCACCAGGCTCATGTGTCCCATCAACACATTGTAAAACTGGGGCAGTTCGTCCAGGCTGGTTTTGCGTAAGAACCTGCCCATTCGAGTCACCCGTGGATCGTTGGTCATCTTAAACATATGTCCTCGCACTTCATTGCTGGCTGCCAATTCTTTTTTAATAACTTCCGCATCATCACACATGGAACGGAATTTATATATTTTAAACACCCTTCCATTCTTACCCACACGATCCTGAGTGAAGAGCACCGGCCCTTTACTCTCCAGTTTTATCAGCGGAGCAAAAATAAGATAAGCGACCCCAAACAGCACCATGCCTACAAGAGAGCCAACAACATCCAGCACCCTTTTTGCCAGTAACTGTCCTTCGTCAAGGCTGACGGTATGAAATTTCAGTGCAGGGATATCTTCAATCATGGCAACGGTTGCATGCACCGTTCGAAAATTATGGCGTTTTAAAAGCATCGTGATGGTAATGCCACGTCTTTGAAATGGCTTTAAGGCATCTTCCAGTCTCTCATCATAAGACAGAGACCGGGTGACAACCAATTCATCTACAGCGTATTCGTCAACCACCTTTTCCAGTTCTTCCAGGCCTCCAAAATAGTTAAGGGTGTCATACACCATCTCACACACATTGCATTCAGTCTTAGTCTCTAGCCTGCCTGATTCATCAATGTAACTTAATGAGGCGTTGCTACGCCTGATGGGTGCTGATCCTTTTTTACGGTTCCTTGGAGGGTTCTTAATGTGTAAAAACCCTACGATGGCATGATGAAGATAATCATGTCTATGCATAGCGTCAATGTATTGTGCCCCATTGGCAGACTGGCCAAGCACCAGAATATGATCCATCTTCTTATCATCCAAATTCCTTGCAAGTCTCATATGTCCATAAACCGCTTTGAAGAGAATAGAACTCACTAAGAAACCTGCATTGAATCGTAAATGGTCTGCATGAGCATAATCAGCAATCATCAGTAATAATATGCCGTAGGATAAAAAATAGGCTGTGACGAATCCAAGAATTGATTTTGCGATTAAACGCAGTGAAATCGCTTTGGTGCTTTTGAGGAATGAATCATACAGCTCAATAAAGCTAAAAATAGAAAAATAAACAATCACGATAATACTGATATAGCCTATTGTTTCCAGGTCATTCAAAACAGAGGCTCTGTTCCCGGTAATTTGATTCCATCTACTAAATAGAACAAAATATCCGATGCTCACAGCCACTAGGTCCAAGAGTATATAGATCGATTTAACAAGTTTAATCTGCCATCTCAACATGATGTTTTCCCCCAGGATTGCCTGATTTTAAATGGTTTTGGATCAAATGATTCGAGCGATCAGGGAACTCGATGAAATCAGTGTGGTATATCAATTATTACCCATACGCACCATTAACAAACGATGCCAACATGCTGCCGGGTTCAGTATTACTCTTATACCCCCAGGCTGTGACATCTAAAGAACATCCATGTGAGAAAGCTGTGACAATTTTAGCGGTGGTAGCCATCGGATAAAATTGGACAAAAAAAGAAGCAGGTAAATGAATATACCCGCTTAAAGGATGAATTTCCTATTTGGTTCCGAACAAACGGTCACCGGCATCGCCAAGACCTGGCACGATGTAAGCGTGATCGTTTAATTTTTCATCCATGGCAGCCACATACACATCCACGTCAGGATGAGCTTCGTTAACGGCTTTCACGCCTTCCGGGGCGGCAATGAGTGACACCAGACGGATGTTTACCCCTCCACGGTCTTTAATAAACTGAATGCCCGCATTGGCTGAACCACCTGTGGCCAGCATGGGATCCAGTAAAAATAGTTCACGGTCAGCAATATCATTGGGCAGTTTACAGTAGTATTCAACAGGCTTCAGGGTATCCGGATCACGATAAAGGCCGATGTGCCCCACTTTGGCTGCCGGTACCAGTTGCAATACACCGTCCACCATACCCAGTCCTGCTCGAAGAATGGGGATAATGCCCAGTTTCTTACCTGCCAGGGTTTTTGACTTCATCCTACAGATAGGTGTTTCAATTTCCACCTCTTCCAGAGGCAGTTCCCGGGTCATTTCAAAAGCCATTAACATGGTAATTTCCTTGACCAAATCCCTAAAATCCTTTGACCCTGTGTTGATGTCCCTCAGCATGGTTAACTTGTGCTGAATCAGGGGGTGATCCATAACCACCACTTTGCTCATCCAGATTCCTCCTTTTTTATCCTGCAATTATGTACAGGTGTTTCCAACTTTATCCTAAAGAACTTCCGTGGAATGAGAAATTCAAAAAGACACGTAAAGACAATATAAAGACACATGAGATACGTAAGATAGGTAAAGATATTAAAACACTTAAAAAATAAAAACACTACATAGAAAATGGAAAAAAACGGGCAATAGGTGATTACCGGTTATACTTCGTCTCCAGTTCTGTGATCAGATCGATGCGGCGTTGGTGCCTGCCGCCGTCAAAATCGGTGTTGATCCAGGTTTTGACGATCTCCAGAGCCACTTCAGGGCCCAGGGTGCGGCCTCCCATGGCCAGTACGTTACTGTCATTGTGCTGTCGGGTGGAACGCGCTGAATAGCAGTCAGACACCAGGGCACATCGAATGCCCGGTACCTTATTAGCGGCAATGGAAACGCCGATGCCTGTGCCGCAAAGCAGAATGCCCCGCTGATACTTACCTGCAGACACTGCTTCCGCCACTTTTTGGGCGTACACCGGGTAATCGCAGGACTCTTCGTCATGGGTGCCAAAGTCTGTCACCTCGTATCCCTCTTCCAGCAAATACTGGTAAATGAATTCTTTCAGTACATAACCGCCATGATCACTTCCAATGGCAATTTTCATCTTTCCTCCACCGTCCTTTCTTTCTTCAGCTTCTTCACGACCTGGATCAGCATTGCCCCCATGGCATCCGCCGTTTTCACATACACGGCCAACGACTGTCCAAAGGGGTCCGGCACTTGCTGCCATGAACCACCTCCAGGATTGGGTGCATACTCTCCCAGTGAAAACACTTTATCCGATGCGGCCGCATCCAGCATCAGCACTGCCTGCTTATGCTCATCCGTCATGCCCAGGATCAGGAACGCCTCATCAATGATCCTGGGGGTCAGTCGGCAGCTTCGGTGAGATGCCAGGGAAAGTCCGCGCATTTCCATGGCCTGCACAGCCTGGGTCGTGGCCGGCTCTCCGTTGTTTGCATAAAGGCCTGCGGAAGTCACTTTCACCTCGTCTTCGCCGACACCCTCATCTTTGAGCATTTGTTGCAACATCACCTGGGCCATGGGACTGCGGCAGGTATTGCCTGTGCAAACAAACAAAACGGTTTTCACGGTTCATCTCACCTTCATCTCTATTGTACCGAAATCCCGGTCTGCAAACCAGGTTTTTTTCATTTAGTCAACACTTTCTTCCCGGTAGCCAGCGGCCTTCATCATGCGGTTCATCAGGGCAAATCCCATAGCTGTTTCCGGCAGTCGCTGGGCGATGATCAAGGTAACAGGCTCATTGTCAAATTCCCGCAGTTTTTGAAACAAAGTAGAAGCCAGGACGTCAGGCCTTGAAAAGCTTCCCATTTCCTTGATCAGTGGAAGACAGGAACCGTCTTCCCTATCTGCTGTTTTTTTCGCAATGAGCTTACGCAACAACACCGCTGTCTCATCGGCACACAACATGCCAATGAGGGTTTCCTGGATATGGTATTTTTGGCACAGGCCTACCATGGCTTCCGCAGCTGCTTCACAAGAGGCGGTGAGGGCGTCTTCGGCGGATAACCCGGAAACATCCACCGGTTGTTTTGGTGCGGCAATGATCATACGGGCCTTGGGTGCATAATGAGTGTATTTCATTCCCGGTGACCGGGGTGTCGCTCCATGGGTTTCTCCTTGTGATGTTACAAGGCTGGGGTCCAATTCCACCACCGGTACCACCAATTCCAGCATCTCACGGGTCACGCCGCCGGGACGAAGGATCACAGGCACAGTGCCCGTGGCGTCAACCACCGTTGATTCCAAGCCTACCTCACAGGGACCACCGTCGATAATGGCATCAACACGACCCTGTAGGTCGGCGATGACATGGGCACCCAGGGTGGGGCTTGGCTTGCCCGAACGATTGGCACTGGGAGCTGCCACAGGTACGCCTGACAGGGCAATGAGCCGCCGTGCCAGTGGATGGGCCGGCATGCGCAGGGCCACCGTGTCCAGGCCTGCGGTAACAATATCCGGTACCATGGCTGCTTTTTTCAGAATGATGGTCAGGGGTCCCGGCCAAAAATGGGCCATAAGGATTTCAGCCAAGGGGGTAATGCCAACCGTAAGCTGTTCCACATGGTTTTTTTCCGCCACATGAACAATCAACGGGTTGTCGGAGGGCCTGCCCTTTGCTTCAAAGATGGCAGACAAGGCTGCAGGGTTGGTGGCATCTGCCCCAAGGCCATAGACGGTTTCCGTGGGAAAGGCCACGGTTTTCCCTTCCGCCAGCATGCGGGCAAAAGGTATTAATTCCTCGTCAGTGAAAGACTGGCTATTCAACTGGACAACCAATGTATTTTTGTTCACTTCTTTCAATGAAGCGCCTCCTCTCCGTCAAAAAGAGGCAGGAGAACCGTCCCCTTGCCTCTTTTTGGTGTGTTATACCTGTTCCATTGACTGCATTTTTTCTGCCTGGTCTGTGGTGATAAGGGCATCGATCATCTGGTCCATATCGCCCTGCAGAAAGGCATCCAATTGGTAAAGGGTCATGTTGATGCGGTGGTCACTCACCCGTCCCTGGGGATAGTTGTAGGTCCGAATCCGTTCACTTCGGTCACCGGAACCCACCTGGCTCTTACGATCAGCGGCAATAGCCTGCTGCTGGTCGTGTACCATCTGGTCAAATAAACGGGCCCTTAGAATTTTCATAGCTTTGTCTTTGTTCTTTAGCTGGGATTTTTCATCCTGGCAGGACACCGATAAACCTGTTTCCAAATGAGTGATTCGCACCGCCGAGTCGGTGGTGTTAACACTCTGGCCGCCGTGGCCGGAAGCCCGGAATACGTCAATGCGCACGTCGTTGGGGCTCAGTACAAGCTCCACGTCATCCACCTCGGGTAACACAGCCACTGTGGCTGCGGAGGTGTGAATCCGGCCGCCGGACTCTGTGGTGGGAATTCGCTGCACCCGGTGGGTGCCGCTTTCAAACTTCATCCGTGAGTAAGCGCCCTTGCCCCTGATCATGAAGATGACTTCTTTATACCCGCCAATACCGCTTTCACTTGCACTCATCATATCCACTTTCCAATTACGGGCCTCTGCATATTTAGTGTACATACGGAATAAATCTGCCGCAAAAAGACCGGCTTCATCGCCGCCGGTGCCGGCACGAATTTCCACAATAACGTTCTTGTCGTCGTTGGGGTCCTTGGGCAACATGAGTAAGTGGAGCTTTTCTTCCAGTTCCACTTCTTTTTCCTCCAGTTCCTCCAGTTCAACTTTGGCCATATCCCGCAATTCATCCTCCATGGACTTGTCGTACATGATTTCCCGGGTTTCTTCAATGGCTTTTCTGGTCTCCTGGTATTCTCGGTAACAGCTGACAATAACCTCCAGCTCAGCGTGTTCCTTGATCAGTTTCTGCCACAGGTCCTGTTGGTTGATTACCTCAGGGTCACTGAGCTGACTGCCCAGGTCTTCGTATTTGTCTTCTAAAAATGCCAGTTTTTCAAGCACACTTCATCACCTATTCCTTATCTTTTACGCTGGTTTCAGCCTCTTATCATCGAAAGGTCATAACCTGCTTTTGTCACATTTATTAATAGTATTTACACGAATACGTGCCTATTCGAGAATAAGCAGGATTCTGTATCCATAATTGTTCCCATCAAAATATTATATCAAAAATAGAGTGGTTAATCCACTACTGTTTATCCGTTGACTACCACCGCGAAAACTTTCTCTTCCATTCGTCCGTTTCATCCGTTTCATCCGTTTATTGCTGACCTAACACAACCCGGTCATAACCTGCCAGGTCTTTTAATATACGTACCTGACCGAACCCCTGCTGTTTCATCAGAGCAGCCACTGCCTCTCCCTGCTCATGACCAATTTCCAGGGCCAGCAGCCCTCCCACCCGAAGGAATTGGGGCGCTTCTTCTGTCAGGCGACGATAGAAATCAAGCCCTTCCCGGCCTCCTGCCAAGGCGCTGTGAGGTTCGTAGTGGGCCACAGAAGCATCCAATTGGGTCATTTCCTCTTCGGTGATATAGGGAGGGTTGGAGACAATCACATCCAGCAGCATCCCTTTGTCTGTCCATTCCCTGACCGGCTCCAGCAGATCTCCATGACAAAGCAGCACCCGGTCTTGTACCTGGTGACGAACAGTGTTTTCACCGGCTACCTTCAGTGCCTCCCGGGAAAGGTCAACAGCCATGATGGTTAAAGTAGGAAAAAGCACAGCCAGGCTTATGGCAATGCAGCCGCTGCCGGTACCGATGTCAGCGGCCAGCCAGGTTTTCCTGCTTCTGCTGCCTAATTCCTGGGTTTGCAATGGGTCTTTCAAATCTGTCGCCTGCGACATACCCTGGTCAAAATCTTTCTTCCTCTCTTCCTGCAGGTATTCCAGCACACTTTCCACTAGCAGTTCCGTGTCCGGCCGGGGAATCAGAACATCAGGGGAAACTGCAAAATCCAAGCCCATGAATTCCTGGGCGCCAGTCAAATAGGCCACCGGTTCCCCCAGGACCCTTCGCTGGACAAAGGCCTGAAACATCTCTGCCGATTGATGGTTTACGTCCACTTCTGGGTACATATGTAATTTCAACCGTTCCAGGCCAAGGACAAGGGCCAGCAGCACCTCGGCGTCCAGCCGCGGGGTTTGGTTGTTCACTTTTTTCAACTGTTCAACCGCCTGGTGGATCCACTCCTGTCGTGTCATGCTACATTCCTCCTATGGCTACGTCAGCTGAAGTACAGCCTGCAACAATGCTTCCGTTAATGTAGGATGCACCCACAGCTGTTGTTTCACCTGTTCCAGGGTGGTTTTACGGTCCACCACAAACCCGGCCAGGGCAGCCATTTCGCTAATGTTCTCCCCTGTCAGCCAGATGCCCAAAATGATACCTTCATCGCTGGCCAGCACTTTCAGGAAACCCTGGGCTTCCTGTTGGCCAACGCCCCGCCAGGTATCTTTCCAGTACACCTGGGATTTTCGGTAAGGGATATTCTGTTCCATCAAATTCTTTTCCTGGGCACCGGCACCACCGCATTGGGGCAGGGCAAAAATAGCCCAGGGCATGGTGCTGTAATCCCAGACCATGTCCCGGCCCGTTGCCAGGTGTTCCGCTAGAAAAATGCCCTGTTGCAAGGCTGTGTGGGCCATTTCCATCCGGCCGTTCAAGTCACCGATGCAGTAGACATGGGATCGAATTGTGGCACACTGGTCATTGACGGGTATTCTGCCATTTTCCAGGGATAAACCAATATTTTCCAGCCCCTCCGGCACCACCGGTCGTCGGGCCATGGCCACCATGGCTTTCTCCGCTATGTACATTTTTCCATTTGAGGTAGCCACTTTCACACCGGTGTCAGTGGTTTGCACCTCATCCACCCTGGCACCGGTTTGCAGTTGCACACCATTGGCCTTCAGCCGCTGAAACAGTGGTCGGGTTAAATCATCATCAAAACCTGCCAACATCTCAGGCTGCATCTCCAGCACAGTGACTTTTGTTCCCACTTCAGAAAAGAGGGAAGCAAATTCCAGTCCCTCAACGTCGCCTCCCAAAATCACCAGGGATTCCGGTATTTTTGTCAGGTTCACCGCTTCACGGTGAGTGATGATCCGATGGCCATCCGGGGTGACACCCTGGGGTGGGGCAGCTTCCGTACCAGTTGCCAACACCAGGCGTTCAAAGTTGATGGTTTCACTCTTCACTACAAGGGTGTGGTCATTGATCAGATTCAGGTTCCCATACAAGATCTCCACACCGGCCTCTTTCAGACTTTGTTCCATGCGCCGACTGTTTTCCTGCATGACACTGCCACACTCCGCAAATAAAGCTTTTCCCCACTCCCCTGTCAAAAGTTTTCCAGAGAGGCTGCCGTTTCCTTCCCGGGGCAGATTGCTTTTCCGGTTTCGAATACTATCCATCAGACACTTAACAGGCAGACATCCCCAGCGGAGGCCTGTGCCTCCCAAAACATCTTTCTCTATCAATAAGGGCTTTAGTCCCAATCTGGCACTTTGCAAGGCGCAGTGATACCCCGCAGGGCCTCCACCAACAACGACCAGGTCTCTTTTCATAGCTGCTCCCTCTCTCCATGTTTTATCGCTTCAATGGCTTCATTATACCATAGAAAAGCCATGCACACCCTGGAAACAGTCTTCTAAGGACTCTTTTTTCCGGTGATCAACTACCAAGACATTCTCTTCTGTCAACAAAAATATTGTTGTAAACCATGTTTAAGAAAAAAAACAGGTGGTATACTATCAATACAATAGATTCCGGTAGATCCCTGTCAGACTCTGTGGACATCAAGAGCAGTAAACAAGTAGTAAAGAGTAGTCAGGCAACACCGAATGAAAGAAGAACCTGGAAAACTTGTTTTCCAAATTTTGTGGAAAGGCGTTGGTTTATGAACACAGAACACGCACTCCCACCAAGGTCTTTAGGAGACTGGCATACCTACTTCCGAATCTATTATGAATAAACGGGCGTCGTATCATCATTGATGAGGGCGTCCGTTTTATGTAATGAATATAAATCGTCGCTTTTGCATAAAAAAAAGAACCTGGATCCCAAAACTGTGGGCAACAGGTTCCTGTTTTTTATACACCATATTTTTTCTTGAATTTTTCCACACGTCCGCCTTTTTCCATGGTCTTTTGCTTACCGGAATAAAAAGGATGACACTCAGAACAAATCTCAACGCGAATCTCGTCCTTTGTGGATCCGGTTTTAAACTCATTACCGCATGCACAATGCACATCTACTAGTTTGTATTCAGGATGGATGCCTTCTTTCATTACCTTCACCTCTTTCCCATTCATGCTTCAACTGTTGCCAGCGGTGTTTGCCGCAGGGTTTCTCTGGTATGAGCGTTCCTTTCTTTTTGTCATGAAAAGAACGTTTCCATTATAGCATAGGCGGTAAATGTGCGCAAGTAAAACCTTGCACCCACCATACACCAGCCTAACACCAACCCTCACGCCAACCCTCACGGGTCTTTTCACTATAAAAGCTTTTTACCCGCCACATCAATGAACTCTTGGTTGGTTTTGGTCTCTGACAACATTTGGGTGATGGTCTCCGTCACATCCTGGGTGGAGCTGTTGCCCAATGCCCGGCGGATGCGCCAAATGGTTTCCAGTTCAGCCTGGCTGAGCAAGAGTTCTTCCCGGCGGGTACCGGAACGGTTGATGTCCACGGCGGGAAAAATGCGTTTCTCCGATAGCTTTCGGTCCAGGTGCAGTTCCATGTTCCCTGTCCCTTTGAATTCTTCGTAAATAACATCGTCCATGCGGCTGCCTGTGTCCACCAAAGCCGTGGCCATGATGGTGAGACTGCCGGCGTTTTCCAGTTTTCGGGCGGCTCCAAAGAATTTCTTGGGAGGATGCAATGCTGCCGGATCAAGGCCGCCTGACAGTGTGCGCCCTGAGGCAGGCACCACCAGATTATAAGCTCGGGCCAGGCGGGTCAGGCTGTCCAGGAGGATCAGCACATCCTCTGTCTCTTATACACATCTGACGCTGCC
>JAGXHW010000018.1 GCA_024635995.1 Clostridiaceae bacterium
GATTGTAACAGGTGGCCTCATGGCATCAAGGGGAAGTGCACCCTTGACACCATCTCATCCACCTGTTGATTGGTGGGTAAGGGTTGGAACTATATTAAAACCGGATTTCTCGAGTTGTTGCATTTAATATTGCAATTTAAGGTATAAAAAAGATATGCATTCATGAAAAAATAGATTGCAGAATGCCTTAGCAGCGCTTATAATTAATCTGTTCTATTATAAAATTAATAATAAGAGGAGGTTTTGTATGAGCTTTACTGCTGCCATTGAATTTATCGAGTTTTCCCATGCATTTGGCACCCGATTGAACTTACACACCATGAAATTTATTCTGCAACAACTGGGCAGCCCGCATGAACGTTTAAAAGTTATACATGTGGCCGGAACCAATGGCAAGGGTTCCACATCTTCTCATTTGGCCAGTATGCTCATAGCACAGGGATATCGTACAGGCTTGTTTACCTCCCCGCATATGCATTGTTACACTGAACGAATCCGCGTCAATGGCGTTAACATCAGTGAGGATGATTTTGTCTCCATTTTTGAACAAGTTAAAGCTATGGTTATGCCCCTCGTGACAGAAGATCAATGCCCTTATCCTGCCATGTTTGATTGGATGACATTGATCGGTTTTGTCTACTTTGACAGAATGTTGTTGGATGCTGTTGTGTTGGAAGTTGGGCTGGGGGGATTGGAAGACGCCACTAACGTCATCGACCATCCCCTGGCCTCAGTGATCACTCCTATTGACATAGACCATGTTGACATTCTTGGTGCAGAGCTATCCGGCATCGCAGTCCATAAAGCAGGCATTATCAAGGAAGGTAACCCTGTTATTTTTCACCACCAGCTGCCCGAAGCTGACATCGTGATCAGACAAACTGCCACTGCACATAACGCACAAGCCTATTGCCTTGAGCCAAACCACATACAACCACTTCAGGCTGACTTGAATGAACAGATTTTTAACTTTTCTAATCCGATCTATCCCATGGTAGAAATCAAAATTCGCATGATGGGTGTTCATCAAGTGAACAATGCATCCCTGGCTCTTCTTACTTTATTGGTACTTCGAGATAAAGGCATTCTCGACATCAGCGATGATGCGTTAAGGTCAGGTTTACAGCAAAGTTTTTGGGCAGGCCGGCTAGAGGTGGTCAGCCAGCTACCCATGATTATTATTGATGGTGCTCACAATTTGCAGGGTGCGAATATTCTGCATACATTTCTTCTTGAAAACTTCCCAGACAGGAAAATAAACTTTGTCATTGGCATGCTGAACAACAAAGACACAGATGGTGTGATCAATAAACTGGCTCCACTTGGTAACAAGTTTTATTTCACAAGGGCTCACAATCCAAAAGCAGTGGACCCTGTCAACCTGGCAGAAAAAATTCAACTCTTTGGAAAAGATGTTCACGCGATTGAAGATATGACAGAAGCTGTTCAAACTGCAGTGGCAGAAACAACCCTGGAAGAAATTTTAGTGATCACAGGTTCACTTTACCTGGTGGGTGACGCCAAGGCCATACTACTTCAAACAATGGACGAGCAAAAAAAAGCCAGTTAGTCAATAAGACTTGTCTACTCGGATAAAGACAGATCGTTGTTTCTTTTACCGACTAAATCTTTTACAAGATGTTTGCAACAATAATGAAGCCTTCTTTCATAATCAAGTTCAATAAAATCCATTGGTCTGACCTGTTCCGGCTTTTTATCAAAATAAGCGAGACCTACTCGTTGCAACATAGCATAGACAAATTGAGAACATACCATAATATTGTTACGGTGTGAATAAGGTGCAAATAATCCTAACACATTGTACGAACTACCTTCATCGTTTATTTTACGGATTTCATCTAACACATTCTTTTTTGCTTCATAACCACATACCATCTTGTATATAATCAAATGGGCTGTTTCTTTCTTATAAAACGAGTCCAGTGCTTCAGCATTTAACCCTGGAAAATGTACACCATCACCACCATTGTATGATATAAGGGTTTTTAAGTCTTCATCAAATGATAATGAAACGTGTGAGTATGGTTTTTGTGTAGCAGTAGCAATCGCTTCAGCCGCCGCACTGCCTGTACTGGATAAGACAAGGTATAAGTATCCGTTGTTCAGTGTTTGTTCAGCTGTTAGAAAATATTCCTCGTTTAGTGCCCGCATGTTTTTATAAAACAACGCATCATGACGCGGTAAATCTTTTATTAATGACCCAACGTTACTTAACATATCCCTTGAAACGACCCCTGTTGGCAGGCCTGTTGTTCGTAAGGTTATGGCTTTACTTAACCCTTCCAGCATTTGTTTCACTTCTTTAATGTCGATTTCGTGATGGTGTTTCCTGGTTGCAACCTCACCGTTGTTACGTGTCAAAACACGTAATTGTGTTGGACAAATGCCAACATTTAATGGAAAGTCCGGACCTGTTTCACCGTCAATCTCTGTTGGTAACGGTTGGTCACTTTCAATGACCAGGTTTGACGCTTGAAAATAGACCACATGTTTACTTTCAATGTGATGACCCGCTTGTGCTTCAGCCAGTAATACTAACAACTCATGAACATAGCAGTCTTTAAACACGAGCACTTCCAACAACGAATCATTGACAGACGCTGACGGGGCTAAATGGTTAAACCCGCCCGCTGAGGTACCATTCAGAATAAGAACCAGTAACGCTTCTCCAGAGAAAACGTTTTTTTGCTCTGCACCACTCAGTTCTGCGGCCTTAATTGTAATGTTTATAGGTGATACGTTGGGTATTTCAGTCAATGCATTTAGGTAATAAGCGAACACTCCGAAATTCTTCTTACCAAATAGTGACGTTTTTTGGCTAATATCAGTTAAAATGCCAAAACTTACAACATTAATAAAGCGCTTGTCATTTACAATACCAACGTCTGCCAAAGTGTAATTGTCCTGTAGTAAGATATATGTCATTTCTTCAATACTTTTCGGAAAATTGAAATAGCTGGCAAAATCGTTAACTGTCCCAACTGGATAAATGCCAAGAGGTAATTGAACATTGTATTTAACCATCGCATTCACCACTTGATTAATTATACCGTCACTACCCGCAACTAAAATCTTTTTGTAATTATTAGGTTGAAGGTTTTTCATCATGCCTTCAATTGTGTCAGGTGTTGATGTTCTAAACGGTTCAATTTCGTACCCTTTTTCTTGAAACCGCTGGATAACGTAATCTAAATACATGGGAAATATCCCTTGTCCCGTATGGGCATTATAAATAAGTTTTACTTTCATGCTCACCCCTCCCTTCTATTACTCACTTGGGTGTTTGGAACAAAACCAACGCCAGAAATAAACCCGTTTCCAGATGATGGCCTCTTTTATATAATGACTATGCCTGTGGCACCGACGTTAACTGTTCCAGCGCCTCGTTTAACAGGGACGTGCGCAATTCATCCTCTTTTTCGTTGCTTAGTGACGGATCACCAACAGGGTGCGGGATGGCTACGCCCGGCACAATGCGGACAGCTCCCACCGTCTTAGCAATAGGGGTGATGGTGCAAATCTGCACAGCCGGAATGCCCACACGTTCAATTTCTTTGACTATCGTTGCTCCGCAACGTGTGCAGGTGCCTCAGGTACTGGTCATGATTACCGCATCTACCTGGTTCTTCTTCAAGTCAGCAGCAATCTCTTTCCCCATTCGTGTGGCATCGGCAACGGATGTTGAATTACCTGTGGTGGAATAAAATTTATCATAGAGCTTTCCGATTCTGCCTTCTTCTTCCAAGTAACGCATCAAATCGATGGGCACAATCCGGTTGGGGTTTTTATTGGCCGCCACCGGGTCATAGCCGGCATGTACCGATTCATATTCGCCGGCCTGCAAAGCGTTAATGCCAGAGATATCATAAACACAATAGTGTTTGGCCGTGGCCGCCGGCAGCCTGTCCGGATTATGCTCCGGCACAATGCCCCCTGAAGTCACCAACGCCACGACTGCTTTTGACAAATCAGCAACGCCAGGAGCAGCTTCAACCCGGTCATAGGTGGGTAAGGGTATTTCTGTTTCGTATGGCTCACCCTTTAATTTGGCCAGCAACATGTCCAGGGCCCGTTCTGCGCCTGTTTTTTCTTTGAACACATTTACCCTAATCCCTTTTGAAAATAACTTTTCTGCCATGCCCGGGTTCTGGAAAATGTCATCCTCAGATTCATCTGACAGCAGCTTGTTTGCCAAATCAACCATCACATCAAGGGCTTTCTTCATGGATGCTGCGGATTTGCCCGATTTAACCATATAGGTCTGATGACGGTACAAATTCACGGCAGGATTTTCTTCGTACATGCCAGTTAACGTTGGAATGTTAAATGATTCTGATGCCGTTGCACAGACATCACCACACGCCATGCCCAACCTGCCTGCGTTAAAGGCCGGGCCAGCAATCACCATGTCCGGCTTTAGCTGAATCAGCTGTTTTTCAATGACCCTTTTCGCTTCACTCATGTGTTCACTATAATAATTGTCTCCGCAAATAACGGAGGCTACAATTTCTGCGTTAATTAACCTTCTATGAATTTCAGTACCAGGACCAACAGGCCCTTCTTTTATGATTGGAGGTTGATTTGTCATTTCTTCACCACCAACCTGTCCGAAAAACTGGTTAGTATAATAGACGACCCGTTTTTTACCCATGTTATCATCCTCCTCCTTACCTGGTTATGGCACTGAGCGTTCCCGTGCCCTGTAGGTTATGACTTCCCATTATGCCATGAATTTCCACCAAAAGACTGCCGTCAGTCTGTATGGAACCGGAGAAGCCCCCTGTGATGCGCTCAATGGAAACAAGATCACCGATGGTTTTATCCATGGGTGGTAAAAGGATTGTGGCGTTACTGTTCCCCGTGGAAATCATTGCATTTGCCTCTACCGTCCCGTCAGGCAAAGATTCCGACCTTCCATCCACCCCTGCATCTTCATTGCTGATTAAGACGGTTTTAATGCCTCTTTTCTCCAATTGCTTGCACACCATCATCAAATCTGTCGTTGGGTTTCCAAAGCCTTCCTGTGATTGAACCACACCTTCAGCCCCCATCATTTCCACCAAGGTGCCTGTGATTTCTGCATTTCTAATTTTTTCTGCCAAGGTGACATGCAGCGGCGTCAGCACAACACCGATAAAGTTGATCTCTTTTCCATGACGCTTGAAACACTCTTTCAGCAACGCATTGTTCTGGTGATGCCAGGTGGTGGTTTTGGAACCAGGTGACACGCAATTGCCACTTACCAGTGCCCCGTCAAAAACGTCCAGGGGTGAGATCAGTGTGGGGATGATTCTTTTACTGTCAAGCCCGTAGAAATAAGTGTCATGAAGCAGCCCCTGGCTCATACAGGGGTAAACCACCATAACTTTTGGCAGTTCAGGGAATTGACCATTATTTATCGTTAAAGAATCCCATTTAAGTTGCTCAACAGCATCAGGAGTGTGTGAAACCGTTTCCGCCGCCAGGTAATGAGCTGCCTTTACCCCCGCTTCTCGAACAGCTGCCTCGTGTTCATGGGGTGCCACCCATTCAGCCTTGGTCACGTGCACCACCAGCAGGTTTAATTGTGAAAAGGGTGTATATTGGGCACCAAGCCCTGTCATGTCGATAATACCTTCCTGAAAACCCACAATGGGACCTGTCGTTACCACCGCACAGCCTCTTAAAGCACGGGTGATGCCAGAACCGGTACCTTCCATGTCACCAACGATGCCGGGAAATCCGCCACCGTCAGCTTTGGCCCTGGGTTCAATCACGTCTTTTACAGGCAGTATGCGCACTGAATCGCCCGGCTGCGTAATGTCAAAGGTCACATCAGCAACACGGGGATCTTCCAACAGTATAGTTTTCAAAGCCTCCGTATTGACTTTTAGCGTTTGACCCTCCATGACGGTACAGTTACTCAGTTGAATGTGACGGACATTAATACTCTCAATCTTTAATGTCATTCTCAGTCCTCCCTTTTTTAGCAATCCCTTCACTTTCACATTCCTCTTTATAACATTTCAACCCTTTTTGTTCCTTCACTTGCAGTATAACTTTAAAAACGTTATAATCATTCATGTTCATAAACAGGATGCATTAATGCTTTACTCGTTTTTATCACAAACAGCAAGGCGGTGGTACCCCATGAATTCCTTTAAAAAATATATACTAATCATTGGTGGATTTATTTCCTTGGCACTGGGATCCATCGGTATCATACTGCCCATCTTACCCACAACACCATTTTTTCTGCTGTCTGCCTACTGTTTTATACGGAGTTCAGATACATTGTACCACTGGTTGATACATCACCGCATCTTCGGATCGTACATATACCACTATTTAGAACACCGAGCCGTGAAAAAAAGCGCCAAAATTGTTGCACTTAGCATGCTCTGGCCTTCATTGCTGCTCTCAATGTATCTCGTTAACAAAACATTGATCAGCATACTTCTTATCATCATAGGTGCTGCCGTAACAACACATATTCTTACACTAAAAACCTTTCAAGAACCACAATAAAGTGTACATGCGCACAATTTCATTATAGCGAAATTCTGCCAAGATCTCCACAAATAAAAACTCTCATTCGAAAGATTCCGCTTCCGGTTGAGAGGTATATGGTTATGCATTCCTTACTGGCGAAGGGTGACTTTTATCATCCGGTCATCAGTATCAATAGGCGTGCCGCGACCATCCCGATTGTTGGTAATTAAATAAATGGCTCCTTCATAATACCGAACGGACCGTATACGGCCATACTCAGTAAACAAAGGTTCTTGTGTGATAGGCGTCCCCTCTTTGTTTAAAGAAAGATGCCGTACTTGGTTGCCGCGAAGCCCTGCTACCAAAAGATGTGTTCCCTCCAAAGCTTCCATGTCTACAAAGTCGATCCCTGAGGGTGCCATGGTAAAGTCACTATAGCAGGCAATGGGGTCTTCATATTCAGTTGGCGCCTGGTTACAGGTTACCTCGGGCCATCCATAATTTTGGCCCGATTGAATCAGGTTAACCTCATCCATGGAACGTGGCCCGTGTTCGCTGGCGTAAAGCTCTCCTGTCACAGGATGCCACACCAAACCTTGTGGGTTTCGATGTCCATAGGAATAAACAGGGTTGCCGGAAAAAGGATTATCGGCAGGTACTTCCCCATTTTCTGTTAACCTGAGAATTTTTCCTGCCAAAGAGTCTGTCTGTTGGGATAATTGGGGATCTCCTGCGTCTCCTGTCGTTATATAAAGGTATCCGTCTGGTCCAAAAGCGATACGGCCACCGTTATGGTTGGAGTTCCCGGGTATGTCGTCAACGATAATGGTTTCATTGGACAACGTATCATTTCGGAACTCATACCTAACCACACGGTTTACCAAACCAGTGTTTTTCCGTGTTGTGTAGTAAAAATAAACCTGTCGATTCCCATTATAATCAGGATGAAGTGTAACGCCAAGCAAACCACCTTCACCAATGGAACTAACCCCATCAACAGTGAATAGTTCTCCTGATTTTAAAGAGATTACCTCGCCATTCCGTTGGATAATCATCCAATCATCTTCCTCATGCAAAGGAATAATCTCCCAGGGTACTTCCAGGTTTTCTGCCAATACTGTTATTTCCATTTCCATTTCATCGAAGGACAACTTTTCTCCCTCTGCGTCAGTGGCTGGCGAGTCTTCTCCATTCACCGCAGGTGAACTGTTTTCATTGTCTGGCGTGTCTTGGTTCTCTTCATTTTCTTGATTGCCTTGTTCTAAGGCAGGGTCATTGGGGTTGAACATCATCCTTGGAATCAGAAAACGGATGCCAAACCAACCTATTAACAGAACAACAATTAAGACAATTATCAACACTTTTTTCGAAATTTGCTTCATGAGATAACCTCCATTACAGTTTTAGTGCCGGTAATTATCTCATACCCCGAAACATTTCCTTTAAAGATCATTGATCATTATGGAAATACCTTCATACCATTTCAGAATCTTTATATTCAAGAATATCCCCTGGCTGGCAATCCAGGGCTTTACAAACGGCTTCAAGGGTTGAAAACCTTATGGCTTTTGCCTTTCCGTTCTTTAAGATGGAAATATTGGCCATGGTGATTCCCACCCGTTCCGAAAGCTCAGTAACACTCATTTTACGTTTGGCCAGCATCACATCAAGGTTAATGATAATTGCCATTGTATTCACCTCAAATCGTCAGATCATTGTCTTGTTTGATTTCGATAGCATTTTGTAACAACTTTTGCAGCATAGCTGCAAAGACTGAGATCACCAATGGTGCAAAAACAAAGACCATGCCTACCAAAATAACACCAGGCGCATCATCGATTTCACCCACAATGAAGAAGAAAGGCATGTTCAGCACATAAAGGCCGCTGATGGCGGCTGCATAATGCTTAATGTTTTTCAGGGCTATAACAGATAAATCAGAAAAAGCATTGTTCAGATCAATTAAATTCAGTAGCTTAATTGCTTGGTATAGGGCCATAAAGAAAGGTATGGCTGAAACAACCATGACGGCTAAGATCCCGTACAATACAGTGGCCATTCTTGTGCTGCTGGTTGCTGCATCCCTTATAATCCATGTTAATATAAGGACACATAACGCCAAAATGGGAATACCAATAAACACAACTGCCATTTTTAAAAAAATCGTTTCCCTTTTCACCATAAACACCTCTCATAAATTGATACTTTATTTTACCATGATATATATTGTTTATCAATAAATATATATCCTTTTTCGAAATATAAATAACTTTTTACAAAAAAACCCGTCTCCTTAATGAAGGCGAGATGCCAGTATGTAAATCGAACTGCAATTTTTTAACAGACAGGAGAACAACCCACCTTGATGCGCCTTGTTAAGAGGAGGGGCGGGTTAAATCACTTTCTTTGAGCTCTTGTTCCAAAAAATGAAGAAAGATTTCAATTAATTCGGGATCAAACTGAGAACCGGCACACCTCTTCAACTCAGTGATGACATCACGCTTAGGTAAGGCTTTTTTGTACGCTCTCCCAGCACTCATTACTTCATAGGCATCAGCAATGGCCGTGATCCTTGCCAGTAACGGTATTTCATTCCCCTTTAACCCCTGTGGGTATCCTGAACCATCCCAGTGTTCACGATGACTTAGTATATCTTCCGCCACCTGGGCAAACTCTTCCGTGGCACGTGCAATCATGTACCCTGTTTCAGGGTGCTTCTTAACAATTTTCCATTCTTTAGCTGTAAGCGGACCTTTCTTGGTCAATATCTCTTCAGGTATTTTTATTTTACCTATATCGTGCATTGAAATCAATTTATTCAACTTTTCAAGTTCTGATTGAGAAAGCCCTTTTTTCTTACCAATTCTGTGAGCTACATTCTGCATGATTGAATAATGAGCTTCTGTCTCAAAGATTTTTGATTCTAATTTGTTTAGCCTTACATTCAGCACTGTACTTTTTGCCCGCTGACTTTCTGCAGATTTATGTTTGTACATATTCTCTTCAGCTTCTTTTAGCATTTCTGCCAGATCCTTATTTGCAGTGTCCTTAATTGCATAACCCATGGCCATGGAAATGGGTATATCTTTGACAACGTATTTTTTGCATTTTTCATCAATCCTTTGACATATGGCTTTTACATCTTCTTCTGTGATTTGCGGCAGAAAAATAACAAATTCATCTCCTCCCCATCGGGCAATGAGATCTTCCCTACGAAAGGAGTTTCTAAATATTTCGGCCGTTTGCTTTAACATTTCATCGCCAACATCGTGTCCGAAAGTATCGTTAACCATTTTGAAGCCGTTTAAATCAAACATCATGATGCCAATCGGCAACTGCCTTTCAGTATCCAATCTCTCCATTTCATTTTCCAGGAAAAACCGGTTATAAAGGCCTGTGAGGCTGTCGTGCAAACTATTATAGTGTACTTTTTCTTCTATCATGTTTTTTGAATAGGTATTTGACGTCAATTCTGTCACAACCGTTAAAAGCATAACCTGGTTTTCTGTCCAATTATTTTTCTCTTTCAAAGCGTCAATACCAAGAAAACCAAAAACAATTCCGTTGTTTATCATTGGTATTGATAAAAGAGAACGCACAGCCTGAGACTTAAGTAATTTCTTTACTGCTTCTGCCTCAGGTGGAAGGCTGTCCACATCCGGAATAATAACATTTTTTTTGTTTATAATCTGCTGTGCCCACCAGGGGAACGCCTCTATGGGAATGTTTTGTAAAGTATCCATTAGTGTTTCAGCTCCTTCTGCACACCATTCGTAAGTGTTGCTTACTTGCTTTCCATCATCAGAAAACTGAAACACATAGCTTCGTTCAACCTGAAAGAATTTGCCAACCTGCTCCAAAGCATAGTTAATACTCTGCTCTAATTGATCTGAAGATTGCGTTGCAAAAACACTGGATATATCGGCTAACATCTTTTCAAAACGGAATTGGTATTTTAAAGACTCTTCCGCATACTTTCGATCGTTTACATCAGAAAAAACCATGACCACGCCCATCAAATTCTCTTCATCATCCCGAATAGGAGCTGCACTGTCGGCGATATGGCACTTTGTTCCAGCACGGGCAACAAGCATGGTATTGTTTGTCAGGCTGTGTGTTCTCCCGCTATTAATCACATTGTATACAGGGTTAGGCACTGGTTCACCTGTATTTGCATTGACAATATGAAACACTTCGGACACATCTCGCCCCAACGCTTCTTCCGTCATCCAACCTGTGAGCTTTTCTGCCTGGAGATTCAACCGGGTAATCTTTCCGTGGGCATCGGTAACAATAACACCATCACCAATGGAATACAGCGTTGTCGAGAGTAGGTTTTTGCTTTTTTGCAGATCTTCTTCAGCCTGAATTTGTTCTATCACACGGCTTAAATGCTCTGCGATCGTTCCCAACATCAATTTTTCTTCTTTCAGAAAAGCATCCTGCTCATGAACAGGCGGTTTATGGTAGCATACTTCTATGGTCCCGGTCTGTTCGTCGTTTAATGTTAAATGAGAAGTAATTTTCCAGTGGGTTGGCTGATAGTTTTGTGTTTTAAATTCACGCCCTTTATAGGTAATACATGCACCCACATCTTCAGGAAACTGAAAAGAAGGGGGTAGAAGCTTAACCGTTTCCTCCATAATCTTTTCCAAGTCGTTGTTTTCTTTTTGAAGCAGAAGCGAAAAATTGTGGAGGCAGTTTAGTTCCTTAATTCGCTCTTCTTTTTCTTTTCGCTCAGTGATGTCCTGGCAAAAAGCAACAGCCTGGTGATCGATCCATACAGCAGCAAAGTTAATCCAGAAAGTTTCACCATTTTTTTTGCGTACCATAATGTCTTCTTCTGCATAGCCTTCTTTCTGAAATCTTTCAAATATTTTCAGGCCTTTTTCCAGGAATTCCGGGGCAATAAAGTCCGCTATGCTTAAATTCAACAGCTCTGGTTCTGTATAACCGCTCATTTGACATGCTTCCCGGTTTACGCCAGTGTAACGTCCTTCATGATCTGTCACAAAAATACCAAGGGGCGATTTTTCCATGTAAGCTTTGAACTTGGCTTCACTTTTCTGCAAGGCATTCACTTTTTGCTGCAACTCATCCTTCATATTTTCTTCAAAGCGTGGGTTTTTTTCATTAAAATCCAATGATGTCAACCTCCTTTAAAAACAGTTCCACTACCTGTGGATCGAAGTGGCTGCCACTCCCCTGGAGAATATGGTCAAGGGTTTTTTCCCTGCTCCAGGCTTTTCGGTAGGGTCGGTCACTGGTGAGCGCGTCATGCACATCCGCAATGGCAAAAATGCGCGCCGATATTGGAATTTCCTCTCCCTTGAGCCCCCTGGGATAACCCGTACCATCCCATTTTTCGTGATGGCAGTAAGGAATGTCAAGCGCAGGGCGCAGGTATTCAATGGGTGAGAGCATTTCAAAAGCGTATACAGGATGAAGGTGCATCACTGTCCATTCTTCATCTGTTAATGGGCCGGGTTTGAGTAAGATACTGTCGGGTATGCCCATCTTGCCAATGTCGTGGAGCAATGAACCGCGGCGAACTTGAACCAGCTCTTCCTGGCTTAGCCCCATGACCCTGGCTATTGTAACGGTCATTTCAGTCACCCGCTGGCTGTGGTGTTCAGTGTCTTTATCTCTTAAATCCAAAGCACGGGCCCAACCCGCAAGAGTCTTGTCATATGCCTGGGTCAGTTTTAAATTCGTGTTTGCCATATTATGAATCAGTTCTGCGTTATCGATGGCGATTGCAGTTTGTCCGGCCAGGGTCTCCAAAAATTCCATCCATTCATTGCTTGCATCCAGAGGTTCCCGGTGGAAAATCTCCAGCACGCCTTCAACACGTCCTTTGTTGATCAGGGGTACGGCGTAATAACTATGCGCCTCTTCCTTTTTCAGAAACGGAAGCTGGACCGGCTCCTCTTCAATATCACGAAGGTCTACGACTTGAACTGATCTCCGATCCATAGCCGCCTGGCCTGCAAGTCCTTCCCCTATGCTCAAGCTGAGTTTTGCAGGGTTAGCGATGCGAAATCCGCGCCAGGCTTCATATTTCAGCATTCCTGTGTGCGGATCAAGGCGTAAAATGGCAGCAGCATCCACGTTTAACATCCTGGTCACTTCGTCCAGGATTACCCTGAATGTAACGCGCAAATCCAGGCTGCCGGAAATAGCCATATCGATGTTGCGCAACGCCTGTAGCTGTTCCAGATGATGGAGGTTTTTTTCAAAGAGACTGATGCGGTGGACCGCTGTCCCGGCCATCTCGGCCAGGGAAGTGAGCAGTTTTAGCTCTTCGGAGGTAATTTCCCGTGGAAGCGGTACTGAAACAACTAAGACTCCCATAACGTCTGCTTCGGCCCGTAAAGGAAGACACACCCCGCCCCATCCCTCAGGCATCTTTCCTTGATATTTCACCCGGGAATCTTTCGCATACTCCCTGGAGGCCAGTGCCTTTCCTGAAGCAAATACTTCTCCCACAAGCCCTTCCCCGGGTTTCAGGAATACATCATCCAGTGAGCCAACCCAACCCCGGGTAGTCGTAAAGCCTAATTGTCCTTCAGCAGGATCATAGAGGCAGATCGCTCCGGATGTGGTATCAAGGACTTTAAGAGTCTCGCCCAGCAGGAGTGTTTGCATTTCATCAAGGGTTTCAGCCGTGCGCAGCGTTGATGATATCGCATAAATCGATTCCAGCTCATTAAGTCTTTTTTTAAGTGATTCTTCCGCCTGTTTGCGGCTGGTAATATCAGAAGCAATCCCTTCAATTCTCATCGGCACATGTTTCTCGTCATAGATAAGTTGAAATTTGTCACAAATCCAGACAATGCTTCCGTCAGGCCGGACAATGCGGCACTCCATTACTGTTTCCCCTTTTTCATACAGCTGAGCATAGGCCTTCTCTACCAGATGCTGGTCATCCGGATGGATGACTTCCGGCCATAATGAAGGGTTTTTTACAAACTCCTCTGCCGATAGTCCATACATTTTTTCCGCCGAGGGACTCACATAGAATAAGTTCATCTCCGGCAGCGACACAGACCAAATCACGTCGGTTATGTTGTTTAAAAAATCGTTCATTTTTTGCTCGCTCTCCCGCAATGATTCCTCCATATGTTTGCGGGCCAGGGCTTCGCTGATATGCCCTTCGATTTCTTCCAAGGTGTTAATCGCATCACGGTTGAACTGGTCCTTCCTGCGGTCGTTTAGCTGCAGAATGCCGATAATCTCCTTGTTTTTGCTGATAGGGACCAGCGCTATTGAAGCATAACCCTGGTGGGTGCATTGGTTCTGCGGGTCAAATTGCGGATCCTCGCCGGCATTGTTCGTCCAACAGCTCCCGCCTGGTGTCAACAACGGATTGGTCGGATCGGTCTTGCCGGAAATCACAAGCCCGCAAGTGCATTCCAATCTGATGCTGCCGTCAGAATTCCGATAGATCTCGCCTTCCGGTGTGCGGGTGACAAGCGCGTTTTCCTCACTGATAAAATCGTCGAAAAAACCATCCTGGGCATAATAAGGAAAGTCCTCACCCTTTTGCAGTCGCATCCCAACGGCGTCAAGACCTGTTGCTGACTTCACGGTGCTGAGAACGCGCTGGATCGCATCATGAAAATCGCCTGACTCGTTGAGTATAGCAAGCACCTCACCGATTAGGGCCTGGTAAACCTCTGATCGCTTGCGGTCGGTGATATCCCGAATGTTGCACTGGATTAATTTTTGTCCACTTTCCAGATACACATTACTAACAAACTCAACAACAACTTCTCGACCATCTGCGGTCTGAATCATCAAATTTTCTTTGCGAATATATTCTTTTTGTTGTAATTCTAAAAAGTTATCCTGGTTTGCAAGAATGTCTTTAAATGTTCCAATTTTCCAGATATTTTTGCCAAGGATCTCTTCTTCTGAATAGCCCAACAGCTCAACCAAAAAAGGATTGACATTCATGATCCTTCCGGTTTCTGCCTCTAAAATTAGAATCCCGTCTTTAGCACTTTCAAAAAGACGACGATAACGGGTCTCTGAAGCACTCAGGGCTTCTTTCATCTTCTTGTTCTCCGTAATATCCCGAAAGATTGCAGCAAAATGTCCATACTCAGCACTGTAGGCACTCACTTCGTACCAGCGGCTAAGGGTTTTCGAGAAGCTTTCGAAACGGATGGGTTTTCCTGTGTTTGCAACCTGCCCATAGACGCCAATCCAGTCATAACTGGATTCTTTTATTCCTGACAGCACTTCAGTAACCGCCTTGCCAAGTATGTCGTCCCTGGCCAGTCCTGTCATAGCCTCAAAGGCCGGATTTACGTCAAGAAAGATGTAGTCCACAGGGGTACCGGAACTGTCTCTTACAATCTGGTGGTAGGCAAACCCATCCATCATGTTTTCGATCAGCAAACGGTATTTTTCGTTACCTTTACTCATCTTTGAACGCCTTCTTCCATTATATAAGATGAGCACTAAACAGAATTGACGACCTCATCAACTTTGATAGTGCTACATCTAAAAAACTGAGCTATTTGTTTAAGCCAGAATTCGTTCTGTTATTTTTCTTTCGCAACCATAATCCCATTCCAGATAACATTAACCCCGTTAAAATCATTATTAAGGGATTCCCGCCAGTTCTGGGCAGTTCTGCTCCGCCCAAGACAACTTCTACATCAGCATTATAGACATTAGTGATGGTTGTGAGTGCAGTCTGATCTGCTGTCACCTGTATAGTGCCTTCTCCGCTAACCGTCCATTCGCTGCTTAGTCCCGATCTGTTTTCTGTGACAGTGTACACGCCGGGGACAAGATTCTCCCATGTATAGCTTTCCCCTTGTACGAATGTCCTGGTGGCTAAGAAACCTCTCGGGCCTGTAACAGTGATTCTAAATAATGGTAATCTCATATCACCGACTTCACCACTGACAACCTTTGTGACAGTTAGTTCACCGGTGGCCAGCTCATCCTCAAGATAGGCGTTGTTGATGGTTTTAAGTGCAGTCTGGTCTGCCCGCACACTTACTGTGCCTTCCCCGCTAACCGTCCATTCACTGCTTAGTCCCGTCCTACTTTCTGTGACGGTGTACGTGCCGGGTTCAAGGTTTTCCCAGGAATAACTTTCTCCGTGATCAAATGCCCTTGTTTCTGCGAAACCTCTCGGCCCCGTGACCGTGATTTCAAATGACGACAATGTCATATCACCGGTAACACCGCTGACAACTTTTCTGACCGTTAATTCACCGGTGGTCAGCTCATCATCAGAACTGCTGGATCGATCATCTTCAGAACCGCTGGAGGGCTCGTCCGCAGGAGTGTATGTGTTGGTGATGGTGACCTGAGTCATTGCACCAACCTGCACATCGTATTGATCAGTACCGCTAACACTCCAATCTCCACCTAATTCTCCCTCAGTCACTGTGTAACTGCCCGCAACCAAACCTGCCAAGGTATAAGAACTACCCGCTTCAATTGTTTGCATGTTACTGTAACTATTCGGCCCGGTGACCGTGATGTCGAAGTCCGGAAGGGTCATGTCATTGACAGGTCCTTGCACTACCTTTGTGACTGTCAGAAAACCTGTAGTAGAACCACAGGCATCATTTATAATGGTATTGTTGTTTAATGTGACTGCCCCATTCTGTGCCAGTAATTGCCCTTGCACTACTGCGCCGGAATTCGCTGTTATAGATGTCAGTGCCAGGATTTTCCCCACGAAAAAAGAATTAGTTCCCAAGGTCGCTGAGCTTCCAACTTGCCAAAAAACGTTACAGGCTTGAGCACCATTAATGAGCTCGATTCGACTGGCTGATGCTGTGGTTAATGTTGAACCAATCTTAAAAATGAAAACAGCATTGGGGTCGTCGCCACCATCGAGGATAAGCGTACCTGTTAGACCTATGCTGGAAGCTGATGTGTAAACACCGGGAGTCAAGGTTCTTCCTCCAAGGTCCGCGGTAATTGTTTCGTCAGTCTCTCGGCTGACAGCGGCATCATATGCGATGACCAGGTCAACCTTGGCCTGTTCTGCGACAGCATCAGTCAAATATACACTGCCAGTTACAGTCACTGGATCTCCAGTAATAGAAGTACCAGGATGCAACCCGATATTTCCGCCGGCAGTTCCACCGACTGTGGTTGCCCCAGTATTGGTGATTGTCGAACCTGCCAAAACGCCAAAACTGGAGGCTGTGCCCAGGGGCACTGTTAATGGAGATACATAAGCTACTGAAGTTGTCATCGGTACTGCCATCATCAAAATTAACAATAGTATTAGGATTAACGGCATAAAACGCATCTTGTTATTTACTCTCATATTGATTAACTCCCTTCAAATCTTCAATGTGAATACTAACATTTAAAATCATCCATTTGTTATCTGTGGACACTAAGATTATGTTTTACAATTGTTATATACCCCAATTATAATGTTTAACGAATATTTGTATAATAAAGTAGCCCTCCCCTTTGATCCGCTCAAAAATGTTGAAAGCTAATTTTGTGAAAAGCTCAATATTCTGTTATTTTTGTCTGGGAATAAAGATAGTAATATATCTATGTGGAAAGAAATCCACTGAAAAGTGAAGACAAAGCCCAGGGCTTTAAGCGGAATGTTATGGCCCTCGGATGTCTCTATTCATTATACACTGTTATATGTTACAAAACAGATTCTATTTTATTTGAGTTATTTCTTTGGATGCAATTCGAAGATATCGAACAAGTCTCAGCCTATTAAACTTATTATTAGATTGACCGTATAGAGTATAGATGGGTCACTTCCATGAATAGTAACAAGAGTGTGCTATATGATATATTGATAATAAGGGGGATTGATGAAGTGAAAAGATTTCTATTCATGTTATTTTTATGTATGACTTTATTATTGAGTTCTATACAACAAGTACTAGCTCAGGAAGGTGGTATTTCTGTATCGGTTGACAGTCTGCCTGTTGTTTTTGAGGTGGCCCCGGTCATGGACCAGGGGCGGACGCTAGTACCTTTTCGAGCCATCGCTGAGGCGCTAAACGTAAATGTCGACTGGGATGGAAATACTCGATCTATTCAGGCTGGTGGATTAGGGACAAACGTTCAATTGCAAATAGGCAACAGTATAGCTTCTATTAATGGAATATCTGTCACATTGGATGTACCTCCACAAATCATTAACGGCAGGACACTCATACCCTTGCGGTTTTTCAGTGAGGCCTTTCATTGCCAGGTAGAATGGGATAACGCTACAAAGGAAGTAAAGATCATATCACCACCGTCTAATCTCTTTGTGACAGGCTTTTATGCGCTTGGTGACAGCAGCACCAGCAGCTGGACCAACCTTTTTAAAGTACCGTATCCGGAAACTGCCATAGGTAATACTGATGTGGTCAGTGAACTGGCCTTTGGCTGGTACAGCATGGATGCTGACGGCAACCTGCTGTTGAATAGCGGAACCGGGTGGCAAAGACCATCTGGATGGGAGACCGTACTGGAAGCTTCTCATCAGTATAATATTTCAACAGAGATGGTAGTACATCTTACTGATGGAAAAGGAGTTGTTACTTCTCTCATCGCAAGTGATAACGCAATGGAAACGGCTGTTAATGATATGATCGAAGAAGCTAACTTGTATGATGGGGTGAATCTTAATTTTGAAGGGCTTGGACTCTCAGAAAGCGGAGAGGCCTTGGTCGCTGTGCAGGAAGAATTTTCAAAATTTGTGCAACTTCTTTACTCAGGACTGAAAATCGAAGACAAGACCCTCACCCTCACAATTCACCCTCCAAATAGTGCCTACAAGGGATATGATTATGAAACATTAGGGAATGCTTCTGACAAAATTATCATTATGGCCTATGACTATGGCCCAAAACCCGAACCAAACAACCAAGTAATGCAAGCAGTTGAAATGGCGCTTGAGCATGTTCCATCTGAAAAGCTATTGTTAGGTATTTCAGCTCCCTACGAAACTGCGGAAAGTATGGTCGCAAAAATAGGTATCGCGAAAAGGTACAACTTAAAAGGAGTCGCTTTATGGAGGCTTGGTCTTGTGCCTTCGGACATGTGGGACACCATTAGGACCCATACAACACCTGAATAAGCATTTTTGTCATGTACACTTAAAGTCGTCCGTAGAATCTTTTCCATCTTTTTACCTTTCGCCAATTCATCTACTAATTTGTCCAGGTACCTAACTTGTTGTGTCAATGGATTTTCTATGTCTTCCACCCTGTATCCACATTTATATTGAGGTTTTCACAGATTTTTCGAAGATCAATTCAAAGTATGCAGCAGAACCATATCCTTTGGTAGCCGGTGCAAATATTTGGACAAAACGCCACCCATCTTTTGCATGATTTTGAATTATGTATTGATAATCTTCTTTCGGCTTGCTTGAAAATAGAGTAAGTTGAATTTTTACAAATTTGTATTCATACATTTGACCACTCTCCTGAACTAATATTGTATTCTCTTTTGGGGTTAACTCACCGATGCATGCGTCCTTCTATTGCTTCAAAAATCTGTCGAGTTTCTTCTTCGCTGACTCCGTTAAAGATGGTCATGCGACCTTCAGTGGTGATATAAATGAAAGGCAGTTTACTGGTTTTAACAAAAAGTTTCACATCACCCAGTTCAGTTGTGCGAAAGTGTCCTTTCAAGCTGGAGACTACGCCTGATCCATTGGTTCACCGCTCAACCTGGGGCAACTCTTCATGAAGATCTACCTCTTCAAAAAAATCCCAGGGATGGAATTCCCCATACATACCGTGAATTTGGAGGCCTTCCGAGCTGGTGGTCACCTCTACGGGTCTTTATCTGACAATCTATGTCCAGTAAAGTGATTGAGTATCTGTTCTTTCAGTTTGAGAATTCGAGCAGATACTCTTTCTGCTCTTAATCAACATTACGGAAAAATTCCTCAACCCCTTTATTAATTTCCTCATGGTGACTGAAAAACATATGGCCACCTTCTTTAAATGAGAGCAACGTAGAATTTGGAATTTTTTCGTGCGTGTATTCAGCATAATAGAAGGGCTGCAACGTATCGTCTTCTGCATGAATCACAAGTGTTGGTGCTTTTATCTCCCAAATAGGATAATCATCAGGTGACAATTCTATAAATTGAACATTTGCATTAAAAATCCCTTTTTTTCTCAAGGAAATGGGGTTCATTATTTCAAAGAAATCTCTTGCCATCACCATTTCTTCTGGAGTCATCTTTTCCTGAACCTCTTTCGATACTCCCAGTACATTCAGCAAATCTGACTGAATATACTCGGTAATCATCCAAAATAGAAAATCATTATCAAATATTGTTCCAAAAGCGAATGATTGTGCAGTGGTCAACGCTGGTGGCGTCTTACTTTTTGCACACATCATGGTCAATGATTTCACTCGTTCAGGGTATTGAATGCTGAACTTCAGAGCAGATGGTCCTCCATCAGAGACAGCCACAACATGAGCTTCTTCTACTCCCAATTCATCAAGCAAGTCATTATATAGCGCCGCCTGGTGATCCGGGGTAGGTTCTTCCGGCAACGGAGTGTTTAGATATCCGAATCTGGACACTGCAATTACCCTATTATCCTTTGGTAAAAATCTGTTTGCAAGGAGCAAGCCTTGGTCATATCCACCTCCAGCGCCATGAATCATTAGCACAGGGTCTCCTTCGCCAGAGACTGCATATTCAATGATTCCTTGATCTAATTCAACAACAATACCTTTAGCATTAGCTCTCTCAATCTGTTCGGATTTGACTTTTGAAAAACGATTGTACTGAAGCCCGATAAAAACAATAGCTGTGACTATTAATACAAAACTGATACCTATTGCTACTTTTTTGATCATACTACGATTGTTGATACTCATCTTCATTCTCCTTAACTGATCATGTTCAATGGTTTAACATCATTAGTTACTTCTTGTATGGTTTCTCCTGCTGCTGTAACTACGGATTTTAGTTCAGAAAAGTTTAGTCTGAGTATGAAGAATCATAAAATTTCTCCTTTCAAAAACAAAAACTACTATACATATTGACGAAGGCTTCCTTCAATATCTATAATAGCTATTTCTCCTGAAAGGTTCATGACATTTCTTGCTGTTTATTGGGGATTTTTATCGGTACATTGACGGTTCCAATTCGTTTTTTTCCTTTCTGATTAAGCTCATTCATTTTCTCTTTGGTGCGGATCAGGTGAAACATCATGCGGTTATACGGGGTTGGGATGTTGTGTTTTTCTCTCAGTTCCATCATGGTACCGGCAAACATTTCCACTTCTGTTTTTCGTCCCGCTTCAATATCCTGGTGCATGGAAGTTTTGCCTTCCGGAGCAAAGGTTTTTATAATGTGATGAAATTTAACAATGTCTTGAAACTCCAAACTAATGCCCATTGCATTGGCCAGAGCAATGACTTCTTTCATGGTTTCTTCCATCAGCTCATTAAGCTCTGCTATTTCCAGAAGCAAAAGACACACCAATGGCTCCCAAACCGATCAGGGAAATTTTTTTAATTTTCATTACTGAGACCCTCCTTGTTGACCCCATCCAAAACCTTTCCCAAATCTTCGAAGGTGATGGGCTTGGCGATAAATCCATCCATGCCTGCTGCTTTAAAGGTTTCCTGATCTTCCAGGGAAGTGAATGCAGTGACGGCAATAATGCTGGGCTGGTGAACATCGGAGCGGCTTCGGATTTCCCTGCTGGCTTCCCTGCCGTCCATCAATGGTAACTGGATATCCATGAGAATCAAATCGTAATCGTTATCAGCTGCTTCTTCCACAGCCAGCAGGCCGTTAGCGACGATTTCACAGATGTGTCCTTTCTTTTCCAAAATGAGCCGCATCAGTAACTGGTTCAATTCATTGTCTTCCGCCACCAATATCCGAAGTCCATTATAAGTTTCAGGTGCTTTAACCGCATTTTCGGTCTGTTTTAGGGCGCCATCTTTGTGGCTGTCTGTAGCTTTATTAAGCTTCAGGACTACTTCAATCCGTGTCCCTTTGCCCGGAGTGCTGTCCACCTGAATTCGTCCGTCCATCAGCTCCACCAATTCCCGGGTGATGGTCATCCCCAGACCGGATCCTTTGGACTGAGGGGTCGACCCATCGTCTGCCTGATAAAAGGGCAGGAACAATTTGTTAAGGGTTTCCTGTGTCATGCCGGGGCCTGTGTCTTCTACCACCATCTGCAGGATGTGGTGTTTTTTGGTGGTTTCCAAACATTGGACAGTGATCAGAACCCGCCCTTCCTTCGTGAATTTAACAGCGTTACCGCCCAGATTCAAAGCTATCTGGCGTAGTCGGTCCGGGTCACCTACCACCTGACGCGGCAGGTTTTTGTCCGTTGTTATCTGTAGGTGAATGTTTTTTTGACTGGCCAGGGAACGAAGAGGCGCCAGAGCTGTTTCGATTTCCTCTCCAAGGCTAAAGACACGATTTGTCAGCTGCATTTCCCCGGCTTCAATTTTGGCCATGTCCAGCACGTTGTTGATAATGCCCAGCATGTGGCTGGTGGATTGTTCCATATAGTGCATATACTCTTTCTGCTGATCATCCAGGTTGGTTGATTTCATCAACTGTAAAAAACCCAAAAAGCCGTTTAAGGGGGTTCGGACTTCGTGGTTCATGTGGGCCAGATAACGGCTCTTGGCCTGGTTGGCTTTTCCAGCTTCCTTGGCGGTCACATCCAGCTCCTGGTTTTTCAGTTTCAGCAAGCTGGCATATTCCTGCAGGTTTTCTTCAGCTTTTTTACGTTCAGTAACATCGATTGCTATCCCATCAGCAACGATACTGTCATCCGGTTGTTTTGAGAGTGCAGACTGAAATTGTACCCACCGAATTTTCCCACCAGGTTTTCTTATGCGTGCTTCGCATGAAAAGGGTTCCATAGTGCTAAATGCCTGTTCCTCAGTCTCGATCATCTTTTGTAGATCATCTTTGAGAAATTGATCGTATAATATTTTAGGATTTATGAGTACATCTGCCTGTTTGACACCTTGCAACTGTTCCACACCGGCACTCACGTAGGTAAATCTGCGATTCCCCTTTGGATCAACCATCAGCTGATAAACCATACCGTTGGGGATATTATTGCTCAGTGTTTCAAGTTGGTCCTTGCTTGCTAAAATTGTTTCTTCAGCCCGCTTACGCTCGGTGATGTCTGTGTGGGTACCACTCATCATCAATGGTTTCCCGTCTTCCGACCAGGTAATCACCTTGCCCCGGTCATGCACCCAAATCCAATGTCCATCCCGGTGCTTCATGCGATAATCCACATCGTAGTATTCTTTCTGTCCGCTGAATACTTCCTGCAACTGGGCTTCGGAAGCCATTAAATCTTTTGGATGGACCAAAGCTTCCCATGTGTCAAAACTGGCTGGTTCAAGCTCTGCCAGGCTATAGCCCACCATTTCTGCCCAGCGTTCGTTGAAGATGTTCTTTCCCGTTAGTACGTTCCATTCCCAGGTGCCCACATGGGTGCCTTCGATGATCCCTTCCAGGCGCTGCCGCTGTTTATGAAGATCCTCTTCATACTGCACACGGTCAAGGTGCAAACCCACCTGGGTGGCATAAAGGATGGCCAATTCTTGACTTTCCATCGCCGTGCCCTTGGGCATGATCAGGGTAAACTCTCCGATGGCCTTGTCTTTCTTCATGGTTTTTATGATAGCCACCTGGCCAATGTCAAAGGTCTTTTCCAGCAGACGGGTCATTTGCACCGGCATGGTCTCTACGGCAAAAGATTGCAGGTTCTCAAAAGTGGTCACAATATCCTGCTGAATCCTAGCATGTCGTTTTGGGTCACGGGACCATTTTTTACCAATGGGGTTAAACCCAAGCATGTCAGCGGATTTCAATAAGTGTTGTGTTTTAATGGCAATGGCCTTGGTTGTTAAACCCAGCCCGTTGTCCTCAAGCTGATTAAAGACAGCACTATAAGCTCCGGTGAGAGTGCGCATATACTCGGTGATCTCCTGCAGGTCTGGCACATTCTCCGTATCAAGAAAACGTTGAGAGAAATGTATCATGTTTTGCAGTTTTTCTTTTTCTCGATGTTGGCCAGAAATGTCGTGGAATAGCACTGCAAAATAGCCGGGTGTATCGCTATAACCAATCACATTATACCATCGGTCCAGAGGCTCAGAATACTGCTCAAACTTACAGGATTCGCCGGTAAGGCCCACTTGTCCTAAAGTACTAATCCAGTCAAATTCACCAGATTCAATCCCGGGCAGTACTTCAGTCACCCTTCTGCCGATAATGTCCTCTGTCTTAAAGCCTGTCATTTTTTCAAAAGCAGGGTTCACCTGCAAAAATACATAATCCACTGGCTCTCCCACTTCATTGGTAATCACTTGATGGTAGGCATAAGCTTCCGGTAATTGTTTTTGCCAGGACAGTGGTTCTTTATCCAACTTCTTCATCGAGTGTCTTCCTCCCAATAATTCTTATATGATTTTTTTTATATAGGCGTCTTTAATTCATTTTACCAAAAAATGACTCATTATCCTATTTTAAATCAAATAAATCATAAAATGCTCTTATTTGCCTTGGAAGTGTATAAATTGAATAAAGGATTTTTGACATTAACGTGGAATGTAGGTAGTAATAACATCTCTATGAAAGGAGCATTCATCCATGTTACTTGAAGCACAACGAAAAGAACTGATTGCGTATGGCCAAAAGCTTGTGGAGGCCAAACTTACCAAGGGTACAGGAGGTAATTTAAGCATTTGTCATCGTGAGGAGGGCATCATGGCCATCACCCCCAGCGGTATTGACTATTTTGATATCAAACCTGAGCAGATCGTCCTCTTGGATGTAGAAACGGGGAAAATTGTAGAGGGGGATGCCGTCCCTTCAAGTGAATCAGACATGCACCGGATCATGTATAAATACCGGGTAGATTTAAATGCCGTCATTCATACACACACCACCTACGCCACCACCCTGGCCTGCCTGAACATTTCTCTTCCTGCCGTTCACTACCTGGTGGCCCTGGCTGGACCCGACGTGCCCTGCGCACCCTACGCCACCTATGGCACGGTGGAGTTAGCTAAAAACGCCTTTGAAACCATGAAGAATCGAAAAGCCTGCTTGCTGTCCAACCACGGCCTGCTGGCCGGTGGCCCGGACTTGGCCACTGCTTTTACAATCACTGAAGAAATTGAGTTTTGCTGCGAGCTGTACTATCGGGCCAAATCCATTGGCGAACCGGTGATCCTCTCAGAAGGTGAAATGACCATGATGATGGAGCGTTTTAAAAACTACGGCAAGCGAACGGAAGAGCATGATGAAATCTAAAGAAGGAAACAAAATGACTGAACCGGAAGTGAAAATGAAGGCGCTGTGCACAGCGGAAACCAGTCCGGAGATTAAAGTGCTGGAAAAAAACCTTCAGATCCATTTGGCCGGTTGGTCAACGA
>JAGXHW010000019.1 GCA_024635995.1 Clostridiaceae bacterium
CGGTACAACCTACGCCTGCAGATGCCTGGGCACCTGTGATGAATGGGGCTATTTCAATGGAAAAACGGAAACGAAACAAGCTGTGCAAGATGCATTCGAAGTAATTGAGCTGGAATGTTAAATTTTCAAGAAGGGAGCGGGCAGCATGAAGGAAGTGAGTGTTACGGCGATACCCGGCGTTAAAATAGGGCATGCCCAGAACATAAAAGGGGGAAGTGGCTGCACGGTGATCCTCTGTGAACGGGGCGCCTGCGCAGGTGTGGATGTTCGGGGTGGCGGACCGGCATCCCGTGAAACGGAGCTGTTAAAACCCATTAACATGGTGGAACAAATTCACGCCGTCATGCTCTCCGGAGGCAGTGCTTATGGGTTGGATGCAGGTGCCGGAGCCATGAAATACCTAGAAGAAAAGGGCATTGGGTTCGATGTGGGTGTGGGTGTTGTGCCTATCGTTTGCGGCGCCTCCCTCTTTGATTTGGTAGTGGGAGACCCTAAGTGCCGTCCTGACCAGCCAATGGGTTATAAAGCATGTAAAAACGCCAACAGTGAACCACCGGAAGAAGGCAACGTGGGAGCCGGTACTGGCGCAACAGTGGGAAAATTTTTAGGTGTGGGACGTATGATGAAAAGTGGTCTGGGTACTTATGCACTTCAGATTGGAGACTTGATTGTGGGCGCTGTCGTTGCGGTAAACAGCCTGGGAGATGTTATCGACATTGAAACAGGTAAACGCCTGGCAGGTCTGCTGAACGAGGAACAAACAGCTGTGATCAGCACGGAGGAAACCTTGTACCAGCAGTATGACAACAACCGCAATGTTTTTAGTGGTAACACCACCATCGGGTGCATCATCACCAACGCTCTTCTGAATAAAAACCAGGCGAATAAAATCGCTTCCATCGCCCATAACGGATTTGCCAGGTCCATTCGGCCTGTTCATACCATGGCAGATGGAGACACTATCTTCGCCTTGTCTTCCGGTGAGGTGGAAGTCATGCCAGATGCGGTGGGAGCATTGGCAGCAGAGGTGATGGCCAGAGCCATTAACAGGGCTGTGCTGAATGCCAAACCGGCGTATGGGCTGAAAGCAGCCAGTAGTTTTGTTATTAATGAAGAGTAACATAGTTAGAAACGTTGATTTGATTAAGCGCGTTATCGAATCAATGCGTTGCTATGCGAAATGTTGCCATTAAGGAGGACGTTATGGAAGCACTGGAAAAAGTCATTAAATTTGTCAACAGAGATGAGTTGGTCTCCTTTACGCAGCAATTGATCAGCATTAAAAGTGTTTTTGACCCGGAGGTACCCGGCGCCAATGAGGAGAAAGTCGCCCATTTTGTAGCAGATTACCTGACAGAAATGGGGCTGGAGGTTCACGTTGACGAAGCTGCGCCAGGCAGACCAAATGTTATTGCCTATTTAAATGGTCAAAAACCGGGCAAAACTCTTTTGATGGAAGGGCACACAGACGTGGTGACAGCTGGAGACCCGGATGAGTGGACAGTAGACCCTTTTGGAGGAGAAATCAAGGATGGCCGGATCTACGGCAGGGGTTCCTGCGACACAAAAGGCAACATGGCCGCGGCCATTTTTGCAGTTAGAGCCATTAAGGATGCTGGTTTTGAATTTTCAGGAAGAATCCTTCTGTGCATTCCCGTGGATGAAGAAAGCCTCATGATTGGCATCAAGGACTTTATCAACAAAGGATGGGCCGATGAGGTGGATGCCGCCATCATTTGTGAACCAGAAGAAAACCAGTTGTGCATCACCCAACGGGGCGCCCTGCGTATTGCCCTGCGGGTTCATGGGAAAATGTCCCATGGCGCCATGCCGGAAGCGGGCATTAATCCTAACTGGGGAATGGCTCATGTGATCATGGAACTGGAAAAACTACAACAGACAGAAGCTGACCGTTTAGGAAAACATGAACACCTGGGATACCCCAGCATTACTCCGACAATCCTGCAAGCGCCGGCCAAAGGGGAGGCTCAGATTAATGTCATTCCTAAAGAATGCTACACTACTCTTGATATCCGTACCGTTCCGGGGCAGGACCACCAGGTGCTCATTCGTCAGATTCAGGAAATCCTGAACAGATTGACCAGGGAACGCACCAATTTTAAGGCAACCTTGGAAGTTATCGAAGAACGGCCCTGGACCCTGACAGACATGGAAGAACCCGTTGTGAAAGCCATGGCAGCTGCATATGAAACAATCACAGGCAAACCACCCAGGTATAATGGCGTGCCGGGAGCCACTGACGGCACCTTCCTCCATGCGTGGAAAAACATCCCCATTATAACAACCGGAGCGGGTGATCGATTAATTCCTCACCAGGCTGATGAATATGTTGACATTGAAGAATTGGTGGAAGCGTCTCAGTTGTTTGCCTTGTCAGCCCTGATCTTTCTTAAGGACAACTAAAAGTATGTTCAGACCAGATTTTTGTAGTATATGCCCAACAGTTCCAAGATCAGCGACTGTTGGTTAAATCTGAAAGGAGGAAAAGTAATGAAAGAAACAGTTGAAAGGAAAAAGGAATTTATCGAAGACCCACGCTATAAGCAGTGCAATAGGGAAGCTTTGATGGGTGCGGGGTTAGGGATAGCAAACCTGATCTGGTGGTTTGGATGGGGCTATGGCTTGGGCTCAGGATCTCCCTCTGAGTACACCTACATCATGGGTTTTCCTGCATGGTTTTTCATGAGCAGTATTGTAGGGGCCATTCTCTTTACAGTACTTGCCGTAATTATGGTTAGCAAGTATTTCAAAGAAGTACCGCTGGAGACCATTAACAAAAAAGAAGCTGAAGCCATTCAGCAAGAACTGGAATAGGGGGGACAAACATGCAAAACATAAACATGAATGTATTGGGTGCACTCATTGTCTACTTTATTGGCGTTTTCGGTATTGGCTTTTACAGTATGAAATTTGTAGCAAAAGCAAGTAGTCAGGTAACGGATGAAGGCGGATTCCTGACAGAATACCTTGCAGGCGGACGTGACCTGGGTGGGTTTGTGCTGGCTATGACCATGGTTGCCACCTACCTGAGTGCCGGCAGTTTTATTGGTGGACCAGGGACTGCCTATACTTTTGGACTTGGGTGGGTCTTTCTGGCCATGAGCCAGATGCCCACGGGGTACTTTACCCTGGCAGTACTGGGTAAAAAGTTTGCCATTGTGGCTCGTAAGATCAACGCTGTGACCGTCACTGACTTTTTAAGAGCCCGTTATGACAACAAGGCCGTTGTCATCATCAGCTCTATCTCAATCATTGCCTTCTTTATTGCTGCCATGGGAGCCCAGTGGATCGGTGCAGCAAGGCTCATCGAAGGTTCTGTGGGCGTCAGTTACCGTGTGGCATTACTCTTCTTCGCTATTACTGTATTGGTCTACACCACCATTGGCGGTTTTCGTGCTGTTGCTTTAACCGACGCTATGCAAGGTGTGGTCATGACCATTGGCGCCTTTGCACTGCTTATCGGTACCATCACTGCCGGCGGAGGGGTCACCAACATCATCCAAAACATGTATGCCCAAGACCCTGGACTCATTTCACCCTTTGGGGTACAAGAAGGGTTTATGACCATGGCCTGGGTTACCTCCTTCTGGATTCTAGTGGGTTTTGCCATTGTGGGTCTGCCACAGGTGGCCACCCGTGCCATGAGTTATAAAGACAGCAACAGTATGAAAAAAGGAATTATTTACGGCACGGTTGTTTCCATGTTCCTGCTTTTGAGCATGCACTTTATCGGTGCTTTTGGTTCCGTCATTGTTCCTGGCATCGAGGCGGGTGACCTAGTGATTCCTACCATGGCCACCAGGCTTTTTCCTGGTGCCATCGCTGGAATCATTCTAGCAGGCCCTCTGGCAGCGGTTATGTCAACAGTGGACTCCCAGTTGCTAATCGTTGTGGGTGCCATTGTGAACGACCTGTACATCAACTATATTAACCCAGAAGCCCGAAAAAACGCTAAACTGACTTCTCGCATCAGTTTTGGCGCCACGATTGTGGTAGGAATTCTGGTCTATATGGTAGCCTTTAATCCTCCACCTTTAATGGTATGGTTGAACCTGTACGCTAATGCCGGTCTGATTTCCACCTTCCTGTGGACCGTGATCCTGGGTCTGTACTGGAAGCGGGCTAATGCACCAGGGGCTTTGGCCTCCATGGTGGTAGGTGTGGGAACATATATCCTCTTTAGCAAGGTGTGGGCTCGTCCTCTTGGCATGCACACCATTGCATTGCCGTTGATTCTTTCCCTCATCGCTTTTGTGGCGGTAAGTATGAGCACTAGGGAGCCGGAAGAACGCATCATCGAAACCTTTTGGGGCATTTAACTGAGAAAGCTATCACAACCGGTATGCCTTGAAGGTGTACCGGTTTCTTTTTTAAGACGAGGAGGAAGAAGATGAACCAGTTATTAAAAGAAAGAATAAGCGATGCAATGGAAAGCCTTCAAGAGGAACTTACTGTCTTTGCCCAGGAAATTGTCCGAATTCCCACGGAAAATCCGCCGGGACGATGTTATCCGGAATGTGCGGAAGCGATTGGAAACATGATGAAGAAAATCGGTATGGAAGTGGAGATGATTCAGGTACCTGGAGAACGATTGAGTGAGCTTGCCCCTTTAGGAGAAAGGTTGCCACGGGTCAGTGTGTTGGGTAAATGGGTGGGACCTGAGAAATCGCCGGTGATTCATTTCACCGGTCATTATGATGTGGTGCCCGCTGGTACCGGATGGACCCATGACCCCTTTAGTGGAAAGGTATTAGATGGTAGGCTTTATGGCAGGGGCTCTTCAGACCAAAAGAGCGGTGTGGTATCCCAGATCTTTGCCATTTACGCATTGAAAAAAGCTGGTATCAGCTTAAAAGGAACGGTGATCAGCAGTTCCACTCCTGACGAGGAAACCGGAGGTTTTGCAGGGCTGGGTTATTTGGTGGAACAAGGGATTATCACCAAAGAAAACACACAGTATTGTGTGATCACCGAATGCCTGGACGTGGATAAAATCTGTTTAGGCCACCGGGGCACCATATGGTTTGAAGTCATCACCAAGGGAAAACAAAGCCACGGCAGCATGCCGTCGGAAGGCATCAATGCCATCGTTCAGATGCAGCGGTTTCTTAACGCTGTTGACCGGGAAATTCAACCCCAGCTGGAAGTGTCGTCAGTTCACCCTATCATGCCCCCCGCCTGCCGGAAAAGCACACTGACGGTGACCATGATCAAGGCGGGGAATAAGATTAACACAGTACCCAATGAGTGTGTGGCCAGTTTTGACTGGCGTCTCATTCCGGAACAGGACGTGGCATGGGCCCTGGAGGAGTTAAAAAGGGTGATGGCACTGGTTAAGGAGGATTACCCGGATTTTGAGGCTGAGCTGCGGGTTCAAATGGAAGTCAATCCCACCCTTGTCCCTGATGACACACCAGTCGTGAAAGCTTTTCAAACTGCGGGCAGGGACATATTAGGGGAAACGCCTGCTTTTTCCGTAAGCCCTGGAAGTGATGACCAGAAATTTGTGGTGCAGCAGGCAGGCATTGAACAATGCATTGTGTATGGACCTGGCCCCTTAACCCAAGCCCACAAATCAAACGAGTATGTACCCATCCGTGACATGATGGAAGCCGCCAAAGTCATGGCACTGTCCATGGTGGAATTGCTGGGGGTTGTTCCTGCGAATTAATTCGACATAAGCTAACGGGAAAAACTGGCATAAAAGCTGATGATAATGGTATAATGGATTGATTATATGACGGAAAGCACCGTTATCAAGGAGGCTAATTTATGAATTATGAAATTGATCAGTTGGCTGTCAACACACTGCGTGTGTTATCAGCAGAAGCAGTTCAAAAAGCAAATTCAGGACATCCGGGATTGCCCATGGGGGCAGCACCCATGGCGTACACATTATGGAGCCGTTTCATGAACCACAACCCCAAAAACCCGGCATGGAAAAACCGAGACCGGTTTGTTTTATCGGCTGGGCATGGCTCCATGCTCCTATATTCATTGTTACATGTTTTTGGTTATGGCTTAAACATGGAAGAAATTAAAACCTTTCGCCAGTGGGGCAGTCAGACACCGGGTCATCCGGAATATGGCCACACAGTTGGCGTGGAAACCACCACGGGTCCTCTGGGACAGGGATTTGCCAACGGCGTGGGATTTGCCATGGCAGAAGCCAGGCTGGCAGCTCATTTTAACCGCCCGGATTACCCCATGATGGATCATTATACCTACGTCTTGTCCGGAGATGGTTGCATGATGGAAGGCATCACCTCTGAGGCAGCCTCATTGGCAGGTACACTGGAACTGGGAAAACTAATAGTATTGTATGACTCCAACCGGATTTCCATTGAAGGAGATACCCAGATGGTTTTCCGGGAAGATGTGAAGAAGCGTTTTGAAGCGTATCACTGGCAGGTACTTCAGGTAAAAGATGGTAATGACCTGAAGGCCATTGAAGCAGCACTGACTGAAGCCAAGGCAGATGAAAACAGACCGACCTTCATCGAGGTGGTTACGGAAATCGGTTACGGCAGCCCGGCAAAACAAGGTAAGGCTTCAGCTCACGGAGAGCCTCTGGGTGAAGATAATCTGAAAGAAATGAAAGAGAATTTGGGTTGGACAGAGGAACCTTTTACAGTACCTAAAAGTGTTCAACAGTTAGGTCAGGAAATGGGCGAAGCGGGCATGAAGAAGGAAGCGGCCTGGGAAATGATGCTCAGCGAATATTTTGAAGCTTACCCTGAACTGGAAACAGAATGGGACCAGTGGTTTGGCGATGCATGGATGCAGGAAGTTATGGAAGATGAAAGTATGTGGACTTATAATAAGCCAAACGCCACACGATCTGCTTCAGGGGATATACTGAACAGATTGGCAGAAAAAGTACCCAACCTTTTTGGCGGGTCCGCAGACTTGGCCCCCTCAACCAAGACCATTATGAAAAAGCATGATAGTTTTCAACCGGATAACAGAGCTGGTTCAAACATTCATTTCGGTGTGCGGGAGCATGCCATGGCAGCCATTGCTAACGGCATCGCTCTTCATGGAGGTTTCAAAGTGTACGCAGCCACCTTCTTTGTGTTCACCGATTATATGAAAGGTGCCATGCGCCTCTCATCCATCGCTGGCGTGCCCGTGACCTACGTGCTCACCCATGACAGTATTGGAGTGGGAGAAGATGGCCCCACCCATCAACCAATTGAACATTTAATGGCATTGCGCAGTGTGCCTAACATGACCGTTTTTAGACCCGCGGATGGAAAAGAAACGGCCATGGGCTGGAAAACCGCCCTGAGCAGCAGCACTACACCGGTCTCTCTTGTGCTAACCAGGCAGAACCTGCCGCTGTATGACGAAACCGGGGAAGGGGCCTTGAAGGGAGGCTATGTGCTGAAGGATACAGGAAATGAAGAACCGGCTCTTCTGTTGATGGCCTCCGGCTCTGAAGTGGCCTTTATCATGGAAGCTGCGGACAGGCTGGCAGAAAAAGGAATATCAAGCCGCGTTATCAGTATGCCATCATGGGAATTGTTTGAACAGCAACCTGAAAACTACCGTCACCAAGTGATGCCGCCTGCCATACGCAAGCGGATTGCCATGGAAGCCGGCTCAACCCTTGGATGGTATAAGTACGTAGGCCTGGATGGTAAGGTGATAGGTTTGGATCACTTCGGTGCTTCTGCGCCTGGCAACACAGTCTTTGAGAAGTTTGGACTAACGGCAGATGCGGTAATTGAAGCAGCTGAAACGTTGTTAAATCAGTAATGCAAAAGGATACACCTGATTGAAAGTAAGCACTCAATAAGGAGGCATTGTAGTGAACATTATTATTCCCATTAAGCAAGTCCCAGAAACAAGCAATGTGAAAATGGATAAGGAAAAAGGAACCATGATCCGTGATGGCGTTCAGACGGTTATTAATCCGTTAGATCTATATGCCCTGGAAACAGGCATACAGTTGAAAGAAAAATTTGGTGGAAAAATCACCGTCATCAGCATGGGTCCTCCCTCTGCGGTGAAAGCATTAAAAGAAGCCGTGGCAATGGGGTGCGATGATGCAGTGTTGTTGTCGGATAAAAAATTTGCCGGTTCGGACACATGGGCAACTTCTTATACCATTTCACAGGCGATCAAAAAAATCGGGCACTATGATCTTATTATTGCTGGTGAACGGGCAACAGACGGCGATACCGGGCAGGTAGGTCCGGGAATTGCTGCGTGGCTAGACCTTCCTCTGGCTACCTACGTCAGTAAAATTGTAAAAGTAGATGAGAAAGAGTTGGTAGTGGAACGATTGGTTGAAGAAGGGTACCAAAAACTTCAAATGCCGTTGCCAGCATTGCTGACTGTTGTAAAGGAAATAAGCAACCCCCGGCTTCCAACACTACGAGGTAAAAAGAGAGCGAGAGCAACAGAGGTTCCCATATTCACAGCTGAGAAGATGGATTTGGATCCAGAATTCTTGGGATTGAAGGGATCACCTACGAAAGTGTTGAAAATAGACTTTCCAACGGTAACAAGAGGTGGAACCTTGGTCAAAACTGGAGGAGAAGAGGGCGTAGAGGAAGCCATTGATAAACTGATAGATTTCCTAAAGGAAAAAGAATTAGTATAAACCACGCGGGAGGTATGTAGATGAACCAATTATGGACAATTGCAGAACAAAAAAATGGAAAGCTTAAAAGTGTTTCTTTTGAATTGCTCAGCCGTGGACGAAAACTTGCCGACAAAATGAATACCCAGCTTTGTTCTGTGTTGATCGGTGGACCGATGAAGGATGAAACCCTTCAGGAGTTGTTTTATCGGGGAGCCGATGTGATATATGTAGTGGAAGACGAAAGATTGGAAGACTTTGTCGCTGAAACACACAGCAATGTACTGACCGATCTGATTGAATCGTATAAGCCTCACACTATTTTAGCGGCGGCCACAACAAGTGGGAGAACAATGATGCCACATGTTGCCATAAAAGTGAACACCGGATTGACAGCGGACTGTACAGAGCTTGCCATAGAAGAGGGTACTAACCATCTGCTGCAGACCAGACCGGCCATCGGAGGAAACATTATGGCGACCATCAAAACACCGGATCATTCGCCGCAAATGGCCACAGTACGCCCAAAATCCAGCCGACCGCTTCCGGAAGATACCAGCCGTAACGGTGAAATCATTCGGCTGGCATTAAAGGAAGAACTGGTAGATACAAGGGTAAAGGTGCTTGGTATCCGAAAGGACGAAGAGGAGTTTGCGAACATAGAAGAAGCCGATGTAATTGTAAGCGGTGGAAAAGGAATGAAAAAAGAAGAAAATTTCGGTATGCTCCGGGAATTGGCCCATCATTTTGATGCAGTCATTGGCGCCAGTCGGGACGCAGTTGACCGGGGATGGGCAACCTATCCTCACCAGGTAGGCTTGAGCGGGAAAACCGTTTCTCCCAAACTGTATATTTGTGCAGGTATTTCTGGATCGATTCAACATTTGGCGGGTATTAAAACGGCTGAGTATATTGTAGCCATTAATTCTGATCCGGATGCCAACATTTTCCAGGTAGCTGACTTCGGCATTGTAGGAGATCTTTTTGAAGTGATTCCGGCACTGAATAAAAAACTGGAAATGGCAAAGAAGGAGGGACGGTAGATGAAGTACAATCCCGTGACGAAAGAAGTTTTGGATGAACTGAAATCCATTTTAGGCGAGAAAAATGTGTTTACTGATGAAGAAAAAATGGAGACTTATTCTCATGACGAAACAGATGTGAAAGTATATGGCCATATGCCGGAAGTGGTGATCACTCCTACCACTGCCCAACAGATTGCAGAGGTGGTAAAACTTGCCAACAGGGAAATAATTCCTATAACACCTCGCGGAGCCGGCAGTGGTCTTTCGGGAGGCGCCATTCCGGTCTATGGAGGAATCCTGCTTTCAGTTGAAAAGATGAATAAGGTCGTGGAGCTTGACTACGCCAATATGTTGTTTGTGGCAGAGTCGGGCATCATAACCAATGAAGTGAACGAGCTGGTGAAAGAAAAAGGACTGTTTTTTGCCGGCTATCCCATGAGTCTGGAAACCTGTTATTTGGGAGGGAACATTGCTGAAAATGCTGGCGGTGGTAAAGCCATCAAATATGGTGTGACAGGCCGTCATATCATGGGCGTTGAATTGGTAACACCCACCGGTGAAATTGTTGAACTTGGGGGGAAGCTGGCCAAGGATGTAACGGGTTACGATCTGAAACAATTGATTGTCGGATCAGAAGGTACTTTGGGAATTGTCACCAAAGCAACCGTAAAGCTGACAGGGCTTCCTACAGCGAAGTCGAACCTGTTGGTGCTGTTCAAAACACCAAAAGAAGCCATTGATGTCGTTCCGGAAATCATGGCCGGTGGATTAATCCCAACGAGCATTGAATTCATGGACCGTTTGTCGGTGCAAACATCCTGTGAATACCTGAACGAAACCCTTCCTTATCAGGACTGTGGTGCCATGCTGCTGATCGAAATGGATGGTACGGATCAGGACGAGGTAGAATTGAATGCGGAAAAAATCGGTGATAAATGCATGGACAATGGTGCCATTGAAGTTTATGTAGCCGATAACCATACAACACAGGAACGGATATGGAGCGTACGGAGAAATATTGCAGAGGCTTTCAAAGTGGCCAGTCCGGTTCAGGTGATCGAAGACATTGTTGTTCCAATATCAACCATTCCGGATCTGATTCCAGAACTGGAAAAAATATCGATAAAATATGATGTCCAGGTGCCCTGCTATGGTCACGCAGGTGATGGCAATATACATGCTCACCTGGTGAAAAATCCTAATTCCACCATGGAACATTGGCATGAAATTGAGCCAAAGGCCCTTCGTGAACTTTATGCGGCTACCGATAAATTGGGTGGAAAAATCAGCGGTGAACATGGAATTGGACTGAAACGAAAAGCATATATGAAAGAGTTGATCAATCCAGCGGAGCTGGAACTGATGAAAGCAATAAAAAGAGCTTGGGATCCCAATAACATTATGAATCCGGGAAAAATTTTTGATATGGAAGACATGTAAACGTCATAAACCATGTGGCAATTGTCCGGGAAGAATCCAAGGTAAATGAATCAAAGGATTGTTTATCCTGCGGATTCTCCCGGGTTTAATAATCCAGAGAAATTCTGAGTTCGACATTAATGAATGTCGTTTTTTACTATTTACAGAATAGTTGGAATGTGTTACCATTTAAGTCGTAAAAATGGCTAAACAATTCGAATCTAATGAGGGAAACCATGGATAAAAATGGAAGAATTCAAACCATCGACAGAACATTAATGGTTCTCAACTGCTTCTCTGAGTATCAAACAGAAATGAGGCTTTCGGAAATTGCGGAGGAAATAGGATTAAACAAGAGCACGGTACACGGTATTTTAAATACATTAAAGTATCATGGTTTAATCAGTCAGGATGAAGAATCTCACAAATACCGGCTTGGATTAAGGTTGGTGGAACTTGGGAGTAGAGCAGCAAACTCTCTCAACGTTATTCAGATTGCTGGACCAAAAATCAGAAAACTGTGCCGTGAAATTGAGGAAACGGTTCACCTGGGAACCCTCGATGGCGATGAAATGGTTTATATTGACAAAATTGAATCGTGGCAGTCCATGCGCATTGCATCCTCTATAGGAGCCAGACTACCGGCTTACGGTACTGGTATGGGAAAAGCGATTATGGCCTTTCTTAATGAAGAGGAACTCATGCAAACGATTCCTGATGTTTTTAGGCCATTTACCTCGAATACCATAATGAATATGGAAGACCTTCTGGAAGAGCTTGAAAAGATAAAGGGAAATGGATATGCCATTGACAACGAAGAATACAGCGTTGGTTTGAAATGTGTGGCCGCACCGATTTTTGACCACGAAGGCAAGGTCAAATACTCCATTAGTGTGTCCGGCCCAGGCGTGAGAATGTCGGAAGGCAAGATGGATAAAATTATCCTGCTGGTCAAGGAAACATGCATCGACATATCAGAAAAAATGGGATACAAAGGAGACTTTAGAGGAGTGAGAAGCTGGTGAAAACGAGAGTTAGGGAATTGCCGAAAATGTATCGCCTTCGGCAGCATTTTTCCATCGAAGAGGTGACAGACGTCTTCGATGAAATTTCAAAAGGTTTTTCTGAATATGACGACCGGATAAAACCGGGAAAAAAAATAGGCATTGCTGTAGGCAGTCGTGGCATTTATCAGTTGCCGAATTTGGTTAAGGCTGTTGTCAATGAGGTTAAAAAGAGAGGCGCCATCCCCCACATTATCCCGGCCATGGGCAGTCATGGTGGTGCCACTGCTGAGGGTCAGCAGGAATACTTAAAAGGGTATGGCATCACGGAAGAAACGGTAGGGGCTCCTGTGTTAAGCAATATGGAAGTTGAGCAGCTGGGAACCGTAGAACCGGATGGAATGCCTGTGTATTTTGACGCTGTTGCTATGTCCATGGATGGGTTGATTATGCTGAATCGAGTGAAAGCCCATACTGATTTTCATGACACAACAGAGAGTGGGCTATTAAAGCAGATGGCCATTGGTTTTGGAAATCATGTAGGTGCTTTGGCGATTCACGAATACGGTATTTATGGCTTGGCAAAACTGATTCCTAAAGCGGCTGAGATCATTATGGAAAAAGCGCCTATTTTATTGGGAGTAGCCATTCTGGAAAATGCAGAAGACACGACTGCAAAAATTGAAGTGCTGCCTAAGGAAAGAATTGCAAACCGGGAAAAAGAACTGATCATTGAAGCGAAATCACTTATGCCATCCCTGCCTTTTGACATGGCTGATGTGCTGGTGGTACAGGAAATGGGTAAAGACATCAGTGGAGTTGGCTTAGATTCAAATATTACCGGCAGAATTTTGGTGAGAGGTGAGGATGATTCGAATGGACCTTCCATTTATCGAATTGTTTGCCTTGACTTGACAGAGGAAAGTCACCACAATGGGCTGGGGGTAGGGCTTGCTGATGTTATTACCCGACGTCTGTTTAATAAACTGGATTTGGAGACCACATATGCCAATGTCATCACTTCCGGTTTCTTGGAAAGAGGGTTTATACCCATCATTCAGGAAAATGATAAACTGGCGATTTTAACAGCGCTTTCCTGTTGCAATCGAAAAGTATCGATGGTTGACGCGAAGGTAGCCTTTATAAAAAACACATTAGATGTTAAGGAACTGTTGGTTTCTGAAGCGCTGCTGAAAGAGATTAAGAGAAAAGAGAATGTAGAAGTATTAGGAGAGGAAACGCTGAAGTATGATGACAACAATGATTTGCTTTTAGAATTATAAAAAGTGATCTGAATGTATTACAAACGTACCCGTTAGCCCAAATGTCACAAGGTTAACGGGTATTTTTTTGGAGTGTATTCAGTCTAAACCTGCCACCGGCTTAACAGCTAAATACTTGATATTTTGAAAATGCCAGAAAAATGCAAAGAATAAAAATAATGATTGACCTCTTTATTCTGTGATGCTATGATTAAAACATCAAACGTATGATGTCTTATGAATATTAAAGGAGGGACATCGTTTGTCTAACGAAGAAAAGAAAACCACTGTCAGCAAACTTATTTTTACAGGAGTAAAGAAACAATCAGCAACTAAAATGGTCATAGAAACGATAAAGGATCTCCTGGTTACAAAAAAACTATTACCAGGGGACAAGCTTCCAAGTGAGAGCGACCTTGCAGAAGGGCTTAATGTAAGTAGAGGTTCGATTCGTGAAGCCATGAAAATCTTGAATGCCTATGGTGTTGTTGACATTAGAAGAGGTGATGGAACATACATAAGTATTTCCAGTGAAGGGTCGATGCTTGATCCACTCTTATTTAAACTGATATTTCACCAGGACAGCTTTGATGATCTTAAAAACCTGAGAGAGATGATTGAAATTGGCATTGTAAAACTAGTTATAGAGAATGCAACTGATGAAGATATCAACGAATTGGAGAGTGCCTATAACTACGCATTAAAAATGGTTGCCGAAGGAAACTATGAAGGTGAAGTGATCAGGGAAGCTGAGTTGAAGTTTCATACTGCATTTGGTGAGGCTTCCAAGAATATGCTGGTACAAATAATTTATAATTACGTTATGGAACTATTTATACCTAATATCTACAAGGATAAAGATGATAAAGAATTTGGACCTGAGGCACTGGCAAGTCACAGACCGATCATTGATGCTATAAAAGCCAGAGACATTCAAGCTGGCGAACGATCCATACATTACTCAATGGACGTGTGGAAAAAACAAACCGGTCGAAGAGAAAGATAAATGACGCATTACGAGGAGGTTCAATTATGAAGAGTCATGCAACAACGAAGGGTGTAGAACGGGCAACACACAGGGCATTGTATTATGCCATGGGATTTTTACCGGAAGACCTGGATAAACCGCTTATTGGAATTGTCAATACACAGAATGAGGCCGTGCCTGGCCATATTCATTTGGATACGATTTCCAAAGCTGTGAGGGAAGGCGTTTTAGCTTCAGGGGGAACACCCATCGAGTTTCCAACCATTGGCCTTTGTGATGGGATAGCCCAGGGTAATTATGGTATGCATTATCCATTAGCCAGTAGGGAGCTCATCGCAGATTCAATTGAATGTATGATGAATGGACATTCGTATGATGCCATGGTAATGATAACTAATTGTGACAAAATAACACCTGGGATGCTGATGGCTGCAGCAAGGTTAAACGTACCGGCCATTATGATTAGTGGAGGACCAATGGCAACGGGTTTTAACGAAGGAAAAGAAGTTGGGTACACAGATTTAATGGAAGCACCAGGTGCTGTGCAAAGAGGCACTATGACCCCGAAAGAGCTGGAGAAGCTGGAAAGGGAAGCGTTACCGGGTTGTGGGTCTTGTAATTTACTGGGCACTGCAAATTCCATGAACTTTTTGACAGAGGGTATTGGCATGGCACTGCCAGGCAGCACCTTTACGGCTGCCTCAGGAAAACGACTGGCACTGGGTAAAGAAACGGGTAAAAAGATTATGGAACTGTACCATAAAGATATCAAACCGAGGGATATATTAACACCTGACGCATTCTACAACGCTTTGCTGGTTGATATGGCCATCGGAGGTTCATCCAACACATTGCTTCATCTGGCAGCCATTGCCAATGAAGCGGATGTGGAATTTAACATGGGTCAAGTAATGGATATCGCATCAAAAACCCCCCACCTTGTAAAGTTGAAACCGGCGGGTGACCATTTTCCTGCTGACTTGGACCGGGCAGGTGGTGTTGCGGCGGTTATGAAGGAACTCAAAAACCTTGGATTGCTAAAAAATGCCATGACTGTAAGTGCAAAAACCACATACGAAAACATTGAAGAGGCAGTGGTTCTTAACAGGGATGTTATTAGAGATTTACCGACTGCGTATTCCCAGACCGGAGGGTTGGCTATACTCTATGGAAGTCTGGCGCCTGAGGGTGCTGTATGTAAAAAAGCAGGTGTGGTGGATAAAATGTTAAAACACCAAGGTCCTGCACGTGTGTATAACAAAGAAGAAGATTCAGTAAAAGCAATTTTTAACGGTGAGATCAACCCCGGTGATGTAGTGGTTGTAAGGTATGAAGGCCCCAAAGGTGGGCCCGGTATGCGTGAAATGCTCACACCCACTTCCGCCATCATTGGAATGGATTTGGGAGACAAAGTGGCGTTGGTTACTGATGGGCGCTTCTCAGGAGCTACTCGGGGTGCTGCCATTGGCCATATTTCTCCTGAAGCAGCAGATGGAGGACCATTGGCATTTGTGGAAGAAGGAGACATGATAAGTATTGACATTGAAAAAGGGATACTTGACCTGATGGTTTCTATAGAAGTGGTGGAAGAAAGAAGAAAACGATGGACAGCACCGGTACCACCTGTCCAAAAAGGCAGTTATTTGGATAGGTATTCCAAACTGGTGGGTTCTGCAATGTCGGGCGCAATTTTTAAATAAACCAATAGGGAGTGTTTAAAATGGTTAAACGAAAACCAACCGTCCAGGAATTGAAGGACATGAAAACCAATGGTAAAAAGTTTAAGATGATTACGGTATACGACCATCAAATGGCATCTATTGTTGATAAATCTGATGCCCAATTAATTTTGGTTGGCGATTCTTTAGGGATGATTATTCAAGGTCACGAAGGAACTGCACCAGTTAATATTGAAGATATTCAATATCATTTGAAAGCAGTTCGAAAAGGTGCTCCAAACACCTTTGTTGTTGGAGATATGCCCTTTATGGCTTACCAGGCCAGCAAAGAAGACGCTATCCGTAACGCAGGAAGTTTGATTAAATTGGGGGCTGATTGTGTTAAAATGGAGGGCGGAATGGGTATCATGGACAAAATTAAAGCTGTTACAGATATTGGAATACCGGTGATAGCTCATATTGGCCTGACCCCTCAGACAGCAGCATCCCTTGGAGGATTCAAGGTGCAGGGCAAAAATCAGGAAGCAAGTGAAAGACTTTTAAAAGAAGCTATTGCAGCTGAGGAAGCAGGTGCTTTTGCCATTGTACTGGAGTGTATACCTTCTCAATTGGGGAAACTGATTGACGAAACCATTAGTATACCCACCATCAGTGTTGGTGCTGGGCCAAACGCTACAGCACAGAACCTGAATGCATATGATCTGCTTGGTATATTCGACAGCTTTGTACCAAAGTTTGTTAAACAATATGCTAAAATGGGGCCTGAAATGGTGGAGGCTTTTAATGCATGGTGTGCAGATATTGACGAAGGAGTCTACCCTGCACCTGAACATGAGTTTAATATGAAATCAGAGGATCTGCCTAAACTATATTGAGGTTTGCTCCACACATAACTACAAAGTGATTTGAATAGTCGTATTAGTAACAAACTTGCTTCTTGACGAAGACGCGTAGCTAGAGTAAGATAGATTTATTATTATTTTGAATTCATTGCAACAGAGCGTAAGAACGTAATTCGATAATGTCAAACATTTGATGGTTAGGAGGAACTGAAAGTGCAGCAGCTGGTTGTTATCAATCTAAAAGACAATGTTGCGACGGCTACCCGGGAACTTAAAAAAGACCAGGAACTTAGAGTGGAAATAGGTGGGGAGCAGGTTGTGTTGACGATGAAAGAAGACATTAGATTTGGGCATAAGGTAGCGATTATGGATCTGGTTAAAGGCCAAGATATTATTAAATACGGTGAAGTGATGGGAACAGCAACGGCAGACGTATTTAAGGGAGAACACATTCATGTGCATAATGTGGTGAGCCAGCGTGGCAGAGGGGATCTTGCTACATAATGAGGAGGCATATAAATTGATTACAGGATTTCTCAGAAAGAACGGAAAAATAGGAATTCGCAACCATGTTGTTGTCCTATCCTCTGTTGTTTGTTCTAACAGAGTAGTCGAAATGATTTCAGAGCAAGTGCCGGGTGTTATACCTCTGGTTCATCAACATGGTTGTTCCCAAATAGGCAGAGATAAAGAGCAGACGGCCCGTACGCTGGCTGGTATAGGAAAAAATCCCAATGTGGCAGCAGTTTTGATCGTGGGCCTGGGATGTGAAACGGTTCAACCGGAGGATCTTGCAAAAGAGATCGCCACCACCGGAAAGCCAGTGGAATATCTTGTCATACAGGAATCAGGAGGCACCCTGAATACGGTGGCAAGAGGTGCTGAACTGGTAAGGCAAATGGTGGCAGAGGCTTCTAAAATTCAGCGAACAGAGATACAGCTAAGGGATATTATATTAGGAACAGAATGTGGTGGATCTGACACCACATCGGGTATGGCAGCAAATCCAGCCACTGGTTATGCATCGGATATGCTGGTGGATAGTGGAGCCACAGTGATATTATCCGAAACCACGGAACTAATGGGGACAGAGCACGTTTTGGCGAAAAGAGCTGTTACTCAGGAAGTGGCTGACGGCATATTCAGCATTGTAGCGCGGGTGGAGCAGGAGTCTAATCGAATGGGTGTTGATATCCGGGGCGGGAACCCTACTCCTGGCAATATTGAAGGGGGACTGAGCACCATCGAAGAAAAATCATTGGGCTGTATCTACAAAGCAGGAACGAAACCGATACAGGAAGTGATGGAATATGCCGAAACACCACATCAAAAAGGCTTGGTGGTAATGGATACGCCGGGACATGATATAGAATCCATATCCGGGATGATTGCCGGGGGTGCTCAACTCATCGTATTCACCACCGGGAGAGGTACCCCGACGGGTTCACCCATTGCACCAGTGGTTAAGATCTGTGCCAATCCATCAACGGTAACAACCATGTCAGATAACATTGATGTTGATGTAAGCATGATGATTGAAGGATCCAAAAGCCTGGAGGAAGCTGGTCGGGAAATTTACCAGGAATACCTGCAGGTCATCAACGGGAAACTAACCAGAGCGGAAATATTTGGGCACAGAGAATTTGCAATTGCCCGTATAGCAATAACAATGTAATCCTGTTTATAAAATATGTTAAGGGGGTGGTAACCAACAGGTAGTGAGAATCTCCAGAAGACATAAAAAAAACGGGTAAAAAGAAGAGGAGGAGTTTTGTTTGAGTAAAAAAACATTGAAAATTTTATCTTTACTGTTGGTACTGGTGTTTACACTGGTAACGGTTACTGGATGTGGCGGGAATGGTGCCGAGGAACCAGCTCCAGCGCCAGAGGCTGAAGCTCCAGAAGAAAGTGGAGAAGCGGAAGCACCAAGCGAAGAACAAATCGTTCTAAAAGGAGCCACTACTCCTGATGCGTCTCACCCTTATAATCAGGGACTGATTGTTTATGGTGAAATGCTGGAAGAAAGAACCAATGGAAAATTTAGAGTTGAAACTTACCCTGATTCACAGCTGGGTTCAGAACGTGAAATCATTGAAGGAGTTCAGATGGGAACCATCGATTTAACCGTTGTTTCAACTGCTCCATTGGCTGGTTTCTCAGATGCATTTCTGGTAACAGACCTACCTTTTATTTTTGTTGACAAACCCCATGCCTACCGCGTACTGGACGGTGAAATAGGGGAAGGTATTTTTGCACAACTGGAAGGAACCGGTATAAAAGGTTTGGCGTTCTGGGAAAATGGTTTCCGGAATATTACCAACTCTAAAGGACCGATTTTAACTCCGGAAGATGTGCAGGGTATGAAAATCAGAACCATGGAAAATCAGATCCATATGGATTCATTTAGACAAGTTGGCGCTGATCCAACACCAATGGCCTTTGGCGAGTTATTTACCGCACTGCAGCAGGGCACAGTAGACGGTCAGGAAAATCCGTTGCCGATCATCTCAGTGTCAAGATTCTCAGAAGTTCAGGATCACCTGGCATTGACAGGCCACTTCTATGCGCCGGCTCCACTGCTGATTAGTGGTGCATTATGGGACAGTCTGACGGATGAAGAAAAAGAAATTTTCCAGCAAGCAGCCTATGATGCGAGAGAAATTGAAAGAGGCATGATCCAGGATATGGATGACAGACTGGTTGAAGAACTTGAGGCAGAAGGCATGGAAATTACAAGACCTGACAAAGCAGCTTGGCAGGAAGCCATGGCGCCAGTCTATGAAAAGTGGGAAGAGACCATTGGAGCTGACCTGATCCAACAGATCCAGGAAATGGCTGAATAGAAAGTATTACAGGTATAAGGTTATCATCGTTGAGCAGGGTGAAGATCCTGCTCAACAAATACTTAGATCATACCGTGTAGTAATCGTTTTTGCTGATGGAGTGAAGGGTAACTGATAATGAAAACGTAAGGAGGAAAACGATGGAAACCAAAAAGCAATCTCTTTTCTTTCGCTTTCTGGACAAATTTGAAGATACTTCTGTAACCATCCTCTACGGCTTGATGGTTGTGGTGATCTTTCTTCAGGTTTTTTTTAGATTTGTCGTAAGGGCTTCGTTACCCTGGTCGGAAGAAGTGGCCAGGTATGTAATGGCCTATGCCATATTTATTGGAGCAGCCATTGCAGCAAAAGAAGGTGCTCATATTGGTATTTTGGCAGTGGTAAACAAATTTCCCAAATCTGCTGAAAAATATACCAAAACATTTGCTATGTTAGTTTCTTTTTTCTTTTCGATTGTATTGATTTACCTCGCATTTCTAATTGTTCAATTTTTGGTCGTTACAGGTCAAAAATCTCCTGCCTTGCGGATTCCGATCTGGATTGCGTATTTATCCGTTCCGTTGGGCGCTGTCCTGATGAGTATCAGATTTTTCCAGGCAGCCGTGATTCAGTTCAAAGAAAGGAGGGAATAAGCCATGGTAGCGCTGATATTATTTGGTGGATTTATATTTCTGGTTATAGCCAGTGTTCCCATCGCTGTCAGTCTAGGGTTATCGACGATCATCGCTATTCATATTACAGAAGCCGTTGCGTTGCAGGTTGTGGCGCAAAGAATGTTTACGGCCGTGGACAACTTTGCCCTCATGGCGGTTCCATTCTTTATGATTGCAGGAGCGGTGATGGAACGGGGAGGCATTTCCAAAAGACTCATCGGTTTGGCCAACTCGCTGGTAGGTACTTTGTTTGGCGGGTTTGCACTGGTTACTATTCTTGCATCCATGTTTTTCGCAGCCATTTCCGGATCTTCACCGGCAACGGTGGCGGCCATAGGTGCCATCATGATTCCTGCCATGGTAAAGAATGGATATGAAGAGGAATTTGCAACGGCAACACAGGCAAGTGCCGGTTACATAGGTGTTATTATTCCACCCAGCATCCCCATGATTACCTATGGCGTTGTGACAGGAACCTCCATCGGAGCATTGTTTATGGCTGGGTTTATTCCGGGGATTGTGATTGGCATATCACTGGCCATTGTCGCCGTCGTAACGGCGAAAAAACGAAACTATCGGGGAGAAGCAAGAAAGATGAATTTGAAGGAAGTTGGAGCCGCTTTTAAGGATGCGATATGGGCATTGCTGATGCCTGTTATTATTCTCGGTGGCATTTACGGCGGTATTTTCACACCGACAGAAGCGGCGAACATTGCCGTCGTGTATGGCCTTCTGGTAGGGATCTTCGTTTATAAAGAACTGAAAGTGAAGGAAATTCCCAGCATACTGAGAGGTGCAGCCATTAGCAGTTCTTTGGTATTTTTGATCATTGCCACTGCTTCTGCATTCGGTTTGATTCTGACGAGAGAACGAATTCCCACTGAGGTTGCTCAGTTTCTACTGCAAATTACGGATAATCCGACCATAATGCTGCTGATTCTCAATGCGATGCTGTTACTTGTGGGTACATTTATGGAAACGAATGCAGCCATTATTATTCTCGCACCAATTCTGTTCCCGGCCATCAGTGCCTTGGGAATTGATCCGGTTCATTTTGGAATCATTATGGTTGTTAACCTGGCCATTGGCATGATCACTCCGCCCCTTGGTGTTAATTTGTTTGTTGCCGCCAGCATGCGAAAAATGCAAATTGAAAAGCTGATCAACGCCAATTGGTGGTATCTATTTGCCTCCATTGTGGCGCTGATGATCATTACCTATTTCCCCATACTCAGTTTATGGCTGCCCAGTAAGCTGATGTAAAGTGATCATGTGTTATACTAAAGTAAAGGATGATGTAAAGTGATCATGTGTTATACTAAAGTAAAGGATGATGGAAAGTAGAAATTGAAGTTAAGGTATTGCGAATGTATGAAGGAGGCGCTTGACGTGTCTAAAAGGAAGTTTGAATTAAAATGCGGGAAAGGAACTGTGTTCTTTGATGTGCCTGAAGATCAACTGCTGTATGAAATAGTGGGAGAAAACTATCCTGCACTTTCAAATGTTCAGGAAGAGTACTTACACAGTCTTGATTATCCCATTGATGCACCTCCCCTGAAAGAAATCATCAAAAAAGGGGACACAGTAGCCATCACCGTGAGTGATATTACCAGAGGCTGGCAGAAAAACAACGTGACCTTGCCGATTCTGATTGATTATCTCAATGAAGCCGGTGTGCCAGACGAAAATATTACGATTCTCATTGCTGTGGGGGGCCACCGCAAAAATACCAAAGAGGAATTTGTGGAGCTTTGCAGCCAGGAAGTTTATGATAGGGTTAGAATTCTTAATCACGATGCCTGGGATGAAGAAAACATGGTTTATTACGGCAAAACCAGCCGGGGTACAGAGGTTGCAGTAAACCGGATTATTGCCGAAGCGGACAAAGTAGTGCTGACTGGTGGTATTATCTACCATTATATGGTTGGCTATGGCGGCGGAAGAAAAAGCATTATTCCTGGGATTGCCGCTATCAAAACCATCCAGCAAAACCATTTATGGGCAATGGGCCGGGAACTCGGCAGTGGATCCAATCCAAACTCAGCCTCCAAGTTTACCAGGGGAAACGAGTGCCATGAAGATATGATGGAAATTGCAGCATTTATTAAACCAGACTTCATCATCAACACCGTTCCAAATGCAGAAGGAGCTTTAGCTGGCGTATTTGCAGGGAACTGGGTATCTGCCTGGTTGCATGGAACGGAATTAGTGGATAAAATTTATGGAACGAAAATAGAAGAAAAAGCAGATATCGTGGTAGCTTCCGCCGGAGGATACCCGAAAGATATTAATCTTTATCAAACTGGAAAAACTATGGACAATGCCTATCATGCCATGAAAAAAGGCGGCGTATCCATTATTTTGGCGGAATGCGCAGATATTATGGAGCCATTGGAATTCACGAAATGGTTTGACTACGACAATACCCTGGAAATGGAAAAAGCCCTTCGGGAGAACTTTACCATTCCTGGGTGGGTTGCATTCAAAGAGGTGGAATGCAGCGACCACGGAACGTTTATCATTCTGACAAAAGCCGAGAATGCCGAATTTGCTCGGAAAGCAAAATTGATTCCTGCTTTTTCCATGGAAGAGGCGATGGAAATTGCGTATGAAAAATGCGGTGTAGAGAAGCCCAAAATTACGGTGATGCCTCAAGGCGCTAATACCTTTCCCATTATCCTGTAAACTCTTTAATAATGTTGAGGAGGAAAAAATGTGAGCACATGGACAACAACAGAAAAGAAACCGGTGAGAAAGAAAGTGACGATTCACACCTTAATGGAGAAAAAAAACAGAGGCGAAAAAATTACATTTTTAACAGCGTATGACTATCCAACAGCAGTTATTGAAGACGAAATAGGCATCGACTTGATTTTGGTGGGAGATTCCATGGGAATGTGCGTCTATGGATTTGACAGCACATTGCCGGTTACCATGGATATGATGGTGAATCATTCTAAAGCCGTAAGAAAAGGAGCTCCCAATAGCTTTGTTATTGGTGACATGCCTTATATGTCTTACCAGATATCTGTTGAGCAGGCGGTTGCCAATGCGGGAAGACTCATGCAGGAATGTGGTGTTGATGGTGTGAAGCTGGAAGGCGGACTGGAGATGGTGGATCGAATTGAAGCCATTACCAAAGCCGGCATTCCAGTGATGGGTCACTTAGGTTTAACACCCCAATCTGCCTCTATGTTGGGTGGCTTCAAAGCACAGGGAAAAAATGTAGATGCAGCACTCAAATTGATGGAAGAAGCGAAAGCACTGGAAGAAGCCGGTTGTGTCAGTATTTTACTGGAGGCAATCCCAGCGGAAGTGGCTCAGTTGATTACAGAGCGTGCGAATATACCAATTCTTGGAATTGGAGCTGGACCTTATTGTGACGGCCAGGTGCTGGTCGTACACGATTTGCTTGGCTTTTTTGGAGGACACGTGGCAAAATTTGTTAAACAATATGCCAATATGAACCAAATCATTGAAAAAGCACTGACAGAATACAAAGAAGAGGTGGAAAGTGGTGCTTTCCCCGCGCCGGAGCATTGCTATAAAATCAGTGAGGAAGAACTGGAAAAACTACGGAAAGCCGTCGAAAACAAATAACCAATTATGGTTACCATTGGGAAAAGAAGGAGGTGTTCGGACATGGAAAGAAGAAGCGAAAAGATTTTAAGCCGTCCGGAATGGAGTATCAACAGAGCCTACTATAAATCCATGGGCTATTCCGATTCCGATCTGGAGAAACCCATCATCGGCATTGCCAATGCCTGGAGCACAACTGTACCGGGACACTTCAACCTGCGGCAAGTTTCCGAAGCGGTGAAGGAAGGCATCCGTGAAGCGGGCGGCACCCCGGTGGAATTCGGGGTTATTGGCGCCTGCGACGGCATCGCAGAAGGCCATGAAGGCATGCGCTATATTCTTCCCACCCGTGACATCATCACCCATAGTATTGAATTGATGGTCCAGGCCCACCAGTACGACGGTGTGGTCTTACTGGGCTCTTGCGACAAAATCGTACCAGGAATGCTGATGGCCGCTGCCCGGCTCAATCTACCCAGTATTTTTGTCAACGGCGGCCCCATGCTGAGCGGCCCTATGATTCACGGACGGAAAGCGGACACTACTTCTATCCTAGAAGGTGTCGGCAAATTGAAAAAGGGCGAAATAAGTGAAGCCGAATTGGTGAAAATGGAAGACTCCTGTGCACCAACCTGCGGCTCCTGCTCTTTTCTGGGAACCGCCAACACCATGTGCTGCATCGCTGAAGCCATGGGAATGTCCCTGCCGGGAAGCGCCATGATTCCAGCAGTGTACAACGACCGGATGAAAGTCGCCCAGGAATCTGGTCGAAAAGTGGTCCTCCTGGTGAAGGAGGACATCAAAGCCCGTGACATCATCACCCGAAAATCCATTGAAAACGCTGTACGTCTCAGCTCTGCCATCGGTGGATCAACCAACACCGCCCTGCATATTCCGGCCATCGCCTACGAAGGAAAAGTGGACTTTGATATGGAAGATTTCGATAAACTGAGCCGAACAACCCCTTTGATTGCCAAGATGAATCCAGCAGCCTCACCGAATGTCATCGACTTTTACGAATCTGGTGGTGTTCCCGTGGTAATGAACGAAATTAACGAACTATTGCATTTGGAATGCATGACCGTGACGGGAAAGACGGTAAAAGAAAACATTTCTGGCGCCCAGTCTCCCAACAATGAAATTGTTAAAACGTACCAGGATCCCTTCAGTTCCACCGGCGGACTGGCTGTTCTCTACGGCAACCTGGCACCGGATTCGGCCGTGACAAAACCTGCAGCCATCAAGTCGGACATGTTAACATTTGAAGGTCCGGCCATTGTCTTTAACTCAGAGGAACAGGCAAATACCGCCATCATGAACCAGGAAGTCAAAGAAGGTGATGTTGTTGTCATCCGTTACGAAGGACCTAAAGGTGGGCCCGGCATGCCGGAAATGTTCAAAGCTATGAAACTGTTGTATGGCATGGGGCTGGCAGATAAAGTGGCACTTGTGACCGACGGACGATTCTCCGGCACCAACAATGGCTGCTTTGTCGGCCACATTTCACCTGAAGCTCAGGAAGGCGGCACCATCGCTCTCGTGGAAAATGGGGATGTGATCACCATAGACATTCCAGAACGGGTACTGCATTTAAAGGTGGACGATGAAACCCTGGCTCAGCGGCGTAGCCTCTGGCAAGCACCCGAACCCCGGGTGAAAGAAGGCTACCTGTTCTTGTACAGCAAGCTTGCGGAATCCGCCGACAAAGGCGCCATCATCAAAACCCGCCTCTAAACAGCCGAGGCGTTTGCATCATTAGAAACACAGTATGAACCCTGACACTACAGGTAACCCCGAGCGCAGTTTGCCCGGGGTTTGTGTTTTGCTATTCATTGGGAAGGCGTATTACCTGCCCTGTTATCAGTGTGGTGGTGTCGGTGATGTTATTATATTCCATGAGTTCCGGGTAACGGTTGCCATCTCCATAAAAGCGCTGGCTGATGGCGTACAGGGTATCGCCGGATTGAACCGTATATTCGGTGTAAGGCTGACCAGGGGTTGGTGTGATGCTGTTGTCTGGTGTTGTATCCGGCGTTTCTGGTGTTTCTGTTTCTTCAGGAACTTCCGGCTCATCACCGGGCTCAGCCTCGTCACCTTCTTCCGGTTCATCAACCTGTGAAGGAATTTCGGCAGGTTCTTCCTGTGCAGGGGGTTCTTCAGCCACCGGGTCTTCAGAATCGCCGGTAAAGAAACGGCTGATGCCCCATAGACCAGTGGCAAATAGTAATAAGGCCAAAAGAACAATCATCCATTTAAAATGTCGTTGTGAACGTTTTTTACGTCTGCCCACTTTTCTTTCTCTGGTGAGGTGGAAAGGTCTTTCCGGTGCGTCTGGATGGTCTGGCATGGTAAGCACATCTCCTTCGTCATAGTCGTCATGGGCTGCCCTTTGAGATGGGCGTGCGTGTGATGGGATGGAAGGTCGCTCATCCCGTTTAAGCCTGGATTTGAAAAAGATGGGGTTAAAATCTTTCTGCACAGCGCTCACATCCGGGTACAATCCTTCATAACATCGTTCAATGATGGTAGCTGTTTCAGGTTGCACACCATTTTTAACATCGTCAATGGATGCATACAGGGAGTTGCCGTACACACACAAAATAAAGTCGCCGATTCGCTGTATATGCTCCTCGTTTGTAATTTCAATATCTTCCGGTGAAAAAAACAGGATGTTGTTCATGCAGACAATTTTACGATCCAGGATGGAGATATTTCCAAAAGAGGACAGTACATATTTTACCATCATTGGCAGGGATTCCATGGCGATTAGTTTATTTAGATAGTTACTGACAATCTGACCTTTTTCATAGGGGTTAAGGATTGTGTTGGTAATGAATCCGGGGAAAGGTTTGCCTGGACATTGTTTAGAAACTATATAGAATGTGTCATCAGCAAGGAAAAAATCATCAAAAAAATGTTTCATCTCCTGCTCAAAGTTTTGAAAGGCACTGATGACCTCTTGTCCGGCATCCAGGTCTTTAAAGGCAGTCAAATAGACAGGCGTTTTTGATTCTGAGTATAAATCCTGCGCCAGGTAGATGCGTTGAAAGGCATCCTGATGCAGTACATCGGTCACCTGGTATTGGTTATTGATGACTGTGTCCCGGTTCATGCAATTCCCTCCCTGTCCGTCTAAAGGTTAACATCCCTATTTAAAACATATTCGATAAAAACAAACAAAACCCTTTTTCATGTGTGAAAAAATTTTCAATGGCACGATGCTATCCATTCTTTACCCTAAAGAACGAGTTGATACACTGATAATCATTAAATGGATATTTTTGTCCGCTGAATGCATAAGAATACGTTAAATGGGTAACATCAATGAGAGAGTAAAAACAGGGGAATTCATCATCATGACGGGAGTGGCAGGTATGAACATGGAATTTTCTAAACAACAGGAACGGATTGTAACATTGTTGAAACAAGCAGAAAAACCGGTTTCTGATTTTTCTTTGGGGATGGAAATTGAGCACATCATTGTAGACAATAAAACCATGCAATCAGTGGATTATTATGAAGAACAGGGCATAGAGACTTTATTAAATAAACTGATTTCCTCTGACCACAGGCCTATAAAGGAAGATGACCATGTGGTTGGGTTGCAGCACGATAACTATGTTATCACCCTGGAACCCGGAGGGCAGCTGGAAATCAGTATTAACCCCAGAAGCAGCCTCTCAGACATCTACAACATTTACTGGTCTTTCCTCGACAGCTTACTCCCTGTCCTTGAGCAACAAGGGCAATGGATGCTGGCCATTGGATATCATCCCAGGTCATCTATTAAGGAAATTCCCTTTAACCCTAAAAAACGATACCAGTACATGTCAGAGTACCTTGGAAAAACAGGTCGGTACGCTCATTATATGATGAAGGGTACAGCCTCCTTACAGGTGATCATTGATTATAAAAGCCAGGTTGATTTCATCGAAAAATTTAGGGTGGCTCATTTTTTGATGCCCTTTTTTGCCCTTCTCACCGACAATGCACCTTTTTTTGAGGGAAAACCGGTGGAACAATTTAGTATACGAACTGCCATCTGGGATGAGACGGACCCTGCCCGGTGTGCTCTGATTCCAGGTGTGATGAACCAGGAGTTTGGTTATCGCGCCTACGCAGATTATATTCTGAATAATCCTCCCATTGTAATGCTGAAAGACAAGGCATTGGTCGGCACGGGAGATACAAAATCCTCAGACCTTCAAGGCTGGGAAATGTTCACAGATGAAGAGGTAGATCATTTACTTTCCATGGTGTTTCCCGACGTACGGGTAAGAAAATACATTGAAATTCGCATGGCCGATTCACTCCCTCTACCCTTAAGTTTTGCTTTTGCAGCCCTGGTGAAAAACCTCTTCTACGGAGAAGTGGCACTGTCCTATTTATATCATTTATCCCTGGGTATGACGGATGATAAACTTTGCCAGTTACGAAAAGACATGCAAGTGAATGGGTTTGAAGCACGCTTTGGCGCCACTACCTGTCAACAGATGTTGCTGGCCCTTATTGACTTGGCCAAACAAAATGCAACACCTCAGGAAAGCAAGTGGATGGACCACCTGCAGGCCTTGGTGCTTAAAAAGGAAACACCCGCCAGCATCAGTCAGCAGAGGGTGGAAGATACAGGTATAACCGCAATTGAATGGTGTGCCGCACATTCCTGGAAAAAGGAGGATTTATAATGCGCGAATCCTACAGCCCCTTATGGGAAAAATACAGGGCATGGGTTCAGGAAAATCCTGAAGAAGCCAATCAGGCCTACTTACAAGTGCTGAATCAGGTGGCGGATTCTCCTGCCAAATACAAAGGAAATCCGGTTGAGTTTTTGTATCAGCCGTTTTTTTTAACCAAAACCCAGTGGAGGGAACTGGAAAAAATTAATCATTACATGATGAAAATCATGGATAAAGTGATTCATTATTATGTACAGAACCCCGCATTTCGTCGGTACTTTCAATTTCCACCGTTGATGGAACAACTGATTTTAAAGGATCCAGGGTATGATCACTCGGTGCCGGTGACCAGAATTGACCTTTTCTATCACTTGGACACTGGAGACTTTCAGTTCTGTGAGATCAATACAGATGGTTCTTCCGGTATGGTGGAAGCCAGAGAGTTACAAAACATCATTGGTGATTCACAAGGCATGAAGGCTATGGAAATTGATGACAATAACATGGATCAAGGAGAGCTTTTTAATAGTTGGGTTAGTTCGCTGATATTTAATTATAGGCAGTGGTGCCAACATCATCATCGCCAGCCGGAGAGTCATCCACAGGTGGCCATCATTGATATTTTTTCCTCTGCACCACCCTCTGAGTTTATTGAATTCAAAGAAGCCTTTGAGAATAACGGCTACCCCTGTATGGTGGTGGATGCCCGGAATTTATCCATAAAAAATGGCCGGCTGATGGCTGAGGGAAAAGACATAGACGTAATTTATCGGCGGTTGGTGACCTGGGAAATGGTGGAAAATGAAGACATCTTAGGGCCTCTCATTGAAGCTGTTTTGACAGATGCTGTGTGCCTGGTTGGGCCGGTACGGTCCCAGATTCCTCATAACAAACGTTTTTTTACCGTGCTCCATGACGAAAAAGCAACGGATTTTCTGGATTCCCAGGAGAGAGAATTTGTCCGTCGCCACGTACCCTATACAGCAAGGCTGTCCGACACCGATGAAAAACAGTGGCAGCATTGGCTCCAGAACAAGGACCAGTTTATCATCAAGCCGGATGACCGATACGCCTCCTTTGGCGTTTTCGCCGGCAGGGATTATACAGCAGAAGAATGGGAAGAAAAACTGAAAACAGCTGTCTCACAGTCATACCTTATACAGCAGTACTGTTCAGTTCCCCGGGCAGACATGGCTGTCTTCAGCGAAGAAGAACCTGTTTTTCATCCTTTTTACTATTTAATTGGCTGTTTCGTCTATAACGATGTGTTCCAGGGTCCATACATTCGGGTTGGCAGTCACAGCATTATCGGAAGTGTGGTGGAGTGCTACACGGTACCGGCATTTTGTGTTTCGTAGATAGATGGCAGTACTTTCTGTTGACAAACACTCTCTTTTCCTTCATACTATAGATGAGAATAATAATTATTCTGCTTGCGTGCGATGGGAGTGATTGGAATGACGCTTGATAAATGCAACCGGGGTGAAAAGTTAAGGATTCTGCGTATTCCTGATGACCATATACGGCTCCAGGCCATCCGGATGGGTGTGTGTGAGGGGGCAACACTTACATGCTCCATTAAATTACCCAAAGGACCCATTGTTTTACAGAACCGGATGCAGGAAATTGCCATTGGCCGCAAACTGGCGGAACAGATTGAAGTTGAAAATGTGTAGCAATGATCTGGATAACGCCTCATCCGCTGGATGAGGTTTTTTTTCGCATCAAACAACGGAGGTGTTCAACCTGTGTCAGCGCATCATAACCCCACAGCTGCATTGGAAGTGCAGGGTGATGGACGAAAGATTGTATTGGCTGGCAATCCCAATGTGGGCAAGTCGGTGTTTTTTAATGCCTTGACAGGTATGTATGTGGACGTTTCCAATTTTCCTGGAACAACAGTGGACATTACCCATGGTAAGTACCAGGATCATGCTGTCATTGATACACCGGGAGTGTATGGGGTGTCCTCTTTTAATGATGAAGAACGGGTAGCCCGAGATGTGATTTTATACGGCGATATGATATTAAACATTGTGGACGCCTCTCATATGGAGCGGGATCTATTTTTGACACAGCAAATCCTGGACATGGGCAAACCCATGGTGATTGCGTTAAATATGATGGACGACGTGGATCGGAATGGTTTTCGCATTGATGTGCAGCGGTTGTCGGAACTATTGGGAGTGGTGGTCATTCCCACAGTGGCCGTCACTGGTGCAGGTATTGATGAATTGAAGGAAGCTTTGAACCAGGCCCGGACGGGAAACCGAATGGATATGGTGACAGAATATATGCCACAGGTGCTTCCCCTGGTTGACGAACCATCGGAAGCACTCTTGGTGCTGGAAGAAGACGAAAACATTTTGGCGCGGCACCACATCACATCAGCACCAAAGGTGCAGGAAAAACTCTATACGGAAAGACGTCGCTGGATTGATGCCATTGTAGACGAGGTGGTGGTGCAGGATCACCGCAATGCCCGTTTTAAGGTGAAACTGGGACATTGGATGATTCAACCACTTACCGGCATTCCCATGTTGCTGGCAACCCTGTGGTTAATGTACCAGGCTGTGGGCGTTTTCGTAGCCCAAACCATTGTTGATTTGACAGAAGGCCTGATCATGGGCACTTATTATATGAACTGGATCACAGAACTCACGGCCCCTTTTTTATCTGAGCAGACGTTGATTGGAAAACTATTGATCGGTGAATTTGGTGTACTTACCATGACGCCAGTGTATATACTGGGTTTGCTCATGCCCCTGGTGGTAGGCTTCTATCTTTTTCTTTCAGTAATGGAAGATTCAGGCTACCTTCCACGGGTGGCCACACTGGTGGACAGGCTGATGAACAGCCTTGGCTTAAATGGCAGGGCCATTATTCCCCTTATTCTGGGATTTGGCTGTGTGACAATGGCCACCATAACGACCCGAATTTTAGGATCAAAGCGGGAACGGTTTATCGCCACCATGCTGCTTGGCCTGGCGATTCCCTGTTCAGCACAGATAGGTGTCATTGCAGCATTGATCGCCCCCTTGGGCAACAAAATTCTTATCATTTATGTGATAACTATCTTCATCGTTTTTGCCCTGTCCGGTACCTTGTTAAATAGGCTTCTAAAAGGAGAATCAACCGCTTTATTCATTGATATTCCACCATTACGAATACCTCGGATCAAAAATGTACTTCGAAAAACCTGGAATAAGAGCCTGATGTTTCTAAAAGAGGCAGCGCCACTCTTTGCCGTTGGGGCTGTGATCATCACCCTGCTGGAAGTCTCCAATCTGTTGGATGGGATGATCACTTTCTTTACCCCATTAACCAGGGATTTTCTACGCCTCGACCCGCAGGTAACCCAGGCATTTGTCATGGGTATCATTCGACGTGATTTTGGAGCCGCCGGCTTAAACACACTGGCTAACCAGGGACTTTTGTCACCTATGCAATTACTGGTTTCTCTGGTAGCTATTACCCTGTTTGTGCCCTGTGCAGCTGCCGTGATAGTGATTTTCAAAGAACGCAGCTGGCAAGAATCAGCCGCCATCTGGATTGGAAGCTTCATTATTTCTTTTCTGACAGCTGGACTGTTGGCACAAATTGTGTTGTAAGGAGGAATTATAAATGACACGTGAATGTCCTACCTGTCACCTGCCAGTTACCAATGAAACCCTGCAGCGATGCCCCCGGTGTAAGACCGTGCTGGTGAAACCACCCAGTTGTGAAGATTGCAGCGGCTGTTCTTTCTTTAAAAAATGTGAACAGGTACAAGTGAAAAAACCGAATAAAAACCCAGGAGATAATCATAGCATCGGGTGAATATATGGGTTATAATGGTACATGAAGATATAAGCCGAATGACTTGAGATGTTAATAAGGAGGGTTGGTTTTGAGGATAAAATGGGATCGTGAACTACTGAAATACACTTTTTATGCATCACTGACAATCATGATTTCCATTGCCTTTTACCACACAGTTGCTAATTTGTCCCTCTTTGTAAGTACCATTGGTGTTGCCTTCCGATGGATCAAAAAACTGATCAGTCCTTTTATCATTGCTGCGTTTATTGCCTATTTGCTGAATCCGGGTGTTCGGTGGTTTGAAACCAGGGTGTTTAGTCGAATCAAAGGGTTGGAGGATAAACGTCGATTGAAGCGTAACGCCAGCATATTGGTGATGTTTTTGATCTTGGGAGGCCTCATAACAACATTGGTCATTATCATTGCACCGGAAATAGTCACCAATATCAGGGACATTGCCACACGGGCACCAGAGTATGCGGTCTTTGTGGAAAACACCATTCGACATTGGTCTGAGGAACTGATGTCCCTTCGTTTTTATAATGTAAACATCTATGAGTTCATTGAACCCTATCAGAAGAGACTGACGGATTACTTTGACCAGGCGGGAGAAATACTGAATATGATGGTGGGGATGGTTGTGAACCAAGCCCTCGTGATTACTTCCGGTTTACTAAATTTCAGTTTGGGTCTTGTGATTTCTGTGTACGCATTGGCCGACAAGGAATCCTTTAAAAAAGGATTCGAACGTTTTTTACGGGCATTTTTCTCCGGAGAGCGCGTTGAAGGAATCAAGCAATTCGGCAGGGACGCTGACCATCTTTTTTCAAAGTTTATCGTGGGCAAATCACTGGATTCTCTCATCATTGGCATATTGTGTTACATTGGCTTAAACCTTATGGATGTAAGGTATGCTTTATTACTCAGTGTGTTTGTGGGTGTCACCAACATGATCCCTTACTTTGGCCCCATTTTGGGAATGATTCCGGCAGGTATATTGACATTGTTTGACAGTCCGGTAAAAGCCTTTTGGGTAGTCATTTTTCTACTTGCACTGCAACAATTCGATGGTCTCTACCTGGGGCCCAAAATCCTTGGAAGCAGCGTAGGCATGCCACCATTTTGGGTGATTTTTGCTATCGTTGTCGGTGGGAAGCTCTTTGGTTTTCTGGGCATGTTTCTGGGAGTACCTGTTTTTGGGGTCATCAGGCTGCTGGCCAACCGTATTCTTGATAAGTTGGTAGCCCAGAAGGAAGCTTTGGTACCCCTCATACTGGAAGAGGATGAACAGAAAACGTAGATGTTAACGAAGCAAACGAGAAATTGATATGAAAGCGCCCTGCAACCTGTGCAGAGCGCTTTTTTGTCCGATTTATTACCTGCAATCCGTTACATAATTGACAACTTCAGTTACTTTTCCCTTCGAGAGATATACCCGGGGAACCCTTCGGGAAACAGCACAGACAATTTCACAATTTCCTGTACCCAGGATTTCAGCCCTTTCATCAGGAGAGATTTCATGCTGGCTGTCACTGCCGAAGAAAATGACTTCGTCCCCCTGGGCAGCATCGGGCACTGCGGTCACATCCAACAAACACTGGTCCATACAAATCATTCCCACCTGTGGAACCCGTTTTCCACGAACAAGTGCTTCTGTTTTACCGGAACCAATCTTTGTGATTCCGTCCACATATCCAACAGGAATGGTGGCAATTCTTTTGGGAGAAGGCGTGATGTAAGTGTGCCCATAACTGACTCCCTGTCCTTCATCGACCGTCTTCACATGGGAAATGACCGTTTTAAATGTCATGGCAGGTTTAATATCCAATTGCTCACTGGGAATATTCGCCCTGGGATTTAATCCATAGAGGGCGCTGCCCACACGCACCATGTTATACCCTTCGCTGGAAACATCCAGGAGACCGGCACTGTTGGCAATGTGTTTCATAGGAATGTGCAATCCTCTTTCTTTCAATTGTTGTACAAAGTGAAGAAAAGTTTTGGATTGTTGTATGGAAAAACGGTTGTCTTTTGTAAAAAACAAAGCCAAATGAGAAAAAATGCCTTGAATTTCCAGTTGAGGCAGACGGCTGATTTTCATAACTTCTTCTAATGAAGCTTCTGTTGGGGGCAGCCCCAAGCGGTTCATGCCGGTATCAATTTTTACGTGTACAGGTTGCACCCCGGTCGCATGCGCGGCTGCAGTTGCATAGGCCTTTGCCTGGTTTACACTGAACACGGTTGGAATTAACTTGTTTTCAATGACGTCTTGGATCCTGTGGTCTGGGGTCCATCCCAGCAACAGAATAGATGAGTCTATGCCGGCCTGTCTGAGCTCAAGGGCTTCTGTTATGGAGGCAACGGCGAAGAAATCAACACCATGTTTTTGAAACAAACGCGTACACTCAACGGCACCGTGTCCATAGCCATCTGCTTTAACCACAGCACAGAGGGTTTGGCGGCCAGCCAGCCGCTTTATTTCTGTGACATTGTGGGTTAATGCATCAAGGTCCACCTCGACCCAGGCACCATTGACCTTATGATTTGAGTTTCCACTTTGTTGTGTCATTAGAATTCCAACACTCCTCTAATTAAAGTATTTTGGTTTGGCTGCTGGCATGGTTTGGCCAATCATCATCCATCTTTCTGAACTTTTTGCAGGTGTTATCAAAATATATCGGATAATTGGCTTTATTATAACACAGCCAATAAATCTCTTCAAAAGGAAGAGGGCTAAAAAAAATACCTCCTCCAAAGGAGGAAGTATTTGTAATACAATTTAATCAATAGGTTTACTATGCTTTTGCATTCACCTTTGTACCATCTTCATTGAAAACACCAAAGCCTAAGAAACCGGCAATGATTTCGACCACAGGCATGGTCAGGTTAAAGAAAGCATAGGGTAAATAGGTGAAAGGGTGAACCCCCAGTGTTGACCACATGAAGGCACCACAGGTGTTCCAGGGGATCAGTGCGGACGTGACGGTGCCGCCGCCTTCCAGTGCTCTGGAAAGGATTTTGGGGTGAATCCCCTTTTCTTTATAGGCATCACGGTACATACGTCCGGGAATGACCAGGGAAATGTACTGCTCCCCGGCAAGCAGGTTCACAGCAAAACAGGTTAACACGGTTGCAGCGATCAACGAACCGGTATTGTTGGCAAACTGAAGGATGGCCCCGGCAATAGCCTGAAGCATTCCTGTTTTTTCCAGCACTCCACCAAAGCTGAGGGCTATGAGGATCAGGGAAATGGTCCACATCATGCCGTCCAGACCACCCCGTGAGAGCAGTTCGTCAACAATTGCATTGCCGCTTTCAAGAGAAAATCCGTAATGAGCGGCATCAATGAACTCGCCTAAGCCAGCGCCCTGGAAAATGGCGGCAAAGACGCCACCCAATAAAACGCCTGTCATCAGACCAGGCAGGGCAGGTATTTTCATCACTACGATGGCAATAACCACGATTGGGGGAATTAACAGAGCCAGGTTGATGTTAAAGTTCTCCGACATAACTGACAGCATGGCATTAATTTCCGTAACATTTAATTCCATACCTGCATAATTGGCACCCATGATGCCAAAAAGAATCAGCGCAATGGTAATGGCGGGAATAGTGGTCCACATCATGCTTCTAATGTGTTCAAAAAGAGTGGTGCCAGCCATGGCAGGGGCCAGGTTGGTGGTGTCAGACAGAGGAGACATTTTATCTCCGAAGTAGGCACCTGATACGATGGCACCGGCCACAACACCTTCAGGAATGCCCAGACCAATACCAACACCCATCAGGGCAATACCCACTGTTCCTGCGGTTGTCCAGGAACTGCCGGTGGCAACTGACACGATCATACAAATCAGAGCGGTGGCCACAAGGAAAATACCAGGTGATAAAATCTGAAGTCCGTAATAGATCATGGTGGGAACAGTACCACTCAAAATCCATGTGCCAATGATGGAACCAATGACCATCAAAATCAGTACCGCCTGCATAGCCATACCGATGGTGGCAATGATGGATTCTTCCAGGTCAGACCAGGAATAGCCGAGAATAAAAACGCCCACTAATGCAGCCACGATGGTGGCAAGGATCAATGGAACGTGTGGGTCTGAGCCAAGCACAATCAAAGAAAATGCCAGGATAACGACAAGAAATAAAATAACGAATAGTGCATGACCAAGTGTAGCTGTTTTTGGTTGTTGCTGTTCTTTCATGTAAACGCCTCCTTGTTTTTGTAATTCTTTGCTGCAATGGTTTTGAAATTTTGTTTAACCACCCCCCAGTGACGATACAATAAAGTTTTCTAAAACAGCAATAAGAGTGTTAACAATGTAATAATTTCCAAACACATCATAACATATATGGTACATTGCTTCAATAAAAGAGTTGATTTTCTATACAATTTTGCATAAACAGGATTCTTAGCTTCTGGTGGAGTTTACTCCATCAGAAGGTTAGAATGCGTTATCCATAAGTAGATGGCCCACCTCTTTTCTCCCTCATGCAGCAGAGGGAGTCTTAGCGGTGGTAGTCATCGGATAAACAGGATTTATATAGCCATGTGAAACAGACAGATGATTATGGTATGATACATAGGATGAACAAACTTTCGGTATGTAACCACCGGCAAAAAAAGGAGGTGCTGATTAATGCAAATGAAGTGGGTGAAAGAATCCCTTGAAGGGATGAAAACAGATGTATTGGTAATTGGTATTTATGAAGGAACCAGCGCCTTGATTGACGACGTTCAGCGTCTGGACACGAAACTGTCAGGACAAATTGCAGAAGTAATAGCTGAAGGAATCTTCAAGGGAAAAGAAGGACAGACGGAAACGATTTTTTCCCGGGGACAGATCACGTCTAAACGTGTCGTGTTACTTGGACTTGGCAAGAAAGAAAAACTGAATGGAGAAGTGATCCGAAAATCAACTGCCCTGGCACTAAAAGCAGCGGAAAAAACAAAAGCAGTGACCATGGCCATGCCGGTAGTGCTCCAAAAAGGACTGGATGCCAGAGAAGTCGGAAGGTCCCTGTCTGAAGGGTTGATTATGGCCAACTACCGTTTCCTTTCTTATAAAAAGAAAGAAGATGATGGCCAGGAGCCAACAGTTCAAAATGTGTTTTTGTATGGGCAGGATGAACATGTGGGTGAACAGATAGATAAAGGACTGGAGGAGGGTGCTTATTTAGCCCAGGGGGTTATGACTGCCAGAAACCTGGTGAACGAACCTCCCAATGTCATGGATCCTGAAGCCATGGCACAGAAGGCTGAAGAAATAGCCCGCAAGGCAGGCATGACTTTTGAAGTACTTGGGCGTGAAGAGATGAAAGACTTGAAGATGGGCTGCTTCCTGGGGGTCGCTGCAGGAAGCGTCAAACCACCTAAATTGGTTGTGATGAAATATGAAGGGAACCCGGATGCACAGGATGATCTTATTGGTTTAGTGGGAAAAGGACTCACTTTCGATTCCGGAGGGATTTCCCTGAAACCAGGGGGAGGCATGGATGAAATGAAAAGCGACATGGCTGGGGCAGCAGCAGTCCTGGGAGCCATGGAAGCCATCGGACAGATGAAGCCTGTCGCAAATGTGTTGGCAGTAGTGGGATTGTGTGAAAACATGCCTTCAGGTACAGCCTATCGACCGGGAGATATACTGACCTCGATGAATGGAAAAACGGTGGAAATATTGAACACGGATGCTGAAGGAAGACTGGTACTGGCAGACTGCCTATCCTATGCTCAACAGAAAGGCGCCAGCCGGCTGGTGAATGTGGCCACCTTAACAGGGGCATGCGTGATTGCACTGGGAAACCACGCCTCGGGGCTTGTGAGCAACGATGAACAGTGGCAGCAATCGGTGGTTGATGCAGGGAAAAAAGCAGGAGAAGCTTGCTGGCCGCTGCCTGCTTTTGATGAATATGCCGAGCAGTTGAAAAGTGACGTGGCAGATCTACAGAACATCGGTGGTAAAGAAGCGGGTGCCATCACAGCAGGGTTGTTCCTAAGAGCCTTTGTGGATGACCGGCCATGGGTGCACATGGACATTGCAGGCACCAGCTATACAAAGAAGCCAAAGGCATACCAGTCTAAAGGCGGTACGGGTGTTGCAGTAAGGACATTGGCATACTTGGTGAGTGATTGGAACCATGAACGGGTATAAGTAAAATGTAGGGGCAATCATGGGGACGCATGTTGACAAATTGGAAAATCATGGTATAATGTGAATTACATTGACCCCTGTACCCAGGGGGGAAGGAGTGAGTGCATGATTATTACCGTTACAGATGCAGCAAAGGAAGCAATCGCTGAACAAAACGCTGAAGGGAAAAAAGTGCGTGTGTATGTAGCAGGCATTGGCTGAGCAGGCCCGCGATTTGCATTGTCTCTGGATGAGGCAAAAGAAACAGATGTCGAGAAGGAAATTGAAGGGATCAGCTTTGTGGTCGACGAAGACACAGATAAGCAGTTTGGCACTGTCATTGTTGATTTCAGCTCTGGATTCTTAGGTAAACGTTTTATGGTCAATTATGCCGGTGGCGGATCTTTCAGCGGAAGCTGTGGTTAAGCATCAGGCAGACATAACACCGAACGTCCATGAAAGACAGTCCATTTGGGCTGTCTTTTTGTCATGGAATCGTGGTATAATATGATAAATATCCAAAAAATATTAACAAACAGAGGAGGCGAAGGTCATGCTGGTGAAAAAAGTGGTCATCGCAGTTGATTTCTCCCCGGCTTCAGACAAACTGTTAAATTGCGTGGGGGAATTGGTGGATAAAGGACTTGAAGAAGTGATTCTCGTGCATGTCATTGATCTGCGCATTGGTGAAGAACGTTCCATTGTGACTGTTCAGCAGGAAACTGAAGTGAAACTAAAGGAAACAGCGGAAGAACTGAAAAGAATGGGCATCAAAGCCAGGGTTAACGTGTTGGGAGGTTTCGCAGCCTCTGAAATTGCCCACGTGGCCGAGAAAGAACAGGCTTCTCTAATTCTCATCGGTTCCGTTGGTAAAAGCATACTGAGGGAAATATTTTTGGGAAGTACAACCTTTGACCTTATTAGAATGACAACAACCCCCGTTCTCATCGAAAAATACCGTAAAGATGAGGAAGACCACTTGCTGAATGTTTGCACAAATAAATTTGATAGAATTGTGGTGCCTATCGATTTTTCCCGATGCTCTCAGCTGGTACTGGATGAAATTGGTCAGATGAAGGGAATTCAGGAAATGATCCTGTTGTCTGTCGCCGAGCATGGAGAAACCAGGGAAGAGGTTGAGCTTATTTTGGAAGACTACAATCGGCAGCTGGAAGAAATCGCCCAGGGTTTCAGGAATAATGGAATCCAGGTGAAAGTGAAAACAGGTGTTGGACTTCCGTCAAAAATAATCACCACCATGGCAGAAGAGGAAGACGCCAACCTAATTGTTATGGCTACCCGTGGGGCAGGCTTATTAAAATCCCTGCTTCTTGGCAGCACTTCTGACGCAGTGTCCAGACACTCAAAAAGACCGGTGTTGTTAATTCCCTGCGGAAAATAAAAAAAGTGTTTGACAAAGGGCATAAATGAGCTTAAATTGCAATATTAAATGCAACAACTCGAGAAATCCGGTTTTAATATAGTTCCAACCCTTACCCACCAATCAACAGGTGGATGAGATGGTGTCAAGGGTGCACTTCCCCTTGATGCCATGAGGCCACCTGTTACAATC
>JAGXHW010000020.1 GCA_024635995.1 Clostridiaceae bacterium
GCCCCAAAGGAGTCAAATTCTTCTTCAGTCATACCATCCGGCTCATAAGCCTTATTAAATTCAGGTATTCTTTCTGCCAGGGTTTCTATGGCCACCGGATCAACTGGTATATCCATTCGTGGTTCCACTGTTGTGTTGGATTCATTGAATTTTTTAATCCATTTGTGGGGCATGGTCATGATGATGTCGCCGCCCATTAGTTCTGTCCACTGGTAATCATTGCGGTAGGCAGCTGATAACAGCCGGGTTCTGTAGCCTCTTTCCTGGTATATCGTAACGGCTCTTTTCATGATGGCTACACCAGGCCATTCCAGTAAGGAGTCATCAATGTCAATGCCGTCTCTTTTGACAACGTCTTTCAGCCAGTCGTCGATGCGTCCCACCATGATGGTGCACACTGGGTACATGGTGGCTGTGTCTTTTCCTTCAGCTTCTCTTCGCTTAAGGCCTCTTTCAACGGCTGCTCCCACTGCCAGTGCCTGGGGCACAGTAAAGCTAACGGTGGCATTGATGCTGACGCCGTGGTAGGTAGCTTCTTCAATGGCTTTAACACCTGCGGCTGTCACGGGTATTTTTATCTGGATATTGGGTGCCAGTGTTTGAAAGTGCAGTGTTTGCTCTAACAATTTTTCCCAGTCTCGGTAGTATTTGGTGTTTGTCTGGATGGAAATGCGTCCGCCCTGGCCTTTTTTTTCTTCAAAGATCGGCAGCAGCATTTCTGCTCCTTTTTGTGCCATTTCTTCATTTAATTTCCATGCGATTTCATCTTCAGTGGCTGTGGGCATGGTGCTAACCATTTCATTAATACGGTCATCATAACGTTCCCTGTCCTGTTCCAATACATTGCCCACTATGACAGGGTTTGTTGTGGCGCCTACGGCTCCGTATTCCAGTGCATAGTTGAGTTCTTCAATTGAGCAGGAATCGTTCCAAAAATCGGTTGTCATCGTTTCTGCCATTTCATGTAATGGGCTTTTATACTTGTTTTCTTCCATGATAACCCTCCTTGCTTCTTTACCAGTAACTAACTGACGATCCATCTATTGATTCTGTGTCTCTATAAACCGGTTTTTTCTTTGATAAATCTTCTGGCTTTTTGGGCGTATTCCAGGGGATTTGCCAGTGCAGGATCCTGTTCAGCTTCCACAACAAACCAGCCTTCATAGCCATTTTCTGACAATATGCTGAATACCGGGTCAAAATCGATCATTCCATCGCCGGGAACGGTGAACACGCCCTGGCGAACCGCTTGCAAAAAGCTGAGTTTGTTTTCCTTTACCTCTTCAAGCACGGATGATCGAATGTCTTTTAAATGAACATGGGCTATTCTGTTAACATGTTTTTTTAGTAACAATATATGATCTTCTCCGGAGAACACAAGATGGCCTGTGTCATAAAGGAGGAATACTTTGTTCTCGTCGGTTTGTGCCATTAATCGATCTATTTCAGCGGTTGTTTGAACTCCTGTTCCCATGTGGTGATGATATGCCAGCTTTAAGCCTTTTTCAGCTGCCAGCTCACCCAGGTGGTTTAACCCTGAGGTCAATTTGTGCCACTCTTCTTCAGAATAAACCGGTTTCTGGTCAATGACCGGCACGTCGATCAGACCCTGTATGCTGTGCCCCTGTTCTGCCACACCAATTCTCGTTGCTCCGAGGGCATGGAGAAAATCACGCTGTTTGATGAACGCATCAACGGTCTCCGACAGGGGTTTTGTGGTTAAAAAGCTGCTGAACCACGCGTTGCAGATTTGAAGCCCACGTTGTTCCAATTCTCTCTTCAGTACCACAGGGTCTTTAGGATATTTATTCCCAACCTCGCTGCCCAGATAACCCGCTTCAGCCATGTCATCAATGCATTTTTCAAAACTGTTTTCTGCACCCAGTTCCGGCATATCATCGTTGGTCCAGGCAATGGGGGCAATGCCCAGCTTAACATTCTTAAATGGATACATGCTTCATTCCTCCAGTGATGAGGTTGCTATGTGTTTAGTATTTTCGTGTCTGCTTTACGTTCTCTTGCATTTCACGGTGGGCTTCTTCAACGTCCTTGTTTTCAGAAACCTCTGGCACGCCAACACGCCACCAGGAATCATAGCCACCTGTCATACTCCCAGGCAGCACTTTGATGTCAATCAAGGTTGAAACCGTCTGCTTTTTCGCATCTTCAACCGCTTCCTTCAATTCATCCAAATCACTTACCCTGTAAGTCTTCATGCCGTAACCAGCACCAATGGCCGCAAAATCAACCGGCACATATTTGCCGTCCAGTCTGCCGGTGGCTTCGTTACGGTATCTGAATTCGTTGGCGAAATCATGGATTCCCTGCGAACGCTGCAGGTTAAGGATGCATTGGTATCCGGAGTTGTCAAACAACATGACATTAATCTTTATACCCTCTTTCATGGCAGTTAAGATTTCTGAGTGGAGCATCACAAAACTGCCATCACCCACCATGGCGTACACTTCCCGATTTGGTTCGGCCATTTTAACACCCAGGGAACCTGACACCTCATATCCCATGCAGGAGAAGCCATACTCCATGTGATAGCCATCAGTTTCTTTTGTTTTCCACAGTCGCTGCAGACAACCGGGCAAACTGCCGGATGCCCCAACAATCACTGCATCATCTTCAAACAGGTGATCATTCAATTCTCCCAACACCCTTGTCTGTGATAATCCATTGTCCCAGTCGGTGGTGTACAGACGCTCCACTTCTTCGTTCCACAGACGCTGTTCTTCCTTGACTTCATCCTCAAAATCAGCGGTATACTCAATGGCTTTCAGCTCGGATGTTAACTGTTCCATTGCCATACGTGCATCTGCCACCAAGGGAACTGCGTCCATTTTCCAGGCATCATAGTCCAGTACGTTTATACCGATAATGGGCACTTCTTCATCTTTAAAAGCCCATTTTGAAGCTGTTGTAAAATCACCCAGTCTAGTACCCACAGCAATGATTACATCTGCTTTCTTGGCTAACCTGTTGGCTGCCTGGGTGCCCGTGACACCCATGCCACCCACGTTCAGGGGATGATCCCAGAGTAACACACCTTTTCCCGCCTGGGTTTCAGCAAACGGCACCTTAAATGTATCTGCGAAATCAACGACGGCTTGTTCAGCGCCAGAATATCTGACACCGCCGCCACAAATAAGCAATGGCTTTTTTTTATCTCGGAGCACTTGAATGACACGTTCAATTGCAGCAATTTCAGGTGTTATACGATCGATATAATGTACCCTCTTTTTAAAGAATGATTCAGGGTAATCATAAGCTTCTGACTGTACATCCTGAGGCAGGCACAAGGTGACAGCTCCGGTATCCGCAGGGCTGGTTAACACACGCATGGCATTGATGGCTGCTGTCATTAACTGCTCCGGCCGGGTGATGCGGTCCCAGTAACGACTGACAGATCTGAATGCATCATTGGCGCTGATGGTTAAATCGGAAGGATCTTCCACCTGTTGAAGCACCGGGTCAGGTTGACGGCTGGCGAAGATATCGCCTGGCAGCAACAACACAGGAATTCGGTTGACGGTGGCGGTTGCTGCCGCTGTCATCATGTTCATAGCGCCCGGTCCAATGGAAGTTGTGACAGCATAAATTTCTTTTCTTCGTTTTTGCTTTGCATAGGCAATGGCAGTATGGGCCATACCCTGTTCGTTGTTGCCCTGATGAAAACGCATGTTGTTGGTGCTTTCCAATGCTTCACCAATACCCGTCACGTTCCCATGACCAAAGATGCCAAATACGCCCTTCACAAACCTATTTTCCACACCATCGATGCTGATGTATTGATTCTCAAGAAACTTTACCAAAGCCTGGGCCATGGTTAAGCGTATGGTTTTCATTGAAAACCCTCCTCCATTTTATAGCAAATTTAATTCCTTGCGGATTTCATCTAATGGTACAGGTCGGTTTTCCTTTACAGACCTGTTGGCGGCCATGGCAATAAGCACCGGCTCCAGGCCATCCTGTCCGGTAACGGGAGTTGGTTTGTCATCCATGACAGCTTCAAAAAACGCTTTCAGTTCCCGCACAAAAGACTGTTGGTACCTTTGCAGGAAAAAATATTGTGGTTTTTCGCTGACCACTGCTTCACCATTACTGAGAACTGTGTTGCTTTCAGTGACATTGGCAACGGCAACCTGTCCTTTTGATCCAAAAACCTCTATGCGCTGGTCATAGCCATATGCAGCTCTTCTGCTGTTATCAATGGTGCCGATGGCGCCACTTTTAAATTTTAATTGAATAATGGCCGTATCAATATCCCCAGCTTCTCCAATAGCTGGGTCAACCAACACAGCGCCAGTGGCATACACTTCTTCCACTTCAGATCCGGATAAGAAGCGAGCCATGTCAAAATCGTGAATGGTCATGTCCAGGAACATGCCGCCGGACACTTTAACATACTCCACCGGAGGCGCCTCAGGATCTCTTGAAGTGATACGAAGGATGTGCAAGTCACCTATATCGCCATTGGCCACCATCTCCTGGGCCTTCGCAAAGTGGGGATCAAATCGGCGGTTGAAGCCCACTTGCAATTTAACCCCTGCTTGCTTAACAGCCTCTAATGCTTCCATGATACGGGGAACAGAAGTGGCAATGGGCTTTTCACAGAAAATGTGTTTTCCTGCTTTTGCTGCTTCGATGATGATTTCTGCGTGGGTATCTGTAGAAGAACAAATAAGAACGGCATCAATGGTTGGATCATCAATCAATTCCTTGTAGTTATCTGTGATTCGCTGGATCCCCTTTTGACTGGCCCATTCCGCACCGGCTTCCAATGGCACTGAAGCAACTCCTGTAAGCTTAACCTGGGGGAAGTGTGCCAGTAGGTTGTCACCGTGTAATTTTCCAATCCGTCCAGCTCCAATTAATGCAACATTGATTTGTTGATTCATTCTGTTCACCTGACTTTCATTAGAGTGGTTATATTTTAGAATGTAACCTATTCTATTTTTTCTTGGCGTTCTTGCGCATGTCAATGATGACAGCAACGATGATGATCATACCTTCAACAATCTGCTGCCAGTATGCATCGACACCCAACAATGTCAAGCCGTTACGCAAGACTCCCAATACCAGTGCGCCGACAACAGCGCCCCAGATGGTACCTATACCACCGGCATGACTGGTTCCGCCAATGGTGGTTGCTGCAATAGCCGTTAACTCATAACCCGTAGCAGCTCCTGGATGAACGCTGCCGACACGACCTGCAAAAACAATGGCAGCCACGCCTGCAAGCATACCACCATAGGCATAGATCATGATCAGGTTTTTCTTCACATTAACTCCGGATACTTCTGCTGCCTTTACATTACCACCAATGGCATAAACGTTTTTACCAAACCGGGTGTTGTTCAGCAAAACCCATGTGATCGCAACAGCAACGGCATAGATAATTACCGGAATGGGAAACACCCCAATGTTACCACCAAGACTGGTAAAAGATGATGTCAGGTTACTAATAGGGCTTCCGCCTGTATAAATCAGTGCAAACCCACGGGCAACCGTCATCATGCCTAGCGTAGCGATAAAAGGTGGTATACCTGTGTAGGCGATTAATCCACCATTGATAGATCCTAAAAATGCTCCCAGTGCAAGTGCTGCAATTACAGGTACAATCAGTGGCATTTCTGCCAGTCCCTCAAAATACTTATTGTTCGCCATGGCAGTCTGGCCAAGACTGGCTGCCACAACCCCTGTCAGGGCTAACACAGATCCCACCGACAGGTCGATCCCTTTTGACGTAATTATAAGTGTCATCCCTAGTGCCATGATGCCAAAAATAGCACTCTGGGTAAGTACATTAAAAATATTATTGGGTGTCAAAAACCGCGGGCTTAAAAAAGAGATTCCAATTACCATAAGAATTAACACGAAAACAATACCATATTTTTTAAGAATCTCAATAGCAATCTGCTTCTTGTCACGGCTTTGGTCATTCGATGTGAGTGTTTGATCCGAGGTTTCCTTTGCCATATTTATCCCCCCATTTAATTAAGCTGTTTTTTCATCCATGGCTCCCGTGGCATAGCGCATAATTTCTGCCTGTGTGAGGTCTTTTCGATTGTCAATAATACCAGTGACACGCCCTTCATGCATCACCATGATCCTGTCACTCATACCCATGACTTCAGGGAGTTCTGATGAAATCATGACTATGGTTTTACCCTGCCCTGCCAGGTTGGTAATGAGCTTGTGGATTTCAGCCTTCGCACCCACGTCAATACCCCGTGTGGGTTCATCCAGGAACAAGATTTCCGGTTCTGTCAACAACCAGCGGGCTACCAATACCTTTTGCTGATTTCCGCCACTGAGATTCTCAATTCGTTGATACATACTGGGTGTTCTCACTGATAATGCATCAATGTATCGTGTGCAGTCTTCTTTCATATCATTGTGATTCACCAGGTTAAACTTACCAACATACTTCTTCATGTTGGATATACTCATGTTTTGAAGAACGTTCAACATAGGAAAAATGCCATTCATGCGCCGATCTTCTGTCAGCAGCGCCATCCCATTTCTGATGGCATCTTCCGAAGAATTAATTTCTACCTGTTGACCGTCAATCCAGACTTCTCCCTCTGTTTTAGAACGAATCCCAAAAATGGCCTCAATCACTTCTGTTCTTCCGGCACCTACCAGTCCGGCAACACCGAGGATTTCTCCCTTTCGAACATCAAAAGACACATTGCTGAATAACTTTTCACCCGTCAGATTTTTTACTTCCAGTTTCACATCTCCAATCTCACAGGTTACTTTTGGGAACAGATCAGTAACATCTCTACCAACCATCATGTTGATCATTTTTTCCACCGTCAGGTTCTCCGTCTCCTCTGTGCCGACATACTCTCCGTCACGCAAAACGGTTACACGATCTGCAATTGCAAATATTTCATCCAGTTTATGTGAAATGTATATGATACTCTTTCCATTTTCTTTCAGTTTTCTCATGATGCCAAATAACTGATCCACTTCTCTAGACGTTAACGCCGAAGTCGGTTCATCCATAATGATGAGTTTTGCATTATACGAAATGGCTTTGGCAATTTCAATCATTTGCATTTTAGCCACTGTCAAATGTCTCATTTCCGTTCGGGGATCTTCTTTCAAATCAATTATTTCAAGCACTTCTTTACTCATTTCATACATTTTCTGATGATCAACCAAACCAAAACGATTCTTAGGTTCTCTTCCCAACCAGATATTTTCCATGATCGGGCGATTTTCCACTGGATTAAGTTCCTGATGAATCATTGAAATTCCCATCTTTAAAGTATCAGCAGTGCTATAATTCTCAATAAGGTTTCCATTAAAGTATATTTCGCCAGAAGTTTGTGGGTGTATGCCAATGAGACATTTCATCAGCGTCGATTTGCCTGCCCCATTTTCACCCATTAAGGCATGAATCTCGCCGTCTCTAACGGTTAGTTCTGCATTTTTAAGTGCTTGTACTCCGGGAAAGTTCTTGACTATGTTTTTCATTTCAAGTACATTTGGTTTTTCAGTCACCTTACTCCACCCCATTTCATACATAATAACCTGATGCAAAATGGGGAAAGGGATCACTCCCCCTCCCCATTACTTCATATCAGTAACTATTCAACTAAAACTCATCAACATTGTCTGCAGTAACGGGTACAAAATCGATCCATGTTACCTGATCAGGGCTTTCACCCATCACTGCTTTGTGTGCAGTTTCTACACCTATTCGTCCTTGTCCATTAAGATCCTGAAGCACAGTCGCTGCCATTGTGCCACTTTTAACAGCTTCCTGAGCATCCGGCGTTGCGTCTACACCCAACACAAGCACATCTTCCCTACCTGCTGATTGTAATGCCTGCACGGCTCCCAGTGCCATTTCATCATTATTGGCCAGGATGGCGTTAAGTTCGTCACCATAAGCTGTTAACCAATTTTCTGTCAATGAAAGTCCCTGGTCACGCTGCCAGTTACCTGTTTCTTCTGCCAATATGGTGATACCAGCGTATTGGTCTAAGATCTCTTTGTTACCTTCGGTACGTTTGATGGCACCTTCGTTACTAAGAATTCCCATCAAAATACCCACATTACCTTCCTCACCCATCATCTCAACCAGGGCCTCACCCTGCATACGACCAGCTACGATTTCCTGTGATCCTACATAGTAAATACCTTCTGGTGGCTGATCTTCTCCAAAAGGATTACGATTAACATATACCAGAGGAATGCTTGCCTCCTGAGCTGCATCAGTGATTGGCCCCATGGCTGCTGTATCTACCGGTACAACTACCAGTGCATCTACACCTTGCTCTATCATGGCCTTTACCTGGTCCTGCTGACGTACAACGTCTTCCTGTGCATCCTGGATCACGATCTCTATGCCGTTTTCTTCTGCATAGGTTTTTGCGCCATCAGCTACGAATGTCTGACCCGTGTCATTCATGTTACTGCTGGCATAACCAATGGTGAGTGTTTCTTCCCCAGCTGTGTCGCCACCGGTATCGCCCCCGCCGCAACCGGCAAGTAAACCAATGGCCAATACCAATACGAGCAACAAACTAATTTTCTTTGACATTTTTCTTCCCCCTTATAATCTTTTCTTCCTAAATGCTTTCCATCTATATCAACAACCGGACACTTTGTCCTCGTGGTTGCCAATACCAATAACATAAACATGAACAGGATTGGTCATTGACTCTTATGGGGCAAACAGCTGAATTCAAATCAACCTACAGCTTGATAATACCCGGGACGCAATCCAATAAACACCCTTGCATCATCACCGTAAACGTTTGCATAAACTCTTAGCAAAATCTTATGATATTTTGAGAAAATTGTCAATAGCTATAATAAAATGTTTAATTAGTTAAAGTGTTAACGCTTTTTTTAGCCAAGCAACCCACTAATTTTCTATTATTTAGTTGGTTCATCATAATTTTTTCAATTTAATGACATATTTATTATCCAAACCTTTGATTTATGCCTTGTTTTGATTGCAAACGTTTGATATTATATTAACAACAGATCCAGGCACTTCCTACACCCTTGTATTACAGGTTTAAATCATGTATCGTATAATTTAAAGAGCTGGTCATCAGCTGCATATGAGAGGTGATTCCATGACCGTAACCATTAAAGACATTGCACGCGTAGCCAACTGTTCATACGCAACAGTTTCCCGAGCTTTGAACAATAAACCTGGCATTAATGCCCAGACCAGACAGCGTATCATCGATACGGCAAGCCAATTGGGCTATCAGCCAAATGCCATTGCCAGGGGACTTGTGATGCAACGCACGCATACCATCGGATTGGTTATTCCGGATATCGTTAACCCTTTCTTTCCAGAAATTGCCAGAGGTGTGGAGGATGTTGCCAGCGATCAGGGATATACCGTGTTTCTTTGCAACACTAATTGGGACCAAACAAAGGAAAATGTGTATTTAAAAGCTTTACAGGAGAAACGGGTTGACGGCATCATCATCACACCATCCATCGACCTGGTATCGGCCAATGGAACGAACTATGCCTACCTGAATGAAATAAACCTTCCCATAGTCATATTCAGCGGACAGTCCACCACAGGAGGCCACAGCCACATTGAAATTGACAATCACCGGGGCGGATTCATCGCCACAAAACACTTGATTGAAGCCGGATACAAGCGCATTGCCTTTATTGGGGGTCGGGAAAGCTCCCATTCTAATTCTGAACGTCTTAAAGGGTATAAATCTGCTCTGACTTCCTATGGAATCGCCATTGATGAAACCCTCATCACAAACCATGACTTTTACAGCGAGAGTGGTTATGCCTTAATGGAATCATTACTAAAACTTCCCAATCCACCAGACGCTGTTTTTACCGGAAATGACATCATTGCCCTTGGGGTCCTGGAATGCCTTCAGAAGAAAGGGATTCGTGTTCCGGAAGATTTTGGCGTCGTAGGGTTTGATAATATCATTTTTTCAGGTTACCCTCAAATACAGTTGACTACTATATCACAGCCACAATACTTGATGGGGAAACTTGCTGCTGAAATTTTACTAAATGAAATCAACGGATTATCCACCAAAGGGGTACGAAAAACGATTTTAGAACCCGAGTTGATTATCCGAAAGACGACACGGAAACTGAATTTCCCCTATAATATACGCGAAAAAAGCCGCTAAATCACACATGTGAAAAGCGGCTTTTCTGTTTATTCGATTTTCTCTTTTATCATTTTCAGCAACCAGCACAGGGTCATATTGGCTGCATAAAACCTGATTCTGTTTCGATCACCTGAAAAAACAACCTTTTGAGTTCTGATGGTTCCATCCATACACAGACCCATCCATATCAAACCAGTGGGCTGTGCCGGATCGTCAGATGGACCAGCCCACCCTGTTACTCCAATACCAATATCGGCGCCACTCAATGATGCCACAGACCTGGCCATTTCGGTCACTGTTTCTTCACTAACCGGACCGTATTTTTCAATTAATGCTTCGGGAATGCCCAATTGTCTGGCTTTTGCTTTGTTGGTATAAGGGACTAGCCCCTCAAGCAAACAACGAGACATACCAGGAACGTTTACCAAACGTGCAGTCAACAGCCCACCAGTAAGGGATTCTGCCACAGAGAGGGTTTTGTTATACTCATTAAGGTAGTAAAACACATTTTCTTCCAAGCTTTTTGCCCTTCGCCGTAGATTAAATGACCCAACCGCTGATGGCAGACTTCTACAACAGGCGCCAACAGACCAGCGGTTTCTTCCTGGGTTTTGCCCCTTGCGGTTACACGTACATGCACTTCGCCTTCTTTTGCATAGGTGGCAATGGTTGGGTTTGCCTGTGCCTGAATGATATCCCTTAATGCTTCTTCCACATTGCTCTCTCCAGACCCACATATACGAAGTACACGTGATTGAAAGGTTTGGTCCAGGCAGGGTTGTATACGGGGAACAACCTGTTCCTCAAACATGGGGATCATTTCCCGGGGAGGTCCTGGCATCATGGCCATCATGCGCCCATCCTCATTGATCCAGCAACCTGGCGCCGTCCCAGCAGGATTAGGCATAATCTCTGATTTTGCAGGGAATAGTGCTTGTTTCTTTGCACTTTCAACAGGTTCAGCTCCCCTTGCTTCATAGTAATGTGCAATGGGTTCCCAAATATCAGGGTGATAGACCATGTCTTTTTCAAAATAGGCAGCCGACATTTCCTTTGTCAAATCATCTTCGGTAGGCCCTAACCCTCCTGAAATCACAATGAGATCAGCCCTTTGATATGCCTGTTCAAAAGCTTCCAGGATCCGTGCCGGGTTATCTCCCACTACTGCCTGGAAGTATACATTGACCCCCAGTTCCGCCAGTCTTTTTGATAAATATTGTGCATTGGTGTTGACAATGTCACCCAATAATATTTCTGTTCCAATTGACAAAATTTCTGCTCTCATGCATACACTCTCCCAGCATGTTTATCTCCATGGTGATACCGATCTTCTGTATTTCTTTGCTCCCAGGCAACCCGTCGATTACTCAGTGCCTGATTCCTTGTAGCGGAGCGACTCAATTTCGATCTTATACACATTGGTTACAGCCAGCATTTTCTCCTGATAAGGAAAGGTTTCTCCAGGTGCATGGTGTTCCATCAATCGATCCAATCCCTTTTGTTTTTCATCCGGATCAGTCAATTTTATAACCTTACCGCTTCCGACAATACTTTTATAGTTCATGCTCCACTTACAGGCATCATCCTTACGTACCACCTCAACATCGGCGTCCATCTCAAAGGCAATGAACGGGTTCTCAGATAGAATTTTTACTTTTGTTCCTTTATTGCCAGAGTGAAAATACAAAACCCCCTCTCCAATACCAAAGTTCACTGGCACTACATAAGGCTTGTTATCAACGCACATGGCTAAACGGGCAACAACGGCTTTCTTCATAAACGTTTCCACTTTTTCCCTGTCTGTTTCCCAATGATTCACAATAATCCCTCCTTACGTTTATTATACAATAAAATGGTTTAGCCGACACAATCGGCTAAACCACCTGCATGCATCAGTACAAAACAGCTTTCACAGCTATTCTGGCAGTGTACATTATGAAGCTTTCTGCCAGAAAAAGACACGGTTGTCCATGGGTTCTCCAGCCGCATTAACAAAAGGTTTGGGAGGGTCCGATTCCTGTGTGGCCAGGGAAACCGCGATCATGGCAACAAGGCCCATGATGGCTCCCGGAATAAGTGCCATGTACAAAGCATCCCAAATAGCCCAATCCATATAAACTTCTCCCTCCACCATTATACCCATATTGGCTTCTTTTGTATAAGGGAAGAAAAGCAGGAATGAAATGGCGGTTGTCACAGCACCTGCATAGAAAGAAGCCAGTGCGCCTTTGGCGTTTCCCTTTTTCCAGAAAAAGCCGGTGATATATGGAATAACCACGGTGACCAGTGAAATCGATCCAGTAAATACAATCAGCTTATAGACAGTGCTGAACATCAAGGCAATACCCATGGCTACCAACGCTACCACTGGTATGGCCATGCGCATGATTTTCAGTTTCTGTTTTTGGTCTGCTTCCTTATTAAATTTGGGGTAAATGTTATTGCCGATCATCGTTGAAACAATGAGACAGTTATCACCCACCGTACTGATAATGGCTGCTGTTAGTGCTACGATAAAGAGTACCCCCGCCCAACTGGGCAGGAAATTTTCCGCCACCCAGAGCAGCACATACTCCGTTTGTTCCAGGGGTAGTTCCAATCCATACGTAAACATAGCGATTCCCATAAGAACAGGTACTAATCCAATGGCCAGGTATAAAAACCCACTGATCATAAACCCGTTAACAGCTGTTTTTTCATCTTTAGCAGCCAGTACACGTTGCAACAATACCTGGCTGTTCAAGTCACCGATGCCCAGGGATGTCCAGGCAGATAAGTAGTAAACGATTCCCAGGAGCCCGGTATACCAGATAAACCCACCGTCATCAGGCGCAACAGGAGTAACGGCAAAGGATGGCAGTTCCCCCCAGTTTTCTGCGTTTTCAATAAAGTAACTCCAGCCGCCCACTTCCCGTATGACCGTTGGGAACATGATCAGTAATCCAACGATGATCAGTGTAAAACCAATGGCGTCCACCCGGGACAATGCCCATAGACCACCAAAATAGGTAACGATGACCACCACAATGGTAGCCAACATGGTTGCCTGCACCATACCAACACCTGTGGTCAGGTTGACAATGATTCCCAGGGCCACCAACTGACCTCCCAACCAGCTGGTAGCTGCCAATACCTGTATAAGCAGGTAGTGATCGCCAACTCGTTCATCATAGCGGGTGCGCATGTAATCCACAACTGTGCTGAAGCGTGACTGTCTGAGCCGACGGGCAAAGAAAACCGCCACTAAAATCATCATCATTGCCGGTGCAAAAGAATCCCAGATAACTCCCTGGAAGCCCCATTTATAAGCTTCCGCTGCCGCTCCCATGATAGCCCCCGCACAGATCCAGGTGGCCACAATTGAGGGAATCATAAAGGGTAATGTCAAATTTCTGCCCGCCAGGGCTAAATCATCCGATTCTTCAATGCGACCTGAAAACGAAATCCCAGGTAAATAATTGCCACCACATACACTCCAAGAAAGGCTAAAATCCAATTTGCAGATTCAAAAACTGTAATCACCGATTGTTCCATCATAACGCCTCCCATCATGGTTTATGCAAGGTTGTTATGCCGTAAACCAATCGCGTGACTTCCAGTCTTTCGTAGGCTTTCAGTCGTCACAGAGGTCTTGATCAGACCTCTGCTGATGGCTGTAGTGTCTTGCGAAAAGGCTGTTACGTCCCGTGTGGTTTTCTATAAAGAGAGTGAGTATGTACCTTTACACACCCATAAAATTCCCCCTTATCGGACGATTTTAAAATGTCATACGTTTTATATCCTTATTGTACACGTTGTATGAATTCGGTGCAAAATTATGAAAATAAGGGTTAATGTTTCTTCTGTGCCACGGCACCAAAAACTTCATACAGCACTTTCAAAGCTGCCCAACTGGTAATATTGGAGTGATCCAGCGGAGGCGATACTTCGACGATGTCCACCACCTGTATCGGCAGCTCCGTCACCAGTTTACGTACGATTTCCATCAATTCCCTGGTGGAAAGTCCACCCGCTTCCGGCGTTCCTGTTCCAGGTGCATAGGCTGGGTCAAGCACGTCAATGTCCAATGTCAGGTAGATCCTCTTGTATGACCTGTACTTTTCAATCAACTGCCGGATAACTTCTGAAGTGCCTTTTTTATATATATCCCTTGCCTTGATCACCGAAATTTCCTGGTGCTGACCAAAATAGTCCAGCTCTTCTTTCATAAAAGACCTGAGTCCCACAAAACTGAGTCCTCCAGGTTTTACGTTCTGGAGTTCTACTGCCCGCCGCTGGGTGCAGGCATGAGACCAACCATGACCGTCATATTCGGATATAATGTCGGGATGTGAATCGAAGTGAATGATGCCGATGTCATCCTCCGAATAAACCTTTGCAAAAGCTGATTCCAGGGGAATTGTCACAGAATGGTCTCCCCCAATGAAAACACAGAACTTGCCTGTTTTAATGAAATCATGCGCTTTTTTTTCAACTTCCCTGAAATAAGCAGTCCAATCCAATACTACTTCAACGTCACCGGCATCATATACTTTTAAACTTTCAAAAATAGTGCCTTCTTCCGTAACAGAAGGGAGAATTCTGGATAATTCCCTCAATCGATCCGGCGCTTCAGCGGCACCTTTGGCATTGCTGACAGCTCCATCAAAGGGTATTCCCATTAAAACCACATCTGCTGAAGTCAATTCATTCGTGTGTGTTTCTCCCCAGGGGTATGGGTACTTCATTTTATCACCTTGTATAATGAACTCGTAGTCAAGCTACAGTCCATTACCCTTTCTTTTTTACTGTATAATTGACATAGCGTTGTGGATTGGTGTGATCACCTACAGCTTGACTGTTTGATCGAGGCTCCAACCACATCTCTATGTCTTTTTGTTTATGAGTTAGATAACGCTTCGACGTTTTATCTCGGGCAAGGATACATGACATAGGTGTATGTGGACCGCAACCAAAATTCTATAAGGATGTGATTTTATGATCTATGTCGGTATTGATGTTGCCAAGGACAAACATGATTGTTTCATTACTTCCTCAGAGGGTGAAATCATCAAGGATGTTTTCACTATTCCAAACAACATCGATGGGTTCAACTTGTTGCTGTCCTCCATTCCAGATGTTCCTAAAGTCAAAATAAGAGTGGGGCTGGAAGCGACTGGTCATTACAGCATCAATCTCATGCGGTTTATCACCGAGAACCAACTACCCCTAGTCGTCCTTAATCCGCTTCAAACCAATCTTTTCAGAAAGGCTCAAACCCTTAGAAAGAGCAAAACGGATAAAATCGATGCTAAACTCATCGCGATCATGCTGCATTCAGGCAACTTCAAACTCCACTCAGACTTATCTTACCATCTTCAGGAGCTTAAGTCACTCACACGACACAAATCAAGAATTAAGGAAAATTTGTCAAAGTACAAAGTCTCTCTTAACAGAATCCTAGTCATTATGTTCCCAGAACTTGCTGACCTGGTGTATTCACTTAATCAGAAGTCTACTTATGCCTTACTACGGGCTTTTCCGTCTAAGAATGCACTTGCCTCCGCTCATCTGACAAAACTCACAAATGTTCTTCGTCAAAATCCCCGCGGTAAATATAGCAGAGAAAAAGCCATTCTGATCAAGAAAACAGCTGCTGTATCTATTGGTTCGGATAGTCGGGCTTTGTCTTTTGAGTTGTTGCAGGTCCTCTCATTCATCGAAACGTATACCTATGAAATCCGCAAAATTGATGATGAAATCAAAGATATCATGGACGAGATGAAAAGTCCTATCCTCTCTGTGCCAGGAATATCCTATGGCCTTGGTTCAATCATTCTGGCTGAAATCGGTGATATTTCCAGATTCGAATCTCCCTCAAAGCTCCTGGCTTTTGCTGGCCTTGAGCCTTCGACTTACGAGTCTGGGAAATTTATTGCAACCGGTATGAAAATGGTCAAAAGAGGTTCTCCTTATCTCAGGTGGGCTCTTTTGGAAGCTGCACGGCTGATCAGCGTAAAAGATCCTACATTCAGGTCTTATTACCTCAAGAAGAAAGCGGAAGGTAAACATCACTTTGTTGCTACTTCTCATGTTGCTAAAAAACTTGTCAGAGTTCTTCACCATTTGCTAACCCGACAGCTTAGTTTTATTCCTCAGGGTTAGTTCATCTTGCGAGATTCGACCGTGGAGTAGCTTTTCCTACTCCTACTTGGTGTGCAAACTTTACTCGTTTTGAAATCGTCAGGTTCTCTCAAAATTTCGCTTGACTTCATATAGTTAGTCTCGTTTTAATCATTACACAATCATTGGACAAACGTACGGTATCTGTTGGATAAAAGAAGTGGCTTCACCTGACACGAAACCACTTCTTTATTCATCCTACCGAATCACTATTTTTGCCAAAAGAATATTTTTGCACGATCCATTGGTTCACCCTCTGCATTCACAAAAGGTTTTGGCGGATCTGATTGCTGTGTTGCCAGGGATACTGCCACCATGGCAATCAGGCCCACAAGAGCTCCAGGGATTAATGCCATGTACAGTGCATCCCAGATCGCCCAGTCCATGTAAACTTCGCCTTCCACCAGGATGCCTATATTGGCTTCCTGTGTGTAAGGGAATATTAGAATAAAGGAAATAGCTGTGGTCACAGCACCTGCATAGAAAGAACTAATGGCACCTTTTGTGTTGGCCTTTTTCCAGAAGAACCCAAATATATAGGGCATGATAATGGTAACCAGGGAAATTGCTCCAGTAAAGACAATCAGCTTGTATACAGTGGTAAACATCAAAGCAATGCCCATAGCCACCAGAGCCACCAAAGGGATTGCCATACGCATAGCTTTAAGTTTTTGTTTCGAAGTGGCATCTTTTACAAATTTAGGATAGATGTTGTTACCGATCATGGTGGAAACAATAAGGCAATTATCGCCCACAGTACTGATAATGGCTGCTGTCAGCGCTACGATGAAGAGCACTCCCGCCCAGCTTGGCAGGAAGTTTTCTGCCACCCAGGGCAACACATATTCCGTTTGTTCGATGGGTAATTCCAGACCATAGGTAAACATGGCAATACCAATAAGTACAGGAATCATACCAAGTACTAAATAAGCCACACCACTGATCATAAAGCCGCGCACCGCTGTTTTTTCATCCTTCGCAGCCAACACACGCTGTAACAGTACCTGGCTGTTGATATCCCCCACACCCAGGGAAGCCCAGGCAGACAGATAATACATAATACCCAGCAAACCAGTATACCAGATGAATCCACCGTCTTCTGCCGCTACGGGGAACATGGCAAACGCTGGTAATTCACCCCAGTTTTCAGCATTATTAACAAAGTATTCCCAACCTCCAACTTCTCCGATAACAGTTGGAAACATAACAAAGAGTCCTGCAATGATAAGGATAAAGCCAATGGTATCCACCCTTGAAAGAGCCCATAGACCACCAAAATAAGTAACGATGACCACCACAATGGTAGCCAGCATAGTTGCCTGCACCATACCCACACCCGTTGTCAGGTTGACTATGATCCCCAGGGCCACCAATTGTCCTCCCAGCCAGCTGGTGGCTGATAAAACCTGAATGAACAGGTAATGATCGCCCATTCGTTCGTTATAGCGGCTGCTCATAAAATCCACTACGGTGCTAAATTTTGATTGCCGCAGCCGGTGAGCAAAGAATATTGCAACAATAAACATCATCAGCACAGGACCGAAAGGATCCCAAATAACACCCTGAAAACCCCATAAGTATGATTCGGCGGCAGCTCCCATGATTGCACCAGCACAAATCCAGGTAGCTACAATGGAAGGCACCATAAAGGGCAGTGTCAAGCCTCTACCCGCCAATGCCAGATCATCAGATTCAACAATCCTGCTGGAATACCTGAATCCTAAATAAACAATTGCAACCACATAAATACCTAAAAAACCCAAAATCCAGTTCGCTGATTCAAATACTGTTATCACTGATCCAATCATTATAAACCCCCTTACATTCTGCGTTGACGAGTAACTATTCAAAGATGATAACGTGATGTGCTTTGTTAAATTAATATCAATTAACCTAATCTTCAGAAAATTTCCGAGGCTCTTACCTCCATTCACTGTTATGTGATTAACCTCCCGAGACCATGGGGTAGATTTTTACTTCAGCCCCGTTCTGAAGGACAACATTATCTGAAGCTTTTACGCCGTTAACGATGACAAAACTGTACATATCGTCAGGTATTCCCAAAGCATCGACCAGTTCTTTCAGCTGACAGGAATCATTAAAGAGTAACACTTGATTGCGGGATCCATTGCCGTATTTCGACAATGGTCCCGCTAAAACCACGTTTATTTTCATGGTTTATAACCCCAGTGACGCTTCTTTTTCTTTTCCAATGACACCTTCCGGTGTCCAACCTCTTAACTGATAATACTCTGCAAGCATTTTGTCAAAATCTTCCCTGGGAATTTTTTTACCCAATGTTGCGCCGGATTTCAGGGCATCGTTGAAAATTCTGTTCGGCAAGGTATCCTGGGCTCCCGTAAACCCTTCCCGGATGTTAAATGCACGGGCTATGTTCACCACACGTTCACCAATCATATACATATCCTCTTCCGTGTAATCCTCTCCTGTGACCAGGTTAAGCACTTCCGCCATATAAGCTTCACTTGTTGCCCAGAAATCGCACAGTATCAAAGAAAATTTAACAGCGTTTGAATTTTGCATGTCCATGACAAGTTGGGCTTTACCTTCAACGGTGAAGGGATCCAAATCGCCGTAGGCTTCCATGGCAACAGGCCATGCTCTCATGTGGCAGGCTCCCCGGTCAGCAGTGGCATATGCCAAACCCATTCCCCAGGAACCTCTGGGTTCATACCCAGGAAATTCCAGGCCTTTTACCTGCATGGCAAAGTCTTCGCCACCGTACCGTTTAGCCAGCTCTCTCGTGCCCAGTCCTAATTCCTGTCCAATCCCTTCATTATGGGCAATCAGCTCAGGAACCTTCAGATAAGATTCCACTTCACCAAACTGCAGCCCAAAATCTTTGATGCCTTTTTCAGTCAGTTCCATGGCAAAAGCAGTGGTGTTACCTGCACTAATGGTGTCAAGCCCCATATCATCACATAGATCGTTAAATTTCACCACTGCAGCTAATTCATCAATCCCACAGGAAGAACCGCAAAGAGCCAGCGTTTCGTATTCAGGACCTTCCACCACACCCCGGTTTGTGCGGGTAAAGTTACCGCATCCCAGGGCACAGCCACCACAGGCTTTTTTACCTGCATGGGCTTTTTTCATGGATTCAGAATCAATCTTACTGTAGCCCACAAAGGTGCCATCCTGGAAGTTATGCGTTGGAAGAATGCCGGTATTGTTTGACATTTCAACCAGCATAGGTGTACCGTCGGTATAAGCCCACAAATTATCGTCCGTCAGGGTGTCTTCTTTCATAATCTCATTGATGCGTTGAAGCGCTTCCTTTATGTTATGCACTTTTACGCCTACTCTGCCCTCCACCACAATGGCTTTCATTTTTTTACTTCCCATGACGGCACCAATACCTCCACGCCCGGCTTGTCGATAATATTCGGAGTTAATACAAGCCATGGTGGAAAGGTTTTCGCCTGCAGGACCAATGGAAAGCACTTTCGCGTCTTTCCCATATTTTTCCATCAGTAATGTTTCAGACTCATGTGATCCTTTTCCCCATAAACCGTCAGCGGTTAAAAATTCGATGGCGTCATCTTTGATATGCAGATATCCTGGTGTTTCAAGGGATCCTTCCAGAATAACGGCATCATACCCTGCATATTTAATTTCGTTGGCAATGTGCCCGCCGATGGAGCAGTCAAGAATGGTGCCAGTGGCAGGGGACCTGGAAATGATTGCCAATTTACCTGAACAGGGTATTGTGGTACCTGTAAAGGGAGCCGTCATTAAAATTAATTTGTTGTCGGGCGAAAAAGGGTCTGTGCCGGGTGCCAATTCTTCATAGAGATATTTAATGCCAAGTCCCTTACCTCCAATGTATTTTTTGGCCCAGTCCATGTTAAGCGGTTCGGTAGACCATTTTTTTTCAGTAAGATTAATTCGCAGAACTTTGTTTTGGTATCCCATCATGAGAAGGACACCTCCTTATTGGTCAATGCGTTGTGGGGACAAGATTTTACACACCAGGGATCGCCCTGACAGAGATCACATACACCCACATCTTCTTTCTTTTGAACAATCACTGATTCCGGACACACAGCAACACAAACGCCACAATTGATGCAGTCCTCTTTGGCATAATGAAGCCGGCCGCCCTTCATTTCAATGGCCCCTGTTGGACAAGCTTCAGCACAGGATCCACAAAGGATACAGACATGTCCTTCAATTACCAGGTCCTTGTTTTCATAATGGCTGCCAATTCGCAATCTTCCCAAACGAGGATTGAAAAGATCCTCGTGGGATGCCGAGCAGGCCATCTCGCACAACTTACATCCGATACATTTCTCTCTTTCAAAAGCCAAACCCACACGAATTCCCCCTCTTTTTTTAGGTAATCTATTTCTCAGTGACATACTGCAATCACTTTATATCTTTTGCCTGTTTGTATTCAGAATCTCTTTCCTGCAGCCCATAGGGAAAATCATAATCTTCCATCAATTCCATGAATGGCTCTGGTTTAAAATGTTCAGGTCCATGTACACCGGTACCCTTCCAAACGCCCTTGGCAAGTAATTCCATCATTAACACCGGCGGAAATGCTGTTTGTGCCACAACTGCCTGAGATCCATATACTTTCATACATTGCTGATTGTCCGCCACCTGGTAAAGGTACACTTCCCTTTTCAGGCCATCCTTTTTCCCGGTAACCCAGGCTCCTGCCACAGTTTTACCTTTCATTTTGGGACCTATATAAGCCGGATTGGGCGCAGTGGCTGCCACAACATCTCTGGGTGACACTTCAACACCATTGACATTTACCTTCTCTGTGCTATGCAAACCCAATTCCCACAGATTCTTCAACATAGTGATAAAATCCCTGCCCAGACCAAACTTAAAGGTGACTCTCTTCAAACCTTTGTCCAAGTACCTTGGTGCCAGCAACACTTCCTCATGTTCTACATTGACCATTTCCACCGGGCCCACCTCAGGGAGATCAAAGACTTCTTCTCCGGAGAAAGGTTCTGTTGTATACCAGCCCCGGTCCTTTTCCCAGATGACAGGAGGGTTAAGACATTCTTCAATGGTAGTCCAAATTGAAAAACCAAAGGGAACTGAATAACCTTCCACTTCCAGATTATTGCCGTCCCTGATACCTATTTCATCCAATTCATCAAATAGGTTATCGTGGGCGTACCGGGCAAACACGTCTGCCATCCCAGGTTCAACTCCAGAACCTACCATGGCCAGCAACCCTTTCTTTTCCCACTGTTCACTTCGTTCAAACTGGTAATCACCCAGTTTAATATGCGGTTTTTCATAAGGCTGCTCCGGGTGTGGGTGTGATAACGTCATGGCCATGTCCATGTAATTGCACCCAGCTTCATAGGCTGCATCAAAAATGGTCTCGTTGAAAACCGGTTCACAACCGTTTACAACGAAATCAACCTGGTGCTTTTTAATGAGTGCCTGAATCAATTCACCGTTTCTTGCATCAACCTGTTCCACAGGGAACATCTGATCATTGTTTAGTTTTTTTTGCACTTCTTTCGCCCTGTCAAGGTTATAGTCGGATAAAACAAGCCTCTCTAAAAAACCACGTGATTTAACAATTGACGCAATCGCTTCACCAACACCGCCAACACCTATTAACAATACTCTCATCATCGTCTCCTCCTTCATAAACAGGATTCTTAGCTTCCGGTGGAGTTTAACTCCATCCGTAAGTTAGAATGCGTTATCCACATTTTGACAGGAGAATGATTTAGGTGAAATCCCAGGGTAAATCCCGATAAGCGTCGAACATGTCAACCCCTCTCTTTCAATTTTAATTTCAATTGTTGTATGTGTTGCAAATTTCATACCATCTTTCTTCGACTAAAATGAATTTATTTATTTTTTCTGTAAAGGCTAAATATTTTGATAAATGAGCTTATATGACTCTTATTATTTTAATGATTCCATTCTTTTCCTCTAAAATTCAAAAAAAAGAAACAACAATCTGATTTGCCAGATTTACGTTTCTCAAATTTGATATACGTATTGATAATTTTTCTGAATCACTTCTATTACTTTTGTTCTCATTTATGATACATGAGCAGGTTTATTCTCATATTTAAGACAAGTGGTGTTCAGCTAACTTTCTGTACAATGTTGCTCTGCTGACACCCAGTTCCCTGGCGATGACCAACTTACTTTCGTGATTGCTGCCATATTCCCTGATTTTCTGCATCAGAATCTCTTTTTCAGTAGACTTTACCAGGTCCTGTAATGATGATCCTGAAAAATGTGTGCCTGGACCATCTGTCAAGTGTTGTAGTTTAGGCGGTACTGCGTCAAGTTTAATCTCGTCGGAAAACGTCATGTTAACACCGTATTCAACTGCATTTTCCAACTCTCGCACGTTACCCGGCCACCCATACTTCATAAAAATCTGTTGTACGCTCTGAGAAAAATTCAGGATTTTTTTGTTCATGAATCCATTGTATTTTTTAAGAAAGTACCTGCTGAGCATCAGTATGTCATCTCTTCTTTCTCTCAAGGGAGGCAGGTGCAAAGGTATAACACTAATTCGATAATACAGGTCTTCTCTGAATAGTTTTTCCTGCATCATTTCTTCCAGATTCCGATTGGTTGCTGTGATAACCCTTACATCAACCTGGATGGTCTTGTTGCCACCAACTCGCTCAAACCTTCTGTTTTGCAGCACATGCAGCAGTTTTACCTGTAAATGAAGGGGCATATCACCGATTTCGTCCAGAAAGATGGTACCAGAATCTGCCAATTCAAATTTTCCTACTTTGCCTTTGTCACGAGCACCTGTAAAGGCACCTTTTTCATATCCAAAAAGCTCACTTTCCAGCAATGTTTCAGGTATGGCTCCACAGTTCACTGTGATGAACGGTCCTTTTCTCCGATCACTGACGTAATGGATGGCCCGGGCAAACAGCTCTTTTCCGGTACCACTTTCTCCGGTGATCAGTACTGTTGAAGCACCCATGGCCACCTGCTGTGCACGCATCTTGGCTTTCTGCATCTTTTCACTTTCGCCAATGATGTCATCGAAGGTATAGGTGATGCTCATTTCGCTTAGGTTATACACCAGCTTTCTTGCTTCTACAATATCCCGAAATGAGATGACCATTCCTCTGACATGATGATCACTCATTATCGGTTTCACTGTCACAATAAAATGAAAATAGTTGGAAGCGGTTTTGAGAATCTCTTCCTGTTCCGTATAACCTTCTCCTGTTTTCAACACATCCATGGCACCCGTACCAGGCATAACATTTTCAAGCGGCTGCTTCACCAGTTCTTCCGGTGTCTTTTTTAACAGTGCTGACGCGTTTAAATTGCAATATTCGATGACACCCTGGCTGTCAACGGCTAACATACCTTCATGAATGGTTTCCAGGATTGTTGTCATTTCTTCCCTTGTTTGTTCCAATCGATTCATCATCATATGTTCAGCTGCTTTTGAACCAAGAAGATCAGCCATTCGTTCAACGAATGGTTTCAACTGTTCTTTTTCAATCACCAGATGCTGTTGTTGCTCTTTGGTAAAGGCCACCAGTCCAATGACACCGATAATTCTATCGCCTGAAATGATAGGGGTGCAAATTTCTGCCAATTCCCTTCGTTTTCCTAGCCGGGTTAAAGGGTCATAATTCATGTCCCTTAAGGCTTCCTTAACAAACACCGTCTTCCCTTCACGCAAGACACGGGCATATAAAAAATTCGACTCCAGTTTTCCCAGCTCTTCCTTTTCACCCAGTCGCTTCTCGTAGTATCCTGTTCCTCCAACGATGGTAAGTTCGTGATCTACAATTTCAGTCTCTAATCCAACAGCCAGTGAGATTGCTTCTGCCACTTGCTGTGTTGTTTCTTTAATATCAGTTAATCGAGGCATCTCACCACTCCTTCCCTCGCCGTATCTACTCTCACTCTCTCACCACTTCTATTCGAGGTTGCCAGTTCATTTTCCTGCACGTTTTTTAAATAAAGCATGTATTTGTCAAAAGATTTCATATTTCCTACTTATTACCCACGACTTACCTTTTCCAAGGCCGCATCAAGGATTTTAATGCCTGTATCCAATTGCTCTTTTGTCACCACAAAGGGAATGAGAAACCGAATTACGTTGCCCCGGGCACCGGCACTGAGGAGTACCAAGCCGTTCTGCCAACATTCTTTGATGACGGCGTTGGTTTCGTCCTTGGCAGGTGCTTTAGTGGTTCTGTCTTTTACCAGCTCAATGGCCAGCATGATGCCGCGGCCTCTGACATCACCAATGATGTCGTGTTTTTCTTTCAAGTTGTTTAATTTCTCACTGAAATACTCACCGTAAACCTGGGCTTTGGCTGGATAGTCATCCCGCTGCATGATTTCTATGACTTTCAGGGCAGCGGCAGCGGCCACCGGGTTACCGCTGTAAGTACCACCGATACCGCCTACGTGGGCTGAGTCCATGATCTCTGTGCGGCCTGTTACAGTGGAGATGGGCATGCCGCCGGCTATGGATTTGGCAGTGGTCCACATGTCAGGGGCTGCCGGCCAATGTTCCGTGGCAAATAGTTTGCCGGTACGGCCAAAGGAGGTTTGTATTTCGTCGGCAATGAATACAATACCGTGCTTGTCACAGATGTCTCTGATAACACCCATGTATTCATCAGGTGGCAAGATAAACCCGCCTTCTCCCTGGAGGGGTTCCACCACAATGGCGGCTACATCAGAAGGGGCCACTTCTTCCAGGAAGAAAGATTCAAACTGTTTTGCACAGAACAGGTCGCAGTTTTCTCTCTCCTGGCCGTAGGGACACCGGTAACAGTAGGGAAACAGCATACGGTGGATGCCGGGTGTAAAAGGACCGAATTCGAATTTGTAGGGCTGTACTTTACTTGTCATGCCCATGGTCAGGTTGGTTCGACCGTGGAACGCGCCTGTGAAGACGATGATTTCACTTCGTTTGGTGTATTTTCGGGCGATTTTAATGGCATTTTCCATAGCTTCGGCACCGCTGTTCACCAGCATGGTTTTTTTCTTGAAGTCACCTGGCAGCAGGTTGTTCATGTGCTCTGCCACACGCATATACTGTTCGTAGAGCACCACGTTGATGCTGGTGTGGAAAAATTTTTCTGCCTGGTCTTTCACGGCCTGGACCACTTCCGGGTGGCTGTAGCCCACGTTCAGGACGCCAATGCCGCCAACAAAATCTAAAAACACGTTGCCATCAACGTCCTGGAACAGGACACCTTCGCCTCTTTCCACAAAGACGGGGGTGTTGACGGATACGCCGACGGGAACGTTTTCTTCTCTGAGTTTAAGTAATGCCTGGCTCCTCGGACCTGGAACAGGGGTGATGATGCTGGGGCCTTTTAATGGCATGGTTGCTTCCTCCTCTTTTCTGCCCAAATTATCTCGTCGGTGTGGGCGTTGGTGTTTCTTCTACGCGTTTAATACGTCTCTGTTCTCCCATGTCACACTAAATTCTTTCTCAACCTCAAACAGCGTTTCATCCAGAAGATCCAGCATTTTATCCATGGTTTCATAGGACATGATACCTGGGGGCTCAATACGGTTGGTCTTGGCATTATTTAATGTACCGCCCGTCAGGACGCCACGCTTGAACAATCCTTTAGAAACCGCCCAACCCATTTCTGGGGTTGGGTAATCCAATCCAATGAGGAAACCTTTACCCCGAATGTCCATGAGAATGGGATGCTCTTCTTTCATTTTCATCAGACGGGTCATCATGTGTTTACCCTTCTCTGCCACCTGTCCTGGCAAATCTGTCTCCAACATATACTTGATGGTAGCCAGGGCCGCAGAGCAGGCTAGGGGGTTGCCACCAAAGGTGGGAGACCCCAGAATCCATGGGTTTTCTTTGATCTGGTCTGTCCACAGGTGTGGTCGTGCTATGATACCCGTGATGGGCATAATGCCACCGCCAAAAGCCTTACCATAAACCAGAATGTCTGGCACTACATCGTCTGCTTCACAAGCCCACATGGTACCTGTACGCCCCATACCTGTCTGAATTTCATCAAAGATCAGCACCACTTCATATTTGTCACAGATGGCCCTCACTTTTTTCAGGTAACCTTCCGGCGGCAGAATGATACCTGCTTCACCCTGAATGGGTTCCATGATGACACCTGCCACGGTTTCACCGGTTTTGATCAGATTACTAATGGCTTTTTCCAACGCAACTGCGTCACCATATTCCACATGCATCACACCAGGAATTAACGGTTTATAAGGCTCACGGTATGTGCCTTTACCGTTCACAGACACAGCTCCCATGCTCTTACCATGGAACCCCCCAGTCATTGAGATATACCATTGTTTACCAGTGGCCAGCCGCGCCAGTTTTAAGGCCATTTCAACTGCTTCTGCCCCACCATTTGTGAAGAAAGCATATTGCAGATCACCAGGGGTGATCATGGCTAAAATTTTTGCTAAATAACCTCTTAGTGGGTCTACCAATTCCTGGCTGTGGAGAGCATAACGATCCAGTTGGGCTTTTACATATTTAAGGATTTCAGGGTTTCTGTGCCCACACATGTAAATGCCGTAACCGCCCAGTACATCAATAAATTCTTTTCCATATACATCCTTAAAGGTTTCAGCGCCGTCTTCCCACTCAACGAATGTGGCATCTGTGGAAACTGATTTGCGATAAATTAGCCACCCCGGATTTACGTGCTCATTAAAGTTTTCCACTGAATCTTTTACGATAGCATCTTTGTCTTCAGCACCCAGTGCCGGTTTTTCAATGTATCCAAGTACCCGTTTCACTTCTTTCAACGCTTTGACTTTATCCGTTGGCATTGTTTTCATCCTCCTTTAATGGTAATGATTATTTCCTATTAAAAGGAAGATGCAAATCCCGTGCCATTTATACATTCAAATCATATTTTTCAAACTATTCAGTTATTCCAAGTATTGAAAGACCTTTCTTTCGACGATGAATGATTAATTACTAGTGGCATTTCTCAACCTCGATATATAATCTCAATATTAAGATGTATGTAATAAATTAACTTCAATGGATTGACATCTACTATTAGTACCTGGTATTATTTTTTTAACACCAACATATGAGGAGTGATACGCATGTCATCCATCCATATCATTACAGACAGCACCGCTTACCTTGAAAAATCATATTTGGAACATTATCCTGTAACCGTTGTTCCACTCTCTGTTCATTTTGATGGGGAGGTTGAAAAAGAAGGCCTTCCTGGCACTTTTGATACATTCTATGAAAAACTGAAAACCAGCAGTTCTTTTCCATCGACTTCTCAGCCTTCTGCAGGTGAATTTTTAAAAGCATATCAAGAATCATTGGACCAGGGAAATGAAATTATAGTCATGACCATTTCATCTGGCATAAGCGGCACCTATCACAGTGCTCACACAGCCGTAGAATTATCAGGAGCATCTGCTATGATTTCACTCATTGATTCCCAAACGACTGCCGGCAATTTAAAGGGTTTGGTTCAGATGGCTGTCAGTCTGGCTGCAGAAGGAAAAGATCGAAAAGAGATTGTCTCCATCCTGGAAGCCCAAAAAATCAAGAGCGGCGTGCGTTTAACCGTGGATACACTGGATTATTTGAAGAAAGGCGGCCGACTGTCAAATGCTGGTGCATTAATCGGTAATTTACTAAACATAAAGCCCGTACTTGGATTGATCAATGGCGTCATCCAGCCCATCTTAAAGGCCAGAGGCAAGAAAAAAGCGTTGCAGAAAATGATGGACGCCATACCTCCAACCAGCTTTCTAATTCACATCGCACACGCCTTGGCTTTTAAGGAAGCAGAACAGTTGAAAGAACAGGTTGCTCAAAAATTTCCCGATGCCACTGTGGTTTTATCTGAGCTGGGCCCGGTGATTGGATCTCATTTGGGACCAGGCGCACTGGGCATATTATATTTACACCATTAAAGAAATAATAAAATGAGGATGTCGCTAACCATACGGTTACGAGACATCCTCATTTTATTGACTGTCCACTTCAAGAAAATGAATGTTTTTTTCCCTGTGCGGCCCCGCTATGGTCATGTTTTCTTCATAAGTGATGGTCGAAATGATTCCATCACTCTCCATAAACTCAAAAATAAATGTACGAGCAGCCACATAGCGTTTGAATTCATTCACATTTCCAATGGCCTTCACCTGATATGGAGGTGCCACAGGCTTACCATTCACTTGAATATGGTTGCCTGCCAGCGTCATCTCGCTCCGACCGGTGATCCGATGGTCATTTATAGAAACAACCTCGGCCCCATTGGTTCGCAGTTCGTTCACCAGTGTAATCAGGTATTTCCGCTGGTGTATCATAGGTGCTATGTTTTCTTCATAAATCCCTTCCAGCAGAATGACAATGCCGGGTCCCTGAACGCTCCTGTGACCTGCCATCATTTGATATTCCTGTACATTTGCCAGCAATCTCTGTAGTTCGGTGTTATCTTCCGCTCTTTCAGTTTCCATGGATTCAATGGTTGTCCTCAAATCAATGATGCGCTGTCTCATGGCTTCCGTTTCATCGAGTAATCCCGCCACATCCTGGGAATCGGTTTCCAATTCATTTGTTAAGCCAATACCCGTGAGCTCCATCATCGTGGAATCAGGATTCAGGTTGATGCCAATAATAATGCCATAGGCCATAAACAAAAATATAATGAAGCCTTTCATTTTCATGCTCACACATTCACATCCTTTATGTCAGCTAAACCAGACCCAAACGATCCCTTACCAGCGTCATTGTGACGTCAGCTTTTTTACTTGCTCTTTCTGCTCCATTGACATAAACATCCTTTAAGACATCAGGATTTTTCATATAGTGGGCATATTTTTCTCTGAATGGCTCGGTTAAACCCGTGATTAGTTCAGCAATATCCATTTTAAAGGTGCCATATCCCTTATCTTGGTAATGTGCTTCAATCTCACTCATTGTCCAGCCTGATAACGTTGCATGGATAATCATGAGGTTTTGAACCCCTGGCTGCGCATCATTATATTTCACTGCATTCATACTGTCCGTAACCGCTTTCTTCAGCTTTTTCACAATGACATCCTTGGGATCCAACATGTGAATGACCCCATTTTGGTTTTCATCCGACTTCGACATTTTCTTAAGTGGTTCCTGCAGGCTCATTATTCTGGCACCGATTTTTCCTAAATATATGTGCGGGACTGTAAATGTTTCTCCATATGCATTGTTAAAGCGCAGGGCAACGTCACGGCATAGTTCCAGATGCTGCCGTTGGTCATCACCAACAGGCACCAGATCTGCCTGGTAAAGCAAAATATCAGCTGCCATTAAAACCGGGTAGGTGTATAACCCTGCGTTTATATTGTCCTTGTGCTTGTCGGCCTTGTCTTTAAATTGTGTCATTCTGCTGAGTTCACCCATATAGGTAAAGCAGCTCAGCATCCATGCCAGTTCTGTGTGTTCACGCACGTGGGATTGAAAAAATAACACATTTTTTTTCGGATCCAGTCCAGCGGCAAGGTATTGGGCCAGAAATGACAGGTTTGCCTGTTTAAAGTCATCAGGATCTTGTTTAACAGTCAATGAGTGTAAATCAACAATTGAATAATAACACTCATAATCCCTTTCCAATTCTTTCCAATTCTGGATTGCACCAATGTAGTTGCCCAGTGTTAAACTTCCCGTTGGCTGCGCGCCACTGAATATGACTTTAAGTTGTTTTTCCATAGTTGGCTCCTTCTTAATTTGATATTTAACACTATTCATTATATCACAGACATCAATTCATCAAGAAAAAACCTCCCAGGGGGAGGTCTCTTTCATTGGTTTTCTACTAGTCCAGAAGACTATCGATCTTGGCTTTATCTACACCAACGATCATCTCGTCCCCAATTTTAATGACAGGCACCGCCATGATGCCTGCTGACATCAACTCTTTTCGGGCAGAAACATCTGATTGTACATTTTTCTCAACAAATTCGACACCTTTTTGGGCTAAATAATCCTTAGCCGTCGCACAATGAGGTCATGTATTACTGGTATAAACCACCACTTTTTTGTCCATTATTATGCCTCCCTTCAATATTAGCGCTCTCACATGAAACATTATACCCCGCAAGAGAAAATTAAAACAGCCATTCGCGCAGTCTGGAAAACAACTGGCGATCGACTGCATGACTAAATCATAGCATTTGAGTTTACTTATTCCTCACTTATGGTACAACAAACATTAGATGTCTTTTTTCTGGCACCTCCACAGTCATGATTGCCAGTTTATAGGGAAAAGAAGTGGGATTGATCAGGTTATCTCCCAGAAACAACCGAATTTCCTGTATATTATCTGTGTTCAGTGAATAAAACATCCATTTGCCCCGTTTGTCCACCTGGACCAATGCGGATTGCTGCAAAATTTTCATGTGGTGAGAGATCGTTGGTTGCTTAAGATCAAAGTTCTCCTGAATATCACAGGCACACTTTTCTCCGTCTGCCAGCATCATTAAAATACGCAGGCGCGTTTCATCTCCTAAAGCTTTAAAACAATCTGCCTGTTCCCGCATTTGAACACCTCTTCCTTTGGAATCTAACCTCACGTTGATCACCCAGGAATGTAGTCATCTGATAAATGGCACTTTCACATATCACTTCGTTAATTTTATCACATGTTTAGTTAAAAAAACAGACATTTGTCAATAATGTCTGTTTTTCGTATCACATTAACAATCTGTTCAGTTTATTTCCACCCGTTCTCCAGTGACCATATAGATGACCCTCTCACCGATATTTGTTGCATGATCTGCGATTCTTTCCAGAAAACGTCCAATGAACAGTAAGTTGATGGCTTGTTTGATGATCTTCTGGTCACGAATCATCATTTCCAGTAATTCTGTGTAAATGGACTCATATAAGTCATCCACTGCATCATCATCATGGGCCACTTCCCTGGCTAAGGCAACGTCTTCCTTCATGAAAGCATCCAAGGCCTTGGCCACCATGTCTTCCGCCAAATGCGCCATACGTGGTATGTCAACCAAGGGTTTAACGAAAGGTTCTTCCCCAATGATTTCAGTTTGTTTGGCAATGTTAACGGCATGATCTCCCATACGTTCAAGGTCGGTAATGGCTTTTAAAATGGTACCAATGATCCTTAGATCCTTTGCCATTGGCTGTTGAAGGGCAATCAGGCGCATGCATTCAGTTTCAATCTCCAGTTCCAGTTCATCGATACGATCATCCATCAGGTAGATGTTCCTGGCTTTTTCCATGTCTTGGTTTAATAGTGCGACCAGTGATTCTTCAATAATTTTCTGAACCAATGAACCCATTTTAATCAATTTAATTTTCAGGTTTTTCAGCTGTTCTGTGTACTCTGTTCTCATTTTACACCCTCCATTTTCTAACCAAATCTGCCGGAAACATAATCTTCCGTGCGCTTATCAGCGGGTTGTGTGAATATCTTCTGTGTATGATCTGATTCAACAATTTCACCCATTAAAAAGAAAGAAGTTCTGTCTGAGATCCGTGCCGCCTGGTGCATGGAATGAGTGACAATGACAATGGTGTAATCTTCTTTCAAATGACCAATTAGTTCCTCTATTTTAGATGTGGCGATGGGATCGAGGGCTGATGTTGGTTCGTCCATTAAAATAACTTCAGGTTCCATAGCAAGGGCGCGGGCAATGCACAAACGTTGTTGTTGACCGCCTGACAGTTCTAATGCAGAATCATTCAGCCTGTCTTTCACTTCATCCCATAAAACGGCTTTTCGAAGATTTTTTTCTACAATTTCTTCCAATTGACTGCGGGACTTGATCCCATAGCGTCGTGGACCATACACAACGTTCTCAAAAATTGATTTTCCAAATGGGTTGGGCTTCTGAAAAACCATTCCCATACTTCTTCTCAGGGATACAACATCCACCCCCGGATCGTATATGTTGATGTCACCTACCCGGATATCACCTTCAACCCGGGCTTCCTCCACCAGGTCATTCATGCGGTTCAGTGTTCTTATGAAGGAAGATTTTCCACAACCGGAAGGTCCGATGAGAGCCATCACTTCTTTTTCATGAATCTCCAGGTTAATATTTTTAAGGGCATGAAACCCACCATAATGCAAGTTCAAGTTTTTTACAATGATACCAGCCACAATAATACCTCCACTCCGGAACCATCCAATAAATTATGCTCTACTATTCAGTATACCTTGCAACAAAGTGTAAATCGTTAAGGTTGGGTAAAGGCAAGGTAAAAAAGCAGTTAACCTTTCGTCGCAGGGATGGTCACAGTAAATTCTGTACCAATACCTACCTGGCTTTCCACCCGAATAGTACCGTTCATTGATAATACAATGTGTTTCACAATGGCCAGCCCCAAGCCGGTTCCTCCCACTTTCTTTGATCTTCCCTTATCAACACGGTAAAAACGTTCGAATAATCGTGGAATGTCTTTTCCTGGTATGCCGATCCCTGTGTCTTTTACCGACAACACAAAGTTATTTTTTTGTTTGTCAGCATTGATGGTAACAGTTCCTCCTGCAGGCGTGTATTTGATAGCATTGTCCACCAGGTTAATGACCATCTGCTTAAACCGGTCTTCATTAAGCTTCACCAAGGGAAGGTCCTTTGCAATCTGGAATTGGACGATGATTTCCTTTGTTTTTCCAATAGCTTTCATCATGGGTATCACTTCCAACAGTAAATCAGTGGGTGGTATATTTCTTTTTTGATCTTTTATTCTCATGTTTTCTATTTCAGAAAGGGTTAGGATATCATCGATGAGTCTGGTTAGCCTCTCCGTTTCAATCTCAATGATATCAAGAAAGCGTTCTCTCGTGGTCTCGTCTTCGATATCTCCAGATTTTAAGGTCTCAACAAAACCGCTGATGGATGTCAGTGGTGTTTTAAGTTCGTGGGTAACGTTGGTTACAAAATCGGATCGGATCTTCTCCAGTTTTCTAATCTCCGTGACATCATCCATAAATACCACCAGTCCTGTGGTTTTACCAGGATCATCCTCTTCATAAATTCTACTGGTAATGATGCGCAGGGTTTTTTCAGCAGGGTCACGCAGCGTCACTTCAATATCCTTTTCAGTCTGTTCTTCCAGGGCTTCCTGAATCACATCGTCCAGGTCTGTGTGTCTTGCCAGTTCAAGAATGTGTTTACCACTCATTTCTGTAGCCTCACGGCGAAACAGTTTTTCTGCAGCTGAATTCATCAGGGTGATATGTTTATCTTTGTCCACGGCAATGATAGGGTTTCGAAGACTTCCCAACAAGGCTGTGAACCGGGCATTGTTTTGGGAAAGTTGCTTAACTGTCATATTCAACTGATCTGCCATCAGGTTAAAATGATCTGCCAGTTCGGAGAGTTCATCGTTTGAATCCAGGTAAATATGATTGTCATAATGCCCATCTGCCATACGCTGGGTCATTCGAACAATGTCCCTGATCCCAATCACCATCCTGTCAACGAGTCCAAACCCAAGCACCATGGCGATGGCCAGTCCTATGACAGCCGATAGGGCGATATACCATACGATGTTTCTTGTTAACGCTGCAATTTCGCTTAAATCCATGGATAACCTGATAATATGTGATATATCACCCATAGCGAAGGCAGGAACTGCCACATACATCATGTCCTGGTCCACAGTTGTGCTGTAACGTATTTCCTTTCCATAACCACTTTCCATGGCCTCCACTATTTCAGGACGGTTCTCATGACTTTCCATAAGCTGTTGATCTGCATGTGTGTCATACATCACCCTGCCATCTTTCTTGACAATGGTCACTCTGATGTTTTCTGAACGTGAAAGTTCTTCAACAATGGCTGTGAACGCTGCCTCATCCGGTGTGATCCGTTGGGTTTCCAGAAAGGAAACCAAAAGGCCGGCATTGGTCACCAGCCGGCTTTCAAGTTCAGATGTGTAGTTTTGTGTCACCAGATTGATGGAAAGCAATCCGATGATCAGAACGCTCAACAACATAATAGCAATGAACGACCCCATTATTTTTCGTTTCATATCGACTCTCCTATTTGATCTTGTAGCCTACACCTCTAACGGTCTCAATGTAGTCATCCTCGCTATAATCACTGATTTTCTTCCTTATGTTTCGTATGTGTACATCAACGGTGCGTGTTTCTCCGAAATAGTCATATCCCCAAATTTCGTCCAATAAAAAGTTTCGCGACATAACCCTTCCTCTGTTTTTCAGCAGGTATTTCAACAGATCAAATTCTTTTAGTGTTAATTCGATGGATTGTCCATTAATGGTCACTTCGTGTCGTTCCAAGTCCATTGTCATATGTTGCCATTGGATTACAGTGGAAGGTTCTTCTACATGATGTTCTGAGCGCCGCAGTACCGTTTTCACCCGGGTAACCAGTTCTTTCACACTGAAGGGTTTTGTCATGTAATCATCTGCGCCCAGTTCAAGGCCTAAAATACGGTCGATTTCTTCTGATTTTGCTGTTAGCATAATAATGGGCAGCTCGCTGTTTTTATCAGATTTTCTAACCCGCTTGCACACTTCTATGCCATCAATATCCGGCAGCATTAAATCAAGTACCAGAAGATCAATTTTTTCATCTTCCAGTTTTTGCAGGGCAGTTGATCCATTATGGCAGACCGAAACCATAAACCCTGCTTTTTCAAGGTTAAATTTTACCAGTTCAGAGATATATTCTTCATCGTCTGTGACAAGTATATGCCGTTGTGATTGGTTCATCTTTTAAAACCTCCATTTATTGTGCAGACCTTATTTAAGAAATTGGGCGATGCGATGAATCGTTTTGTTGACCTCTTCCTTTGTCATTGGTTCTTTCATTAAACAATCAACGGCATGATCCCTGATAATCACCCAGCCCACTTTTTCAACTGAAGATTTTATGGCAGCAATCTGCTGCATCACTTCATCACAATTTTTCCCTTCTTCAACCATTTTTTCAACGCCCTGAATATGTCCCCGTATGGTTTTAAGCCTTTTTATTACATCAGTGCGATCCTGTTGTTCCATTTCATCAGCTCCTTGTCGCATTCCTTGAATTCTTATTGCAATTATAACATAACTTTTTTGCGACAAGGGAAAATTTGTTTACCAGAAACCTGATCGGGTATTTAACAGTTGAATCAACTTATTCTATTCTCGAAAGGAGATTTGTAAATGGAAAAATATGTATGCATGCCATGTGGTTATGTTTATGATCCGGCTGATGGTGACCCAGATTCCGGAGTGGCTCCAGGTACAGCTTTTGAAGATGTGCCAGAAGAGTGGGTATGTCCCGTTTGTGGCGCTGGTAAAGATATGTTCGAACCCGAAAGCTGATTTTTAACTGAACAGATTTTAGAATACACACGTGGGGCTGCTGTTATTCAGCAGCCTTGCTTTTACTTTTTGTCTCTCCTCACTTATTATATCACTAGCCAAATCGTCCAGTGATATAATCTTCCGTTCGCTGGTCTGCCGGGCTGGAAAATATTTTTTCTGTCTTGTCATATTCAATCAATTCGCCCATAAGAAAAAACGCCGTTTTATCGGAAATTCGGCTGGCTTGCTGCATCGAATGAGTGACAATGACAATGGTATAGTCTTTTTTAATTTGCTCGATTAATTCTTCAATTTTATAAGTGGCAATAGGGTCCAGCGCCGAGGTGGGTTCGTCCATGAGGAGTACATCCGGTTCAGTGGCCAGGCTTCTCGCGATGCATAATCGTTGTTGCTGCCCACCTGACAAATCATAGGCGTTTTTATGCAGCCTGTCTTTTACTTCATCCCATAAAGCCGCATTGGTTAAACTGATCTCCGCAATTTCCATCAGTTTCTTTTTGTCATTGATGCCATGAACCCGCGGTCCATACACCACATTTTCAAACACTGATTTTGGAAAGGGATTGGGTTTTTGAAACACCATTCCCACCTGGGTTCTTAAGGTTTCCACTTTCATGGCATCATCAAAAATGTTCTTGTCGTGGTACAGAATTTCACCGTCAATTTTTACATTTGCTATGAGTTCCACCATTCGATTAAGGGTTTTGATAAAAGTCGATTTTCCACACCCTGAAGGTCCAATGATGGCGGTGACTTCTTTTTCATGAATGTCGAAGCTTAAGTCTTTAAGTGCAAGGAAATCACTATACCACAGATTCAACTGACTCACTTGATAGATTGGTTTTTTCCATTGATGTTGCTTTTTATATTCCTGGTTCAATGTGATCACTCCATTTGTCTTCATGACATCAATACCTGCGCTGAAACTTATTCCTGATGATTATTGCCGAAGCGTTTAGTGTCAACAACACCACCATGAGCACCACAATGGTAGCCGCAGCCAGATTAGCGTATTCCCTGGTCAAAACAGTGTCCAGGGTCCAATAATAAATTTGTATTGGTAATGTGGTAAAGTCATCCATAATTCCCTGAGGGTATTTCAGAATTAGTGTCGGAATTCCTAACACAACCAGGGGTGCTGTTTCTCCAATGGTCCTTGACACAGCCAGAATGGCTCCTGTTAAAATTCCCGGCAACGCTGTGGGCACCACAACACGGCGAATGGTTGACCATTTAGTGGCACCCATGGCGTAAGAAGCTTCCCTTAAAAATCCAGGAACTGCACGGATGGCCTCCTGACTGGATACAACCACTATGGGTAACCCCAGCAATGACAACGTCAACCCGCCTGCCAACACACTGGAACCAAGGCCGAGTAGTCGGCCAAAAACCGTTAAACCCAATAGTCCAAAAATAACCGAAGGTACCCCTGCCAGGTTGGATATATTTGTATTTATCAGGTGTTTCAGCTTTTGATTTTTTGCAAATTCTTCCAAGTAGATGGCCGTTGAAACGCCCAGCACCAGTGTCACCGGGATCACCACTGACATTAACCATAATGAACCAACTATTGCACCGAAAATTCCTGCTTTTTCAGGATTGATTGACAACCGTCCTGTCAAAAAATGTATGTTTAGCCAACCGATACTGTCAGCCACGATGCGTTGTAATAGAATTCCTAGTACCAACAATGCAAAGATGGTGGAAAGAAAAAAGACTTTTTGTAGGACACGGTCCAGTAATATACGTCGTGCCAAACGATTTTTGGCTTGTCCACTTTCAAAGAAGGATTTTGTTTTAGCCGACGAAGCATTGTTTATCTGGTGTGTCTTTTGTTGTTGGTATGACTTCATGGTTTCAACATTCATCTAATATTCCTCCCGGTACTTACGTGCAATGTGTTGTGCAAACAAGTTCATTGCCAGCGTGAACAGGAACAACAACAAACCAACTGCATATAAACTATAGTAACCCACAGTCCCACTGCCTGCATCACCGCTGGTGAACTCAACAATATACGCCGTCATAGTCTGCATGGACTGGGTGACATCAAAGGTCATGTTTTTTGAACTGCCGCTGGCGATGACCACGATCATGGTTTCTCCTATGGCACGGGAGATCGCCAGGATAAAGGACGCCACAATGCCTGATATAGCCGATGGTATGACGACAAAAAGAGTGGTTTCCAGTCTTGTGGTGCCCAGCGCCAACGAACCTTCCCTCATCACATGAGGAACAGATTCCATGGCGTCTTCAGACAAGGAAGAGACCATGGGTATGATCATGATCCCCATGACAATACCAGGGCTTAATGCGTTTTTTGCGTTCAGACTCGGAATCAGGTTCATTAACAGGGGTGTAACAAAAGAATAGGCAAAAAAACCATAAACAATGGTAGGGACACCTGCCAACAACTCCATGATGGGTTTAAGCCACTTCTTTTTTCTGGCCGAAGCATATTCGCTCAAATAAATGGCAGCTGTCAGACCAACGGGTACCGCCACTACCATGGCAATTAAAGAAGTGATTAACGTACCCGTCAGTAAGGGAAGAAATCCAAAGGCCGGGTTTTCTGCCCGTAAGGGTGCCAGGTTTGTGCTGAATATTTCCCGCAGGGGAACCACTGCAAAGAATTTGGAAGCATCAACCACAAGCGTTAACACAATTCCTAAGGTCGTCAGTATGGAAATCAAAGCCGCCACAACAAAAAACACAGGCATCCCTTTTTCCAACCATTGTGTTTTTCGATTGATGCCCTTATTCTGTATGATCTCCCTAACATTGGCAGACCGCTTCATTTTTTTTACCCCTTTCCCCATGATCCAAGTGATTACAAACCTAAAATGGGTGATTGCCACCCCATCTCAGGTTTAGTTTGTTGACCGATTTATGTTTTATCTATGTCGAATATTATAGGTTGTTCAATTGATCCGTGTATGCCTGGTACTCTGCTGCCGGCAATGGGGCAAAACCATTTTCTCCTGCTAATCTTGCTGCACCGTCAGGACTCACCACATATTTGGCATAGTCAAGCACTTGAGGCTTTTCCTTTGCATAGGCTGCGTTCAGATAGGTAAACACAGGTCTGGTAAAGTTTGCATAAGGTAGGGTTTCACCAATTGTGTCAAGAGAAGGTTCCACCGGGCCATTACCAAAATCAATCTTCACCGCTTTGATGATATCCTGGTTGGTCACATAATATCCGAATCCGAAGAAGGAAATTGCGTTTTTATCGTTACTTACCAGGTCAACAAGTGTTGAATATTCTTGTTGTAAGTCAGCTGTTTTCACTAGATCTGTTTCATCCAGTAACACTTCATAGAAGAATTCAAAGGTACCATGGTTTTCATTAGGTCCATAAAATTTGATTTCTTCCTGTGGCCACTCGGGACGAATGTCAGACCATAGCACCTTGTCATCATCTCGATAAGCTCCTGCTTTATACATGGTCAGTATTTCGTCTTCCGTCATTTCTTCTGCCCAGTCATTGTCACTGTTGATGACCATGGTCAACCCGTCCAATGCCAGTTTGAACTCGAGTATGTCTTCTCCGTAGACAAAACCATTTTCTTCAAGACCCTGAATCTCTTCATCCTTGATGGCCCTTGAGGCATCTGCGAAGTCCAGTTCACCTGGTATGAATTTTTTCAGACCAGCACTGGAACCTGCACGCCCCACTTGCACACTTACATTTGGTTGCTCGTTAACCATGTATTCTTCTGCAATGTTTGCCATCAGGGGATACACCGTGCCAGATCCATCTACGATGACTGTTCCTTCCAATTCCTGATCCATTGCTTCTTCTCCACCATTTGCCTCTGCAGGCGCTTCAGCTGCAGACTCATCATTTGAACTGCCGCACCCTACTGCACTCACCATCAACACTGCTACCATGAGCAATAAAAAGAACTTCTTCATTAACAATTACCTCCCAGGTCATTTTCATTTGATTTATCTCACAAATAGAGTGTAACCCAACTGTCGAATGAAAGTGTTATCCCAGGGTTAACCTTATATTAAGATATTGTAAAGGCGCTTTTTAGTTATAAAAAAATGGGAATTGCTTTTAGCAAGAGGACACGGTATGATGGTATCAATGTTGAATTAAAAGGATGTGTAACAATGACACAAAGAAACAAAGCTAATTTGGCCTTGCTTGGTGTGGCAATGGTGTGGGGTTCTTCTTTTGTGCTTTCCAAAGGATCTCTCGAACACATGGCAACCTTCAACTTTCTGGCGCTTCGCTTTATCTTGTCAGGGTTTATCTGTTGTGTTTTATTCTACAAAAATATGCTTACGCTGACCAAACGGAACTTTGCCCATGGCGTCATCATTGGTACTGTGTTGTTTGGTGCCTATGGTTTATGGGCTTATGGCCTAAACTTTACCACTGCATCAAAATCCGGGTTTATCATTGGTTTCACAGTGGTCCTTGTGCCCCTTATCTCAGCAGTTATCCTTAAAAAAATGCCGGCACCAGCATCCCTGGGCGGTGCCCTCCTGGCAACAATTGGTCTGGCTTTCCTTTCCCTGGAAGGCGGTTTTTCTCTCCATAAAGGCGACCTTTTAACTCTTGCCGCTGCATTTATGTTTGCCCTGCATATTATTACCATTGGCCAGTTTACCCTCACTGCTGACTCGATTGCTCTGGCGGTTGTTCAAATCAGCACCGTTGGTGTTCTCAGCCTACCCGTTACATTCTTATGGGAAACACCCATCATTCCCACTGGTGCAGAGGTTTGGGTGAACTTATCAATTTTAATTGTTTTCTGCACAGCAGTGGCATATATTGTTCTTAACCACATGCAGAAATTTACTTCTCCAACACAAACCGCTATGATCTTTACCATGGAACCTGTATTTGCTGCTCTGTTTGCCTTTCTTCTGCTTGGAGAAACTTTATCCCCCAGAAGTTTTGCAGGCAGTCTTCTTATACTAACAGGTATGATTATTTCAGAACTTAACTGGCGAAAAATTATACTTTACGCTCCTTTCAAACGAAAAAAAATCTCCAGAACATAAACAGGATAAAAACAGCCACCCATTTCACAAACTTGGGTGGCTGTTTTTATGTTGTCTCTTACTCATCTTCACCTTGTTCCGGCAGAGGTGGCATCTCAAAGCTTATCGGCGCCAAATGTGATTCAAGGACTTCCCATACCGGATCAACGCCTTCTTTTTTTAAAGCTGATACCGGTAAGATGACTGCTTCCTTTTTCATTCCCAGTTGGTTACGAATTCGTTTCATCTGCTGCATTAATTTTGACCGGGACAGTTTGTCTGCTTTTGTTGCAATCACAACGCTTCCAAAACCGCGCTGTTGTATCCATCCATACATCTCTTTATCGTCTTCCGAAGGATCGTGACGGCAGTCTACCAATAAAACCACTTCCCGTAAACTGGGCCTGTGACTCAAGTATTTGCCGATCATCCCTCCCCAGGATTCCCTTTCTTTCTTGGACACCTTGGCATATCCATAACCTGGCAGGTCTACCAGGTAGAAATGATGATTGATGTTGTAAAAGTTGATGGTTCTTGTCTTGCCGGGTGTGGAGCTGGTTTTTGCCAATTTCTTTCGGTTTAGCAATGTATTAATCAGGGATGATTTCCCCACATTAGACCTGCCGGCCATGGCGATTTCAGGCATATCAGGCACGGGGTATTGTTCCAGTTTTACAAAACTACCAACAAAAGTTGCCTCTTTAATAATCATTTTTTATCTCCCTGTACCAGTGCGTGTTCCAACACCTCGTCCATGTGATCCACAAAGACGAATTCCATTTTTCTACGAATGTTTTCCGGGATTTCGTCCATGTCTTTTTCGTTGTCCTTGGGTAATAACACCTTTTTGATGCCTGCACGTTTAGCGGCCAGCACCTTTTCTTTTACACCACCTATGGGCAGCACGCGTCCTCTTAGGGTTATTTCTCCTGTCATGGCAACATCTTTGCGAACCGGGATGTTGGACAGGGCAGAAATCACCGCTGTTGCCATGGTAATGCCTGCAGAAGGTCCATCTTTCGGAGTTCCCCCTTCAGGAATGTGTATGTGCAAATCCTTATTAGAATGAAAATCCGGGTCAATGCCAAACACTTCAACCCTTGAACGAATATAACTGATACCCGCCCTTGCAGACTCCTTCATCACATCACCCAGTCGCCCCGTCAGCTCAAGTTTCCCTGTGCCTCTCATAGGTGTTACTTCAATGGAGATCGTATCGCCACCCACCACTGTCCAGGCAAGACCACGCGCAATCCCGACTTCATCTTTCTGGGCAGCCATCTCATATCGAAACTGCGGTGTACCCAGGTATTTTTTCAGGTTGCCCGGATTGATACGAACAAATTTGATTTTTTCTTCCACGATGCGACGAACCACTTTTCGGCATATATTGGCAATCTGGCGCTCCAGGTTACGGACACCGGATTCTCTGGTATAGCTGTTTATAATGTCCCTCAAAGCAGGTTCAGATATTTTCAGATTATCCGTTTTAAGGCCATGATCCCTGATTTGTTTCGGTAATAAATATTTCTCGGCAATGGACAGTTTTTCATCTTCTGTATAACCAGGAATACGGATCACTTCCATGCGGTCCAGCAATGGTCGTGGTATGGTGTCCATTGTGTTTGCTGTGGTGATAAACATTACTTTTGATAGGTTGAATGGAATCTCCAGAAAATGATCTGTAAAATCATAGTTTTGTTCCGGATCAAGCACTTCCAATAAAGCTGACGCAGGGTCTCCTCGAAAATCATTGGCCAGTTTATCAATTTCATCCAGCAAAAAGACAGGGTTACGAGTGCCCGATTGACGAATGGAACTGACAATTCTGCCAGGAATGGCACCAATGTAAGTACGGCGATGACCACGTATTTCTGCTTCATCCCTCATACCACCCAGTGACATGCGAACGAATTTTCGATCCAATGAACGTGCAACGGATTTGGCAATGGATGTTTTACCTACCCCAGGAGGTCCCACAAGGCACAGGATGGGTCCTTTCATCGATTTGGACAATTGTCTGATGGCCAAATACTCAAGAATTCGTTCCTTCACCTTATCCAATCCATGATGGTCTTCTTCCAGTATTTCCGCTGATCGTTTTAAATCCAAACGGTCTTTCGTTTCCTTGTTCCACGGAAGGTTCAGTACCCAGTCAATGTAATTGCGAATGACACCTGTTTCCGCAGATGAAGCCGGCAATTTAGCCAAACGGTCTATTTCCCGTTCAATCTTTTGATGAATGTCTTTGGGAAATTTAATCTTTTTCAGTTGCTTCTTATACTTGTCAATTTCCTCCAAAACGCCCTCATCTTCGCCCAGTTCCTTTTGAATGGCACGCAGCTGTTCCCTTAAATAGTATTCCTTTTGCACTTTATTGATCTGTTTTTTAACACGGGTGCTTATTTTCTTCTCAATTTCAAGGATTTCGATTTCTTCCAAAAGAAAACGGTACAACACTTCCAGACGTTCCGTGGAATCAAATGCCTCCAGAACCTCTTGTTTTTGGTTGGGTTTCAGAATGATGTTGGAAGCAATGCTGTCTGCCAGGCGTCCCGGATGTTCAATCTCTGTGATGGTCATAAAAATCTCAGGTGAGATCTTATTACTAACTTCAATGTACTTTTCAAAAGCATCAATGACACTTCTCATCAAGGCTTCCGTTTCCGTATCCACAATTTTTTTACCATCATCCAATTCTATCCATTCTTCCACTTCCACCATAAAATAAGGTATTTCCTGGACAAACTTTCTCACACGCCCACGTGTGATGCCTTCAACCAAAACCCTGATGTTATCACCTGGAAGCTTCAGCATTTGCTTAACGCGGGATACTGTTCCCACTTCATACATATCTTCTGCATTAGGCGAGGTCGTTTCGGCTTCTTTTTGTGATGACAAGAATATCATCTGGTCACTGACCATAGCTTCTTCCAATGCGTTGATTGATCTTTCCCGGCCCACGTCAAAATGTAACACCATGTAGGGAAATACCGTTAAGCCCCGCAAGGGTATTAAGGGGAGGGTTCTTACTTCTTTCCCATTATTTTCCTCATTCATATACTATCATCTCCTATGCTTGTAACTTATATTAAATTCCGGTATGCTTATATCGGGTCGATCATCATGATTTTTTCCATCATTTATGCCTTAATATTATTTGTACCCAATAAAGAAATAAATATCAACTAATGGCTACAAAATACAGTTTATTATATCCTTTTAACACCTTATGTGCAACTTTTTCATGTTTAAGTACACCTGTTGACATCTTAAGGCTGCTTCATAATGGCTTAAGATTCCCCACCAATTCGACGGTTTTCTTACACTATCAACATAATGGAGGCTAATTCGATGACGGTATCCCTCTGGAAACTGTTTACCATTTTTTTACGCGTTGGCGCTTTTACTTTTGGTGGAGGTTATGCCATGGTACCCATCATTCAAAAAGAACTGGTGGACCGTGCCCATTTAATGAGTGACGAAGACTTTCTCGATGTCCTGGCTGTCTGCCAAAGTTTACCCGGTGCCATTGCTGTAAATGTTTCCACTTATTCAGGGTATAAAATCGCCGGAAAAAAAGGCGCCGCTGTCTGTGTCCTTGGCACTGTTATGCCCGCTTTCGTAATCATCCTGGTATACGCTCAGTTCTACCAGCAAATACGTGACATGGTTTTTATGCAACAGTTTTTCCTGGGTGTGCGCCCGGCCATTGTCGCACTGCTCATTGTTTCCCTGATGAAACTCTATCCCTCTGTGCCTAAAAACCCATTTTCCTACAGCATCACTGTGATAACCCTGATCCTTCTCCACTTCGTGGGCCTGCATCCTATCCTTATCATCATTGGTTGCATGCTGGCAGGATTCACCAGTGAGCGTTTAAAGGAGGAAAAACTGCCATGATCTATTTACAATTGCTTTATACCTTTGCAAAAATTGGATTATTTAGCTTTGGTGGCGGTTATGCCATGCTGCCTCTCATGGCCAGGGAAGTGGTGGAATCTCACCAGTGGATCAGCTCCCAGGGTTTGGTGGATATGATTGCCATCGCCCAAATGTCTCCCGGACCGATTTCCATCAATTTGGCTACCTTCATCGGGTACACGCAAGCAGGTGTACTGGGCTCCGTTATGGCAACTTCCGGTGTTGTGTTTTCCACGGCGCTGCTTGTGCTTGTAGCTGCCAAGGCGTTGTTGGCTAATCCAGACCACATTATTACCCGGGGTTTTTTTAAAGGCATTCGGCCAGCTGTTGTTTCCTTTGTTGCTGCTGCCATTCTGTCTCTCTACCCAGTCTCTGTGCCCGATATGAAAGCGTTCTTCCTGATGCTGGCAGCTTTTCTTGCCTATGGCAAGTTTAAATTACCCCCAATACCCATCGTAGTGGCCTCTGGCCTCATCGCCGCCTTTTTTTTCTAAAAATTAAACAAGCTGTCAGTTCAAATCAAAGAACTGACAGCTTTTTATTTATGAATTAACTAATTCCAGCCCGTTTAATCGGTTCAACATAATGGCTATCGGCTAGCCTTATCGTAAGGTATTCCGGCGGCCCGTGGAGCCTGCGATTTCTTAGAGGTAAAGGCAAGGACAACCAGCGTTGCCACATAGGGGGTCATTTTGTAAAAGTCACTGGGCATACCCAGTCCAACCAGAAAAGGAATTCCGGAATAGGCTGCTGCTATGGTTTTCATCAACCCAAAGAAAAAGGCCGCTACCAGAATGCGGGACGGTTTCCACTGGCCGAAAATCAGGACTGCCAGGGCTAAGAAGCCGTAGCCGGATACGGTGGCATTAAAGTTGGTTGACGTTGGCACCACAAAAACTAACCCGCCAATGCCTGCCAAAGCTCCAGATATCAGTACACCGGCATATCGGATTTTATACACGTTAATCCCCACAGAATCTGCTGCCTGAGGATGCTCGCCGCAGGCACGAAGCCGCAATCCAAAACGTGTATTGTACAGCACAAACCAGCTGGCCACCAAAATAATAAACCCAAGGTAAGTGGTTAAGTACGTATTTTGGAAGAGCAGATTACCAATAATCGGAATCTCTCCCAGCACGGGCACGCTGCGAATCCGGAATTGGTTGACAAAAGGAATTTGTTGTACTGTTCTCAGCATTCTTGCCACATAAATGGCAAAAGCGGGGGCAAACATGTTGATGGCTGTTCCACTGATGACCTGGTTAGCACTCATATTTACAGAGGCATAGGCATGGGTTAAAGAAATCAGCATGCCGGATAAAGCGGCAACAATAAGGCCCAGTATAAGTATGGGTTGTCCCGGCAATGCCCCCTGAAAAACGTTAATAAAAAGGATGCCTGCAAACGCTCCCGTAATCATGATTCCTTCCAGGGCAATGTTAACGATACCGCTTCGTTCAGAAAACATCCCTCCCAAAGCCACAATGAGAAGTGGGATGGAAAAGAACATGGTTTGCTGGACAAGGAAAAAAATTGTGTTCATGAAACATCGCCCCCTTTCTCAGGGATATCTATATCTGGAAAAATGGTTTTTTCATCTCCGGAAGGTTCGTCTCCTTTTTTGAAAAAGGACTGGATAAAGCCTTTTAACACCAGTGCAAAGGCACTGAAGTAAATGATCACTGCAATGATGATGTCGATGACTTGTGGTACAAAGTCATAGAGCTGCATATTAAACCCACCCACTGTTAAATGGGCCACAAAAATGCCTGAAAGTAAAATGCCCAAGGGGTGGCTTAAGCCTAGGAGTGCAACAGGAATTCCGTTAAAGCCTTCGATGGCCAGTACATCAACAACTTCAATGCTCTTACCTGCTCCGGCCAGGTACAAGAGCGCTCCTCCCAGGCCAGATAAGGCACCTGCGATGGCCATGGACATAACAATGCTTCTTTTTTCGTTAATCCCTGCATACTGGGCTGCGTTTCGGTTGTATCCGCAAGCTTTCAGTTCGTAACCAAATTTTGTTTTATCCAGCACAATATAGATCACGACCCCAGCTAAAACAGCAATAAAAATACCGATGTTAACACTGGATGAACTGTTGCCTGTAAAAAACAATTTGTCTAAGCCCGCTTTTGGTAAAACAGCCGTTGAGGCAACACGCATAGACTGGTTACGCAATGAATCGAAAATTGTTTTAACCACCAGGAAATTCACCATGTACATACCGATGTAGTTCATCATTATGCAGGCGATGACTTCATTAACATTATAAAATGCCTTTAACACACCCGGTACCAGTCCCCACAAGGCACCTGCCAAAAGGGCCGCTGCCAGCGCCACGATCCAGTGGGCATGTCCCGGGAGAAAACCCCATTTTACCCCAACATAAACAGCAGCGTAGGCTCCTATGATAAACTGGCCTGCACCTCCAATGTTAAACAACCCGGTTTTATTGGCAAACCCAAAGGACAGTCCTGTTAAAATGATAGGTGTGGCAAAGTAAAACACCTGACCTAAGTTCTTCATATCGACGAATCCGCCAAGGAGAATGGCAAGGAATCCCCTGATTGCCTGCCCGGGATTACTGACTAACAGGATCACCAGACCTACAAAGAGACCCACCAGAATGGCCATAAAAGATGACATGAAACTGGAAAACTGTTCGCTTCTTATGTATGTCTTCCAACTAAATTTCATTTTGATCACCCCGTTTCGAACCAGCCATATAAAGACCCAGGTCTTGTATTGTCACTTTTTCCGGATCCAATTCTGCCACAATTTCCCCTTCATAAATCACTAATATACGATCGCTGAGATTCATGACTTCGTCCAACTCAAGAGACACCAAGAGTATTCCCCTGCCTTCATCCCGTTCTTCAACCAGCGTTTTGTGGATGTATTCGATGGCCCCCACATCCAACCCTCTTGTTGGCTGTACTGCAATTAAAAAATCCGGATCCCGGTCGATTTCCCTGGCAACAATGGCTTTCTGCTGATTACCCCCAGACATACTTCTCACCGGGGTTTTTGATCCCTGACCGCTTCTGATATCAAATTTTTCGATCAGCTCATCAGCGTATTCATAAATCTTATCGTATTTCAAGAATCCGTGTTCCTGAAATCCTTCTGTAAAATACCTCTGTAACACAAGGTTATAGGCCAGGTTATAATCCAGTATCAGACCGTGTTTATGCCGGTCTTCGGGGATATGACCCAACCCTGCTGTGTTTCGTTTTCGGATAGAGGCTTTTGTTATATCCTGCCCTTTCATTTCGATTTTACCGGACTCAGGTTGAAGCAGGCCTGTTAATGCATACACCAGTTCGGATTGTCCGTTGCCGTCAATCCCTGCAAGACAGACAATCTCTCCGACGCGTACCTCAAAAGACACATCATTGACCACCAGTTTATGGGATAGTTGATTCCTGACATTTAGGTGCTGTACGCTGGCGATGACGTCCCCCGGCTTCGCTTCACCTTTGTCAATCATCAGGTCCACCTTACGGCCCACCATCATCTCCGACATTTCTTCTTTCGTAGTGTCCGCCACTTCCACCGTACCAATATGCTTTCCTTTGCGTAATATAGTGCAACGATCTGCCACATTTTTGATTTCGTTTAATTTATGGGTTATGAATAGAATGGTCTTGTCTTCCGATACCAATTCTTTCATTATTTTCATCAATTCATCGATTTCCTGGGGTGTTAACACAGCCGTTGGTTCATCAAAAATGAGAATTTCATTCTCGCGGTATAGCATTTTTAGTATTTCCACCCGTTGTTGCATCCCCACACCGATATCCGATATAAGTGCGTTAATATCTACTTTCAGTCCATATCTTTCGGACAGACTTTGAACATTCTCGGCAGCTTCACCCGTTTTTAACCTTCCGCCTTCAACTGTTTCAGCGCCAAGTATTATGTTTTCCAATACCGTAAAATTATGTACCAACTTAAAATGTTGGTGAACCATACCAATTCCCAGCCGGTTGGCATCATTGGGGTTTTTAATGTTGACTGTTTCACCGTTTTTCTTAATGATGCCTTTTTCCTGTTGGTATAAACCAAAAAGAACACTCATTAATGTGGATTTCCCCGCACCATTTTCACCCAATAGCGCGTGAATTTCACCTTTTTTCAAACGCAGTGTGATATCGTCATTGGCGACAATGCCCGGAAATTCTTTCCTAATATTGCACATTTCAATGATATATTCCATTCCCTCACCCCTTATCACTGCTTCACAACATGCTGTACCACACTTTAAATTGACCCTATATTGGATAAAGAGGGGTCTGCGGCATGGCACAGATCCCTCTTATTTAACTACTCATGCTCCGGTATCAAAAACAGGATTCTTAGCTTCTGGTAGCGTTTTACCATCAGAAGGTTAGAATGCGTTATCCCGGGACGATTGTTCAAATAGATTAGTCTACCACTGTCACCGATACAGCACTTGTTTCAATGTCGCTGGCACTTTCAACATCGGTGTCAACAACCATGCTGCTGGCAATGCCATCTGTATCGTCTACCAATTTGCCAAATATTTCATCATAGTTTTCCTGAGAGAAGCTTTCAAAACGTGATGTTTCCATGGGAAGCGCTACGCCGTCATTGGAAGCGTCCATGACCAGGGTTTCTCCACCCGGGAAGGATCCGGCATAGTTATCTTCCAGCACTGAGTAAACAGAGGCGCCTAAACCTTTCATGGCTGATGTGATAACGGTTTCTGATTCGCCGGACTGGTCGATGTCAACACCGATTACTTTGGCGTCAGCCTGCTCAGCCGCAGCCATGACAGAGTTTCCTACGGCTCCGCCTGCAGCGAAAATCACTTCAACCCCTGATTGGAACCAGGAAGCAGCCAATGTTTGAACCTCTGGTGTTGCATCAAATCCACCAGTGTAGTGATAGTTTAAAGAAATGGATCCTGGCTCAAGACCAAGTTCTTCAGCTGCATATTCTGCACCCTGCACAAAACCGTATCCAAAACGTACCACTGCAGGAACAGCCATACCACCCATGAAACCAAGATCACGGTTTCCATCCATTACTGCTGCATACCCTGCCAGGAACCCAGCCTGGTCTTCAGCGTACAGAACACCTACAACATTACCTTCTGTTCTAAACTCGGAATAATCTGCACTGTGAGGCACCCCATCAATGAGAATAAAGTTTGTGTCCGGGTATTCGTCCTGTGCGATAAAAATTGGCTCTTCAAAGAGGAACCCAGGTGTCACAATCACTTTCGCACCACCTCTAACTGCCAGTTCAATCGCTGAAAGATAAGCGTCCGTGCTTTTTTCAGAAGGCTGATAGTACTTGTGAGAAATATCATTGTCCACAGCATAATCTCTCATGCCTTCCCAAGCTCCCTGGTTGAAGGACTTGTCGTCGATGGTCCCGATGTCTGTGATCAGAGCCAGTTCAAATGTACCGTCTTCTGCCGGTTCTTCTGCTGCCGGTTCTTCTGCTGCTGGTTCTTCTCCTGCTGGTTCTTCTGGTGCCGGCTCCTCTGCTGGGGCTGGTGATCCGCATGCTGCCAGTGACAAGGTCATCATGAGGATCAATAATAAGGCAATACTCTTTTTCATTTTTTTCCCTCCTGATCATTTTTATATGTGATTAGCTTGCACGATGAGATAGACTCATTCATCGTTCAAGGTAGTGCCACTTTATTAATACCCAGAACTTTCTCCTTTAGTCAAAAGAGATACCGCACTGCTAGTGCCAATCCTGTCGCAACCCGCCTCAATAAACTTTATCAAGTCTTCTTTTGAGCGTATGCCGCCTGCTGCTTTTATCTTAACTTCGGGTCCAATGTGTTTTCTAAAAAGGAGGATATCTTCGTACACGGCCCCGTCGGTTCCAAAACCTGTTGATGTCTTAATATAATCGGCTCCACCCCTGGTAATCAGGTCACACAAAATAATTTTTTCATCTTCCGTTAAATAGCAAGTTTCTATGATCACTTTTAGAATTTTGCTTCCGATAGCACTTTTGATAGCAGCGATTTCGCTAACAATTTTATCATGATCACCATTTTTGACATCGCCCACATTAATGACCATATCAATTTCATCTGCTCCGGATTTAACAGCCTCTTCAGCTTCGGCAACCTTTACTTGAGAGGTATGGTACCCCAACGGGAAACCAATGACTGTACAAATCGTAAGTTGTCCAGAAAAGGACTGTTTGATGCGTCTGACATAAGAGGGCGGTATACACACAGAAGCAGTCTGGTATTCAATGGCTTCCCTGCATAATGTTTGTATGTCTTCCCAATTGGCTGTTGGTTTTAAAAGTGTATGATCCACATGCTTTAAGATGTCAGCATTGTCCATGTCGTCCCTCCTTGTTACTCTGTATTACAACTCTATGGTACTGGATTACAACTCTATGGTACTGGATTTTAGTGAACATGTCAACAAATAATTGGATTATACTAACAATCTCATCGATTAGTTTGCATATTATTACATCTATATGCCTTATAATTAAATTTTATGTTGTTATTTTTTCATTTTATAACTATAATGTTATTATAGCAACATTGTATTTTGGAGTTTCAAGATGTTGATCGCCGGGAGGTGTCGTTGTGGGTAAACGGGAATCACGTATTCATTCCTTGACAGAAATCTTACAAAGCAAGGGTTATGTTTCCATAAAAGAACTGGCAAAACATTTGCATGTATCCGAGATGACCATTCGCAGAGATTTGGCGATACTGAAAAAAAAACATGTGGCCGAAAATGTTGGAGGAACTGCTTTTTATCGCCCAGCTTCCACCGGCTCACTAAACGACCCTGATTATAACCTGTCTGAAGAATTGGTGAAACAAAACATACAAAAAAATAACATTGGCCGGTTTGCCGCTTCGCTGATTGATAAAGATGACATTGTCATCATCGATACCGGCACAACCACTGAAAAAATAGCACCCTTTATACCTGAAAACCAGAATATTACCGTTTTGTGCTACAGTACTAATATTTTACAGGAACTTCACCCCAAAACCAGTATACAGTTGCTTTTTGCAGGTGGTTTTTACCATCCAAAAACCCAGATGTTTGAAAGTTCTCAGGGAATAAACTTTATCCAAAGCATACGCGCTAAAAAAGTTTTTATTTCTGCAGCAGGCATTCATCCGGAACTTGGGGTTACTTGTGTCAACAACTATGAAGTGCCTACAAAACATGCAATTTTGAAATCATCATTGCAAAAAATACTTGTGGCAGATTCCAGTAAGTTTGATAAGATAAGGCCTGCCTATTTTTGTGATTTGCAGCAAATTAACACCGTCATTACCGATGACGGCGTACCGTCCCATTGGATTGATATTATGGAATCAGAGGGAATTCAGGTTCATATTGTCCCCTCTGTCAAATAATTTCTTAACCTCAAAACTCCCCTCTGAGCAGTCCTGACCATTCATTTCAGGTGCCTGTTAAAGGGGAGTTTTTTACTTGGTTCTGTTTTTTTGGCTCATTAACCTCCAGCGATAGGGTGAATAATTTTAACATCATCACCATCGTTGATGGTCAATTCTTCGAATTGTTGTTCTCTATATTGTCGGTGAAGTGCCATTTTCTCCTCTACAGATTTGCCTTCAGGATCAATGCCCATTTTTTCTACCAACTGCTGATCATACCGGTCGTGCCTGGACAAATATTCCTCTTTTGTGGCAGGCCCCAGAGAGCGATAAGGCGGTTTGTCAAATTCCCTCGTTCCAAAGCCCAGTTTCAGTGCAAAAACACGCTGGAAGTTATACACTCTTTCAGATTGACGAATTAATTCTTCCTTGTCAATGTTTTTGCCTGTCACACTATTGTATAATTCGACGTAATTCTGGACATGCTCCGGTACTTTCGCCGGCTCGTCAGTTTGCTTATTGTCGGCGGGTTCAATGTCATTCCATGGTAATTTGCAGAGGCCTTATAACCCAAACCAGGTTCTGAACATAGGGAAATAGTGAAGGGCTTCCGCCTTGTCTTCAAAAGTGGGAATCAAATTGTTAACCATATCTGTAAAGATCACCCAGGCTTCTTCATGCTGCGGGCCCTTGTTGGTCAGTGCATACCCGCCCTGCTGTGCCAGGGATTCTTTGGATATGTACTGGGAATACTCCATCCCCTTGCACTCCATACCTATGGCATCGAGAAATTCCTTGTCAGCTCCGTATTCATCAATGAATCGTTTTTTAAGTTTCTTAACGCCCAGTCCAGCATATTTGCCGAATCCTTCGCCCTTGGCCACCTGATGCAATAATTCCATGGCTGCGTCCCGGTTTCCGAAAAACAATTCAAGTCCACCGGTGATTTCTTTGTTGATGATATCATTTTCATAACACTCCATTAAGAAAGCCATGGTGGTTCCCCAGGAAATGGTGTCGATCCCGTAAGTATCACAATAGAAATTGCATTCGATGATATAATCCATGTCAAAAATGCCACAACAACTGCCGACACCCGCAACGGTTTCGTATTCCACACCATCCACCAATACTTTATGCCCTTTGTAGGGTCCTGACTTTAATTCAAAATTGTCACACGCCTTGGCACATGCCAGGGAACACCCATACCAGCATCCATCAGGCACATTTTGGGTGACATATGTCTTAAGAATATCAGAACTGATTCTCCAGGTTTCCGGACTATACCCATATTTGAAATTGTTTACGGGAAGCAAGTCATAGTCATTCATGATTTCCAACAGGTTGGCTGTTCCCACCTGACGTTTTCTCGTTTGAACATCGTCATAGTCGTGGATTTCCTTGTGAAGCTTGATGCCCAGCTTCTGGATTTTTTTTATGTCAGCAGGGTGGTTTGAATCTCCACGAACACCCTTGTACTTAATGACAATGGCTTTCACTTTTTTGTGTCGGAATACAGTGCCAATGCCGCCGCGACCTGTTTGTTTAAAACGTTGACTGCCTCTTCTCTTGTCATAAAAACTGAAGTTCAACAACCCAATCATGGCGTGTTCCGCAGCTACCCCGGAAGAAACCACGGAAATATTCCTTTTGTCTTCTTCATCATCGGCATATAGGGCCGTTAATTCCTCTGCCAGAATATGACTGTTCAGTTCTTCCAGGGGAGCCTTTTCAATGCTGATGGTACCTTCATTACCGTTAATGCAGATGATAATCTCCTCTTCTGATTTGCCCTGAAGTTCAAGGACATCCCATATCCCCATTGTCCAATCTTCGACACCATGCCTCAATTTCCTGCTTCTAACATGGTATTTGACAGAATTATTTTGTTTTTATTTCATTAAAAAACAGCAGAGTTATTATTTCTGCTCCGCTGTTGATGGTTGTTTTTAAATTAAGAGGCTGTCTCTTCTTTGACCTTTTTCTTACCTTTGTTTTCAGGCTTCTGTAAAATAACGGTGGGTGTTACGTTATTTTTAACCGTTTCTTTAGTTATGACCACTTTCTCAACATCGTCACGCGAAGGAATATCGTACATAATTTCCATCATGATGTTTTCCATGATCCCCCGAAGGCCTCTGGCACCAGTCTTTGTTTCCTTTGCTTTTTTGGCAATCAGCTCATAAGCACCTTTCTCAAAATCAAGGGTAACCTGATCCAGTTCAAAAAGTTTTTGGTACTGTTTAACCAGAGCGTTTTTAGGTTCTGTCAAAATGCGTATAAAGGCATCCTCATCAAGCAGGTCAAGGGTGGCCACCACTGGCAACCTTCCAACTAACTCAGGAATCAACCCATATTTCAATAAATCTTCCGGCAGTATCATTTTGAGAAGTACACCGATGTCCAGTTCTTCTTTGCTTTGGATTTCAGCGCCAAAACCCATGGCTTTAGTACCGACTCTTTTTTGGATGATTTTTTCAATGCCATCAAAAGCACCCCCGCAAATAAAGAGGATGTTGCTGGTATCGATCTGAATGAATTCCTGGTGTGGGTGCTTTCTGCCTCCCTGAGGAGGAACCGATGCAACAGTACCTTCCAGAATTTTCAGTAACGCCTGCTGAACACCTTCACCGCTGACATCTCGTGTGATGGAGGGATTTTCAGATTTTCGCGCAATTTTATCCATTTCATCAATGTATATGATCCCTTTTTCAGCCTTTTCGATGTCATAATCTGCTGCCTGGATGATTTTAAGCAGAATGTTTTCCACGTCTTCACCCACATAACCTGCCTCTGTCAAAGAGGTGGCATCGGCAATGGCAAAGGGTACATTTAGCAATTTGGCCATTGTTTGAGCCAGCAGGGTTTTACCCGAACCGGTAGGGCCCAGCAGTAAAATGTTGCTTTTTTGCAGGTCCACGTCATCGGTTTTATTGTCTGCATTGATCCGTTTATAATGATTATAGACTGCTACAGACAGTGTTTTTTTCGCATGTTCCTGTCCGATCACATACTGATCCAGAATATCTTTTATTTCTCTTGGTTTTGGCAGGTCCATCAAATCAACTTCGATGGTATCGTCCAGCTCTTCCTGAATGATTTCCTGGCACAGCTCAATGCACTCATCACATATATACACGTTAGGGCCGGCGATCAACCTTCTCACCTGGTCCTGTGATTTCCCGCAAAAGGAACATTTCAGCTGTTTTTTTTCTTCATAGCGTGCCATGATTACACCTCATTTACTCATTTCCTGGACGTGATTACTTCATCAATCAATCCATAGTTTTTCGCTTCTTCAGCTGACATGAAGAAGTCACGGTCAGTGTCTTTTCTGATTTTTTCCAAGGGTTGTCCTGTGCGTTCTGATAATATTTCATTAATAATGTCACGCATCTTCAAAATGCGGTCGGTATGAATCCGAATGTCTTCAGCCTGGCCTCGTGTACCACCAAGGGGTTGGTGAATCATGATTTCTGCATTAGGCAACGCAAATCGTTTCCCTTTGGCACCTGCGCCCAGTAAAAAAGCTCCCATACTGGCTGCCATGCCAATGCAAATAGTTGACACACTTGGCTTTACATAATTCATCGTGTCATAAATCGCCATACCAGCTGTAATGGAACCACCCGGGCTGTTAATGTATAATTGAATGTCCTTGTCCGGATCATCGGCTTCAAGAAAAATCAACTGTGCCACGATGAGACCCGCTGTCACATCATTGACATCTTCGTTCAGCAATATAATTCGATCTTTTAATAATCGGGAATAGATATCGTATGAACGCTCTCCCCTATTGGTTTGTTCAACAACTATCGGCACTAATGACATATCTCAATCCTCCATTACTCGGTTTCTACCGTTTCCTGTGCCTGCTCTGCTTCTTCCTTTTCTTTTATCGTAGCATTTTCTACGAGAAAATCAATGGTTTTTCTCAGTGTTACATTGTCGGCAAACACTTTTTTGTCATGCTTGGCTGCGGTTTCCTTGAATTTATCCATTTCCTGGCCATATTGTTTCGCCAGCGCTTCAATTTCCTGATCAATTTCCTCTTCTGTTGCTGTGATCTCTTCCATTTTTGTGATTTCATCCAGTACCAGCTGATCTTTCACATTTCTTTCAGCGTCTGGCTTCATTCGTTCATGCAATTCCTCTTCCGTTGAACCTGTCATTTGATAGTACAGGTCCAGACTAATTCCCTGCGAAGTCATTTGATAGTTGAAATCCTGCATCATACGGTCAATCTGACGATCAATGACAGCTACCGGAATATTCACCGCCACTTTTTCCGTCACCGCTTTAATGACATTTGCCCTTAATTCCTGTTCTTCTCTATCTTTTGCAGTTGCCTCCTGACGCGTTCTGATATCTGCCTTCAATTCATCCAGTGTGTCAAACTCTGAAACATCTTTAGCAAATTCGTCGTCCAGTTCTGGCATTTCTTTTTCTTTAATGTCATTAATCTTGACCTTAAACTGTGCTTCCTTACCCGCCAATTCTTCTGCCTGATACTCTTCCGGGAAGGTCACGGTGACGACTGACTCCTGTCCAATTTCCAGTCCGATCAGTTGCTCTTCGAAGCCTGGAATAAAACTCGAGGAACCAATCTCAAGTTTTTGGTTTTCGGCTGTGCCACCCTGGAAAATCTCATCATCGACACTGCCTTCATAATCAAGCATTACCTGGTCGCCATTTTTAACAGGTCTGTCCTCGATGGTGATGATGCGGGCATTCTTTTCCTGCATTGCTTTCAATTCTGCCTCCACGGCTTCATCCGCCACAGGATACTCAACTCTTTCTACTTCAACACCTTTGTATCCTTCGACCAACACTTCGGGCATCACTTCAATATCGGCAATAAAAATCACTTCTTCGCCATTTTCCATTTGTTCAACGTCCACCTGTGGCTGATCAACCGGATCCAGGTTATGTTTTTCCAATGCCGCTTCATAGGCTTCAGGAAATGAGAAATTGATGGCTTCCTCAAAAAATATTTCCTGGCCATAGTGTAATTCAACTATTTTTCTTGGTGCTTTTCCTTTTCTAAACCCTGGAATGTTGAACCGGCCTCGCATTTTATGATAAGCCTTATTAACGGCTTCCTCAAATTTTTCCGGACTCACAGCAATTCTTAGTGAGATTTTGTTATCTTCCTGTTTGATGATTTCTGAGCTCATGAATAGCCTCCTAACATGATATTCGATTTTATTTGATTTATGAAAAAAACAACCGGGCAGCAAAGCTTCCCGATGTTGACTATCCTTATACTACCGGATTTTAGCCATATTGTCAATAAAATCAGTCATAATTATAACCTGCATTTTCACAAGGGGTCAAGCCGTAAAAACATTCAAAATACTTGCTTTTTTGATGACCGCGATTTGACAGCCAACTATAGGTAATACAATCATGAACTTTCCCTTTCCGTCAGCTCAAAGTTCAAAACCACTTTGTTGTCATTCACTATTTCTCCTTGCAGGTATTTAGTCAAGAGTCTCATACCAATGGCGCCCATCTCGTACATTGGCTGTCCCATGGTTGTCAGCGATGGATACACTTTACCTGACATGTCAATGTTATCAAATCCTACTACTGCAATATCCTGAGGAATCTGAAGGCCTTTTTCAAGAATCGCCCGCATGGCACCAATAGCCATTTCATCACTGGCCACAAAGATGGCCGTCGGCCGTTCTTCCAGCATCATCAGTTGCCTGGCGCCTTCATACCCACTCTTGAAACGATAACCACCTTCAACCACCCATTCAGATTTCCAGTTGATGCCAGCCTTTTCCAAAGCTTCCCTGTATCCCTTCAACCGGGCCCTTCCCATCATTGGGTCTTTCATTTTACCAGTGATCACAGCAACACCTCGATGGCCTTTGTCCAGCAGGTATTCCACAGCCTTCCTGGCAGCAAGGGTGTTGTCAATGGTGACGGATGGCAGGTCAGGGTGATCTGACCCAATCAAAACCACCGGCATATCTGCCTTCTTCATCTCCCGTGCCAAACGGTCTGTCAGGATATTTCCCATGAAGATGAGCCCATCCACCTGTTTTTCTTCCATACCAGAAAAATACTTCAATTCTTTATCATCGTCCAAATCAGTGTTACATAAAAAAATAGTGTATTCATACATGTTGGCAACGTCTTCTATGCCTCTGACCACTTCCGGGTAAAACTGGTTGGCAATGTCCGGCACCATGATGCCGATGGATTGGGTGTGTTTGACCTTTAGGCTTCTGGCAATGGCATTGGGTTTGTATCCCAGCTCCTCAATTGCCATCAGTACTCTTTCCTTGGTTTTGGACTGTACTGGTTTGCTTTGGTTAATGACCCTTGACACTGTTGAGATTGATACATTGGCTTTTTTCGCCACATCCTTGATGTTAAATTTCACCTATTTCACCCTTTCTCCGTCTTAGATCATCTGTGCATAGAAATTTTCTCATGTGTGTTTACACCTGCTCACTCTGCCATCCTTTGCAAACGTCAATCCACCCGCTGCTTTGGGAGGCAGTGAACAACTCATCGCATGTCAATTCCACCGCACTGTTTCCACTTCCGCAAGCAGGATAAACAGTATCAAAACGTTTCATGGATATATCTGTGCACACCTGAATATCTGAATTTTTCAGAGCAAAGGGACACACCCCGCCAACAGGATGTCCTGTTAACGTTTCAACTTCTTCCGCTGACAACATTTTGGCTTTCATACCAAAGACCGATTTAAATTTTGTATTGTCTATTTTAGCGTCACCTGCAGTGACAATGAGCAGACAAGTGTCTCCCTGTTTAAAAGACAGTGTTTTAGCAATTCTGGCGGGAATGACCCCCACCGCCTCTGCAGCCAGTTCCACGGTGGCGCTGGAATTTTTCATCTCCATTACACCCTTATGCAGACCCCACTGGCTCAAATAATTTCTAACTTCTTCCACTGACATAATTTCACATCCTTTTCCAACAGCGATTGTGTTCTATTACCTATTATAGCATTACCCTTACCTTCATCAAAGTATCGGTTCGCTTTTTCATCATCACTGTTGGCAACTCTCTGAATGTGTTAGAATAGGGCTAGTGATTTGAATTCGACACAATTCAGGAGGTAACTATGCTTCTGCTGCTGGTTTTTATTGTTACATTTGCCATGATCATGTTCAGTTTGCAATTTGATCTGTTTGTGGGTTATGCCTTGTTTGCCGGCTTGCTGCTTTTTAGTTTGCTTGCACTAAAACATGGGCTGCCTATTAAACATCTCGTCACATTCTGGCGTTCTGGTATTCAAAAGTCCTTATTGGTGATAAAAATCTTTGTGCTGATAGGCTTCTTAACGGCAGCGTGGATGGCATCCGCCACCGTTCCTGCCATTGTTTATTATAGCTTGCAAATTATTCATCCCAGCTTTTTTTATGTCATTGCTTTTTCCATAAGCTGTCTGGTGTCGTTTTTAATTGGTACATCCTTTGGAACAGCCAGCACCTTAGGGGTGGCTCTGATGATGCTGGCAAGAAGTGGCCAGGCTCATATCCCTTTGGCTGCAGGCGCTTTAATTGCAGGCGCCTATTTTGGCGACCGCTTTTCTCCCATGTCATCCAGTGCTAATCTGGTGGCTAATATCACAGCCACCAATCTGTTTACTAACCTCCGCAACATGGCTCGTTCCATGGCTGTTCCACTCTTTACTTCAGTTGTTCTATACCTTATTTTCTCTTTTCGTTATCCACTTCAGCTAACCGGTACAGAGATTGATCGACATATTTTGGCTTCTTTTCAAATTCATCCCCTGGTTTTGCTGCCGGCTTTCGTTATGTTGCTGTTGTCTTTTCTCAAATTGGGTGTCAAACGCTCCATGACAATGAGTATGTTGACCGCTGTCCTGCTGGCTTTTTTCTACCAGCAGAACTCACCCGGGGAAGTGTTTCGATACCTCATTACAGGTTTTGCCCTTCCCGTTAATGATCCTCTGCACACCATCATTAAAGGTGGTGGCTTATTGTCGATGGTTCGTCCTTCTTTTATTGTCATGACCTCTTGTGCCTTGGCAGAGGTCATTCATGGCGCACATTTTCTTGATTCAATTGTCCATTGGTTTACCCGGGCTAAAAGCCGTTTTCAACTCTTCTTTTATACACTGATGGTAAGCCTTATCACAGGTGCATTCGGCGGCACCCAGGCAGTCTCTGTCATCATGACCGCCCATGTCATGGACGAAGCGTATCATCATGCCTCTGGTATCAGCAACGAAGATTTGGCTGTGGACATCGAAGACACTGCCATTGTGCTGTCAGCGCTGATTCCCTGGAACATCGCATCAGTTCTGCCAACAACCCTTTTGGAGGTGGACAGGCTGTCTTTCATACCCTTCGCTTTCTTCCTCTACCTGCTGCCTATGTGGAACCTGTTCAGATACCGTTTAAAATCCAGGGTATAGCCTGAAGTCCACAAAAAAGCCACAGCTGATCCTATATGGAATCCAGCAATGGCTTTTTTAAATGAACTCACTCTTTTCTTACCCTTCAAATTTGGTTAATCGAATACCCGTTTCGTGCCCATTTAGGTTCTGCACTTCCAGTTTTGCATTGGCTGACATTTCAATACCCAGGGCCAGGGTTTCTTTCATAATATAGTCACGGTGAAGTTCCACAGCCTTCACAATCTCATCATCGCCTTTAAAATCAATGGTGATTTGGTCCATCACTTCGTATCCGTTATTTTTCCTCATTTGTTGCACTTTCGAAACAAATTCCCGTGCTAACCCCTCATAAACCAATTCATCTGTCAGGGTTGTGTCCAGGATCACAAACCGATTGTTTTCCATTTCCACAGTAAACCCTTCTTTGGCTGAAATGGCGATCATAACCATATCCTTACTAACCTCTGTCGGTTCACCATCCAACTCAAGATTAATCGTTTCACCAGCTTCCAGCTTTGGCGCCACATCATTGGCATTAAGTGAGGCCAAGGCTTTTCCCATGGCTTTAATTTTTTTACCCAGCATGGGTCCTGCCGTTTTAAAGTCCGGTTTAAGGTTGAAATTCATAAAGTTGTTCAAATCTTTTTCAAACACTACCTCTTTTATATTCAGTTCCTCTTTCAACAGTGGTACCAAATGACTAATATCGCTTTCATACTTTCCATCAATCAAAATTTTTTGCAGCGGTTGCCGCACTTTAAGCCGGTTCTTTTCCCGTGCAGCTCTTCCCAATGTGACCAGGTCGCGCACCAGGTCCATCTTTGTTTCAACAGCCTCGTTTTTCAGTGATTGGTTCACTTCCGGCAGGTCTGTCAGATGAACAGATAACTCACCCGTTAAGCTGCGGTATATCTCTTCTGTAATAAAAGGTGCATAAGACGCAGACAATTTAGATACACCCACAAGAATTTCATAGGTCGTGTTGTAAACCGCTTTTTTGTCATCGTTCAGTTCTGATGCCCAAAAACGACGTCGTGCTCTTCTGATGTACCAGTTGGAAAAATCTTCATTAACAAAATCCTGAATTTTTCGAACCGCTCTCGTCAGGTCAAAAACTTCCATTTCTTTGCGAACTCCTTCAATGAGATGGTTGTATTTGGACAAAATCCAACGGTCCAGTTCTGGTCTTTCGGTTTCAGGAATATGGAAGGTTCTGGGGTCCACCTCATCTGTGTTGGCGTAGAGTGTAAAGAAGGTGTAGATGTTTTCATAGGTTGAGAAAAATTTGCTTTTTACTTCCTTCAATCCCTCAATGTCGAACCGTGTAGGGGTCCATGCCGGTGAAGCATACAGGAGGTACCATCGTAATGCATCTGCTCCATATTCGTCAAAGAGTTTGAAGGGATCCACCGTATTCCCTTTGGATTTGGACATTTTCTGGCCATCTTTGTCCAATATCAGGTCGTTGACCAACACATTCTTATAGGGTGACACACCTTTGATAAAGGATGAAATGGCGATCAGGGAGTAAAACCAACCCCTGGTCTGGTCAATGCCTTCACAAATATAGTCTGCAGGAAATAGTTCTTCATCAAAATGTTCACTGTTTTCAAAGGGATAGTGATGCTGCGCAAAAGGCATGGCTCCACTGTCAAACCAGCAATCGATGACTTCCGGCACCCTGGTCATGGTACCGCCGCATTTCTCGCAGGTCAGATGGACATCATCAACATATGGCCGATGAAGCTCAATAGATTCGTCAATGGTTTCCACCGCTCTGGTGACAAGTTCTTCCCTTGATCCAATGGACGTCAGTTCACCACAATCGCAATGCCAGATGTTGAGAGGCGTTCCCCAATAACGGTTTCGAGACAGCGCCCAGTCGTTCAGGTTTTCAAGCCAGTTTCCAAATCGCTTTTCCCCCACATAGTCAGGGTACCAATTGACGCTGTTATTATTGGCAATCAGCCTGTCTTTAATGCGCGTCATTTCAATGTACCAACTTGGCTTTCCGTAATACAGCAGGGGCGTTGAACAACGCCAGCAATGGGGGTAATTGTGGGCCAATTTTTCCTTCTTAAAAAGTTTTCCCTGTTCCCTCAACCATTTCACTATGTCCGGGTCTGCATCAATGACAAATTGTCCTTCCCAGGGAGTGGCCGTGTATTTACCTTGTTCGTCAACAGGTTGCAGCACAGGAAGTCCGTAAATACGTCCGGTGTTATAGTCGTCTTCGCCAAAAGCGGGTGCCATGTGAACAATGCCTGTGCCATCCTCTGTGGTAACAAAATCCCCCAGAGTCACATAGAAAGCTTTTTTATCCGGTTGCACAAAAGGCATCAGCTGCTCATACTCCACATACTCCAGTTCTTTTCCCTTTAATTCCTCCAGCACTTCGTATTCATGACCAATCACTTCGTGAGCCAGGTCTTTGGCAACGTAGTACACAGTGTCCTGGGCTTTCACTTTCACATAGTCCAAAACTGGGTTCACACACAGCGCCACATTGGAAGCCAGGGTCCAGGGGGTTGTGGTCCAAACCAGAAAATATTCTTCTGTATCCTTACGCTTAAAGGCAACAGTAACGGTTTCACTCTTGATTTCCTTGTATCCCAGCGATACTTCGTGGGAAGCCAGACCTGTGCCACAACGGGGACAATAAGGTAAGATTTTATGGCCGTCATAAATCATGCCTTCATCAAAGAATTGTTTTAAGATCCACCACACCGATTCAATGTAATTGTTGTCTAATGTAATATAGGGGTTATCCATGTCGATGGCATAACCCATCCGTCTGGTCATTTCCCGCCACTGTTTTTCGTAGGAAAACACCGACTCCCTGCACTTTTGGTTAAATTCTGCAATACCATAATCATCAATGTCCTGCTTGCTGGACAACTGCAGCTGTTTTTCAACTTCAATTTCCACAGGCAATCCATGGGTGTCCCATCCGGCTTTTCGTTTCACCTGCTTGCCAAGCATCGCATGGTAGCGACAGACAGCGTCCTTCAGGGTTCGTGAAATCACATGGTGAATGCCCGGTCGGCCATTGGCTGTGGGTGGGCCTTCATAAAACACAAAGCTGGGTTTACCCTCTCTGTTTTCAATGTTTTTTTCCAGGATGTTCACATCATCCCAAAAATTGTTTACCTTATTTTCCCGCTCTGCCACGGTCAGTGTGGAGAGTGCTTTAAACTTTTCCATTTTATTCATCCTTTCAACCATTACTTTAACAACAAAAAATCCCTGAGCTGATCATCAGCCCAGGGACGGATTTACCGCGGTACCACCCTGCTTACAAATGTTTTCACATCTGTCACTTCATTACATCGTAACGCATGTCTGCGGGTAACCCTGCCAGATTCACCCTGGTCAGGCTGCCAGCTTAGAGGTGATTTGCATGCAGCCTTTACATCAATCTTTCAGCCTTGGATTGACTCTCTTCACTAAAGGTGCTGTCATGCCGTCCTCATCATCGCTTTTTCCATATGGCTCATTATATACCCTATGTCAGGCAGGGTCAAGTCCGGACCATTTATCCGATGCCCTTAACATCAGCATCACTCAGCCAGGGATAGCGCTATTTCTATCATCTGCCTGAATGTGTTTTGTCGTTCTTCTGCTGACGTGAGTTCGTGTGTAACGATGTGATCGCTCACCGTCAAAATGGCCAATGCCTCCACCCCATGTTTTGCTGCCAGTGTGTACAGCTCTGCTGTCTCCATTTCAACAGCCAGTACATTATAGGAAGCCCATAATTTCCAACCGTTGGGGTCATCCTGGTAGAATGCATCTGAAGTTATGATGTTGCCCACGTGAGGTCTGATGTTTATCTCTTCGGCAGCCTTTACAGCCTTAGACAGCAGGTTAAAGCTGGCTGTGGGTGAATAGTTCATGCCTTTAAACCGTACATTATTTACATTGGAATCAGTGCAGGCGCCCATACCCAGAATGACATCCCTGATTCCAATTTTTTCCTGCAGTGCACCGCAAGTGCCAATGCGAACAAGTTTTTTTACACCAAACTCGCTGATCAGCTCATTGACATAGATCGATATGGAGGGAATTCCCATTCCGGTCCCCTGCACAGATACCCGTTTTCCCTGGTAGGTTCCGGTGTACCCGAACATACCTCTTACTTCATTGTATCGAACCGGGTTCTCAAGAAATGTTTCAGCGATCATTTTTGCTCTTAGGGGATCTCCCGGTAATAATACCGTTTCTGCAACATCTCCCCTGGCGGCTCCAATATGAATGCTCAATGACACTTCCCCCTTTTTTAAATCCCTGCCACGGCCGTTATCAGTGCTGCAAAAGTGGACATGATCATCATAAAAGCGATGATGATGGCCAGCATCTTTTTAGTTCTCTTATTCAATTAGCTCACTCCTGTTCACTGTTCGATCAACACGATTGTCATGGCGTATTCTATCATACAACTTCACTTTTTTCCATGAAGGTGTTAAATAACTCCACCAAGTCAGGGTCAAACTGTTTTCCTGCACAGCGTACCAGTTCGTTGATCGCCTCTTCATGGGTTTTTGCACGCTTGTACCCTTTTGGGTGTGTCATTACGTCATAGGCATCCAAAATGGCCAGTAATCTGGAAATTTTGGGTGTTTCCTCACCCTTTAATCCCCGTGGATAACCTGTACCATCCCAGTGCTCATGGTGGGTCAATATGTAGTCTGCAATATGAGAAATTTCATGTATGGATTCTGCAATCCGATAGCCTATGTCCGGGTGTTTTTTAATAATTTCCCACTCTTCTTCTGAAAGTGCGTCCTTTTTCATGAGCACATCATTTTCCAATGCAATGGTCCCTACGTCATGGAAGGTGCCCAATAATCTAATTTCGTTAAAGCTGAGATGATCATCCATAAATTCAGCCAACTTCATGCCCATGTTTCGGATCCGTTCACCATGTTCCCTGGTTTCCTCCGTTTTTTTGTAGAGAATTTCTTCCAGGTAAGAAAGCATGTAGCCTTTGTTGTTTTTATTTTTTTCAAGTTTGTTGCGGTACATCTGATTTTCAGCTTCTTTGATAATTTCATGAATATTGACCTGTTTCTGGTATTTTGTTGCAGTCCCCAAAGAAATACTCATTTGTATAAAGTCAACCTTCACCCGCTGGCATCCATCCTGAATGCGTTCACATATTTCTTCCGCTTTGTCTTCCGTGGTTCTGGGAAGGATAATGGCAAATTCATCTCCACCCCATCTGGCTACGATGTCCTCCTTACGACATGATTCCATCAAAATACAGCTGATCTCAATGAGCAGTTTATCACCTTCCAAATGCCCAAATATATCATTTGTCAGCTTCAAACCGTTGACATCCCCTATGATAATTGACAGTGGCAATTGTCTTTGCGTGTCCATCCGGCTAATTTCTTCTTCAAAAAAAGCTCTGTTGTATAGCCCGGTTAATTTATCATGGAAACTGAGGTACTTGATTTCTTCTTCTGCCTGTTTGCGCATTGTGATATCCGACAGAGTACCCACCATGCGGGAGGACTGATCTTCGTCACGGTAACCGATGCGTTTCCCTCTTGCCTGAAACCATTTAACGGTTCTATCAGGGAACACCACCCTGTATTCCAAATCGATGACATCCAGTTTATCTTCCCGTACATCCTTTATGTCGTCAAATACCTTTTGAAAATCACGAGGATCCACCTGACCAAGCAATTCCTCAGGTTCAATGGTTTCAGATTCTGGCTTCAATGACAACTGCATCATTTCACGAACGCGTTTTGATAAAAACATTTTGTTCTGATGGATATTCCAGTCCCAGACACCATCACCGTTACCTTCCAATGCATACTGCCAGCGTCGTTCGTTTTCCAGCAGGGTCTGTTCTGTGTTTTTTCTTTCCGTGATTTCCCGGATACTGGAAACAACACTGGATGCATTAACCGGTGTGGTATTTGTTTCAAACCATTTTACAGAACCATCCTTTACAAGGCATATTTCATCTCGCTGTACCTGCTTTGTTTCAAGGGCTTTACTGACACTAAGCATCAGTTTGACAGCATTTTCCCGGTCAAAAACATCATGCACTCTTTTTCCGATTGCCTGCCCTGGTTCCCTGATCAGGAGCCTTTTACTAAGGCCTCTTATATCCGTGATGGTTCCATCCTGGTTAACCATCATCAAGGCTTCAGGCACCGCTTCCAAAATACTGTCTGTTTCCTTCTGGTTATTGGTTTTGCTGTTTTCCCATTGTTTTCTAAATTTTTCATCATAAAACAGCATGGACAGATAGCCCGGTTCTTCACAAAATGCCCCAATTGCAAGCTCTTTCTTTAGCTTATTACAGTATTCAGTATACTGGCAAGACTCACCCGTAACTGCAGTTTGTCCCAAAAAGTAGATCCAGTCGAAATCATCTTGCTCTGACTTTCCAAAAACTTCTGTCCAACGTTTTCCAATAAGATCCTTATGGCTGCTTTCCAACATATGGTCTAATGAATCATTGGTTTCCAAAAACAAAAGATCGGTTGGTTTTCCGAAAGAATCTGTGAGCACACGAAAATAGGCATACCCTTCTATCATTGTAGAAAGAATGACATGCCTTGGAATATTACCCTTTTGACCAAATTGATGATTCATGCAAATCATCCTTCACTGTTGGAGATTCTGTCATGCTGAACAATTGAAGCACAGTTGTTTAATGGTTCCGGGCATTTATATGCCTTTTTTTCTCTCACCACAATCCCTTCCTGCGGCGATTCATACAATACTTGGTAACGACTGCCTTCAGGTAAGAACATCAATGGTTCCTCGTGGTACCTCCCAATGGGGAGTACCTGTTCACCCGAATAAGATACCATCATTTTAATGTCTTTCTTTGCCTTTTTTCGGTAATAATCTGCATAGGTTTGCAGTGAGTCCGCCTGATAAATCATGGTGGAACTATGTTCCATGGATTTGCTGGCATACAGATAATTTAACAAATCAATAAAGTAATACTTGTCCCGGTGCTTGATATAATTAAATACGTGTCCCCCTACCTGATCTGTAAAGGCAATGAACCCCACCTCTTCATAATTGTCTTTTAATACATAGGCTAACATGCTTGATATGCCACCACAGTTTCCTTTGTTGGCACATATCGTTTCAGGCCCCGTTCGGTTAAAGTGCCAGATCATTTCTCCTTCACGTACCCGCAAGTCACCCATTCGCGGCCGAAAAAACGACGATCTGACATAAAGAATTAAGTCTGTCACCGTGTTTATGTTTTCGTTCAAATAGTTTGGTTCCCGTGGAAACTGGTACATCTCACGTTTATAATATTGCTGTTCACCAAGTTCCTCCGGCGAGACAAAATAAACTCCTTCTGAAAGATACGAAAGTTTTCGGATAATTTGGCTCTTAGCCTCCCGAAGCATTTCCATCATAGCCATGGAAATCACCTCTTCTCGCATCTGTATATTAATAAACACCCATTTTTCTGATAACTATCGTTAATAGTTTCATTCTATCAAAATTAATGTTGTTTGAAAAGATCAATTATTCACATTTTCGTCTATATCTTCAAAAGTTGATGCGCAATTTACAGTATTTATAAAAAATCCGGCAGTCCTATGACTCCCGGATTAACAGGTTCACTTTAATGTAGCGTTCTCTCTCCGTCTTCTTCATCGTATTCGTCTTCAAGCCAACCTTCCAGTAATTCTTTTATTTCCAATGTGATCATCATCTTTTTCTCTACTTTGGAAACCTCTTTGTCCAACAATTCCAGAATTTTCTGGGCATCACTATCTGACAAAGTGCTGTTAATCTGCTGTATTTGTTCCTTCAGTTTGTTGCGCTCTTTTTGCTCCATTTTACACCCTCCTTTGCCCAGATAATGATCTATTATCTAAGTCATTTACAATAGATATTTCATAAACCAGGTGGCCACCGTAAAATAAATGGTCAAGCCCACCAAGTCATTGAGTGTTGTAATAAACGGTCCTGATGCCACAGCAGGATCAAATTTTAACTTTGTCATAATCAGGGGTACGATGGTTCCTGCCAAGGTGGCAAAAAACATAGTGATCCATAATGACAGGCCAATGACAAATCCCAGCATAAAACTGCCATGCCATACTGCCGCTATGATACTTATGAGAAGGCCATTTACCATCCCTATGAGGAGTCCAACTGCTGCTTCCCTTTGGATGAGTCTCCAGACATCCCTGCCTTTGAACTGACCCATGGTTAAACCTCTTACCACAACTGCCAGGGACTGTGTGCCTGTATTACCAGCCATACCGGCTATCATTGGTATAAACATTGCCAATACTACAACAGCACTCAGGGTTTCTTCAAAGTGCGAAATGATATTGCCTGCCATAATGCCGACACCCAGCAAACCTACAAGCCAGGGAATGCGTCCCATGGCTGATTTTATTGCACCAACACTTAAGTCTTGCATACCCGCTTCTGCTCCGGTAATACCACCAAATTTCATCATGTCTTCTGAAGCTTCTTCTTCCATAACATCCATGGCATCATCCACGGTAATGACTCCAACCATCCGGTTTCCTTTAACAACCGGCACAGCTAAAAACCCATAGTTGCTCATTGTCCGGGCCACTTCTTCCTGGTCCATCTCAACTGGCACGGATACCACGCGTTCAGACATGATATCTATTATTTTAGTCTGCGGTGGTGAAACAATCAGTTCCCTGATGGAAACGACCCCATTCAATTGATGGTGTTCATCCACCACATAGAGATAATAAGCACTCTCCGCATCCGGCGCCAACTGACGCAACCTTTCAATGGCTTTTTCCACCGTATTGTGAGCATAGAGAACGAAAAACTCAGTGGTCATCAATCCACCAGCTGAATTTTCCGGATAATTCAGTAGCTGGTTAATGTCAGCAGCAAAATCCGGGCTCAGTTTGGCGATGATTTCCGCCCGTTCCTCTTTGTCAAGCTCGCCCAGGTAGTCAGCAGCGTCATCCGGGGCCATCTTTTCGATAATTCTAATGCCCCTTGTCGGTCCCATTTTCTGCAGAAGCGACTGCTGTTCTTCGTAATCCAGTTCTTCGATTAAATCTGCCAGTTCTTCGTCTGTCAGCTTCCGAAACAGTATGCGTTCATCTTCATCCATCTGCAATAAAGCTTGCGCCATATCATAAGGGTGAATTTCTTCCAAATATGTTCTCAGGGCATGAGCATCTTCATTTTTTATTGCTTCTAAAATCTCGTGCAGCAAAAAATCCTGTTCATCCATTGGCTCATCCCCCTTAAAAATCATTATGATTCTAACACACATCTGTATGAGGGTCAATGATCAGCTGTTTGTTTCAGCTGTTTGTTTACATCAGCTGCTTATTAACAGAGACGTCATTGCCCTTTCAAAGTTCCTGTCCAGGGGATATATCTTTCAATTTTTTCCAGTAAATCAAGTGTGATTACCGGCTTAGGCACATAATCGTCCATGCCCGCCTCACGGCATCGTTGCTGGTCTTCTTTCCCAACACATGCGGTAACAGCAATCACCGGTGTGTGTCGGTGCATCCTATTGTCTTCTTCTCTAATGTGCCTGGTCACTTCAAAACCATCCATCTCAGGTAATTGGATATCCATGAAAACCAGGTCATATTGATGCGCCCTGAACAAGTTCAGTGCTTCTTCCCCATCCCTGGCCATATCAATATGAATCAGTGCAATTCTTTTAAAAATTCGCCTGATCAGTTCACGACTTATATCATTGTCTTCGACAAACAAAACACGGGCTATTCGTTCCATGGTTTCACCACGCTTACATGAAATATAGTTGTTCGGTAAAAGAAACCTGTTCATGTTCATTCATACCCTGTGAATCTCAACATAAGCGAAAAGCTGATCAATCTAACCGGGTTAAGTCATCGACAAAAGGGATGGATTATCAACTGCTTCCAGAAGTTGGCTATACATAGTATAATATTCCACATAGAGAGGGGTGATGTTATGAAACGCGTCATTTTTCTAGTGGATATGAATGCCTTTTATATCACCTGTGAAATGAGCCGACGGCCTGAACTGTGGACAAGACCGGCTGCTGTTGCGGGGGATCCTGCAAAAAGGACCGGCATTATTCTGGCGGCCAACTATCCCGCCCGTTCCTTTGGTGTTAAAACGGCTATGACGATGGGAGAAGCCTTGAGATTGTGCCCGGATTTGATGTGTGTCCCCCCGGATCATGCTTTCTACAACGAAAAATCCGAGGCGTTTATGTCCAGATTGGCATGCTATTCTCCCATGATAGAAAAAAATAGTATTGATGAAGCCTGGTTGGACATGACAGGCACGGAACATATTTTTGGTACACCTGTGGCAGCCGCAGAAATAATCATGCATGATCTGAAGGAGAACCTGTCGCTCTGGTGTTCCATTGGCATCTCCGACAATAAATTTCTGTCAAAGATGGCCTCTGATATGAAAAAACCCCTGGGCATAACGACATTGTGGCACGCTGAGATTCCAGAAAAGCTGTGGCCTCTTCCCGTTAATAAAATGTGGGGAATTGGCGAAAAAACCAGTGCCAAACTGAAAAGCCTCACCATTCTCACCATTGGCGATCTTGCCAAAGCTGATCTTCGTCAACTGACACAACGTCTGGGCGATTTCTCCGTAGCCCTTCACCAAAAAGCCAACGGCCATGACCACACTGCCCTGACCATTCACGAGGAAGACGACATGAAATCCATTGGCAGGTCCACCACATTGGTCAAAGATGTCTATCACGTCGAAGAAGTACGAAATGTTCTGATGTCATTGGCTGAAGACGTGGGAAAACGGGCACGCCAACATCGAAAAAAAGGCAATACTGTGCAGATACAAATAAAATTCAATGATTTTACATCAATCACCCGACAGGTGCAACTGCCAACTGCCACTTGTTATACCCAGGACTTGTTTGAAACAGCTTATGCATTAATGCAGGTTCATTGGCCCGTCAAAAAAGGCGTGCGGCTTGTCGGCATTAGTTTAAGTCATTTTGCAGAAAGCCAAGCACATCAAATGTCAATTTTTGATCTTCCTCATAACAAAAGCATCTACCAGAAACCCGATGAATCCCATCGAAAAATCGATGAGGTGATGGATCAAATCAGACAGAAATATGGCGCAGACAAAATAGCCCGCGCCTCATTACTCAAGCCAAAAGAACCCTCCGACTAAGGTAAATGTTTATGGGTATTAATAATGTGATGCTCTACTCAAAATTAACATCACAAAGCGAGGCATTAACCATGAAGCATATCTCAAATATTTTGACAGCCATTCGATTATTGCTGGTCCCAGTTTTTCCTGCAGCCTATTTTTCAAATCATCCACAAGCTCATTTTATTGCGATGTGTATCTTTCTGGCGGCAGGGTTCACTGATTTTCTCGACGGCTATATTGCACGTCATTATCATATGATTACTGAGTTAGGCACCGTGTTGGATCCCCTTGCAGATAAGTTGATGCTGTTGACCGTTCTGACGACGCTTAGTATTAGCGGAACGTTACCTGTTTGGGTCGTGATTCTCATTGCACTGAAGGAATTATTCATGATATTTGCCGGCACATTCCTTTATTTTAGGAAAAGTCGGTTTGTCATCCCTTCCAACTACTTCGGAAAAGCTGCCACTGCACTTTTGTTTCCTGCAATTCCTATCTGGATTATGGTGCCTGGTAATCCCATTAGCCTTATTTTGATCATTGTGGCAATGGTTTTCATGACGGCTGCTCTTCTATCGTATATTCATTTTTACTGGCGCCGAAGAGAATTTTTATCTGATGACTACCACCGCTAAGACTCCCTCTTCTGCAAGAGGGAGATAAGCGGTGCTACGTCCCTAGATAACGCATTCTAACCTTCTGATGGAGTTAAAACTCCACCAGAAGCTAAGAATCCTGTTTATAAGAAGAAAGGTGAGTTTCCATGATTCCACTTCGCGACAATGTACCTGGACAAAACACTCCCTGGGTCACCTGGGTGCTGATCTCAGTCAATCTGCTGATATTTGGCTATCAAACCACCATGCCACAGCAAGAGATCGTCGCATTTTTCAACCAGTATGGGTTTATTCCACTGGACCTGAGCCAGACCGTTTCCCAAGGTTTTACCATTCATCTGATGTTTGTCATACCAACACTGCTATCAAGCCTGTTTGTCCATGGCAGTTGGCTTCATGTTGTCAGTAATATGTGGAGTTTATGGCTCTTTGGCGACAATGTTGAGGACAGTGTGGGACATTTTCGCTTTCTGTTGTTTTATCTGGCCGGTGGCGTCACTGCTTCCATGGCGCATTATTATTTTAATGCCACTTCTATCCTGCCGACAGTAGGTGCTTCAGGGGCCATTGCTGCTGTCATGGGTGCCTACCTGCTTATGTTTCCCTTGGCTCGCATTCGCACCTTGGTGCCTCTTCTTTTTATTCCCTTGTTTTTCGATATTCCTGCATTGGTGTTTATTGGATTTTGGTTCATTACTCAAGTTTTTTCAGGTGTTTCATCTACTCTAGCCTCTTATCCCGACGGAGGAGTTGCCTGGTGGGCTCATGTAGGCGGGTTTATTTTTGGTCTATTGATCATTCCCCTTATTCGCAAAAAAAGATGGCAGTATCGTTGTTTCTACGAGAATGGCCATTATCATTGCCAATCCGACGAGGGATCTAATACATAACATCTCTCCCACTGCTGTTCATTGAACACTTAAACCGCTTCATTTCTCACAATCAACATATCACAGGTTACATGGTGTAACACTTTAAGGGAAACACTTCCCAACATCACACGTCCAAAGCCACTTAACCCTCTGCTGCCCATCAC
>JAGXHW010000021.1 GCA_024635995.1 Clostridiaceae bacterium
AAGTATACCTGCATTTGCTTCCAGTTGTGCCATACGTACGTCAACGTTTTTATTATGTAAAGCAGGCACTTGTTTGGCTACACAAAAAACGAAAACATCACATTTAAAAAGATTATCTTCATCAACAGCTTCAATGGTTGGATAGGCTTGGTAATCAATGGAGGCAATTTGATTTCCTTCATGAACCCATCGTTCAACCTTTTGTGGTGTTAAATCAAAAATCCCAATGGTATCCAGCGCATCGCAACCTAAGAGTCGCAAACCTGTTAACAGAGTGCTGCCAACATCTCCCAGTCCCGCAATATGAACTCTTTTTTTGTGATGATCCTTTTTTGCAACACAAAGTTTCCACTGTGGGTGAAGTGTATTTACCCGATAGACTTTATTTTCTTTGATTCTATCCAGCGCCCATTGAGGATATTCGGTTGATAGACTATTAAGAGGCAAATCTTTTTTTAAATAGACCAGGGTTTCATGGCCAACAGCCTGTGACAGTTGTTGCACGAGACTGCAACATTGATTTTTTGATATGTCCAATCTATCCAATAGATACATAAAACCTTCTGATTCTTCAGCAGATTTTTCATTTATGGGCGAAAGATCAGCCAATGGGTACTCACTGATGGCAACGCCCTGATCCAGCTGGTAAAAATTCATCACTGCACCGCCTTATCTAAGAAGTGATTACCATGAGTTCCAAACGTTTTAGAAGTTCCAGGTCTTTTTTCAGGTGTTCGGAAGCCGATACATTAAAGTCATATTCCATGTGAGGGCCGTTGTCAGGGTATCTGGGGTAAATAAATACTTCTCCCAACAAAGCCAGCGTTAGTTTTCTTTCATAAAGCTTTTGGTATTCCTTTTCAAGCACCATCAAAATTTCAATGGCGTTCAGGATAGAAACTTCAGACATGTTATACAACTGACGATTGGTAACACCTTTAATAAAAGCAGGAGATGTATAGGGCAATATCAAATTGATGGATGGCAATAAATTACTTTTGGGGTACTCACCGCGCCACAAGTAATCGCCACCTATATAAGGATACAATAAAGCTTCATTAAACCATAAACGTAGTTTTGGGATAAAATAAGCACTGTCAACAGCCCTGTTTTGAATTTCCATCAATTCTTTACCTCTGCCAGAGAGTATACCGACAATGATTTTTTTCACATTGAGGTTTTCTTCTTTTAGCAGAGGGTCCAATGCACGAATTCGGTATCCTTTGTTAAGCAAATCATCCACCAAAATGACGGGCCGATCAAATGATTTGATCATTCTGATCTGATGTTTCATATCAAGGTAATAAGGGAAAGAACGTATGGTAAAATCTTTTATGTCAGGATTGAACATTTTCTCCGTATGCAATGATTTGGTAATGGTGTTAGGGACAATGGTACGGTTAAGTACATTACCAAAGGGAACACACATTGAGCTGCCCAAGCGTCTTGGCGTTAGTGGTACAGGCGGAATCTCATTTTCATGACAGATTTTCTTGATCAGTGTTTCGTCGATGATGCTTCTGTCGAAGGATAACAATAAGTTCCCTGGGTAAAGCTCAGTTAGTACTTTTTGCATGCGATTCCTTGTCCGGTTAATGACTTTTTGGACATGCCTGTTACTTTTAAAAGGTTCCTTGATGATGGTCATGATGTCCAGGTTTAATGTGCAAGGGTTAGACATGTCGACGGTAAACACAGGTTGTTCAGTCGTGATTTCATTGAATTCCTGGAATCCATGCAGTTTTAAAATTTCATAAGTATCCGGTGTTATACTATCGTCAATTTTGTTCTGGAATATGGCATAACCATAATCCTGTTTTAAGCAGTATGTGAGAGTTTCTGTTAAAATTACCTGATTTAAATTTTCAAAAGAATGGTCTTTGACTGAAAAAATCCCATCAATCAACATGATTCTGCCAGTATAGTTTTCCCTAATGTGCTGAGAAATATTTCTGTTTTGAAATTCCTGGTAAATATGTTCCGATGGAATCCAATGCAATGCGGCATAAGCAAGTACTCTGTCATTTTGGTTGACATCCCTGATGAGTATTAATCTACCATTTGGCTTACTAAATACCTGTTCAATATTTTTGAAAGAATAGGTATAATCCTTGTGAAATGTGGAAACGATGTTATTGATTAATTCGTAAGTAACATGGTCTCTTACATCAACATCAAGAGAAACCGTTTGAATCATTGATTTATATTGTGGTTCATTGCGATACAGGTTTTGTTTATAAATGTAGTGTTGGGTCAATGGGTCAATCATTTTTGATATATCCCTGTTTTCATCAATATAATTACGAATTCGTGTGGAACTAATGTCTTCATATTGTGGTGGAAGGTTCAGTTTAATGGATTCATGTTCCATTTTCTTCATAAGTCGGTTTAAATGTGCATGGTTATCAGGTGAATAACTGGCATTACGCCTTTCAAACATTATATGGGGAAAACTAAAAATAATGCTGTTTTTTGGGTTGCTATAGGCAGTAGCGTTAATCAATACGTCGCTTCCTGCCACCAGATGGACAGTTGAGTCATTAAAGTTGCTTTTGAGAGAACCTAAATCAACAGGATTGGCTAAATTAACAGGCAATTCTTCCGGGTAGAGATAAATATCCAACTCATCGGCGATGGACATATTGATGATGTTCTTTCGTATTAGATTTGGTTGTGTGCGTTTTGACCATGAAAATTCATCAACAGCAAGGTAAACTTCAAAACCAAGGTCCCGAATGGCTTTGGTGATTTCTTTGTGACCAAGGGTAAAGGGGTCAAATGAGCCAGGAAAAAAGGCCACTTTTTCCGGCAATGGGATCTCAATTGGTTCATGGAAGAAGGCATAATCTGAAATAAAGCGGTATATGTGGTTAAGTCCTGATGAATTTGTCAGAAAGATTAATTCATTTTCTTCCGTTTCACGGGACAATGTTAGTATTTTTTTGGCTGTTTTAACAAAAAGTTGGTGTTTTTCCCGGAGCGTCAGTTTGGCTGACCCAAAAACATCTTTACCGAGAACACTAAAAGAAATCTGCTGAATCTGCAGCTGGTGATGTACCAGTCCATTTAGCAGTATACCCAGCATTTTTTGTAGACGAATTTGATAACTTTCGTCAGTTTCATTAAAAAATTCCTTGTAGCGTGGGTAACTTTCAATAAAGACACCAATGGTTTTAAGTAACAATGAATTAATCTCAGTGTTACTTTGCTTAATTTTTTCCATTAAATCGGTAATGATTTCATCCAGTTCAATGGGCTGCAAATAAATGATAATTTGTCCCAGATAATCCGGGATGTATTTTGTGTGCTGAGCACCATCAATTTCCAGTGCCCTCAATAACTCGATGGCTACATCATTTCGTTGTTCCAGAGGAAGCAGAGGAAATAAGCGCACCAACGATTCTCCTGCTTGTATGCGAACACTTTCCACTGAACTGACTTTTAGAAGGTTACAATAATGCATGGCAGTATACAGTTTGTTGAGTGTGGGGTTTTGTTCCAAATAATCCTGTAAAAGTTCCACATGAATGCGCTTGGTTACCCAATTAGTAGCAGATTTAAGGTTGGTCAGATGAATATCGGCAACCTTATGAATGTCCAATTCATAAAATTCATTATAGGGAGTAATCATAGCTTCATCAACAAAAAGCTTCCGAGCCATCTTGTACATGAGATAGTTTTCAGCTGGGACTTGAGATTTTCCGGGTTTCAATGAAAACATATTTTTGACTTCCCGTATCTGTTCACTGTCTGCAGGGTAATAATCAACGAGGTAGTGCAAGCACTCTAAAACTGACATACGTAAATCAATGTCTGCTATTTCGTTAAGGTTTTTATTGTTGATTGATTGTGCTGCATATTGATAAAAAATATCCAGGGCTGGGTCACCAGGGAATATGGGTATTCGCTGGATAGTACTCAATAAGTAAGGATCCGGCTCATTGTCGTGTTGCCGGGAGGTTTCGTAAAATTCGAGTATAATTTCCTTATATACGCTGATGTATTTTTGTTCGCAACGACTTAATAATTTTGAAATCATGTGCTGTACACTGTATCGGATCCAGATAGCATGTAGATCGGATATTTTATGATCAGGTTTCAGAAAGAGTTTCATATATTCTCTCAACAAATCAAAGCTTGTGATATCAGGATCAGGCAACTCGACGTCTTCAGGCAGCTCTTTACGGTAATTCTCATCAAAACTACTGATAATCTGACCAATCAGTTCAGCACATTGCCGACGGATGTCTTCTTCCGGGTGTGTTAATTTTTCGTATAAAAAGCGTAAGGTAACGATTTTTTGTTTTTGAGTGAAGTAAGCCGTGTACTCTTCAAAAAGCCCTAAATATTCACGTAATATTTTATCGTTTTTTTCATTGCGAACAACCTCAATAATTTCACTGAGAGAGTCTTCATCCCTAAATTTATACAACAAGTGTGTACTATGATAGATCGCGAAATACTTCAGATTTTGCGTGATTTCATGACCGTGCATTAATGAATAATATTTTTTGCTATGAAAATTGTTAAGTGTCATTTGTTTTTCAGGGTCTACTTCAATACCAAGGTCAATCATATAATCTTCAAAATCCTTCAGCTTTGCATAAACACGTATATATCTTTTTTCCTTTTCAGCATCAACATTATCCAACTTACTGAGAATAACATCAAAAGATGTTGCTAAATCAAAATATTTCATCTCATATTGTTGTTGTTTATTTTTAACGTTTTTAACCCGGAAATCGCTGTAAATAAGAATTAGTGATTCCAGTGGAAGGTTTTCCAGCTCAAGGTCCCAGACAGAATGATTTAAAGCGATGTGACCGATGTTAAACACATCTCTGGATTTGAACCATTGTTCAGTATAATAATAGTGTAAGTAAGCAACCCTTCTCGATTCAAAACTGCGGCACCCAAACTTGCCCAGGTCGTGACCAGCGGCAGCTCCGGATATTTTCCCCAGATCAACTGGAATGCCATAAGCATAAAGCTGTCGTGCAATGCGCATAGCAAGATAATGAACACCACAAATATGATCCATGGTGTTATGTTGTGTTACTTCAAAGTTCAATTTCATCATTTCAATAATGTATTCTTTATCAAAAGCTTTGATAAAACGTTTGTATTCTTTGTTCTCAACATGATTAATATCCAACTCATCTAACTCAAGTTTTAAAGGATATTTTGACTGAAACGAGTCCTGGTCATTTTCATGCTGTACAGGGATCATAATGCGCAGTGTTTCTAAATATAAGATGCATCCACTATCCAATGAAGAGTTCAAATCGATTTCCACCGCGTGAGGATGTGATTTAGATAATGTATATTGGTAAATATAATAAAGAGGATTGGCTGGAACCTCGTCATTCCAGAGAGATGAAATAATATCTTCACAAAGGTCGTAAATGGCTTGGCATGAGTAGCGGCATTCTTTAACCATCTTTTCGAGTTTATGTTGAAATTGCTTATTTTCAAGAAAAAAAAGGAGCTGCTCTTTTCCCATATCCAGTTCATCAAGAGCTGACGACTGTGTCCAGTGAGTTTTAATGAGTTCTACTATTTCATGACTCTTTTTCATGATGGTCCCTCCTCGTAAGTATGATTTAATGCTTCTATTATAGACGATTTACACCAAGGTGGCCAATGACTTACTATTTAATTTATATCTTTTATCTAAACAATCAAAACATGATTATGCGAATAATCTTCAACAGAGGCATTTAATTCAATTGATGGCAGGTGGTAAGTGTGATACACTTTTTTTGTTATTAACTATGAAATTGATCGGTTGGCGAGGAGGATGTAATATGCATTTGCTGGATCGATTACTTGACCAGATTCCTGGTGGAATACTTATGATGCAAGAGAATGGTGAAATTATCTATAAGAATAAAAAAGCTGGTTATTACCTGGAACTTCTTCAGTCAAAAATTGGAACTAAACAGGAAATAGCAGCTTTTCTTACAATGCTAAAAGAAAACAATCAAGAAACGTGGCAGGAATCAGACGATCGTGAAATACTCATACAAACCTATATCATAGAAAGAGAAAATGAGAATGTGTTAGGGGTCATGTTTTCAGATGTTGAAAGCATCTCAAATTTAATCTCAAAAGCAAGTACTGAAGAGTTTAAGATGATATTTGATTCGGCGCAGGATGCCATTTTTATTGATGATAAAGACGGTATAACGCAATGGATGAACAAGGCTGCAACAGCTTTGTACCAGGTTTCAAAAGAAGATGTTATCGGAAAAAACATTGAAGAACAGGAAAAATCAGGATTGTTTTATCCCTCAGTTGCAAAAATGGCTTTTACTAAAAAAGAAGAAGTGACCATTTTACACAACAACAAGAACGGGAAAAGATTAATGACAACGGGGACGCCCATTTTTGATAAACGGGGAAATATTCAAAAGATCATTACCACATCAAGGGATATGACAGAGCTCATTTCTTTAAAAAACCAACTGGAAGATGTGCATAACACACTGGAAGAGTTGAAGGAAGAACAACAGGAACGAATCGGATCCTTAATCATTAAAAGTAAAAAAATGAAAGATGTAATACAATTGGCTAAACGGTTATCCCAAATAGATTCCACTGTATTGATTACAGGTGAATCGGGAGTTGGTAAGGGTGAAATTGCAAAATTTATTCACTTGTTTGGTGAGACCAAGGACAGACCTTTTGTCAAGGTAAATTGTGGCGCTATACCCGAATCTTTGCTGGAATCAGAGCTTTTTGGCTATGAGTCAGGTGCCTTTACAGGATCTAAAAAACAGGGAAAACCTGGTATGTTTGAAATGGCACAGGAAGGTACTATTTTTCTTGATGAAATTTCAGAATTACCGCTTAACCTTCAAGTCAAATTATTGCACGCTATTCAGGATAAAGAAATACAAAGAGTTGGAGGATTAAAACCAATTACTGTGAATGTACGCATCATAACCGCAACAAACCAGGACCTGGAACGAATGGTGAAAGAGCATACTTTCAGAGAGGATCTTTATTATCGGTTAAACGTGGTTCCAATACACATTCCACCGCTACGGGAACGAAAAGAAGATATTTTTCCCCTTGTGACATACTTTTTAAAAAACTATAACAAAAAATTTAACGTTGAAAAAAGGCTTGATTCCAATACGGTTGATATTTTGTTGCATTATAGTTGGCCTGGTAATGTGAGAGAACTGGAAAATATCATTGAAAGGATTGTTATCACGACACGTGGTCAGGATATTCTACCTGAAAATTTACCAGGATTCATCGTGGGAGAAGATCATAAACAAAAGGATGTCAAGCTATCTGTTAGAAATACATTAAAGCAAACGTTAGAAGAAGTTGAAAGGCAAGTATTAGAAGCGGCAGCTGAAAAATACAGGACAACCAGAGAAATTGCAAAAGCCCTGGATGTCAGCCAACCTACAATTGTACGAAAACTCAACAAATACAACATAGGCGATGCATAATTGAATCAATTGATTCAATCTTTATTCAAAGGTGATAATAAGCCACTGATTGTTTAAATTTCAATTATGCTGTGTTTAAATTCAGTTGATGATGCAATAATGAATCAACTGAATTTTTTTATTTTAGTTATTGTCCAGGTAATTGAAAAACCATGGCCATTACATTTATAGCAGATCGCTGATATTCAATGTTATCTTATGAATATCGTGACAAATACACATTAAAATGATATCTGGCATAAGAATTGCATATATTGTATAGACGGAAATTAATTATTTTGAATAACGAATGGAGGCGTTCTTATGGATCAAATGAACCAAGAAGCAGTCAATTACGTGGCAGGACTCATCCAACGAGCCCGGAAAGCCCAGGAAGCCATCGAATACTACACCCAGGAACAAGTTGACGAATTGGTGGAAGCCGTTGTGTGGAACATCGTGAAAGACGGACCCGCCCAGGAAATCAGTAAATTAGCTGTGGAAGAAAGCCGTATGGGCAACTACCAGGGCAAATACAACAAACTGATGGCCAAATCAAAAGGTGCCATCCGTGACATGAAAGGCAAGAAATCCGTTGGGGTCATCGAACATGACGAAGAAAAACAAATCATGAAAATCGCCAAACCCGTGGGCGTTATCGGCGCACTGATCCCCTGCACCAACCCGGAAGCCACCCCCACCGTAAAAGTGGCTCACGCGTTAAAGGGACGAAACGCCATCATCATGAGCCCCCATCCACGCACAAAGAAAACCAACACCTTTATTACCAACATCATCCGTGAAACCCTGAAAAAATATGGTGCCCCGGAAGATTTAGTGATCTCTATTGAAGAACCCACCATGGAAGCCAGTAACGAACTGATGAAACAATGCGACCTGGTGGTGGCCACCGGCGGCGCAGGATTAGTACAAGCCGCTTACTCCTCCGGCACACCCGCTTACGGCGTAGGCGCAGGCAATGCCGTAGTGGTCGTGGACGAAACAGCTGACTTAAAAGACGCAGCCGCCAAAATCAAAGCCAGCAAAACCTTTGACTTTGCCACCAGCTGCTCAGCCGAAAACAGCCTGGTAATCCAGGAAAGCGTTTACGACGCCATGCTGGAAGCCCTAAAAGGCGAAGGCGGGTATGTAGTCAGCGCAGACGAAAAAACCAAACTGCAGGCCGCCCTGTGGGTCGACGGCCACCTGAACCCCAAAATCATCGCCCAGTCACCCCAAACCATCGCCGAAGTGGCCGGCCTCACCGTACCCGACACCGTGGAATTCTTTATTGTACCCGAAGAGGGCATTGGTGCAGAGCACCCCTTCAGCGGCGAAAAACTGTCCGTGGTCACCGCCGCCTTCACGTTTGGCAAGTTCAGTGAAGCGGTAGAGCTGGTCAACGCCATCACAAAATACCAGGGTATGGGCCACTCCTGCGGCATCCATTCCTTTAACGAAGACAACATCATGGAACTGGCCATGAAAACCAAAGTCAGCCGCATGAACATCCGCCAGGGCCAGGCACTGGCCAACACCGGCAACTGGTTCAACGGCATGCCCTTCACCACCAGTTTGGGCTGCGGCAGCTGGGGCGGCAACATCGTCTCCGAAAACATTACCTGGAAACACATGATCAACACCACCTGGGTGTCAAGACCCTTCGAGCCTGTGGTACCCACAGACGAAGAACTCTTTGGCAACGTCATGGACAAATAAGAAAAAGGGGGTTAATCACCAATGCAAGATCCCAACAAAATCAAACAGGACGACCTGAAATACAACCTACACTCATGGAGTGCCCAGGGAAAATTAAACCCCACCGTCGTGACCAAAGCAGAAGGCATTTACTTCTGGGACGGCGACGGCAAGAAATACTTTGACATGTCCAGCCAACTGGTGAACATGAACATCGGCCACGGCAACAAAAAAGTGATCCAGGCCATCAAAGACCAGGCAGACAAAATGGCTTTTATGGGCCCAGCTTTCGCCTTTGAAGCCAAATCAGAAGCCGCCCGGAAAATCATTGAAGTGGCACCGGACAACATGGGCAAAATTTTCTTTACCAACGCCGGTGCAGAAGCCAACGAAAACGCCATTAAAATGGCCCGCATGTACACCGGCCGCAACAAAATCTTTTCACGCTACCGGTCATACCACGGCGCCACCTACGGTGCCGCCAACCTGACAGGCGAACCCCGGCGTTTTGCCAGTGAACCCGGCATTCCCGGATTTGTGAAGTTCTTTGACCCCTATGTGTACAGAGCCCCCTTCCCCTTCAAAGATGATGCAGAAGCCACCAAATACTACATTGGTCAGCTGCGTGAACAAATCGAGTACGAAGGACCAGAACTGGTCGCCGCCATATTCCTGGAAACCGTTACAGGCTCTAACGGCATCATCATCCCGCCGGACGGTTACCTTAAGGGCGTGCGCGACTTGTGCGACGAGTTCGGCATTGTCATGGTCTGCGACGAAGTAATGGCTGGCTGGGGCCGGACAGGCGAATGGTTTGCCGTGAATAACTGGGATGTGAAGCCGGACATCATCACCTTTGCCAAAGGCTCCACCTGCGGTTACCTGCCCCTGGGCGGCACCATGGTGTCAAAAGAAATCGCTGCTTATTTTGATGACGCTGTCATGTACTGTGGCCTGACCTACAACGGTCATCCCATGGGCTGTGCCACAGCTGTTGCCACCATCGACGTGTACAAAGATGAAAACCTAATTGAAAACTCACGTGAAATGGGTAAAGTCCTGGGCACACTGCTGGAAGACATCAAGAGCAAGCACGCCTGCGTGGGTGATGTGCGCTACATCGGTCTCTTCTCAGCTGTTGAACTGGTCAAAGACAAAACCACCAAGGAACCACTGGTGCCTTACGGCAAAGACCCTGAAAAGCTCATGGGCAAGATCCTGGGCATGCTTAAAAAGGAAGGTTTTTCCACTTACAGCCATGAAAACATCTTGATTGTGGCACCACCGCTGATCATCACTGAACCTGAACTGAAAGAAGCGTTGGCTATTCTTGACCACGTGCTGGATTCAGTCGATAACATGATTTAATGTCTTGACGTTATAGAGGCCTCTTTCACCAGTTGAAAGGGGCCTTTGTCTTATCTGCCACAGTAAGCGTTGACTGGCATACGGCTGAAAACTGTGCTACAATGGTTTCGGTTAGTTATCTGTTCCAACAGTTATCATTGTGACAGGAAGGAATGTACTGATGAATCAAAGAACCCTGAAAGTATTGGAATATGAAAAGATTATAGTGATGTTAAAAGAGCTCTGTCAATCGCCATTAGGTAGTCATTTGGCAGAAGACTTAAAACCGTATAGTGATCTTATGCACATTAAAGAAGTGCAGAATGAAACAGCTGAAGCGGAAACACTTATTCTACATAAAGGTGCCTTTCAACTTGGTGGACTCAGTGATGTGACATTTTTGATTAAAAAGGCAGATGTGGGATCGGTGCTTGATCCAGCCCAACTTTTAACAATTAAAAGACAATTGACGCTAGCGCGTCGAGCAAAGAGCCACATAACAACCTATGAAAAAAAGAACGAATCAAACCTTCTAAAATACACTGCAGAACAAATTGAATCTGTCAAAGCTTTAGAAGATAGAATTGAAACTTGTATCGTCAGTGACACAGAAGTTTCTGATAATGCTAGTACTGCTTTACGGCAAATCAGGCGTCAAATACAGCAGAAAAATGATGCGGTTAAGACGAAACTTAACCAAATGATACAGTCGGTTAAAATGCAGAAATACCTGCAGGAATCACTGGTAACGATACGTCAGGGACGATATGTTATTCCGGTCAGACATGAATTCAAATCCATGGTTCCAGGGCTGGTCCACGACCAGTCTTCCAGTGGTGCCACTTTGTTTATTGAACCCATGGCCATCGTTGATTTGAACAATCAGTTAAAAGAATTGAAACTGAAAGAAGAATTGGAAATTGAACGGATATTGATGGAGCTTACAGCGGAGATCACTGTCTATTCAAAAACAATTATACTCAATCAACAAAAAATGCAGCTGCTTGATTTTTACATGGCTAAAGGAAAACTATCCATTGAAATGAAAGGGATCGCCCCTGAACTGTCTGACAAGCAGGAAATTTCTCTGAAGAATGCCCGACACCCATTGATCAATGCATCGGAAGTGGTGCCCATCACCCTTGAACTGGGTATTCGGTTTAAGGCTTTAGTCATCACAGGCCCCAACACAGGTGGTAAAACAGTAACACTTAAAACGGCGGGTCTTTTTGTATTGATGGCGCAAAGCGGACTCCATGTGCCTGCAGATTATGGTACCCGTATTGGTGTATTTGATAAGGTTTTTGCCGATATCGGAGATGAACAGAGCATTGAGCAAAGTCTCAGCACTTTTTCATCCCACATGACCAATATCGTTAACATACTTAATACTTACACAGAAAAATCACTGGTACTGTTGGATGAACTAGGGGCAGGAACAGACCCCGATGAGGGAGCAGCCTTGGCAATGGCAATCATTGACCAATTGATAAAGAATCACACATGTGTTATTGCAACCACACACTATAGTGAATTAAAACAATTTGCGTTAATGCACGAAGCAGTTGAAAATGCATGTGTGGAATTTGATGTGGCTACATTAAGCCCCACTTATCGATTACTGATTGGTATTCCCGGAAAATCAAATGCATTTGATATTTCTCATAAACTGGGCATTTTTTCCGAAATCATTGATAAAGCAAAAGAATTTCTAACAAAAGAAAGCATGGCATTTGAAGATGTGTTACAGACCATAGAAAGAAATCGGAAAACCATTGAAGAAGAACTTTCCAACGCCAATCAAATGAAAAAAAGAGCCGAACAAATAGAAAATGATGTACTTGAGAAACAACAAAAGCTGGAAGAGCAAAGAAACAAAATAATATCTGACGCAAAGCAGGAGGCACAACAAATACTTCGAAATACGAAAGCGGAAATGGATGAGATCTTAAAAGAAATTAAAATAATTCAAAAAGAATCTTCTCTTAAAGATACAAACAGAGAAACTGAAAAACTAAAAAACAGGCTTCGAAACCAGTCTGATTTAGTTGTAGATGAAGAAGTACTCCTTGATATAAGAGCACATAATCACCAGGTAGAAGAATCGCTGAAACCTGGGGATGAGGTGAAAATTCCCTCTTTGAATCAATCTGGGACGATTGTATCCATTGATGAAAATGGGAAAAATGCACAAGTACAAATCGGTATGATGAAAATGACGCTGCCTGCTTCAGGTTTGCTGAAAGACAACAAACAACATAAACAGGTTCAAAAAGGCCTTCAAAAGATGATTCAGAATAAAACTGAGACTAGCAAGTCAGAGGTGGATGTGAGAGGCACAGATTTGGAAGAAGCAATGTATTTAATCGATAAATACCTTGATGATGCTTATTTAAGTGGAAGAGAACAAGTGACGATTATTCATGGCATTGGGGGAGGCATATTAAAGCGGGGCATACAGGGTATGCTAAAGAAAAACAGGTTGGTAAATAAATTCCGCGATGGTCAATACGGCGAAGGTGGCGCTGGGGTTACCGTAGTCACCTTAAGAAAGAGTTGAAATAGTGGCGTTTTCTTGAAACAATGGATAGAACTGGAAAGGATGAGAAACATATGATTAAAAAGAGATCTATCATATTTACTATGGCGTTGATATTCGCCATCCTGTTTACGATGATGGCCGGATGTAGAAGAGAAGAAAATGAAGTCCCGGAACAGGAACCTGTGCCGGTTGATACGGTTGAAGAAGTGAATGAAACACCGGAAATGAACGATGTGGAAGATGATACCGATGATCATGATTATGTGCTATACCTTAAACACAAAGACCAAGCTTTTATTTTTTCGGATACCTATCAGATAAAAGCCAACGATCCGAATCTGGAAGGCAAATCCCTGCCGGAGTTTGTTATGGAAGAACTCATTAAACAAAAAGGTATCGGAGAGCTTATTAATCCCATTCATCCGGAAACTGAAATTCTTTCACTGGAGCAGAATGGCAGAAAAGTGACACTCAATTTATCCAAAGAATTTGCAGATGGTTTAACCGGAACAGTTGAAGATACAGAAGTGACTATTGCCATGGTTGTAAACACCCTAATAACACTGCCATCAATCGATCAGGTATCACTCTTGATAGAAGGCGAAAAACCAGATACAATAAACGGGTTAGCAATTCAAGAGGTATATGGATTTATTACGGAATATTATCCAGATAAATAAACGGCGGTACGAGAGGAGATCAGTAGATGAATCGCTTTAAGGAAATGGCTGTTGATGCGTTAGTCCAACAGGTAAAAGAGCTGGAAAGAGACACGATCATAGAGATGATAGAAACACCTCCGGAAAATCATCAGGGAGACTATGCATTCCCATGCTTCAGACTTGCCAAAGAGAGAAGAAGGTCCCCTCAGTTGATCGCTGCTGAGATTGCTGAACAGATGGAAATACCTTCAATTTTTGATAATGTTGTCAATGCAGGTGGGTATGTAAATTTCTTCTTTAACAGAAAAAAACTGGCCGAAGAAATGATTCACCAGGTTCTAAGGGAGAAGGAAAAATTTGGCAGTTCTTCGCTGGGTAACAATAAAATCATTTGTATTGATTATTCCGCCCCTAATATTGCAAAACCATTTCATGTTGGACATTTAAGGTCAACTGCCATCGGTAACGCACTTTATAAGATCTATGAACATATGGGGTATACATGTGTAGGCATTAATCATCTTGGCGACTGGGGCACCCAGTTTGGAAAAGTGATTGTTGCTTACCGTAATTGGGGAAATCCAAAAGACATTGAAGAGAAGCCTATTCAAACCCTGCTGGATCTTTATGTTAAGTTTCACGACGAAGCAGAAAAAAACCCGGACTTGGAAGACGAGGCAAGAAACTGGTTTACACGAATGGAACAGGGCGACGAAGAAGCGTTAACCCTATGGAGATGGTTTAGTAATGAAACCATAAAAGAACTGGGAAAAATCTATGAACTCTTAGGCGTTAAGTTCGATTATTACACTGGTGAAAGCTTTTACAATGACAAGATGGAACCAATTTTGCAAGAATTAAGTGAAAAAGGAATGCTTAAGAACAGTCAAGGTGCGGCACTGATTGATTTGGAAGAGTATGGCATGCCTCCCTGCCTGGTTCAAAAAAAGGATGGCAGTACTCTGTATGCAACACGGGACATTACAGCAGCCATTTACCGAAAAAACACCTTCAATTTTTATAAGAGTCTGTATTTAACGGATTACTCACAAAAGCTACATTTTGCACAAGTGTTTAAGGTCGTTGAACTTATGGGCTATGAATGGGCTAAGGATTTGTATCACCTGCCATTTGGAAGGGTGACACACGAAGGAAGACGTATTCAAACCAGAAAAGGCACAGTGGTTTTGTTGGATGATGTTTTAAAAGGAGCCATTGGCAGGGTAACAGAAATCATTGATGAGAAAAACCCTATGCTGGAGAATAAAGAAGACATAGCTGTGACTGTTGGCGTTGGGGCTGTGATTTTCAATGACTTAAGCAATAACAGAATTAAAGACATTTCATTTTCGTGGGATACGGCATTTAGCTTTGAAGGCGAAACAGGACCTTACGTCCAGTATACACATGCAAGGGCATGCAGTGTTTTGAGAAAAGCCGATGACGTGCACCTTGATGTGAATGACTTCGATGGCGCTGAACTCATGGATGATGTAAGCAACCAGGTAATCAGAAAGCTTGAACAGTTTGAAGATGCTGTTCTGGATGCGTGCAGCAAAGATGAACCTTCCATATTGACCAGACATGTCATTGACCTTGCACAGGCCTTTAATCGGTTTTATCATGATCATCCAGTATTATCAGCAGAACCTGAACAAAGGACAGCGAGACTGATGCTGGTTGAATCAGTGCGACAGGCACTATCGGTAGGGCTTAATTTGTTAGGGATCAAAGCACCTGAAAAAATGTAATAAAAAAACCCGAATGAAGGTATTAATTGAAATCCTCATTCGGGTTATCTTTGTTATTTTTAACTTTGCATCATCGTCATTAAGTCGTCTTCGTTAACCTCTGACAAATCTGTAAGCTGCTGGATAAGCTCATCTTTTAAATCAACAAAAGCCTGAATGCTGGTATGTTCACCAGTGTATTCAAGTGCCTGTAAAATCATTAACAGATCCTTTTTGGAAATGTTTTCGATCGTGATCATATTAAAATCTTCCATAAATAACCCTCTCTTTCCTTATCATGTCAAAAATCATTTTATCCTATTGAAGATTTGAATGCAAGGCAAAAGAAGTTAAATGTTTAAATCTTAAGCAGCAGCTGTAGATGCGGCAATTTCCGAAAGAAAAGCCTGTTGAGCAATCATTGTAGCGACGGCTCTTGAAGCCTGTAAAGAACCATTAAGGTCGTTCAACAAACTCTCGCTTCGATTTGAGTAAGCACTGTGAAGCTCATCAAGATATTTCATTACTTTTTGGATATCTGAAAAATCAAGCCACTGATCAGTTGCTGCTTTTCTTTTCAAATCAGAGTCCTTATACATGAGGTGCAATTGGTTTTCATACTGAATATGATTAATTATATGATGTTGGTAAGTTGATCGATCGTTGTGGGGAACGCAAAAATAGTCAGCCACATAGTGAGTCACAACACCGATTTTTCGGGACAACCTGGCAATCGCTGCTCGATTATTTTCAGTTTGCGATGATGCTAACGTCGAAATGTCGTTGCAAATCACTGAAAAAGACTGAGGTTTAAAGTGTTTTAATTTAGGTAAGCCCGAATATATATCAGGTTCAATGCTTCCAAAAACCAGTTGGGTTTTATTTAATTGAACGTTATGTTCCATGTATACATCATCATAAATGATATCTGCTATAAGTTTATGCGTTTGGGGTAACAAATAAAAGCCACCTTTCTTATTTTGTCAACTGCATTTCATTATAAACAAAATCGGAAACAAATGCAATAGGTTTACATAATATAATTATATTAATGATGGCAGAACTTCCTGCCACATGTAACATCGTTTAATTCAATAAAGCAACATGTTATAATAAGATGAGTTTGAAAACAAGTGAAGGGAGTTTCACATGAAAGTTCTTTTTGTCGCCATAAATGCACGTTTTGTTCATACTAATCTTGCTGTACGTTATTTAGCATCAATTTTGGAACAACATGATGTGCAGGTTCAGGAATATACCATCAATCATTTTTCTCATGAAATACTTGAACAAATATACGTTGCCGATGCAGATGTGGTTGCTTTTTCTTGTTATATATGGAATGTTGAATTGGTTTATAAAATAGTGTCGTCTCTCAAAAAAGTCAATCCGGAAACAGTCATCATACTGGGTGGGCCTGAAGTATCCTACGACAGCACGCTGATTATGAAAAACAATGATGCCATTGATTTTATTGTATCTGGTGAAGCTGAGTCCATTTTTCCTGCATTGATTGATGCACTGGAAAACAATGTTGACTATACAGAAATCCCGCAACTTACTTACAGAGCCAAGGGCATCGTCTATACCAATGTAAGTACAGTTGCTATAACACATGAAAGTAATATACCCAGAGTCTATCGGAATGACTATGTTTTCAATCCAAATCAAATATACTATTACGAAACATCCAGGGGTTGTCCCTATCACTGTCAGTTTTGCCTCTCCGGAAACAACACAGGCTTGATGATAATGCCGCTGGATCACGTTTACCAGGATTTAATGAACTTTATTATCAATGGTGTAAAGCAGGTAAAATTTGTTGACAGAACATTTAATGTCGATCCCGTAAGAACGCTGAAAATATGGCAATTTATAAAAGACCATGATAATGGAATAACCAATTTTCATTTTGAAATTAGCACAGCTTCTTTAACGGGTAAAATGATTGAATTTCTAAAAACTGTGCCGGAAGGTTTGTTCCAGTTTGAAATAGGCGTCCAGACCACCAATGCAGATGCTTTAAAAGCTATTTGCCGATATTCAAACCAACAGGATGATTTTACTAAAATTGCATTGTTACAACAAATGAAATCCATCCATTTGCACATCGACCTCATTGCAGGATTGCCTCACGAAGATTTTTTCAGTTTCAGACAATCATTCAATCAGGTTTTTAAACTGGAAACTGATATGCTTCAGTTGGGTTTTCTTAAGTTATTGAAGGGATCTGGTCTACGGAAAAATGAACTTGAATATGAATATGTTTACCAGGATGAACCTCCCTATGAGGTGTTGAGTACACATAAAATAACTTATGGAGAATTACTTCGGCTAAAGCGTATTGAACATGTACTGGAAAAATATTGGAACAGTGGTCGATTTACAAATACCATTCGCTTGGCCATTAACATATCTTTAACTGACCCATTCAGTTTTTTTGAAGGCCTGGCTGAACACATGAAGATTGAGAATCCTGAAAACAATAAAGTTGGTCAGGATGAGCAAATTGAATACCTTCATAGGTATCTGAAGGATTTATTACCTGAAAAAGCGACGTTAATGGAGGCAGTCATTGGTTTTGATCTTGCGTATAATGGATCAAAAAAAATGTATGGTAAACGACAAGATCCAAAAGAATCGAAAATGGTCAAAGAAATGGTTCACTCATTGTTGCACGATGAAAATTTTGTGAGTGAACATTTTAAAGACATGAGTGGACAACCTGCAAAAAAAATGCTGCCCTATATTCAAATCATTAATATGCCTGTTGGTTTCAACCTTACGGGTAGTAAGCAATTAGTCTATCATGAGAATAACTCAGATTTTCTTAATGTTGCATTCATATATCCAAGAAAATATGAAAGAACGAAGTATAAATCAAACATTGTAAGGATAAAAGGAGGAAACTGATGAAAGTACAATTTGTAAAGCCTGAAACAAATGATGCATCAGGAATTCATGAACTTTTTATGCAATTAAAGAATGATGGGCATGAAATAATCTTTGCGGATGTTGTTGACTCGGATGAAATCGTTGAATGGATCATTAAGAATGAAAACTTATTGTATATCGCTCGATATAATCAACAGATTATTGGTGTTATGAGAGTGAAAATATACACGGACAATACTTCTCATTCCTGCGATATTACAATAGCTGTATCTTCAGAGTATAGACAGCAGGGAGTAGCAAAATCCCTTGTTAATTATGGATTATCGGACGTGAAACACCATGGGATCTCAGTGGCCAGGGCCAAGGTTTTTTCTGACAATAAAGCTTCGTTGAATACCTTGCTGTCCACCGGCTTTAGCATTACAGGGTCATTTGTAAAACACCATTATAATGATAAAAGAAATGTGTATGTGGATGACATAATTTTATACAAAGCATTAGACTGACATAGTATTGGAGGATGATGTATGTCTTTGCTCTCTGGATGGGCTAAAAGAAAAACTGAATCATTGACGTTTGTACAATTAAAAGAAGGCATTTCTCTGGGAATTGAAGGATATGAGGTGCCACAGGGTGGCTTATATGTACCGGTGTTGACAACAGAACTGGCAAACCGAATTCAAAGTTCACCAGAAGACAAGGTACTGACAGTTCCCTCAATTATTAGAGGCATATTATATTTATTTGGTGCAGATGACCATTTTATTCATAGACCATCATACGAACAATTACTGGACAAGCTAAGAAATGAAACCAGAGCAATTGCCATTGAAACAGCAGAAGGATTTGAAAAGCAAGGAGATTTTGAAGAAGCTGTTTTGTTTATGAAAGGATACTGTTTACTCCGCGAAGATGATGACCAGGCACAGATCATGTTGGGTGCTTTTTATGTGAGGCTGGCTGGGAGTGGAACAATCAAGGATCCTAAACTGGAAAACGCATTGATGATGGAATCACTCCGGTTATTGGAAAGAGACGAAATACAGAATAAGAACGATGTGTTACGCCAGTTTTACCTTGGTACTGTGTACCAATGGCAAAAATCGTATTTAAAGGCTGAAAAAGTATGGCAAATTGCTGTAAAGCATTCGAAAAAAGCAAAAGTAAAAAAGCTTATTCAAGGAAAGCTTGAAGAAATTTCGCCTTATGCCAGGTATGAAGAAGGCTATCAGTTGGTCATTCAGGGGAATCCGCAGGATGGGTTAGGTATGCTTACACCTTTGTTGCAAGAGTTACCACAATGGTGGAATTTGCATTTCTTCATCGCAGTTGCCTTTCAACAGTTGGGCGAGTTGGATCAAGCAATATATCATTATGGTAAAGTACTGGAATTAAGGGGCTTTCACCAGCAAACGGCCATCGAATTATCGGACATCTACCTGGCAAAAGAAGAATATGAAAGAGCAGTCCATTGGATGGAAGAAGTATTGCTGCAAAAGCCAGGTGATTCCGAACTCCTATGCCGGATGGCCTTGATGAAAGCTTATACAGGGAACATCACAGAAGCATTTGAATTCGTTTCAGCAGCGGAAGAGGCCGGAGGCGATGCTGCCTTCATAAAAAGTGTTAAAGAAAGACTGGACGCTTTATCCGATGACTACCAACACTAAGACTCCTCTTTTGCTAGAGAGACAAAAGCAGTGTTAAAACTCCACCAAAAGCTAAGAATTCTGTTTATAACAATGATTCTTGTCTCGCCAACATAATATGAGATAATATATGAATAAGCAAAAGAGCTATTTCACTACTTAATAAAAGAGGTGTTTATATTGATAAAACATATTAATGACATGCTTGAAAAAGCAGTAGAAGGTAAAATAATGAAACTGGCTGTTGCTGCTGCGGAGGATACGGAAGTATTGGAAGCTGTTAAACAGGCAGTCGAAGCGGGCGTGATTGAACCTGTTCTTTTTGGTAATGAGGAAGACATTCGACGAATCGCTGAATCAGTAGGTTTAAACCTTGAGGATGTACAGGTGAACCATTGCGACGATTTTGTAGCTTCAGCAAGAGCAGCTGTGCAGTCTGTCAGTGAAGGCAGGTCAGATTTTCTCATGAAAGGGTTACTGGACACCTCAGTTCTTCTAAAAGCAGTTTTGGATAAAGGAATTGGTCTTAGGACAGACCGTCTGTTGAGTCACGTAATGGTGTATGAGCCGGAAGCGTATCACAAACTTCTCTTACTTACAGATGGCGGCATGAACATTGCTCCGTCTCTGGAAGAAAAGAAGATGATTGTCCATAATGCCGTACAGGCTGCAACCGCCCTTGGCATATCACCCGTAAAAGTAGCTTGTATTACAGCGAAAGAAAAAGTATCAGATAAAATGGAAGCAACGGTTGATGCAGCAGCATTAAAAGCCCTGCAACAAGAGGGTGAGTTTGGCGAAAATGTGGTGGTTGAAGGACCAATTGCTTTTGATCTGGCTGTTTCTGAGGAAGCCTGCAAAATTAAGAAGTTTAACAGTCCTGTTGGAGGAGATGCTGACATATTATTGGTGCCTACCATTGAGGTTGGTAACGGTATTGGAAAAGCATTGACATACATGGCGAAAGCTCCGTCAGCCGGTGTCATTATGGGTGCTAAAACACCTATTGTCTTAGTCTCTCGTGCTGATTCTGCAGATGTAAAACTAAACTCAATTGCACTGGGCAGTATCATTGCCTCCAACGCATAATCCGATTCATTAATAGTGACCGGATAAATTAAGGAGCATGCTGTTGTGTTTATAGATGCACCGGCATGCTATTTTTTTCTGTTCCTCTTTCTATTTCGTCTTTCTATTTTGTCGTTGACTCAACATCATAATTATGCTATATTAGGTGTTGCCCTCTGAAGACATCGAAGTTCAAAAGGGGAAAAATACAGCAAAAAACAACTTGAAATATTTTACAAATTCTTCACAAACCCCTTGACTTACACGGGCGTGGATGGTAAGATATACAAGTCGCCAAAACACGGCGGCAGATGAAAAAGCTCTTTGAAAACTGAACAGCAGAAAAGAAGAAACGAAACCAAGCCAGTTTTTTTTAGTGAAACTGGGTTTAGGAAAAACTTTTAATAAGAGTTTGATCCTGGCTCAGGATGAACGCTGGCGGCGTGCCTAACACATGCAAGTCGAGCGGAGCTACAGTCTGGAAGTTTTCGGACGGAAAGGCAGTAGCTTAGCGGCGGACGGGTGAGTAACACGTGGGCAACCAACCTTGATCAGGGGGACAACACTGGGAAACCAGTGCTAATACCGCATATCTCTACGGAACGGCATCGTGCTGTAGAGAAAGATTATATCGGATCAA